>JBQDIN010000001.1:0-49802 GCA_052094425.1 Propionibacteriaceae bacterium
GGGGGGGGCAACCCGCGCGGGCGCCCCGCCGCCGGAGATCGGCTCCCCCTCGCCACAAACCGGTGTTCCGGCCCTCGCGCCCCCCGTTTTCACCGCCTGTGGCCGCAGTCCCCGTACGGGGGCTGCGGCCACTGCCTTGTGCCCGAGTTCAGGAAGCTGCGTTCAGAAAGCTGCGTTCAGGAAGCCAGGATCGGGTGGTCCTGCTCCTGCAGGGCGGCGATTCCACCGTCCAGGTTCACCACCTCGCGACCGGTTCCGACCAGGTACTGCGCGGCCTGGGCGGACCGCCCACCGACTGCACACAGGCAGACGACCTTGTCCCCAAGTTCCTCGGTGCGCGAGGTCAACTGGTCCAACGGGATGTGGGTGGCCCCCTTCGCGCGGACCTCGTCCCACTCCGCCGGGGTGCGTACGTCGAGCAACTCCCAGCCGGCAGCGCGCAGTCCGTCCAGCTCGCTGACCGGCAGGTTCTTCACATGATCATTCATGCCCGACAGGGTACGCGTCACTTCAGCAGCCGGGACATCCGCCGATCGGCGAGCTTCTTGCCGCCGGTCTGGCAGCCGGGACAGTACTGCAGGGACGAGTCGGCGAAGGACACTTCGGCGATCGTGTCGCCGCACACCGGGCACTCCTCGCCGGTTCGCCCGTGGACCCGGAGGCCGGACTTCTTCTCCCGCTTGAGGTCCTTCGCGGCCAGGCCGGCCGCCCGCTCGATGGCCCCGGACAACTCCTCGGTGATCGCCGCGAGCAACGTGCCCCGCTCATCGGCGGAGAGGCTGGAGGCGGGTTTGAAGGGACTCATCCGGGCGGCGTGCAGAATCTCGTCGGAGTAGGCGTTCCCGATCCCGGCGATCACCCGCTGGTCCCGCAGCACTCCCTTGAGTTGCGCCCGGCCGGCCTTGTCGAGGATGGCCGAGAGGGTCGCCACGGTGAAGTCGTCGGCCAACGGGTCGGGTCCCAAGGTGGTGATCATGGCAACCTCGGCCGGATCGTTCACCACGTACACGGCCAGTTTCCGTTGGGTGCCCGCCTCGGTCAGGTCGAACCCGGCGCCGGAGCCGAGCCGCAAGCGCAGGCTCAGCGGCCCCTTGCCCGGTCGGACCGGAGTCGTCGGGACTTCGTCCTTCCAGCGCAGCCAGCCGGCCCGGGCCAGGTGGAAGATCAGGTGCACCCCTTGGGCGGACACGTCCAGGAACTTGCCGTGCCGCTGCACCGCGTCCACCTCGAGGCCGTGCAGGGCAGACAGCGGCGGCGCGTACGTCTTCAGGGCGCTGAAGGCGGCGAGGTCGACCTGCGCGATCACGTCGCCGATCATCCGCTCGGTGAGGAAGCGACGCAGCGACTCGACCTCCGGCATCTCGGGCATGGCCCCAGTATGCCGCGCACACCTCCGCTACGGCAGGGTCAGGAATCCAAGGCGGTCCAGGACGGCGGGTCCCGGTCGATGGCGGCGGCGAGCCGGACCAGGTAGTCGGGGCGAGCCACCTCCACCACGCCGAGGCTGGCCAGGTGCGGGGTCTGCCACTGGACGTCCAGCAGTCGACCGGACCCGGGGCCGAGGAGGTGGACCAGTCGCACCAACGCCACCTTCGACGCGTCCCGACCGATCCGGTCGTCGTGGAACATCGATTCGCCGGCGAACAGGCCGCCGATGTTCATCCCGTACAGCCCACCGGCCAACTCGTCGCCGTCGGTCCAGGCCTCGACCGAGTGGGCCAGGCCGGCCCGGTGCAGTTCACGGTAGGCCGCGATGATGTCTGCGTCGATCCAGCCGCCCACCCGCTCCGGATCGGCGCACCGCTCGATCACCCGGTCGAAGGCCCGGTCGACGGTGGTCCGGTAACGCGGCAGCATCTTGCGCAGCGACCGCGAGACCCGCAGGCCGTCCAGCGGGAGCACCCCGCGCTGCTGGGGCGAGAACCAGCCCATCAGCCCCTCGAGCGGCATCGGGAACACCCCTTCGGTGTAACCCGTGGCGACGATGCCGGCGTCGAACTCCTCACTGACCGCGACGAGGTCGCCCGCGGGCCAGTGGGCCGGGTCGCCGAAGAGGGGGTGCACCCTTCGATTGTGGCGGACGGCCGGCCGATTGTGGCGGACGGGCGGTCGATCGTGGCGGCCGGTTGCCGAGCACGGGCCGTACGGGCTGGTCAGGGGCAACCCCGGGGGCAGATCGGGGTCCGCACCCCGCCGGATGCCACCCGCGGCCACGTACGCTGGATCCGTACGCACGATGGAGACCGACCCGCATCCGCGCTCGGCACGGTGCGTGATCTCGGAGGTGACGAAGGATGCCGTCTGCCAAGGACGTGGGCAAGGCGCTGGCCACGGGGGCCGCGCCGCAAGCGGCCGGTGGTGCGCTCCGGCGCGTGCTGGAGGTGGCCATCGACGGCAAGGGCAAGTGGCCGAGCGCCCGCAGCGCGGCCGGCCGGCACCTCGAGAAGAGCGGGGGATCGGTCGATCGGGCGATCGATTCCGTGATCACCTCCCACATCAGCCTCGCCTCCGGGCAGGGGTTCCTGACCAACCTCGGCGGGTTGGCCACGATGCCCGTCGCCGTCCCCGCGAACCTCACCGGCCTGGCCGTACTGCAGGTGCGGATGGTGGCCTCGATCGCCCACCTGCGGGGCTACGACATAAACGACGGGCGGGTCCGGACCGCCGTGGTGATGTGCCTGCTCGGCGGGGAGCAGATCGGCAAGTTGGTCGTCCGTGGCGGGCTGCCGACCACCCCGATGGCCGTCGCCACCGCACCCGTCTTCGACCCCGAGTTGGACCGCCGGGTCGCCAGCACCGTCCTCGGCGACCTGCTGGAGAGCATCGGCGGCAAGCGGCTGGCCCTGATGCTCGGGCGCCGGGTGCCGCTGTTGGGCGGTGGCATCGGCGCTGTCTACGACGGCATCTCCACCCGCCAGATCGGCCGGTTCGCCCGGGGCGAGTTCCCCACTCGGCGCTCGATCGCCTCCTGAGCTCGAACCGCTTCAGACCGCGGGCAGCAATTCGCCGGCGTCGACCGGCAGCGGCTCGGGCCGCTTGGCCACCACGCCCCGACTCTCGGCCACCCCGCGGATGCCGCGGCCGACCCACGGGACGAAGTGGGTTCGGGCCCACTGGAAGTCACCGGCGATGCGTTCTCGGCGACCGCGCGAGGGCATTTCCTCGAGGGGGTCGGTCCAGGACGCGTCGGCGCCATCGACGCCGAGCCGCCAGGCCAGCGCGTCGGCCATGCGTTGGTGGCCGGTCGGATTCCCGTGCAGCCGATCGTCGGACCACAGCCGCGGGTCAACCGCGACCGGGTGGTCGGTGAAGTCCATCACCACCACGCCGTAGCGCTGGGCAGTGGCCCGGACGATGGTGTTGAGCCGGTCCATCCGCTCCTTGAACACCCGACCGAGCGGGTTGACGTTGGAAGGGTCCGGCATGGTGAAGGTGAGGACGGTGATGTCGGCTTGGCGCGCCTCGCCGAACATGGCTTCGAAATCGGTGGCGAGTTGGGCGAAGTCGGGACGAGCGCCGATCACGTCGTTGACGCCGCCGACGATCGTCATCAGGTCGGGACCGAGCGCCAGGGCCCGGTCGAACTGGGTGGTTCGGATCTCGGCCAGGGTCAGCCCGCGGACGGCGAGGTTCGCGTACTCCAACGGTGCGGTCTGCGCGGCGTCGACCTGCACCGCCAACCGGTTCGCCCAGCCGCAGAAGCCACCGCGCCCGTCCGGGTCGTCCAGTCCCTCGGTGGTCGAGTCGCCGATGGCGACGTAGCGGTGAAAGATGCGCACGCTCTCATTCTCGCCGGCTGGTCAAGTCCATTGAGTTCACCGATTCAGCATCGGCGGGATGACGCCCATCAAGAAGATGACGAGCATGCCGATGAGGGATCCGACAGTGATCAACAGTTGGGTGATGTCCATGGCATCCATGCTTCCCGGAACGGGCCGCCCGGACATCGCCCTCCGGGCCAGAGCGCGGTGGCACCTCCGACCGGGCGTGGTCGCGCAGGTCCGACCGTGGTCGGAGGTCGACGGGCCGCCCCCTAGCCGCCCGGGCTCGGGACCCGCACCGAGCCGGGGTCCTCCCCCGACCGATCCCGACCCGGGTGCGGTGGTCTCCGAACGGCGGGCCCAGCCAAGGCAGGCTCGTGACCCATCGTGCTCATCCTGCCCCGCGGCGGCCGCGTCCGGTATACGCTCTTCCACGTACGCGTCGACCCAGGGCCCGCCGATGTCCCAGACCCCGTTCCACCGCCACCTGTTGGACCTGTCACGCGACCTTGCTGCCGCCCCGGGCCATGATCAGTTCCTGTCCCGGACGATGGATTTCCTGACCAGCACTTTCCAACCCGATCAGGTGCTGTGGTCCGACATCGACCTGGGCCGCGGTCGGGTCAGCGGATGGACCGACTCCAGCCAGGTCCTCGCCGGGGAATTCGCCGAACAGCTGCTCCAGCAGGCCATCCACCATCCCGGCATCACCAGTTACCTGGGCCAGCCAACGGACCTGACCCCACGGCGCCTGTCAGACCTGGTCCCCGCGCGAGTCTGGCTGGACAGCGAGCTGTACCGCGATGTGTTCGCCGCGCAGGGCGGGCGGCACCAACTCAGCATGGTGGTCGAGCTCGAACCCACCCGGGGCGTCGGCTGGACGTTGTTCCGCGAGCGGGTCGACTTCACCGACGAGCACCTCGCCCGGGCGCGGATGCTGCTCCCCCTGCTGACCGGCTTCCACCAGATGTTCGCCCGCCTCCCGTCCCACCCGGCGCTGCCGCCGATGCCGCTCGTCTCGGAGTTGACGGTGCGCGAGCAGGAGGTGGTCCGTCTCCTGGGGTCGGGACTCACCGCCTCGGCCATCGGCCGGCGACTCGGCATCCGACCCGCGACCGTACGCAAGCACCTCGAACACATCTACGCCAAGTTCGGTGCCCATGACCGGGTCCTGGTGGTGAATCGAGCCCGCTCGATGGGATTGTTGCCCGACTGAACGGTCAGGGCCGGGACCTGCCCCGATGACGCATCACTGGAGTCCCCATGACCATTAAGTACGCTGGGGGAATGGCCTTCACCTCGGAGCACCCCCCCGTCTACGTGACGGTGGACGTCGTGGTGCTCACCGTACGGGCCGGCGCACTGCAGGCATTGCTGGTCCGGCGCGGCGGGGAGCCGCACCGGGGGCGGCTCGCACTGCCGGGTGGCTTCGTCCGATCGGAGGAGGGTCTCGAGTCGGCAGCTGCCCGGGAACTACACGAGGAGACCGGGCTCGACCTCGCCCCGGCGCACCTGGAACAGCTCGGCAGCTACGGGCTTCCCGAGCGCGATCCGCGGGCGCGGACGGTGAGCGTCGCGTACCTCGCGATCCTGCCGACATCGGCCGAACCCACGGCCGGGACCGACGCCGCCGACGCCCTCTGGCTACCGACCGAGGAGCTGACCCCGGGCCGCCTCGCCTTCGACCACGACACGATCCTGGCGGACGGCATCGAACGCACTCGGAGCAAGCTGGAGTACTCCCCCCTGGCCACGGCCTTCTGTGGTGCGGAGTTCACCATCGCGGACCTGCGGCAGGTGTACGAGATCATCTGGGACCGCGAGCTGGACGCCTCCAACTTCCACCGCAAAGTGAGCGGGACCGACGGTTTCATCGTGCCCACGGAGCGGACCCGGAGCCAGGGCCGTGGGCGTCCGGCCCAGTTGTTCACCCGGGGTGCGGCCGTCCAGCTGCACCCGGCGATCCTGCGCTGACCGTCAGGCGAGGCCGGCGTCGTGGACCAGCAGCGCGACCTGGGTGCGATTGCCGAGGTCGAGTTTGGTCAGCACGTGGGAGACGTGCGCCTTCACCGTCGCCACACTGAGGAACAGGTCGGTGCCGATCTCGGCGTTGGTCCGGCCGGCCGCGATCGCGAGGGCCACCTGGCGCTCGCGCTCGGTCAGTTCCGCCAGGGCGTCGCGGGCCTGTTCCAAAGTCCCGGACGAAGTCAGCGCATGGTCCATCAGGCTGCGCAGCACGGTCGGCGAGAAGGTGGGCTCGCCGGCGGCGGCCTTGCGTACGGCCTGGACGATCTGTTGGGGCGGGGTGTCCTTCACCAGGAATCCCGAGGCGCCGGCGCGCAGGGCGTGCACGATGTTGTCGTCGGAGTCGAAGGTGGTCAGCACCACCACTGCGGGTGGGGACGGTCGACTCCGCACCCGTGCCGTCGCCTCGATCCCGTCCACCCGCGGCATCCGGATGTCCATCAGCACCACATCCACCCGGTGCGCGTCCAACAACCCGGACACCTCGCCGCCATCGGACCCCTCGGCCGCCACCTCGATGCCGTCGTGACCGTCCAACATCATCACCAGACCTGAGCGCACCAGTGCATCGTCGTCGACGATCATGATCCGCACCGGTTGCTGCACGTCAGGCATCGTAACGAATCGGGACCTGCGCCTGCGCAGTGAAGACTCCGCCCTGTTCGGCGTGCGTGAAGGTCCCACCGGCCAGCGAGGTCCGCTCCGCCAGACCGATCAACCCGGCACCGTGAACCGGCTCGGCCGCCGGCATGCCGGCGGCAGCGAGCACCCGCGCGGGCACCGGGTTGCGGACCTCGACGACCAGGTCGTCGACCGTCCGGGTGTAGTTGATCATGACGGGTTCCCCCGGCGCATGCTTGCGCGCGTTCGTCAGGCACTCCTGGACGACCCGGTAGACCGTACGGGCGGAACCGTCGCTGACCGGCGCCCCGTCGTCGAGGGAACCCTCGACCAGGACCCGTACGCCGGCGCTCCGGGACTCCTCGACGAGAGCCTCGAGATCGCCCAGCCCGGGTTGCGGATGCCGGGCCGACTCGGGGTCCTCACCGGTGTCGCGGAGCAGCCCGATCACCTCGCGCAGGTCGGCCAGCGCCTGGTGGGCCCCCTCCCGGACGACCCCGGCGGCCTGGGTCACCTTGGCCGAGTCGGAGTCGGACCGCAGTTCGAGGGCACCGGCCCAGGTCGCCACCAGGGACAGGCGGTGGGCCAGCACGTCGTGCATCTCCCGGGCGATCCGGTGCCGCTCGGCCCGACGCGCCTCGTCCACCCGGTGCCGCTGGTCCTCCTCGGCCCGACGGGCCCGTTCGTGCAGGGACTCCAGCAACAGGTCGTTCGCGCGCTGGCGCATCCCCCAGGCCAGCAGGGCCGCGTGCACGACCAGCACCAGGAGCACCGCCCAACCGAGCCCGAGACTCGGGATCGGACGCCAGAGCAGCCGCAGTGCGTGGCACAGCCCGCCGCCGAGCGCCACCCAGCGCGCCCACCGCCACGGCTGATTGCGTGCGGTCACCAACACGACCGCGGTGGAGCCGGGGATGGCCAGCGGGGAGACGATCGCGGGCAGCACCATGGCGAGCCCGATCAGGGCCTGGCGGCGGGGCTGCGGCAGGGACCGCAACAGGGCGACGAGCAGCAGGCAACTGGACAGACCGATCACGCAGTCGAGGGCGATCAGCCACGGGGCGGGTCGGGACGGTTGCGCGTACTCGCCGAAGGCGACGGACGCAACGAGGACGAGCGCGCCCGCCACGATCCAGGAAGGACGAGTTCCTCCCGGGACCCCCCGCGCCCCGGGCGGACACTCATTCGGTGTCTGGAGAGTCATACTCCAAGGCTAGGAATCGGCGGCTCACCGCGACACCTACCAAAGTCTCGCCTGCGCCCGCCAAAGCATCAACAGTTGTGTCCTATTCCGGACAAGTCCGGAATAGGACAGCGCGAAGGTTGGCGTCCGGGCCCGGGTCTCAGTAGATTGATCACTGGAGCGTCCATGGCAACCCCCGAGGCCATGGACGCTCCACCTATGTTCGCAGGGATTTCCCGGCCCCAGGTGCCGGACAGTTGACCTCACCCCCGCGGGTGGAACGATTCCCCCGCCGAGGGGATGGGTGAGCCGACCCCCTGCCGAAGACTCAGGGACATGAGCACACCCCGAGCCACCGTCCCCGTTCCTACCCCGTCCGCGAGTTCCCCGCCGGCATCCTCGCCGAGGACGGCCCCCGATCGCCTGACGATGGCCGCCGGCTGGGCTCTACTGGCCATCTGCATCCTGCACACGATCGTGTTCACCCCGCATCCCTGGTGGGCGGCCTGGCTCTCCGGTCCATTCCGCACCGAGGACCTGCCGATCGAGTCGATGGTGCAGTTCTGGGCCCTGCCCGGCGGTCTCGTGGTGCCCGGAGCACTGTTGGCGGCCATGATCATCGGCCGTGGTCGTCGCGGCCAGACCGCCCCCGGTTACATCGCCCCGGCGCTCGCAGCCTGGGGAGCATTGTGCCTCTGGATGATCGGCCCGAGCGGGTTCCTGACCGTCATCGTGCCCGTCACCTTGTTGATCGTCGCCCGATTCCGGGACCGGCAGCAGGCCGCAGACGACCTCGCCATCGCCGACTGAACCCCGCCTCCACTGCGCGAGTACGACCCACTCCGCGCGAGTACGGACTGGTGCGGATCGGGTGTTCCTCGCGCGAAATGGGTGGATCACACCTCGATGGTGCGATGCACGTACACGTTGGGAGTCACCAGGATCCGCCCGTCCGGCGGTTCGAAGCCCTCGACCGCGGTCGGGTCGTGGGTCAGGTCGGCGACCTGCATCCGGACCGGCGTGCCGGTGGCTTCCATTTCCAGTCGTACCCGGACCGGTTCCGACTCGGTGCCACGGAGCAGGAAGCCGAAGTCCCCCGGCTGGCCCTCGGACAGGCGACTGACGGGTACGTCCCGTCCCTGCACGGTGGCCGCACGCAGGCCGGCCTCGGCGTCGAACCACATGCCGACGGAAGACGCTCCGCGCTGCGAGGACAGGTCCAGCTCGAGCACCCGGCGACCGTCCACCTCCCGGTCGGTGACCACGTCGACAGTCGGCCCGTCGAGTCCGGCCGTGGCGGGTGCGGGCCCGTTCGCGAGGTCGCCGCCGCCGAGCCAGGGCAGGTGGTCCAGGGAGTCCACCGGATCGCCCATCAGCTCCTGCGACCAGTCCGAACCGGACGGCGACCAGGAGGACCAGACCGCCTCCGCGTTGTCCGCGTCGAGGGAGTAGGTGACCATCTCCTGGCGCGGGTCGGTGGCGCCCTCCCGGTTGAGCACCAGTCCGGCGCCAGCACCGAGCAGGGCCACCAACAGCAGAACCAGCGGCGTCCGCAGCCGCCGTCCGAGGTCTCCGCCGCGCGTACCTGCGGCGTCGATCGGGACGAGCGCGATCAGGGCGAGCACGGTGGCGAACAGGCCGGCGAGGGGTGCACCGGTGGCCATCCCCACCTCGAATGTGCCGACGAGGGCAGGGCTGATCAGCACGGCTGCCGGTAGCGCTCCGGCAGTCAGGATCGCTCGCCGTACGGCCGTCCAGCCCACCGGCATGATCAGCGCCACCAGGGCTGCGAGCGCAGCCGGCAGGACCGGGAGGACGATCGGGGTGGCCAGGCCGGGCAGCGCGGGCACGACGGTCGCCAGCAGGAGGCCGAGCACGGCCAGGCCGAGCAGGCCGCCGAGGACGAAGGTCGGACCAGGCAAGCCCCGACGGAGCAGGGCACGTACGCCTGTCACGAGGACGAGGACTCCGGCGAGGCAGGACACCGCGTACGGCCACAGCACGTACGGGTCCCCGACGTACGCACTCGCCTGGCCGGGGTCGACGGCCAGGGCGACCTGCCACAACCCGACCGGGAGCAGCGCCGCCAGCACCGGAAGGACCAGGGCGACGAGGGTCGCCAGCACCATCCTCGGTGCAGTGACCGTTCGGCGAACCCGCGCCACCACGGTCGCCGCGAGGGCGAGCAGCAGGGCGGCGGCAGCCATCGGCAGCTCGAGCCCCTCCGGGAAGCTGACCAGACCGCCGGGGTGGGACACCCCGATCTCCCGGCTCCCGGCCGGAATCCGGGCCAGGTCCTCCGCCGCGGCGGCCCGGGCGAAGGCGAGAGATCCCTCCCCCATCTGCTGCAGGGACTCGGTACTCAAGTGGTCCGCGTCATCCAACAGCGTGTGGTAATAGGCACCTCCACCGGTGATGGCGGTATCGAAGCCGTACAGCCCCGCCTCCGCGAACCGAGCCATGTCGGTGTTGTTGTCGAGGACCGCGAAGAGGGCGTCGGAGAAGGAGTCCACCAGTGGTTCCGGGGTCTCGGACAGCAGGTCGAACAGCACGCTGTTCGGTTGGGTGAGGCGCACGGAGATCGGCATGCCCCGATTCCCGCGGGCCTCCAGGTTGACCACCACGGCGTGGCCCAGGTCGGCGGCCCGTTCTTCGGTGAAGGCCTCCGCGCCGAGCAGCCCGGGCTCCTCCGCGTCGGTGAGCAGCACCACGACGTCATTGCGCGGCCGTTCCCCGTCCTCGCTCAGGGCTCGGGCCGCCTCCAGGGCCACAGCCATCCCGATGCCGTCGTCGGCACCCCCCGGACTGCCCGGGACGGTGTCGTAGTGCGCGGCCAGCAGTACGGTGCCGCTCGGATCGGTGCCGGGCAGGGTGGCGATGACGTTGCCGACGGAAGCCATCGGCACCGTGGTCGACCCGGCGGTGTTCATGCCGATCGACTCGTGCACCTCGGTCTGCCAGCCCAGCCGGTCGAACTCCGCCACCAGCAGCTCCCGCGCTTCCCGGTGGGCCGGCTCGCCGGGGACCCGTGGTTCGCTGGCGACCCGTTCGAGTTGGTCCATCGCGCGGTGGGCGCTGAAGTCCTCGGCTGCAACGGTCTCCGGGACCGGGCCGGGCAGCGTGCTCCACGCCGACAGACCCGCGACGACCAGCACCAGCAGGCCCGCCACGACCGACCACAGGCCTCGACCGGTCGGCTGCTGTGACCGCTCCGCCTGGCCGGCGGCCCTCTTCCTGATCATGCGGATCAACCTAGTGGGGTGCCCGGGCTGTGCCCACGGTCCTTCGACTGATTCTGGTCGTGATCATCTCCATCGGAAGGATGACGGGTCCGTCGCCAGCACCCGGAGGGCCGTCGATCGGGCGTCCGCTCAGGAGTCGAGCAGGATGGCGGCGAGTTGGCGGGGCTGAGACAGGTACGCCGAGTGGCCGGCGGCCAGTTCCCTGACATCAGTCCGGTTGGCCGGTGTGAGTGCGTCGGCCTCCTGGATGTAGCGGCGTTGGGCAGCGAGCGGGTTGGCCCGGTCGGCCGTGCAACAGATGTAGGTCCGGGGGAGGGATCCCCACTGGTCCACCGTCGTCGTGACGGGCCTCGTGTGGACCGCCACAGGTGTGTCGGGGGTGAGCAGGTGGGTTGCGGCTTCCCAGGTGTCGTCGTTGACGTCATCGGCGAAGACGGTCTTCAGCCGGGCCCGGTAGGCCGGGTCACTGGATCGAGGGTTGACCCGGAACGCGCCCACAGCGACCGGGTCGGCGACCAGGAGGGTGGTGAGGAGGGACTCCGAGAACTCGTCCACACCGAGACAGTCATTGACAGTCCAGCCACTCGCGGGCATGAGCGCCGAGAGGTAGACGAGCCGATCGACCAGGTCCGGGACGGCCTCACCCACCGCATTCAGGACCACTCCGGCGACACTGTGTCCGAGCAGGACGATCTCGGCCTCGGGCCTTCGTGCCCGCAGCTCGGAGAGTTGGTCGATGACCGGCTCCAGCCAGTCCCCCAGACCCACCTCGGCCGATGGTGACACCTCGGTCGCCAGGTCGTCCCCGTCCACCCGGTCCCGGCTGAAGGCGCGCGGCAGGCGTGCCTCCAGGCCATGGTCGGGCAGGTCTCGGGCCACCACGCGGTGCCCCTGCTGGACCAGGAGCGGGGTGAGCCTCTCGAACGCCCAGGCGCCGTGGAAGGAGCCGTGCACGAGCACGAAGACCTTCTCCGCTCGGGTGGATTCGCTGTCTCTGCGGTTGAAATCGTGGGGAGCAGTCGTGGTCGCCATGAGTGGAAGGCTGCCGGAGTGCGGTTGCGCTGCACTTACACGACCGGGAACAGCGCCCGTGCTGCCTCCTGGTGGACGATCCGGCCGGCCGCAGCGAGAGCGGCGGTGTCGATGCGCCACCGCTGCCAGTGCAGGGTGACGTCGTACGGCTGTCCCGGGGTGAGTTCGACCAGATCCCCGGCGGCGATGTCCGGGCCGCACTGGACCTCCGGCACGAGACCCCAGCCGATTCCGCGCCGGACGGCCTGGTGGTAGCCCTCCGAGGACGGGATCCAGTGCCGCGGGGCGCTCAGCGCCTGGCGCAGGCGCTGCCGGACGAACCGGTCCTGGTGCTGGTCCTTGGGGTCGAAGTCGACCAGGGGAGCCCCCTGCAACCGGCGCAGGTCGATCCCCATCGGCATCCAGCGCGCCAACCAGGCCGGGCTCGCCACCGGGAGGTAGCGCAGCACCCCGAGCGGATCGGTCCGGCAGCCCTGCAGGGGCTCCGGGCTGGCGGTCACCGCAGCCATCACCGCACCGGAGCGGAGCAGCTCGGTGGAGTGGTACTCGTCGTCGCGGTGCATCTCGACCAGCACGCCCAACTCCGCCGCGATCCGCTCGAAAGCGTCCAGGAACCACGTCGCCAGGGAGTCGGCGTTCACCGCGATCTGGATGGTGGGCGGCTTCCCGGCGGAGTCCTGCAGTGCCCCGGCGGCCTCCTCCTCCAGGGCGATCAGTTGCCGCCCGAGCCGCAGCAACGCCTCCCCCGCGGCCGTCGGCTCCACCGGGACGGTGCGGCGCAGCAGGATCCGTCCCGCCTGCGACTCCAACGCCTTCATCCGCTGCGAGATGGCCGGGGCCGTGACGTGCAGGGCTCTCGCGGCAGCCTCGAAGGTGCCGTGCTCGACCACCGCGACCAGGGTGCGCAGGCGCTCGGAATCGTATCCGGACATAAGCAGATCTTAGGTGATCCAAGAAAGTTGTTCTGGTCTTATCGTCGCGCTCCGGCGAGGCTGGCCCCATGGATGGTGAGACGTGGGGGGTCGGGCTGCAGGGCCTGGCCACCGGGCTGGGCCTGATCGTGGCCATCGGAGCACAGAATGTCCACGTGCTGCGGCACGGCATCCGTGGCGACCGAGTGCTGGCGGTGGTGGCGGTCTGCGCCCTCTCCGACCTGGTGTTGATCATGGCCGGCGTGTTCGGGCTCGGCGAGGTCGTTCTGGCCGCACCGACCGTGCTGGTCATCGTCCGCTGGGCCGGCGCCGCGGTGCTGGCCGGGTACGGCCTCCTGGCCGTACGCCGGGCGGTGCGGGGTGAGCACCTCACCCTCACCGCCGAGTCCGACCGGCGCTCCCTCGGCACCGTGGTGGCCGTGACGCTGGCACTGACCTGGTTGAACCCGCACGTCTACCTCGACACCGTGCTGTTGCTCGGCTCGGTGGCGGCCAGCAAGGGCGAGGATCTGCGCTGGGCCTTCGGCGTGGGCGCCGGCCTCGGATCGGTCCTCTGGTTCGCCGCGCTCGGCTACGGCGCCCAGTTGCTCCGTAGCCTGTTCGCCCGACCCGGGGCGTGGCGGGTGCTGGACAGCGTCATCGCAGTGATCATGTTCGTGATGGCAACGCTGCTCGTGGTCGGCCACTGATCACCCAGCTGGGTCAGCTCAGCCGGCCTCGTGGATCGCTCGCGGCGTGACCAAGGTGAAGATCGAGTAGCCGATGATCACCAGGAAGCACCCGGCCGACGATGTAGGAGAACGCGGCCGTCTGTGCGCCCACCAGGACTCCCTGCAGCAGCGGGATGGTGGCGCCACCGACGATGGCCATCACCAGACCCGCGGGCAGGGTGAAGGTCCAGATGCAGGTCTGGGCTGCGACGTTGAAGAACTGGGCCACCACGCCGACATGGTCGGAACCGAACTCCAGGTCCCACATCCGCACGTCCTCGCTGGTCGAGCCCCGCACCGCGGGCACCCAAACCACCCGGCGCAGCACCTCGTCGGCCGTCCCGACCGACCCGGTGGCGCTGGCCACGACCACGTGCGACATGCGCCACATCCTGTCATCGTCGGCTGTGGATGTGTCAGGCTTCGTTCCATGACCGAGACCCGACTGGACGAGCAACAACGGCGGCTCGTCGAGCTGAACGGCATCGACATCATCGACGAGGCCGAGCGCACCGCCAAGCCCCGCGATCTCTTCTGGCCCTGGTTCGCGGCGAATGTGTCCGTGTTCGGGCTCAGCTACGCCGCCTTCGTGTACGGGTTCGCGATCTCCTTCGGCCAAGCGCTGTTCGTCACCCTGGTCGGCGTGGTGCTGTCCTTCCTTGCCTGCGGAGTGATCGCGATCGCCGGCAAGCGGGGTTCGGCCCCGACGATGATTTTGTCCCGGGCCGCCTTCGGGGTCACGGGCCAGAAGGTGCCCGGCATCTTCTCGTGGCTGATCTCGATCGGCTGGGAGACCTTCCTCGCGATCATGGCGACCCTGGCGACGGCCACCGTCTTCGAGCAGTTGGGATGGTCGTCGGGAACCGCGACCAAGATCATCGCCTGTCTGGTGATCGCCGCCCTGATCGTGCTCTCCTCGGTCGCCGGCTATCACACGATCATGAAGATGCAGTCGATCCTGACCTGGGTCACCGGTGTGGTGACGATCATCTACATGGTGCTCACCTTCTCCAGCATCGACCCGGCCGCCGTTTCCGCCATTCCGGCCGGCAACGGACAGGCTGTGATCGGCGCGCTGGTGATGGTGATGACCGGCTTCGGCCTCGGTTGGATCAACATCGCCGCGGACTGGTCCCGCTACCAGCGACGCAGCACCCCGGGCGGGAAGATCGCCTTCTGGAACACTTTCGGTGGTGCCGTCGCGCCGACCATCCTGGTCGTCTACGGGTTGGCCCTGGCCGGCTCCAACCCGGATCTGCTCGCCGGGATCGCCGACAACCCGATCGGCACCCTGGCCTCGATCCTGCCGAATTGGTTCCTGATCCCCTTCCTGATCGCCGCCGTACTGGCCCTGGTCAGCGGAGCGGTGCTCGGCATCTACTCCTCCGGGCTGACCCTGCTGAGCCTCGGCGTCAAGATCCCGCGACCGGCGGCTGCCCTGCTCGACGGCGTGATCCTGACCGTCGGCACCATCTACGTGGTGTTCTTCGCAGAGAACTTCCTGGCCCCCTTCCAGAGCTTCCTGATCACCCTCGGAGTGCCGATCGCCGCCTGGGCCGGAATCATGATGGCCGACATCCTGCTCCGCCGCCGCGACTACGACGAGCGTGCACTCTTCGACGGCGGCGGGCGCTACCGCCACTGGAACTGGACCTCGATCATCCTGCTGGCCGCGGCCTCGGTGATCGGCTGGGGGCTGGTGATCAACTCCTTCGCCGAGGACGCCGCCTGGAACAACTGGCAGGGCTACCTGTTGGGCCCACTCGGACTGGGCGGGCGCGAGGGCGCCTGGGCCTGGGCCAACCTGGGCGTGCTGGTCGCGCTCGCGATCGGCTTCGCCGGGTACGCGCTGCTGCAGCGCAAGGCCGTACGACGCCAGGAGAAGCAGCCGCGGAAGAAGAAGGGCACGAAGCGCTGAGCTGGGTGTCCCCGACCGAGTGAGGTCGCACCGTCGTCCGCCGTTGCGCATCCTGCAGGGTGCGCAAAGCACGAGGTAAGTACGCAAAGCGGGGTTCACAGTGCGCAGGGCGCGGCTCCTGGGGTCTGAACGGACTCAGGCGTTCGGATCCGACTCGGGTCGGCCGGCGCCGGCCGTACTCCAGATCGTTCCCTGCGCGACCGCACAGAGGCGCTGCTCTCCGTCACGGGTCAGCGCGTACACCTCGGCCGTGCACACGGCATGGCGGTGATCACTGTGCACCACCTCGGCGTGCGCCCGCAGGGTTCCCTCGCGTGCACCACGCAGGTAGTTGACGGTGAATCCGCCGGTGACGACCTCGGCGCCGAGCACGCTCCCCGCGGCGAAGGTCAGGGAGTTGTCGACGAGATAGGCGAAGACACCGCCGTGCACGAGTCCGTACTGCTGCCGATGGCGATCGTCGATCTCGAGTTCGAGGGTTGCCGCGCCGGCACCGAACTCGGTGACCGCGGCGCCCACCAGATCGTTGAACGGCTGGGCGGCCAGGACCGAGACGGCCAGCTCGAGGTCCGGTCGGCGCGAGGGCTCGACCATCACCGACCGCCCGCGACGCGCAGGGTGGTGCCGGTGATGTACGACGCCTCGTCACTCATCAGCCACGCGATCGCGTCGGCGATCTCGGCGGGCTCCCCCACTCGTCCCAGTGGCACCTTCCCGGCGACCCGATCCACCCGGCCCGGATCCCCGGCATCTGCATGGATCCGGGTCCGCACGGTCCCGGGAGCGACCCCGACCACTCTGATGCCGTCCGCTGCGACCTCCTGGGCGAGGCCGAGCGTGAGCGCATCGATGCCCGCCTTGGCGGCGGCGTAGTGGACGTACTCCCCCGGGGAGCCCAGCGTGGCGGCACCGGAT
This sequence comes from Propionibacteriaceae bacterium, assembly GCA_052094425.1. GTDB lineage: Bacteria > Actinomycetota > Actinomycetes > Propionibacteriales > Propionibacteriaceae > Microlunatus. Next base: position 16,340 of record JBQDIN010000001.1, read on the forward strand.
CCCACGTTGACGATCACGCCACCCTCGCCACCGCGCGAGGTCGAGAGGACCCGGACTGCGGCGCGGGCCACCAAGATCGCGGCGGTGAGATTGAGATCGATGCTGGTCCGGATGACTTCGGTCGGCGTATCGGCGAGCGTGCCGAGGTGCAGGGTGGCCCCGGCGTTGTTGACCACCCCCGTGAGCAGTCCGAGGTCGGCGATCCGGGAGAAGAGGTCGTCGATGCCGGCGGCTTCCGTCAGGTCCGATCGCAGGACGTGGCACCGAACCCCGGCGTCCTGGACGGCCCGTCGGGCCTCCTCCGCGGCGGCGTCGTCCCGCGCGTATCCGAGCACGAGGTCGTGCCCACTTCTGGCCAGCCGCAGGGCGGTCGCGGCGCCGATGCCTCGCGTCCCTCCGGAGATGAGGGTGAGGGGCCTGGGGGATGACGTCACGCCGGCACGCTAACACCGAGGCGAGACTGTCGCCGTATGACGACAAAAGCTACTGTCATCGCTTGACGACAGTTGAGGTGGATTGTTCCGAGACCCGCCCTCCGGCAACGAAACAGCCCCTCACCAAGGCTGTTGAATTCCTGATGAAGGGCTGTTTCCCACGTGTGCGCGAGGGGGGACTTGAACCCCCACGTCCTTTCGGACACTGGCACCTGAAGCCAGCGCGTCTGCCATTCCGCCACTCGCGCAGAGTCCACCCGGAACCCGGATGAACCAGCCGAAGAAGGCTAGCACGGGGCCCCGACAAAGCCATATTCGGAGTGGGCCGGTTCCGCTGCCCGCTTCACCCACCGTCGTACCGCTGCACCCATCGAGTTCGGTGTGTGGAGCGCGAGACCGGTGGGTGGAGCGGGTGATCGACGCCCCGGCACCGGCCTCCGATGGGGGACGGCGGGCGTGGGACATGCACGTGACTCCGGTGGCCGCATAGGATCGGGGCGGTACTGCGGGCACCAGTACCGCGGCACGGGCGCAGCAGCCAGACCACGCCGTTCTGACCGAAGGAGGCCCATGGGAGTCCTGCGACGCATCGAGCGCCGGATCGAGGGCGCCGTCAACGGCGTGTTCGCGCACGCCTTCAAGGGCGATGTGCAGCCGGTCGAGATCGCCGCCCGCCTGCAGCGTGAGCTGGACTCCGAGGCCAAGCTGCTCTCCCGGGACCGGCGACTGGTGCCGAACGAGTTCTCCGTCGGACTGTCCCCGCACGACCACGACCGGTTGGCCCCGTACAGCAAGACACTGGCCGGCGAGGTGATCCCCGAGTTGGAGTCGCACGCCGACGAGATGGGCTACATCTTCAACGGGCCGATCACCATCCGCCTCGAGCTGGTGGAGTCGCTGCCGACCGGACGGTTCACCGTGGACTCGGAGGCAGTGGCGGCTGTGGACAGCCGCGGTGGTCCGGCCGACACCGGTGTGATCCGCAAGGCACAGTTGGTGCTCGAGGTGAACGGGATGCGGCACCCGCTGCAGCCGCCCGGGCTGGTCATCGGCCGGGGCTCGGAGGCCGACCTGCGGATCAACGACCCGGGCATCTCCCGCCAGCACGCCGAGGTACAGGTCACCGGTGCCGGCGCCGACCTGGACATCCGGATCGTCGACCTCGGCTCCACCAACGGCATCCTGGTCAACGGCCAGCGGGTCCGCGAAGCCGTCCTCGGTGAGGGATCACGGGTCGAGATCGGCACCACCCGGATGCTGGTGCACGCGCCGTCGGGGCGCTGACCCGCCCCATGTCCGAAATCGCCGTCACGCTGATCAAGGTGCTGTTCCTGGCCCTGTTGTGGATCTTCATCGTCTCCGCCGTGTCGGTGATCCGCAGTGACCTGTTCGGCAAACCGGTGGCCGCCCAGCCGGGACCACAGCAGGCGCTGGAGCAGGCGGCACCGGTGCACCGCAAGGCCCGCAAGATCAAGGGCACCCCGCGGGTGTTCTCCGTCACGAACGGGTCGATGGTGGGCACCAAGGCCAGTCTGGACGGCGGGGTGGTGATGATCGGCCGCGGCTCGGACTGCGAGTTGATGCTGACAGGAGACGACTACATCTCCACCCGGCACGCCCGGGTGGTCCGCGCCAACGACCACAGTTGGTACGTGGAGGACCTGGGTTCGGCGAACGGCACCTACGTCAACGGCCAGCGCATCACCGCCCCGACCACGATTACGCTGCAGGACTCCGTACGGATCGGCAAGACCGTCCTCAAGCTGGAAACGTAAGGGCTCACATGACATACGCGCTGCGCTACGCAGCCCACTCCGAGATCGGCCTGGTGCGCAAGAACAACCAGGACTCGGGTTACGCGAGCCCCAACATGCTGGTGGTCGCCGACGGGATGGGCGGCGCGGCCGCGGGTGACCTGGCTTCCGCTGTCGCCATCGACCGGATCCGCGAGGTGGACATCCGGGTCGAGGGCGAGGAGATGCTCGACGTCCTCACCGAGGTGATCAGCGCGGCCAACGACCGGATCGCCGATCTGGTCGCCCACGACCACTCCCTCGAGGGAATGGGCACCACGGTCAGCGGCGCCCTCTTCGACGGCACCCATCTCGGTCTCGCGCACATCGGCGACAGCCGGGCGTACCGGCTGCGTGAGGGGGAGTTGGAGCGCCTCACCCACGACCACAGCTGGGTCCAGTTCCTCGTCGACGACGGCAAGATCAGCGAGGAGGAGGCCGCCTACCACCCGCACCGATCACTGCTGCTGAAGGTGCTCAACGGCCAGCCGGCCAATGACCCGGACGTCTCCCTGGTGCCGGTGCAGGCCGGGGACCGGCTGCTGTTCTGCTCCGACGGCCTGTGCGGACTGGTCGACGACCCGGTGATCGCGCGGCTGCTCGCCGAGGACGAACTGACCGACGCCCTCGACCACCTCGTCGCGGAGGCACGCCGCGAGGGCGGGATCGACAACATCACCGTCATCGTGGCCGACGTGATCGATGCCGACGACACCGAGGACGAGGCGGTCGCAGCCGTCCTGGCGGCGGCACCCCTCACGCTCGGTGCGGCCGTCGACCAGGACATCCCGGACGTCAGCGTCAAGCCCCGGGTGATCGACCTCGGCGACAAGGAGGACGCGGACGAGGACTCCGACGAGCCGGTGAAGCCGGATGCCCCGGAGCCGACCGGTGGCGCATCGCCGCCGAGCGCGGACGAGGAGGAGGAACGCTACGCCCCGCAGGCGCCGCCACGACGGCGCTGGAAGCGTCCCTTGGTCGGCTTGCTGGTGGTCCTGCTCCTGGTGGTCGGCGGCGGCGCGGCCGGGTACGCGTGGAGCCGGACCCAGTACTTCGTCGGCGCCGCCGACGAGCAGGTCGCCATCTTCCGCGGCCTTCCCGGCGACCTGCCCGGTGTCTCCCTGCACGAGGTGTACGAGCGGCAGCCGCTGAAGGTCGCCGAACTGCCCGTGGTCTACCAGGAGCAGGTCCGCGACACGATCGGCGCCCGCGACCTGGAGTCTGCCCGCGCCTCGGTGGCCGAGTTGACCCGGATCGCCGAGAAGTGCGCGGAGGAGAAGGAACGCAAGAAGGAACCGAGCCCGAAACCCAGCCCGAGCAAGTCCACGAAACCCAGCGCCACACCGGACGGGAGTGCCTCCCCGGACCCGAGTGCCTCGCCGGACGCGAGTGCCTCCCCGAGCGCCAGTCCGACCCCGAGCCCGGAACCGACCTGCTGAGATGAGCGCCCCCGCGCCAGTGATCGTCCACCGCAAGCGCCGCAATGTCGAGCTCGCGTTGATGATCCCTGCCCTGGCGGTCGGGCTCGGTGCCTACGTGATCATCAACCTCAACCTGTACGGCACTCCCCCGGAGAACCTGCCGGTGGTCGCGGCCATCTGGGTCGGGCTGGCCCTGCTGACCCACGGGGCGATCCGGTGGCGCCTCCCCTACGCCGATCCGGTGATCCTGCCCTGCGTGTTCGTGCTCAACGGGCTCGGCCTGGCGATGATCCACCGGATCGACCAGATCCCCGACCCGATCAAGACCGATGCTGCGACCCAGTTGATGTGGACCGGCCTCGGCGTCGTGTTGTTCCTCGGCGTGGTCATCTTCCTCCGCGACCACCGCCCGCTGCAGGGATTCACCTACCTGCTGGCCGCCTTCGGCCTGTTCCTCCTGCTGCTGCCGCTGGTGCCCGGCCTGGGACTGGAGGCCTACGACGCGAAGATCTGGATCAGCGTCTTCGGCTTCTCCTTCCAGCCGGCCGAGGCGGCCAAGATCATCTTGGCGATCGCGTTCTCCTCCTACCTGGTCGAGAAGCGGGACGTGCTCGCGCTGGCCGGCCTCCGGGTCGGCGGTCTCGACCTGCCCCGACCGCGCGACCTCGGACCGATCGGCCTGATCTGGGCGGCGAGCATGGCAGTCCTGGTCTTCCAGCGCGACCTCGGCACCGCGCTGCTGTTCTTCGGTCTGTTCGTGATGTTGCTCTACGTCGCCACCGAACGGCCGGGCTGGGTGGTCCTCGGCACCCTGATGTTCGGCATCGGCGGCGCCCTCGGCTACAAGTTCTTCTGGCACGTCCAGGTCCGCTTCAACGCCTGGTTGGACCCGTTCTCGAACTTCGACCAGAACCTGCAGGTGATCAACGCCCAGTTCGGCTTCGCCTGGGGCGGGCTGCTCGGCACCGGACTCGGCCTGGGTCGCCCGGGCCTGACCGCCCTGGCCAAGAGCGACTTCATCGCTGCCGCTCTCGGTGAGGAGCTCGGCATCACCGGTCTGATGGCGGTCATCATGGTGTACGGGCTGATCATCGCCCGGGGCCTGCGTACCGCGCTGGCCTGCCGGGACTCGTTCGGCAAGCTGTTGGCGGCCGGCCTCGCCTTCGGACTCGCCCTGCAGGTGTTCTCGATCATCGGCGGGGTGACCCGTCTGCTCCCCCTCACCGGCCTCACCACGCCGTTCATGTCCCAGGGTGGGTCCTCACTGATCGCGAACTGGGTGATCGTCGCACTGCTGTTGTTGATCTCCCACCACGCCCGCAAACCCGTCTCCCGGATCACCGAGATGTCCCGGGACGCCGAACCGACCCAAGTGATCAGGAGGGCCACCGCATGAACCGCCCGATCCGCCGCGTCTCCGTCTTCGCGATGGTCATGTTCGGCCTGATGCTGATCAACTGCACCTACCTGATGGTCTTCCAACAGGAGTCGCTGAACGCCAACGCGCAGAACCGTCGGGTCCGCGACGCCGAGTTCGCCCAGGACCGGGGCGCGATCATGGTCGGCACCACCGAGGTGGCGAAGACCGAACCGGTGGACGACCGCTACAAGTTCCTCCGCAGTTACCCGCAGGGCGAGTTGTACGCACCCATCACCGGCTACTACTCCTACGACCACGCTCGCTCCGGACTCGAGGCCACGTACAACACCGAGTTGGCCGGCACCGACGACTCCCTGTTCCTGCGCCGCATCTTCGACCTGCTCACCAACAAGACCCCCAAGGGCGCCAGCATCGAGACGACGATCAACCCCGCCGCCCAGAAGGCGGCCGCCGAGTCGCTCGGCGACATGTCGGGAGCCGTGGTCGCGATCGACCCGAAGACCGGCGCCATTCTCGCCCTCGCCACCAGCCCCAGCTACGATCCGAACGCGATCGCCTCGCACGACATCGCGGCGGCCGAGGAGGCGTACCAGGAGGTGGCCAACGACGAGACCCGGCCGATGTCGAATCGGGCAGCCCGGGAGGTCTACCCGCCCGGGTCGGTGTTCAAACTGGTCACCGCCGCGGCCGGCCTCGAGTCCGGCTTGTCGAGTGAGTCGAAGGTGGATTCACCGGACACCTACCGGCTGCCCAACACCGAGACGGACCTGCCGAACGAGACCAATTGCGGCGGCACCGAGATCACCCTGAACCAGGCCCTGCGCACCTCGTGCAACACCGCCTTCGCCAAGCTCGGCGTGGACCTCGGCGACGACGCCCTGCGCGAGCAGGCGGACGCGTTCGGGTTCGACGCCCGCCACCTCGACGACCTGAGCGGCGTGGCCAGTCGGTTCCCCGACGACCCGGATCCGGCGCAGACCGCGCTCAGCGCCATCGGCCAGTACGAGGTGGCTGCCTCGCCACTGCAGATGGCGATGGTGGCCGCCGGGATCGCCAATGACGGCGTGGTGATGGACCCCTACCTGGTCAGCACCGTCCGGGCCGCCGACCTGACCGCCGTCCGCACCCACGAACCGAAGGAACTCAGCACCGCGATGAGCCCCGAGAACGCCGAGGAACTGCAGGACATGATGGTCGACGTGGTCCAGAACGGGACCGGCAGCAGCGCCCAGATGCCCGGTGTGGAGGTGGGCGGCAAGACCGGCACGGCGCAGTGGGACCTGGACCAGAAGCCGTACGCGTGGTTCACCGCGATCGCCCCCGCCGACGACGCCCAGGTGGCGGTCGCGGTCATCATCGAGGACGCCGACATCCCCCGCACCGACGTCGCGGGCGGGCGGCTGGCGGCCCCGGTCGCCAAGGCCGTGATGGAGGCGATCCTGTGATCCGCACCACCCCACCCACCCGATCGGACAACCTCGCGGCGCCCTCGGGCGTACACCAACGAGCCCTTCGACGGCCCATCCACCGCAGGGCCGGCCAGCATCGGGATGGTCGACAATGGAGCGGGCAGCAGGCAGGGAAAGGAACCGAGTGATGAGCAGCGAGCCGATCATGGTCGGGAATCGCTATGAACTGGGCGACCTCCTCGGCCGAGGCGGCATGGCCGAGGTCCGACGTGCCGTGGACACCCGGCTGGGACGCCCGGTCGCCGTCAAGCAGCTGCGTGCCGACCTCGCGATGGACCCCACCTTCCAGGCTCGGTTCCGACGCGAGGCGCAGTCCGCTGCCGGACTGAACCACCCCACCATCGTCGCCGTGTACGACACCGGCGAGGAGCCGGACCCCGTCACCGGGGCCGCGGTGCCCTACATCGTGATGGAACTGGTCGAGGGGACCACCCTGCGCGACGTGATCCGGGACGGCCGCAAGATCCTCCCGGAGCGTGCCCTGGAGCTCGCCCAGGGGGTGCTGGACGCGCTCTCGTACAGCCACAAGGCCGGGATCGTGCACCGCGACATCAAGCCGGCCAACGTGATGTTGACCCCGACCGGTGACGTCAAGGTGATGGACTTCGGCATCGCCCGGGCGGTGGCCGACACCTCGGCCACGATGACCCAGACGGCGGCCGTGATCGGCACCGCCCAGTACCTCTCCCCCGAGCAGGCCCGCGGCGAGACCGTGGACAACCGATCCGACCTGTACTCGGCCGGCTGCCTGCTGTACGAGCTCCTCGTCGGACGGCCGCCATTCATCGGCGAGTCGCCGGTGAGCGTCGCGTACCAGCACGTTCGGGAGGCGCCGGTCGCGCCGAGCGAACTGGACACGCTGATCACCCCGGAGATCGACGCGATCACGCTGAAGGCACTCGCCAAGGACCCGGCCGACCGCTACCAGACCGCACGGGAGATGAAGAACGACATCACCCGCCTCCTGGCCGGGCAGCAGGTCACAGCCGTGGTGCCGGCGCAGGCACCCGTTCCGGAACCAACCCCGACCCGGGTGATCCCGTCCACCAGCGAACTCCAGCAGCAGGCCGCGGACGACGAGGATGACGAGCCCGAGGACGCGGAGGAGAAGAAGAAGGGGCGCGCCGGCAAGGTGGTCCTGATCACCCTGTTGGTGCTGGTCCTGCTGGCCGGTCTGGCCTACGGCGGCTACCGGTTGGCGAACCGCGAGCAGGAGCCGCCACCGCCGGCCCAGGTCGAGGTGCCGAACGTGATCAACTACACCCAGCAGCAGGCCGAGGACCAACTGGAGAGCAGCAAGCTCAAGCCGGTGGTGAAGAAGGTTCGGGACGCGGACGACGACACCGTCGGCGACGTCACCCGCCAGACCCCGGTCTCCGGCCAGCGGGTGGACGAGGGCGCCGAGGTGACCATCGAGGTCAACGTCGGGCCGGAGAAGGCGTCCATCCCGGGCGGCCTGGTCGGCAAGAACCGCGACGAGGTCGAGAAGGCCCTCGCCGCCGAAGGGTTCGAGAACGTCACGGCCGAAGCGGCCACGAACGAGCCCAAGGGGGCCCAGGAGAACGAGGTCACCGCGATCAGCCCGGACGAGGGCACCGAGGTCTCCCTGGACACCTCGATCACCCTCACCTACGCGACCGGGCAGTCCGAGGTCCCGAACTGGAGTGGCGTGAACCGCGACGTGGTGGAGAGTTCGGCCAGCGAGCGCGGCTTCACCAACGTGGTCTTCAAGGAGGAGGAGAGTGACGAGGCGGTCGGCACCGTGATCCGCCAGAACCCGGCTCCCTTCGACATGGTCGACCGCGACGCCGAGATCACCATCGTGTTGGCGAAGGAGAAGAAGGAGGAGCCGTCGCCGAGCCCGACACCGGAGGAGCCGCCGGGGGATTCTCCGAGTCCAGGGGAGGACGAGACCCCGAACTGAGCGCCGACCCAGCGGTCCGAGGCTTCGCCCGCCTGCAGGATGGTGGCACAGCGGCCGAACGCCACGCACGTGCCTTATCCTTGGTGATCGTGCCGACGACAAGGTGTCCAGCGCCAGCCCTGACCGCCCTCAGCGTGCCGCAGGTGCGCTGATGTCCGGCGGTCTCGCGGCCCTGTTCGACGACATCGCCGCGATCGCCCGGGTCGCCGCGGCGTCCGTCGACGACGTTGCCGCTGCTGCCGGTCGGGCCGGCACCAAGTCGCTCGGTGTGGTGATCGACGACGCGGCGGTCACCCCCCGGTACGTCACCGGCGCGAAAGCCGCCCGCGAACTGCCGATCATCAAGAAGATCGCGATCGGCTCGATCCGCAACAAGCTGGTCTTCATCCTGCCCGCGATCCTGCTGCTCAGTCAGTTCCTGCCCCAGACGCTGACCCCGATCCTGATGCTCGGCGGCTCCTATCTCTGTTTCGAGGGGGCCGAGAAGGTCCTCGAGGTGATCACCGGGCGCCACAAGGAGAAGGCGGACACCCCGGCGGCCGACCAGGGCCCGGAACAGGAGTCCAAGATGGTGCGTGGCGCCATCACGACCGACTTCATCCTGTCGGCGGAGATCATGGTCATCGCGCTGAACGAGGTCGCGGCGGAACCGATCGTCAGCCGGGCCATCATCCTCGTCATCGTCGCGCTGGCCATCACGGCGCTGGTCTACGGGGCGGTCGCCCTGATCATCAAGATGGATGACATCGGCCTCAAACTCGCCGAGCGGGACAGCGAGTTCGCCCAGAAGACCGGGATTGGGCCTGGTCAAGGCGATGCCGATCGTGCTCAAAGTGCTGTCCACCGTCGGCATCGTCGCCATGCTCTGGGTGGGTGGTCACATCATCCTGGTCGGCATGCACGACCTGGGCTTCGCCCCGATCTATGACTGGGTGCACCACGTCGAGGGGATCGTCGGCGGTCTGATCCCGGCCGTCGGCGGGGCGCTGAGCTGGCTCACCAACACCTTCTTCTCGGCGATCCTCGGCCTCATCTGGGGCGGCCTCATCGCGGCCGTCGTGCACGTCCTGCCGTTCGGCCGCAAGAACCCCGTCCACTGACCGGGTGACAGCACCTCCGCCCCGTCAGCGGACCCCGCGGGGCCGGAACTGGATGCTGATCCGCGGGCCGACCGGGCGGGCCGTCTTGGGGATGCAGTGCTCCCAGGTGCGTTGGCAGGAGCCGCCCATCACGATCAGGTCGCCGGGGCCGAGGGGGTACTTCCGCGACGGGCCGCCGCCTCGGGGACGCAGCATCAGGTGGCGGGGTGATCCGAGCGAGAGGATCCCCACCATCGTGTCCTCCCGCCGGCCGCGGCCGAGGGTGTCCCCGTGCCAGGCCACCGAGTCGCGCCCATCGCGGTACAGACACATCCCGGCGGTGCTGAAGTCCTCGCCCAGTTCCGCTCGGTAGTGCCGACTCAGGGCCTCCCGCGCGGACACCAGCAGCGGGTGCGGAAGGACATCGTCGGAGTCGTAGAAGCACAGCATCCGCGGCACGTCGACGATCCGGTCGTACATCTGTCGGCGCTCGCCGTACCACGGCACCCGCTCGGACACCGCGTCGAACAGGGCGTCGGCGCCGCTCACCCAGCCCGGCCGGACATCCAGCCAGGCCCCAGCCGACAACGGCACCCGCTCGATCGGGTCGAGCGGATTCAGCGCAAGTTCGGCATCGACGTCCAGCAGGGATGCCTGGAGGGGCGCAACCATGCGCCGAGTCTACACCATTATCAGAACAGGTGTTCGAATTGTGGAGATCAGTCCGACCGCAGGCTGTACGAGACGTGCTGGCTCAGGGTCGAACCACAGAACGCCCAGGAGGTACTGCCGACGTGACTCCACGGCCCTCGGACGGTCCGACCGTCCTTGCAACGGACCACCACCTGGTAGGTCCCCGCACCGCCCGTGCACTTGGCCGAGCCGCCGTTGTAGACCTTCGAGGTGGAGCAGTCCGACGGCCAGATGGCCAACTGCCCCATGCCACCGGATGTCGCGCTGGTCGCGGCAGTGGCCGAGCCGACCCCCGTGACCGCGACGGCGGCGCCCAGGACGACCGCGCCGAGGATTCGTCTGCGTTGCTTCATTGCCAACATCCTTCCGGACCGTGGACGTCCCACCCGTCCGCCTGCCCCGACCGTACGTGAGCGAAGAGGTCAACCGAACTGGTCGAGTCGGGTGCCACTGTCCGAAATCGGCGTGGCCGGATCCGGCACGCTGCGCTGTGTGCACCGCAACCCCCGCCACGAAAACGCTCAACGGCTCCAGTCGAAGGGGGTGGTGGTGGAGACCTTCACCAGTCCGGACCGCTCCAGGATCGGGCGGGAGTACGCAGTGGAGTCACTGTGGATGAACCGTTTCCCCAACGCCAGCGCAGACCCGGCACGGGCAGCCGTCAGCGCACGGTAGATGCCCCGACCCCGCCACTGCGGCAGGGTTGCGCCACCCCACACGCCCGCGAACTCGGTGCCGGGCACCGGCTCGAGCCGGCCGGCACAGACGACGACACCGGACGCCTCGGCCACCCACAACTGGACCCCGTCACCCAGGCTGGCGAGCACCTCGTCGGCGACCGCGGACCCGGCATCGGCCTGGTCGCGCCCCGTGAAGACACGATCCTGCAGGGCGCAGGCGGCCCGGACCGTGGCCTCTTCGGTCACTTGGCGGAGGGTGACGCCGGTGGGCAGGTCGACGTCGACAGCGAGCAGGTGCGCGGCGCCGACCATGATCGACTCGGTCTCCCCGGCGACGAATCCCTGCTCGGCCAGCACCCGGTCGAGTCCGGGTGCGCGGTCGTGCCCGCGGGTCTTCCATTCGACCTTGGTGACCCGCGGGTCCGCACGGAAGTGCTCGACTGCTCCGCGGGCGAGGCCAGCGAGCGCTTCCTCGTCCGGAGAGTCCCCGAGGTCGCGGTAGGTGACGAATCCCCGACCGGACGGGAAGGCGGCGAGGTACAGCGGACCGAGGCGGGTGACGGTACGGGCCCGTCCGACCTCGGCGTCGGTGCGCAACTGGTCGTCATAGGCCAGGAGCAGGGCCGCCGGATCCGAAGCATTCACACGGGGAGCATCGCACCCGTCTCCCCCGCCGACAATCCGATTACCGGCCGGCCGTGGGTGAACGGCTCAGGAGGTGGCGACGAGGGCCCTGGACGCATTCCCGAAGTTCGCGCCGCCCGAAGCGCGCGACGGACAGGCCCCATTCGGCCCGGTGGTACCGGTGCCAGGCGACGCCGACGTCTACACCCGGTTGGCTGGCTACCTGGGCCGTCAGACCTAGCCGACCATCCGTCCACCGACCATGCTCGGCCAGCCGGGACGGGTCAGGACGCGACGAGGGGGCGCAGGTCGACCGCCCGGGCCGGCGCACCCGGGTCGCCGCAGGTGACCAGCCAGTTCGCCAGCAACTGGTACCCGCCCTCGGTCAGCACGGATTCGGGGTGGAACTGGACAGCTTCGAGCGGGAGTTCGCGGTGCCGCAGGGCCATGATCACCCCGCCCGGCGTGGTCGCGGTGACCTCGAGCTCGGCCGGCATCGAGTCCGGTTCGACCGCGAGGGAGTGGTATCGGGTCGCAGTGAACGGCTGGGCCAACCCGGCCAGCGTCCCCTGGCCGGTGTGCTCGATCTGCGAGGTCTTGCCGTGCAGCAGTTCGGGCGCCCGGCCGACCACACCGCCGTACGCGACCGCGATGGACTGCAGACCCAGGCACACCCCGAAGATCGGGATCCGGCCGGCGTGGCTGCGCACCACGTCGATGCAGACCCCGGCTTCCTCGGGGATCCCGGGGCCCGGGGAGAGCAGCACCCCGTCGAATCCCCTCGCCCAGTCGGCTGCCTCGAATCGGGCGTCGTCATTGCGCCAGACCTCGACCTCCGCGCCGATCTGGGCCAGGTACTGGACCAGGTTGTAGACGAAGGAGTCATAGTTGTCGATCACCAGGATGCGCCGCGGCACGAACGCCTCGGCACCGGTGACCGCCTCGGTGGGGGTCGGCATGACGCCATTCTGCTCCACCCGGAGCCCGCTCACCGGGTCGGGCTCGCAGAGGGAGACGGCTGCACCGGGGCCTCCTTCGCGTAACTCAACTCCAGGCCGCCCTGGTAGCCCGGCAGGACGGCGCTGGCCTGGTCCTCCTCGTACACCAGTCCGTACGCGTCGGCCCACTGCCGGTAGACGTTGACGTACTCCGAGGACGCGAGGGAGGCGGCCAGCCGGTTCGGATCGCCGATCGCTTCGATCTGGTACGGCGGCGAGTACGGGATGCCGTGCAGCACCACCGTGTTGCCCACGCACTTGATCCCCGTGGTCGAGATGACCCGCTGCCCCTGGATGGTCATCGCCTCCGCACCGCCGGACCACAACGCGTTCACGACCGCCTGGATGTCCTGCTGGTGGACGATCAACAGGTCCTCGTCCACTCCGTCCGCCGCGACGCTGAGCGGAGCGTCGTCCAGGGTGACCGACATGGCCGACCCCTTGACCGACGTCATCGCGGCCTGGGTCGAGGCCCGCTCCAGTCGCTCCGCCAGTTCGGGATCGGTCCGGTTGTCCTCCCGGGTGAGCGCATCCACCTCGGCGCGCATCCCGGTGACCCGGTCGGCCAATTCGGAGTTCCGCTCGGACTGCGCCTGGACGAGGCCGATCAGGTCGGTGTTCCGGGAGGGTCGCAGGTCGGTTCCGCGGGCGTTCATCGCGCTCACCACGATCATGGCGCCGGCCACCATGCACACGAACACGGTGAACAGTCGAGCGATCGGCTGGCGACCCCGTGGACGCTCCCGCTGGCGCTCGCGAGCGCGGGTGAATGCGCCGCGTACCCGCCCGAAGAACCCCTCGACGGCCACCCGACACCTCCCGTCCGACCCAAGGATCGACCACCCCGCCTGAGCGGCGAAGGTGCCAAGTCGATCCGACATTGACTACGCTACCGACTGACAGCAAGGAGAGGTTCAGTTGCCCGAGTCGAAAGTGCGCAAATCTGCCGCCGCCAAGAAGAAGCGGACCAAGTCCACGGAGGCCAAGCAGCAGAAGGTCAAGGCGCCCAGTAGTCGGCGCTGGGTCCCGCCTGCCTTCATCGCGGTCGGCCTGCTGGGCGTCGCCTGGCTGGTCACCTACTACATCGCCGGACAGGACATCGCCTTCATGACCGCCCTCGGCGACTGGAACATCCTGATCGGGATGGGGGGCATGGCCGCCGCCTTCGCCATCGCCACCCTCTGGAAGTAGGTCCGAGCAGCCCGGGCGAGGGTCGTTGACGCGCTCGGCATCCTTGGAATCACACGCGTGTAACTTCTCCACACTGTGGACGAAGCCTGTGGACAACGCATCTCGGCGAGGACTCCATGGCGCCGGGCTCGGTCCTCGGCTCAGGTCGGCGCGTACGCGCTGAAGGTCACCCCGCCCCGGAAGGACTGCGCGTCCAGCAGGCGCAGGGAGGGCACCCGTGTCCCGTCCGGGAAGAGCCGCCGTCCTCGTCCCTGCACCACCGGGTAGGTGAAGAAGCGGTACTCGTCGACCAGGCCGGCCTCGATCAGTGCGTGGCTCAAGGTGATGCTGCCGGTCACCACGATGTCCTTCCCGGGCGCGGCCTTCAACGCACGGATCTCCTCGATCGGCTCGCCGGAGAGGATCGTCGAGTGTTCCCAGCCCGGTTCGGCGAGCGTCGAGGACACCACGTACTTCGGCACCTGGTTCAGGTAGTCGGCCACTCCGGTCGAGTCATCGCTCTGCAGCGGCCAGTACGAGCGGAAGTCCTCGAAGGTCTTTCGGCCCAGTAGCAGTGCGTCGCAACGGCGGTCCTGGGCGTGCAACTCCGCCAGCAGGTCAGCGTCGTCGCCCTGTCCCTGCGGGTCGAACCAGTCGTCGAGCATCTCGACGGCGCCGTCGACGGTGATGTTCTGGGTGATCGCAAGTGTGCGCACGGGTGCTCCTCGGTCGTGGATTGCACGGTCAGGGGTTGGGACAGGCCACCGGTGCCGGATTCATCGGACGTCCGCCGGCTGGCCACCTGCCACGCCGGCGGTGCGGTCTGGAATACTCCGAGCGTGGCTGACGGCGCCCCGGAAGGCACCGGAGACACTCCGGACAAGAGATTGCTGGATCGTGAGATCTTCGCCCTTGCCATCCCCGCCTTCGCCACCCTGGTCGCCGAACCGTTGTTGCTGATGGCCGACGCGGCGATCATCGGCCGACTCGGAACCACCGAACTCGCCGGGCTCGGGGTGGCAACCAACCTGATCACCCTGGTTGCCGGCCTGTCGGTCTTCCTCGCCTACGGCACCACCGCGACGGTGGCCCGCAAACTCGGCGCTGGTGACCGCGCCGGCGCCCTCTCCGGCGGCCTGGACGGGTTGTTCCTGGCCGTCATCCTCGGTGGGGGCCTCTGCGTGATCCTGCAGCTGCTGCTGGGCCCGATCATCTCCCTGTACGGGGTCGGCCCCGACGTGGCCGCCCATGCCGAGACCTATCTGCGGATCTCCCTGCTCGGGTTGCCGATGTTGTTGATCATGCTCGCCTCGACCGGGGTGCTACGCGGCCTGCAGGACACCCGGACCCCGTTGTACGTGGCGATCGGGGTCAACCTCTGCAACATCGCCCTCTCGGTGACCCTGGTCTACGGGGTCGGGCTGGGGATGGTCGGGGCGGCGATCGGTACGGTGGTGTCCCAGACCGCCGCCGCGACCTTCCTGTGCACGGTCGTGGTGCGTGGAGCGCTCCGCTCCGGGGCACGGATCCACTTCCGCCCGGCCGGCATCCTGCGTTCGGCGAAGCAGGGCGGGTGGCTCTTCCTGCGCAACCTCTCCCTCGTCATCGGCATCACCACGACCACACTGGTGGCGGCCAGCGGGGGTGCGGTGGTGCTCGCCTCGCACCAGATCGTGAACAGTCTGTGGGCCTTCCTCGCCCTCGGCCTCGACTCGATCGCGATCGCGGCCCAGGCAGTGATCGGGCGTTACCTCGGCGCCGGGAACGCCCACGTGGTCCGGTTCCTGACCCGGCGGATGATCGGCTGGGGGATCATCGGCGGGATCGCGATGGGAGTGTTGATCGCCGCCACCCGGCCGCTCTACATCCGGATCTTCACCACCGACACCGACGTTCGTACCCTGGTGGCGGTGGTGCTGTTGGTGGTGGCGGTGATCGCTCCGGTCGCCGGCGTGGTGTTCGTCCTCGACGGCGTCCTGATCGGTGCCGGGGACGGCCGCTACCTGGCCCTCGCCGGACTGATCTCGGTGTTGTGCTACCTGCCGTTGGCGATCCTCGTCGGCAGCAACCAACTCGGGCTGGTCTGGCTGTGGATGGCGTACGGCGTCTACACCCTGGCCCGAATGATCACCCTCGCCCTACGCGCCAGCGGCACCCGGTGGATGCGCCTCGGCGCCTGAGGTCCGGGGACTCAGGTTGCCGCGCGGGGGTGAACGATCGGCCGGGAGCGAGGTGACCAGGTCGACGTGTTCTCCCGACAGGTCGGCGGCCGCCTGGCGCAGGGCGCGGATGATGCCGGTGACCACGGGGTTCACGGTGTCGCGGCGGTGCAGGGCGCTGGTCCGACGGCGCAGTTCGGGATGGTCGTGGTCGAGGGTGCGGGTGCCGTCGGGCTCCCCACCGGTCAGGGCCGGCACCAGGGCCAGCCCGAGGCCCGAGCGGACGAACTGGCGGACGACGTCGTAGTCGTTGCTGAAGAAGGCGATGTCGGGTTCGTACCCGGCCGCCGCGCACAGCCGACGCAGGGCCTCGGCGGCCCCGGTTCGCTCCCGGGTGGCCACCCAGGTCTCCCCTTCCAACTCCCGCCAGCGCGCCACCTCGCGGCCGGCGAGCGGGTGGGACTGCGGGACCAGCAGCCGGACGTGCTCGTCCAGCAGGGGGACCCGCAGGACGGATCCGGGCAGTGACCGCGGGACGTTGTTGTACTGGTGGTGCAGGCTCACGTCGGTCTCGCCGTCCAGCAGCCGACTGACCAGCTCTTCCGACTCCCCCTCACCCAACTTGATCCGCACCTGCGGGTGGAGTTGCAGGAACCGTCGGAAGGTCGGCGGCAGCAAGGTCTTGCTGGCCGTCGGGAAACTGCCCAACCGCAGGGTTCCCAACTCGCCGGCCGCCATCGACGCCACCGCCTCCTCGAGTTCCTTCAGCAGGGTCAGCGGTTCCCGGGCGATCTCGGCCAACAGTTCGGCGGCGGGGGTCCGCGTGATGGTACGCGCGGATCGATCGAACAACACCACCTTGGTGCTGCGCTCGAGGGCGGCGATCTGCTGCGACACCGCAGATCCCGTGTATCCCAACTCACGCGCCGCGTCGGCGAAGGACCCGGTCCGGACCACAGTCACGAGGGTCTGTAGATGGACTGGATTCAGCATGGTTGATGCTACGGTGATCCGCCCCGATCCAGCAGGGGTTGGCGGTGGTTGTCTCACGTACGCCCCAGGCTTCGCCCGGCCACGGCGACCACGACCGTGATCACCAGGATGGGCACCCCGGCCGCCAGCAACGCCTGCTGCGGGCTGCCACCCCACTGGTCGGCCATCGACAGCCAGCCGGCCCCCACCACCCCGGCCGAGAACCGGATCGAATTGAACAGGCCGAGCCCCGAGCCACGGGCCCGGTGATCGGCAGAGACGACCACCGCACTCGGGGCCTGCAGCAGGCCGAGCCCCATTCCGGCCAGGGCCAACAGGCCGATCACGACGCCCATCGAGCCCCCACCTGAGAGCGTGCCGGCGGCCGCCAGCACGGCGCCGGCGACCAGGACGAGCCCAGTCAGGATCGTCGGCCAGGCCCCGATCCGGCGCACCAGCGCACTGACCGGGGGCGCGGAGACCATCATCGTCGCCGTCACCACCAGGACGAACAGGCCCGCCAGCCGCACCGACAGGTCGTACGCGTCGACGATGATCAGCGGCACCAGCACCGCGACACTGCCGAGCACGAACATCTGGACCGCGCCGCCCAGGGAGCCGACCAGGAAGCGGGTCGAGCGCAGGAAGTCCGGCGCGACGAACGGAGTCGCCGATCGACGCAGGGACCGGACGAAGAGCACGGCCACCAGCACGCCGACCAGCACCGAGCCCACCAGGACGCCCCACTGGAGTCCGAGCCCGACCACCATCGTGGGTGCGACGACCAGGGCCAGGGCCACCGGCAACAGCAGCGCGCTCCGCACGTCGAGCGGCCCCTGGCGTACGGCGTCCGGCTTCAGCGGCAGGCAGGCCAGGGCGATCAGCAGGCAGATCGGTACGAAGACGATGAACATCATCCGCCAGCCGATGGTGTCGGCGATCAACGCGCCCAGGGGTGCCCCGGAAGCCGTCCCCGCCCCGTTGGCAACGGCCCACCAGGCGAGCGCCCGGGCCCGCAGGCCCTCGCCCATCAACGCCGGCAGGGTGTGCATGATCGTCGGCGGGATCACCGACATCGCGATCCCCTGGATCACCCGGGCCACGACCAACAACCAGAGCGAGGACGCCAGCCCGGCCAGCAGGCAGCCGACGCCGAGCAGGGCGTACGAGCCGACCAGCACCGTGCGGCTGCCGAGCCGTACGCCGAGCCAGCCCGCGAACGGCATGCAGCAGGCCAGGCTGAAGCCGGAGGCGCTCGCCACCAGGGTGATCGCTGCGGCGGACGTGTCGAAGTCGGCCGCGATCAGGCTCAACGGCGCCGAGGCGATGTTGTTGATCGTGGCTCCGCTGTACACCCCCACCAGCAGGATGATGATCAGTCCCCACCGGCGAGCACCCCCGTTGCTCATCGTCGGTCGGGGTTCACGTGGCGATGCGGAAGCCCCCCTGGAAGGGGTCGTCCTCTTCGAAGTAGATCTGCTGGACACCCATCAGGTACGAGCGGGCGGCGAGTTCGGGGACCACGGCCTTGCCGCCGTCGACACCCTCCGCCTCCTCGGCACAGGTTCCGTTGAACCGGAGGCCGAGGACGGACTCGTGCACCAGTCCGTCGCCGACCCCGAGCCGCCCGAGGCCGTGGTCGGACCCGATGTGGGCGGAGAGCCCGGTACCGGACGGGGTGCGTCCCATCGTGCCGCGGGCGTAGAAGTTGGCCACCCGGTAGCCCTCCCCGCTCGCCAGCCGCTCCGAGATGGTGATCAGGTCGACCGGCTTGCCCAGGTCGGCCTCCCGGGCCGCACTCCACAGGTCGGAACCGACCTGGATCAGCCGGGCCTGCTCCGCGGCCGACATGTCGTCGAGCAGCAGGCTGGAGAAGCCGACGTCGGCGGCGTCGAAGAAGGCGTAGGTGAGGCCGCCGTACCCGACCTCGCAGGAGAGTTCACCGAAGCCCGCCACGTCCACCGTGCCGGTCCCGACCAGGGAGGAGGCGACGTTGCGGATGGTGGTGTCGGCCAGTTCCCCGTCCTCGAAGCGGAGCCGCAGCACGACCTTTCCCGCGACCGTGTCCACCGGTGCCTCGACCACGCCGGTCCCGACGTCCGGCTTGGCGACGAGTCCGCTGTCGGCGAGGTAGCCGCCCAGGCTGAAGCTGCTGTCCCCGCACATGTCGAAGTAGCCGTCCGGGGAGGTGAACAGCACCCCGAGGACCGAGCCCTCCTCGACCGGGTCGGTGACGATCGCCCCGAGCATGTTGCGGTGGCCGCGCGGCTCCCGGCACAGGGCGGCCCGCAGGTCGTCCGCCTCCCGGCGGAAGTTCTCCTGCTTCTCGGCCATGGTGGCGCCGGGAACGAAGGGGTGTCCGGACACGAGGATCCTGGTCGACTGCCCGTGGTGGTAGTCCCAACATGTGACGACACGTCGAGTGCGCATTTTCGGTGATCTCCTTGGTTCGTAGTGCGTTGCTGGTCCGCGCGTCCGGATCGGACGAGCTAGGTTCGTTCTCCGACCGCATCGGCGCCGGCGCCGACCAGGTCGAGTTCCTCCCCGAAGTGACAGGCTGTCAGACGGCCTCCGGCCGGACGCAGCAGCGGCTTCTCCGACACGCAGCGATCCTCGGCGTACGGGCACCGACCGGCGAAGGCGCACCCGGTCGGCGGGTCCCCGAGGTCGGGGGACTTCCCGGAGCCCAACCGGACCGGACCCTCGCGACGACGCGGGTACTCCGGCACCGGGATCGCCGACAGCAGCGCGTCGGTGTACGGGTGCAGCGGCCGTTCGAAGAGTTCGGTCGGGTCGCCCACCTCGACGATCTCACCGGCGTACATGGTCGCGATCCGGTCCGCCACCTGCTTCACCACGGCCAGGTCGTGGGCGATGAACAACAAGGTGCCCTGCTGTTCGCGGCGCAGGTCATCGAGCAGGTTGACGATCTGGGCCTGGACCGACACGTCCAGGGAGGAGACGGGCTCGTCGGCCACGATGAACTCCGGCTCGACCGTGAGGGCCCGGGCGATCCCCACCCGTTGGCACTGGCCGCCGGAGAACTGGTGCGGGTAGCGGTGCATCATCTCCCGACGCAGGCCGACCCGGTCGAGCAGGTCGGCGACGGTGTCCTCCGCATCCCGGGCGCGCTTCACGAAGCCCAGCGCCACCAGGGGTTCGGCCACGTTCTCGAGGATGGTCATCCGGGGGTTGAGGCTGCCGACCGGGTTCTGGAAGACGACCTGGATCCGGCGCCGAAGCTGGCGCAGTTCGGCCCCCGTGGCCCGGGTGATGTCCCGGCCGTCGAAGCGGATCGACCCGTCGACCACGTCCACCCGGCGCAGGATCGCCTGGCCCAGGGTGGTCTTCCCCGATCCGGACTCCCCCACCAGGCCCAGCGTGGTGCCGCGCTCGATGGAGAGGCTGACCCCGCGGAGCGCCTGCCACGGACGCCGACGGTCCTTGGTCGGGTAGTGCACCGACACGTCGTCGATCTCGACCAGTGCGGACGGCCGCCCGGGTTCAGGGATCGAGGTGGGCTCGGTCATCACTCACTCCTCGCATTCCAGCAGGCGACCCGTCCGCTGTCGAGCGGGACGAGTTCGGGGACGGTGGCGCACTCCGCCGTGGCCTTCGGGCAACGAGGTCGGAAGGCACACCCTGCCACCGGCCGGTACGGGCTGGGCGGGGTGCCCGGGATCCCCTCCAGCCGCTCCCCCGGGGCAAGATCAACACGCGGGCTGGAGGCCAACAGACCCTGGGTGTACGGGTGCTTCGGACGATTGAAGATCTGGTCCGCGGTGCCCTCCTCCACGATCCGTCCGGCGTACATCACCAACACCCGGTCGCACACCTCGGCAACCACCCCGAGGTCGTGGGTGACCAACAACACGGCGAGGTCCAACTCGGTCCGCAGGGTCCGCAGCAGTTCGAGGATCTGCCCCTGCACGGTCACGTCCAGGGCCGTGGTGGGTTCGTCGGCGATGATCAGGTCCGGCTCGGCGGCCAGCGCCATCGCGATCAGCACCCGCTGCTGCATTCCACCGGAGAACTCGTGTGGGTACTGCCCCAGCCGTTGCTCCGGGGAGGAGACGCCGACCAGGTTCAACAACTCGATCGCCCGGTCGCGGGACTGCTTGCGACCCATCCCGCGGACGAAGCGGCAGACCTCCCGGATCTGGTAGCCGACCGTGAAGACCGGGTCCAGGGCCGTCATCGGGTCCTGCGGGATGGTGGCCATCCGCCGTCCGCGGACGCGTCGCAGGTTCTTCGGTCCCTGCGGTCCGAGCAGCGGTTCGCCCTCCCACCGGACCTCCCCGGACACCACCCGGCCGCCCGGCTCCACCACCCCGAGCATCGCCTTGCAGGTCACCGACTTCCCGGAGCCGGACTCACCGACGAGGCCGACGGAGTCCCCGGCCTCGATGCTGAGCGACACTCCCTTCAGCACGTCGGCGTACCCGTCGTCGGTGGCGAAGGCGATGGTCAGGTCGGTGGCACTGATCAACTCCCGCCCGGCTCCCACCGGGTCGGTCGGTGCGGATTCGTGCAGTACGGCGTTCATCGGCGGCCCACCAGGGTCAGCATCTTGGTCGCCCGCGCGGTCGGGTCGAGAGCCGACCGCAGCGAGGAGGAGACGAAGTTGAGTGCGAGGACGGTCATCGAGATGGCCAGCCCCGGAAAGGTCACCAGCCACCACGCGTTGAAGATGTACTCCTTGCCGATCGACACGTCCAACCCCCAGGAGGTGTACGGCGGCTGGATCCCGAGACCGAGGAAGGACAGTGCCGCCTCGACCAGGATGACGGTGGCGAACTCGAGCAGCATCAGGGTGAGCAGCGGGGAGACGAGATTCGGCAGCACGTGTCGCGTCAGCACCCGCCAGGTCGTTCCGCCGGCCACTTGGGCGGCTGCCACGTACGGGGCCTGGCTGACCGAGAGCACCGCCGACCGGGTGGTGCGGGTGTAGATCAGCCAATGGGTGAGGCTGATGCAGACCACCAGGGTCATCAGGCTCGGACCGACCACGGTGATGATCAGGATGATCAACAAGATCACCGGGAAGGACACCTGCAGGTCGATCCAGCCCATCACCAGACGTTCGGGCCAGCCGCGCAGGTAGCCGACCAGCAGCCCGAGCAGGATCCCGACCCCGCCGGCGAAGCAGGTCACGATCGCGGCGATCAACAGCGAGATCCGGGCGCCGTGCAGCAGCCGGGACAGCACGTCGCGGCCCAGGTTGTCGGTGCCCAGGGGATGGGCGGCGCCGCCGCCGTCCAGCCACATCGGCGGGAGCAGGCGGCCGGTGAGTTGCTGGGCGTTCGGGTCGTACGGTGCCAGCCAGGGTGCGAGCAGGGCGGCCAGCAGCAGCAGCGCCAGGAAGCCGCCACCCAGCAGGAACGCGGGGTCGCGTCGGACGTGTCGCCAGACGCCGGAGCGGCGGGCCGGTTCGGCTTCGCCGGCCACGTCCGGGCCGAGTTCGACGGTCTCCTCCAGTTCGGCGGTCATCTGCTGCTCCCCCTCACCACGGTGCGGGGATCGAGGACGCGATAGCTGAGGTCGACCAGGGTGTTCACCGCGACGACGATCACCGCGGTCACCAGCACCAGGGCGGACAACAGGGTGAGGTCCTGGTTGTTGATCGCCTGCAGGGCGGTGTAGCCCATTCCGGGCCAGGCGAAGACGGTCTCCACCACGACCGCGTACCCGGCCAGGCCCTGCACGTACTCCCAGGCACCGAGGGTGACCACCGGCGGGGCCATGTTGCGCCAGCCGTGGACGAAGATCCGCCGCCAGCCCGGGAGCCCCTTGAGCAGCAGGGTGCGCATGTAGGCCGACCCCATGCTGTCCAGCATCGACGAGCGGACCATCATGCTCAGTCGACCCGTCTGGGGCAGTGCCATCGTGATCGCCGGTAACACCAGGTGGGCCCAGGAGCCGGAGCCCGACGTCGGCAGCACCGGGATGAAGACGCCGAACGCGATGACGAGCATCAGCCCCATCCAGAACTGCGGTGCCGACAGCCCGAGCACACTCAGGGCGACGACGATCCGGTCCACCACGCTGCCGGGCTTCAACGCAGCGAGGGTGCCCAGCGTGGTGGCGACCACGACGGCCAGCAGTAGGCCGGCGGTGACCAGGGTGAAGGTCCGCGGCAGGGCCTCCAGGATGATCTCGGCCGCCGGTCGGTTCTGCCACAGCGACTGTCCGAGGTCGAGGCGCAGCAGACCCTGCACGAACTCGCCGAACTGGGTGATGATCGGCTGGTCCAGGCCGAGCGCCTTCTCGTACTGGGCGCGTTGCTCGTCGGTGGCGCTCATCGGCAGCATCGCGCGGGCCGGATCGCCGACGATCCGGGTGATCACGAAGACCAGGACGGTCACGCCGGCGACCACGACGAAGGTGTGGCCCAGGCGTCGGAGGGTGAACCAGATCATGGCGCCTGTCGCTGCCACGGTCGAGCGATCTCGAACCGCCGGGCTGCGGCCAGCACGAGTGGGTCGTGGAAGCGCCGCGCAACGATCTGCAGACCGATCGGCACACCGTCGATCCCGGCCAGCGGCACGCTGATCGCGGGGTGGCCGGTCAGGTTGAACGGATAGGTGAGCCGCAGGCTGCCCCAGTGGTCCACGTCCACGCCGTCGATCCGGCGTGGCATCGGCCCCTCCGCGCCGAAAGCCGGCACCGGCGTCACCGGGGTGATCAACAGGTCCACAGAGGCGAACACGTCGGCGACGGTGCGGGTCAACTGCGCCCGGGTCCGCTGCGCGTCCAGGTACTCGTCGAAGGTGGCCTCGGCGACGTGGTCGCTGTACTGGCGCACCGACGGTGCCAACAACGCCATCCGTTCGGGCGGCAGCTCACGGACCTGGTCCCACACGTCCAGCATGGACAGGGCCCGGAAGGTCGGCCCGGCATCGGGGAACTCGACCCGGTCGGTCAGGTCGACCGCGACACCCCCGATGGCGTCGATGAGTGCGGCACTGGCCGCTTCGGTCCGGCTGCGGACCTCCGGATCGACCGGGGAGTAGCCCAGCCCGGGCGAGTACCCGACCCGTAACCCCTCCGGGATGCGGTCGAGGCCGGCGACGAAGCCACCGGGGGCGGGGACGGAACCGAACTCCCCGTCATCGACCCCGGCGACACAGTCCATGATCAACGCGGTGTCGGTGACGGTGCTGGTCATCACCCCGTAGGCCTGGTTGGCGGCCGTACCGGCGAACTTCGGCCCCCGGGGCACCACGCCATAGGTGGCCTTGAATCCGACGACCCCACAGAAGGAGGCCGGGATGCGCAGCGACCCGGCGCCGTCCGACCCGGTGCAGAAGGGGGTCACGCCGGCCGCGACCGCGGCGGCGGAACCGCTGCTCGACCCGCCCGGGGTCCGGCTGAGGTCCCACGGGTTGCGGGTGGTCCCGTGCAGGGGGGTGGAACAGAACGAGGCCCGGCCCAGTTCCGGGGAGGCAGTCAGTCCGATCGGGATCGCACCGGCCCGGACCAGGCGCTGCACCAAGGTCGTGGTGTCGGTGGCGATCCGGTCGGCAAAGGCCTCCGAGGCCGCGGTGTGCGGCCAGCCCTCGACCTGCTGCAGCTCCTTCACCCCGAACGGGACACCGGCCAGCGGGCCGGGGTCCTCGCCCGCGGCCCGGGCCTGGTCGACCTGGCCCGCCCTGGCCAGGGCCCCCGCCTCGTCCACGTGGACGAAGGCGTTGATCTCCTGCTGGCGGGGGGAGGCGATCTCGACACACACCTGCTGCACCACATCGCGTGCGCTGACCTCTCCGTTGCGGACCTGTCCGGCAAGCGTTACGACATCGACATCCACAGCCGAACACTCACTTCCAGGACATGCGGTTGATCTTCACCGCGGCGTCCGGCTCGGGTTCCCACACCAGTTGGTCACTGCCGCCGTACAGGTTCTCCGGGGCGGGCAGGAAGACCATGATGGCCTCCTCGCAGCCCTTCTTGAGGATCTCGTCGAGCAGCGCGGCCCGCTTTCCGTCGTCGATCGTCCGGCCGGCGGTGGCGATCATCTCGGCCATCTCCTTGTCGAGGTGCGAGCCCTGCCCGCCGTCCTCGGAGTACAGCGAGTCGAGCGTCGACTGGACCGACAGCATCGGGTTGCCCGCCGAGATGAAGATCGAGTTGGGGCGTTCGCTGCGGTCGAAGAGCACGTCGAGGTAGTTGTTGAACTCGAGCACCTGGACGTCCGGCACCAGCCCGATCTCCTTCCAGGCCGCCCCCATCGCCTCGGTGGTCTCCCGATCGCGCAACCAGCGTCCGGAGGTCCCGACCACCTGGACGGTCTCCCCCTCGGCCCCGGCCTCCTTGATCAACTGCTTCGCCTTCTCCACGTCGTACGGGTAGTCCTCGAGCTCGGCGTTGTGGTGGTCCAGTTGGTCGTTGGACATCTGGCAGTTCTGCGGGGTCGCCCGGCCACCGAAGAGTCCGTCGGCGATCCCGGTCTGGTCGACGGCCATGTTCATCGCCTGCCGCACCTTCACGTCCTCGGTGACCCCGTTACTGGTGTCCAAGATCATGCTCGGGGACTCACCGCTCTTCCCGCTGAACACCTGCGGCACCCCGTCGACCGAGTCCGGCGACAGGTTCGTGATCAGGTCGATCTCACCCGAGCGCAGCCCGGCTTCCTGGGTCCCCGGATCGGGGATGAAGCGGAAGGTCGCCTCGGTGATCGAGGGCGCGTCGCCCCAGTAGTCTTCGTACGCGCTCACCTCGAGCGACTGGCCACGGTTCCACGCCTCCAGGGTGTACGGTCCGGTGCCGATCAGCTCGGTGTTCGCGGTCTCGCCCTCGAGGACCTCCGCGGCCATGATCGGCATCGCGGAGAGCCGGCTCGGCAGCAGCGGATCGGGGTACTTGGTGGTGACCTCGACGGTCATCTCGTCGGTGGCCTCGATCGACTCGATGCTGCCGATGATGTCGCCGTTCTCGGTGGCCACCTCGGTGTCGATGGCCCGCTCGAGGTTGGCGACCACGAGGTCGGCGGTCAATTCCTCGCCGTTGTGGAAGGTCACCCCCTCGCGGATCGGCATCGACCACACGGAGTCGCTGACGACCTCGGGGAGCTCGGAGGCGAGCCCGGGAACCAGTTCGCCCTCGGGATCGCGCTGGACGAGTTGCTCGGCGATGTTCTGGATGACGATGCGGGCGTTGCCGTCGCTGGAGCGTTGGCCGTCCAAGGAGTTCGGTTCGGTGGCGAGGGCGACGGTGATCGAGGTCGAGTCCGTCTCACCGCCCTCGGCGCCGGTCTCGCCGCTCACCCCGCAGGCGGCGACGACGGAGCAGGCAAGGAGTCCCACCAACGGAGGCAGCAACCGGATTCTGGACACGACTCGTCACCCTTTCGACTGTGAAACGGATTCCGGCGAGGCCACCGCGGTGTGCCGCGGACCTTGCCTTGCAGCGATCCTCGCAGTCGGTTGTCAGGATTGTAAGGCGTCGTTGGTTAGCCCTGATTGGGTCGATGAAAGAAGTTCTTGCGCTCACTCTGCGAGACGCCCGCTCCATCCTGGAATGGGTGGCAGACGCAGACGAGGGGCCCTCCGCAGTGGAGGGCCCCTCGTCGGGGTGGTGCAGGTGGGTCGATCGTCAGGCGGCCTCGACCACGGCCACCGGGAGGTGGGCCGTGACGGCCTCGTGCAGCCTGATGCCGACCGTGTGGGTGCCCACCGTCTTGATCGGGTTGGCGATCTCGATGGTGCGCTTGTCCACGTTCGGGCCACCGGCCTTGCGGATCGCTGCGGCGATGTCGGCTGCGGTGACTGCACCGAACAGCTTGCCCTCGGACGCGGCGCGGGCGCCGAACTCGACGGTCAGGCCCTCGATCTGGTCCCGCACCTCCTGGGCGTGGTCCACGTCGCGGATCTCACGGGCGTCACGGCTCCGCTTGATCCCCTCGATCTGCTTGTCCGCGCCGCGGGTCCAGCGGATCGCGAAGTGGCGCGGGAGGAGGTAGTTGCGGCCGTAGCCGTCCTTGACCTCGACCACGTCGCCGGCGATCCCCAGGTTCTCGACTGCTGCAGTCAGAATGAGCTTCATGCTGCGTTCCCTTCTCAGCGCGCCGTCGAGGCGTACGGCAGCAGGGAGACCTCGCGAGCGTTCTTGATCGCGATCGCCACCTTGCGCTGCTCCTGGACGGACAGACCAGTGACCCGGCGGGCGCGGATCTTGCCCCGCTCGGAGATGAACTTCCGCAGCGTCGCGGTGTCCTTGTAGTCGATGCTCTCGACCTTCGCGGCCTTGAGCGGGTTGCCCTTCTTCTTCACGGGCTTGGTGTCACGCCGTGCAGGTGAATTGGCCATTGTGGTGCTCCTTTCGAGCCCGGCCCCACGCACGGTGGAGGCCGGAATGTGCCTTGATTGGTTGAGTTGTTCTTCAGCTGTTCCGGATCAGGGAGTGCCTGATCAGAACGGCGGTTCGTCGCTGGGCGGGTTGGCCCACGGGTCGTTGCCGCCACCACGGTTGTCGCCGCCACCGGAGTTGCCGCCACCAGGGTTGCCGCCACCGGAGTTGCCCCCGGAGGCCCACGGGTCGTTGCCGCCCCCACCCTGGTTGCCGGCGCCCTGGCTGCCGGAGGAGCCGTAGCCGCCTCCGCCGCCACCACCGGAACGCTGGCCGCCGCCACCCGAGGTGCGGGTGACCTTGGCCGTGGCGTACTTCAGGGCCGGACCGATCTCGTCGGCGTCGATCTCGAAGACCGTACGTCGCTCACCCTCGCGGGTCTCGAACGTACGCGACTTCAGCCGCCCCTGGACGATGACGCGCATCCCCTTCTGCAGGGACTCGGCCACGTTCTCGGCCGCCTGGCGCCAAACGGCACAGTTGATGAACATCGCCTCACCGTCACGCCATTCGTTCGTCTGGCGATCGAAGTTCCGCGGGGTCGACGCGACCGTGAAGTTCGCGACGGCCGCCCCGGACGGGGTGAAGCGCAGCTCGGGGTCGGCAGTCAGGTTGCCGACGAGGGTGATGATCGTTTCGCCTGCCATGTGTGTCTCCGTTGATTTGCGGTGGTGTACGGCAGTCCGCTCGGCTGCCCCCGGAAGGACATCCTTGCGGACGGTTCCGACACGGACCTCGCGATCCGGCCGGACTCGCGCGACTAGCGGGTGTCGGGTCGAATGACCTTCGTCCGCATGATCGTCTCGTTGATGGTGAACTGCCGGTCCATCTCCTTCACGTCAGCCGGGTTGGCGGTGAGATTGATGACGGCGTAGATCGCCTCGTTCTTCTTCTGGATCTCGTAGGCGAGACGACGCTTGCCCCAGATGTCCAGGTTGTCGACGGTGCCACCACCCTTGGTGATGACGGTCAGGAACTTCTCCAGCGTGGGCT
This sequence comes from Propionibacteriaceae bacterium, assembly GCA_052094425.1. GTDB lineage: Bacteria > Actinomycetota > Actinomycetes > Propionibacteriales > Propionibacteriaceae > Microlunatus. Next base: position 44,474 of record JBQDIN010000001.1, read on the forward strand.
GCACCTGACGCTCATCGGTCTCCGGGTCCAACAGGACCATGACCTCGTACTTGCGCATGCGCTAACTCCACCTCCTCTGGTCTTTGCGGTCACGAGACGTCCCCGTGACAGGAGGGCGAATGCCCCTCAGGCCACTCTGCGGACCCGAGGCAGTCCACCCGAGGGCGGACCAAGTGAGCACTTTACCCGCTCAGGCCGGACTCCGGCGAATCGATCCACAGCGGTGGTCGGAACCCTCCCATCCGCAGCGGGGCCGTCACTCGTAGAAGAACTTCTGCTCCCCCGGGAAGATCCACGCCAACCCGTCACGGAGCCGGTCCCGCCAGGACTCCCAGTTGTGGCCGTCGCGGGACTCGACGTAGTTCACCGTCATCTCGGTATCGGTCCACACCGGCACCATCGACCGGTTCTGCACGATCAGCGGCTCGTACACCCCACAACTCACGAAGAGTCGCTCGGCCACCGGCTTCGGCCGCCGCCGGTAGCGGTTCACGAACTTCACCACCGGATCGAAGGCCGGACCGCCGCCGTGGTCGTCGCCGATGTCGGTGAACGCGAAGGAGCCGGACTGCAGCAGCAGCGACCCGAAGAACTCCGGATTGCGGTACGCAGTGGAGAAGGCGGCGATCGCGCCGAAGCTGGACCCCATCAGGCAGCGGCCGGTCGGGTGGCCGACCAGCGGGTACTCCGACTCCAGGAACGGCACCAGCTCACTCGTGATCCAGCGGGCGTGGGCGGCGTTGTTCGGATACTCGACCAGCCGGTCCCCCGGGTGGGTGAAGGCCACCACGGTCTCCGCCATGTCGAGGCGGTGGATCAGGTTGTCCAGTACCGTCTTCATCGCCGAGTACTCCAGGTAGTCGCCCCCGTCGTGCACGACCAACAGCGGGTACGTGGCCCGGGAGGTGAAGCGAGCCGGAAGGTAGAGGGTCACCTTGTTCATCCGCCGCTGGGCCCGGCTGTGCAACGCGAGGTCGACCAGCTCACCGGTCCGCGCATCCGGGTCGGGTCGGGTCCAGTCGGGCACCGTGTAGCCGGGCCCGAAGCAGACCGACGACTCCCCCATCGGGCTGCGCGCCACCCGAGGATTGCGGGGATCGTTGGACCGCTCCCACACGTCGCCGCGCTTGGTCTCGAACTGGTACTCGATCCGGGACTCGCCGGGAACCTCCACGCTCACGTACCAGAGCGGGGTGCCGGGCAGGTTGATCATGGCCAGGTCATCGGACCAACCGACGATCCGGTGCCGCAGCCACACTCCCTCCACGTCCTGGGCGAGGACGACGAAGGTGGCGTGCGCCCCCTCCATGATCGGGAACTCGTGCCGGTCCAGGAAGCGCTGGATCGCCGCGTCGTCGAGGTCGCTGCGGCTCGCCAACCGATTGATCGCGAGCTTCGAGCGCCGTTTCGGCTCAGCCATCGGAGCCGTCCTGCCCGGCCGGGGGCGCCGTGGTGTCGGGCAGCACCACCGCGTCCGGGGGCACCGGCCGGCCGTCCTGCAGGTCCACCCGGGCACCGCGGTCGAGCAGCAGGCACTGGCGCGGCGCGAACCGGTCCGCCAACAGGGCGACCCGATCGGGGTCGTCGAGGCGGAGCCGCCGACGCGGATGCGGGAACGGCAGCACACCGGAGAAGACGCCCATCCCCTCGGCGTACACCTCGGCATACCCGGCCCCGTACGGCGCCTGGTCGTTGAACAGCACCACCCGGTCCGACAGCGCCATCGCGCCGGCCGACCAGGCGATCACCGGCGGCCCGAGCAGTCGACCGAGGTCGAAGACGTGCAGCACGTGCAGCAGCACGCCGACGTGGCCGCCGGTGAACACCATCCCGACGCTGTCGCGGACGAGCTCGGCCACCTCGGCCCGGTGCCGACCGATCGACTCCCGCTCGCCGAGGCGTACGCCGGCGTAGAAGTCCGCACGGGTCTCGGCCACGCTGCCCAGCAGCCAGGCGTCGAGGTCCTGCACCGCCCGCAGTCCGTCCCGATGGGCCGTGGTCCGGACGGCCGGTTCCTTCGTCCGCCGCCCGACCGCGGCGAGCCCGGCCATCGCGTGCTCGAGGCGGAGCGCGTAGACGGCCTGGATCTCGTCCAACACCTCGGTCAGCCGCCGCTCCGCCGCGGTGTACTCCGAGTCCTCGGCCAGCACCTGCTGCCAGCGCTGCCACAGTTCGAGGTTGTGCATCCGGCCGCCGAGCACCTCGTCCAGCAGCGCGGAGTCGTTCTCCCGCTCCTGCCAGCCGGCGTTCACCGTCGCGACCGGGCCGTCGGGCATCAGTTCCTCGACCGCCCGGCGGGCCGGTTCGGGATCGCGTTGGGGACCCAGCAGGGTGATGTCCACCGCCCGCTCAGTCCTCGGTCGTCACCGGTGTACGGCTGCCGCGACGCAGCAGGCGCACGTTGTCCAGGTGGAAGTGCGCGCTCACCCCGTCCTCGGCCCGACCTTCGGCGAGCTCGGCGAGGGCCCGCTGGGCCAGCGCCTCGTCGGACTCGTCCGCGGGTGCGGCGGCGATGATGCCGGGCAGTTCGGTCAGGTAGTGCCGATCCGCGGCGAGCCGGCGCTCGGCCTCGACCCGTTCGGCCACCGAACCGTGCCCGGGGACGATCCACTCCACCCGCCGGACGATGTCGTGCAATCGGTCCAGGCTGGCCAGGAATCGGCTGTGCTGTCCCGCCCCCTCGGCCAGCCCGGGGACCTCGATGTCGCAGAGGGTGTCGCCGACGAAGGCGACGCCGTGATCGGGCAGGACGAGCGCGGCCTGCCCGTCGGCGTGGCCGGGGATCGGGACCAGATCGCAGTGGACGCCGCCGATCGTGCCCGGCCCCTGCGGCAGTGGCTGCAGGTCGAAGAAGTGGTCGCGGTCCCATTGCGGGCCGAGTCCGTCCTCCTCGGCGAGGTCCCCCTCGACGTGGTCGAGCGTGCGGTGCAGGTGCTCGGCCCGGTCGGTCACCCTCGCACAGGTCTCGGCGGAGGCGTAGCGGGGTGGGTTCCCGAGGGAGGTCGCCCAGAGGAGGTGGTCCCAGTGGGCGTGGGTGGAGTAGCTCGCGACGACTGGGCGGCCGCCCACCGCCGCGGCGAGGTCGGCGAGGTCGGCGGCGAGGATGCCGGGATCGACGAGGACCACGCCGGCCCCGGTGTCGACGATGCCGGCGTTGCTGTTCCAGAATTCGCTCTGCCGCACGGTGACGTCGGCGGTGAGATGGCGCAGGTCCCCGGTCGCCCCGGCTCGTTGGGTGTCCATGATCCCCCTCAGCCGGCGTGCACGGTGACGGTCTCGCCGACGTCGTCGAGCATTCGGCGCAGGGTCTCGTAGTCCGGGTGCTTCATCCGTACGTACGCATTGGCCATGTAGCCGGCCTCGAACGACTGGGTGGGGGTGCCGGGATCGGGCCGGTGCACGTCGATGATCCACTCCCCGTACTGTTCCTCCACCCCGTCCAGGCCGGAGTAGCCGCGAATGACCCCATCGGCCTCGGGCCGGAGCGCGATCATGCCGGCCGCGAAGGCGCGGCTGGCCTGCTGCTCGGCCTGCCCGTGCACGATCGCGTGGGCCCACTCGCGGTAGATGTCCATCTCGTTCCCCGCGGCGTAGAGGTCCCAGGAGCCGACCCCGGACGGACGGCAGCCGATCTCGGAGAACCGCAGCCCCCTGGGCCCGAAGAACCACTCCATGTGGGTGGCCGAGGTGCCGATCCCGAGCACTTCGTTGACGCGGCTGCCCAGTTCCTTGAGCTCGGCGTAGTCGGCGACCGAGTCGACCCGGTTGGTGGACACGAACTGTGGGGAGATCCAGCGGGTCCGCATCGCCTCCAGCACGTTCGGGAAGTAGTGCGAGACGAAGTCGTGGGCGGCCATGCCGTCGATCGACAGCGTGTCGTAGAAGGCCTCGTGCCCGTCGACGAACTCCTCCACCGCGATCGAGGTGGCGCCATCTCGGGAGTAGGCGTCCAGGGCGACGCCGAGGTCGGTGTCGGAGTCGATCCGGATCGTCCCGGCCGCACCGGCTCCGGCCCGCGGCTTCAAGATCAACGGGTAGCCGATCCGGGCGGCGAACTCCCGGACCTGGACGGCGGTGTCGGCTGCGGTGGAGGCGGCGGTCGGCACTCCGGCCTGCCGCAGAGCCTCCTTCATCGACGGCTTGTCCCGACACAGCCAAGCCGTCCGGGTGCTGGTGCCGGGGATGTGGCAGGCCTCGCGGACCTGGGCGACCGGCAGGATGTGCGCCTCGACCGTGGCCTCCAACCGGTCCACCCACACCTTGTCCTGCACCCATTCGACGGCAGCCTGCAGGGCCTCGGTGTCGGTCACCGATCCGACCTGGTGGTAGTGGGTCAGCCACCCGCGGAGCTCCTCGTCCAGCCACTCCGCCGGCCGTTCCCCGATCCCGATCACGGTGGCGCCGACAGCGGCCAGCCCGCGGACGAACTGCCGCTGGTTTGCCGGGAACGCCGGCTCCACGAGGATCACGTTCATGCCGCAAGGCTAAAGCGTGCGGACCGCTGGGGCCAGCATTCGCGGTAGGGCCGAACAGGGTGAACCACCACCATCCCTGAACAGTCGGAGGAAACTTCCCGGAACCGACGGGAACCGGGAACGGAGAACCGGCGTCAGTGTCGGTGGCCGGAGCCCGTGAGGAACGGATTGCGCGCCATCACCTTCGACCCAAGGAGCACACCGTGACCCAGCCTGCACCCATGACCCAGCCCGCACCCGTGACGGGCGCCCCCGTCGGCGAGGACCCCGGCAAGACGCTCGGCATCGTCGGCCTCGTGTTGGCCATCATCGCGACCTGGATCGGCCTGATCGTCAGCGTCGTCGCGTTCAAGAAGTCCAAGAAGGCCGGCTTCAGCAACGGTGTCGCCAAGGCTGGCATCGTCGTCGGCATCATCACCACCATCGGCGGCCTGATCGTCGGTGGCATCATGGCGGCCAGCATCGTCGCCACGGTGCAGAAGTGCGGGGAGCTCGGCCCGGGCGTGCACCAGGAGGGTGGCGTCACCTACACCTGCGGCTGACCGCCGCACCGGACCCGGTCCCACGCATACTGGGAACATGACTCGCTCCATTCGTTCCGGCCGGATCCGTTTTCCCGACATCAGCCCCAGGGCGTACGAGCATCCCGCAGACCGCGGGGCACTCGTCGCCCTGCGGGCTGTTCCGGGTTTTGACCAGGTCCTGCGGGCCGTCTCCGGCGCCATCGGCGAACGCGGCATCCGCCTCCTGCAGTTGGCCACTTCGATCCGGGTCTCGCCCCGGCAGTACCCGGAACTGCACCACCTGTTGAACGAGTGCGCCACCACCCTCGACCTGCAGCCCGTGCCCGAGTT
>JBQDIN010000001.1:49812-183050 GCA_052094425.1 Propionibacteriaceae bacterium
GAATGCGATGACCCTCGGCATCGACAAGCCGATCATCGTGATCACCACCGGTCTGCTCGACCTGGTCGACGAGGAGGGCCTGCGGTTCGTGATCGGCCACGAGGTCGGCCACGTGGTCAGCGGGCACGCGCTCTACCGCACCATGCTGCTGCAGTTGATCCAGCTGTCCACCTCGATCCAGTGGCTGCCGATCGGCGCCATGGGGCTGCGGGTGATCATCATGGGTCTGAACGAGTGGTACCGGAAGTCCGAGCTCTCCTGCGACCGGGCCGGACTGCTGTGCAGCCAGGACCCGAAGGCCGCCCTCCGGGTGCACGCTTCCCTGGCCGGTGCGCAGGACCCGGACGAGATGGACGTCAAGGCCTTCCTCGACCAGGCCAGCGAGTACGAGTCCTCCGGCGACGTCCGCGACTCCCTGCTCAAGCTGCTGCAACTCTCCGACCAGGCCCACCCGCTGGCGGCGCTGCGGGCCACGGAGTTGCAGAAGTGGGCGACCAGCGAGAACTACAGCGACATCATGACCGGCACCTACCCGAGGCGCTCCGAGGACGAGAACGCGCCGCTCGGCGAGGACGTCAAGGCGGCCGCAGCCTCGTACCGGGAGGCGTTCACCACCTCGAAGGATCCGCTGACGAAGATGGTCGGCCGGATGGGTGTCGTGGTCGGCGGGGTCGGCAGTGTGGTCGGCGGTGTGGGGCAGGCCGCTGCGGGCAGGGTCCGCGACTGGTGGCAACAGGGCCCGGGCAACGGCAAGTGACGTCAGCACCGGAGCGGGTCTGGTACGTCGGCTACGGTTCGAACCTGTCCCTGGCCCGGTTCGGCTGCTATCTGTACGGCGGCCGACCGGACGGGGGCTCCCGGACCTACCTCGGCTGCCGGGACAGTTCCGCGCCGGCCGAGGTGGCGCCGGTTCGGGTGCCGGGCGGGATCCACTTCGCCGGCCGGTCGACCGTCTGGGGTGGCGGAATGGCCTTCTTCGACCCGGCGGCCGACGATCACACGGCCGCCCGGGCGTACTTGATCACTCGCGGCCAACTCGCCGACGTGCTGGCCCAGGAGATGCGCCGCGAGCCCGTGGCCGACCTCGACCTGACCGACTGGACCGGGGAAGTTGATCACGTCACGGGTCCCGGCCGGTACGAGACCCTGATCGCCCTCGGCGACCGCGCGGGGCTGCCGATGGTCACCCTGGGCAGCCTCGAACCCCATGGCCACGACCTCAACCCGCCGACCGCCGGCTACCTGCGCACGGTGGCCGCCGGCCTGCACGAGGCGCACGGCTGGGACGCCGCGATGATCGGCCGCTACCTCGCCTCCCGTCCGGGCGCCCTCGGGACTTGGACCCCGGGAGCGGTCGCGGACCTGGTGGAGGCGAGCCCCTTCGCGGGTTGAACTTGTCCGTGAAACCCAGTGGTCTCGACCGGCTCGTGCGGATGCGCCCGTCCGCCTCCGACGGACTGTCAGCCCGCGACGAGGACGATCTCGACCTCGATGCCCTCGGAGTCGACCAGGTACAGGGCGGTGTGGGCATCGCCGCCGGCGTGCGGGTAGTGGTCGGCGAAGAGTTCGTGCCAGCCGTGGGCGGAGGAGGCGGAGCGGATCCGGTCCAGTAGGTCGCGGTCGTCGAGGGTGAACGCCAGGTGGTTGAGGCCGGGGCGGAGCCGATCATGGTCGCCGTGCTGGTCGGGTGAGTGCTCCATGAAGAGGTAGGTGCCGTCCGGGTGGGTCCAGCGGCGGCTCCCCGGAGACGGCTCGTCGACCGCCCAGTCGAGTTCACCCAGCAGCCAACCCCACTCGTCGGCAGCGCGCACGACATCGTCGACCCACAGGTCGAGGTGGTGCAGGGCGCGGCTGGCCATGCCCGTCAGCCCAGCCGCTCGGCGAGCCAGGCCATGTCGTCGGTGTGGCCCTCCACCCCGCCCGGAGTCTCCAGCACCACCGGTACGCCCGCCTCCCGGACCACGGCCACCAGTCCGTCGGGGTCGACGTGGCCCCCACCGAGGTTGGTGTGCCGGTCGGCACCGGAGTCGAAGACGTCGCGGGAGTCGTTCAGGTGCACCAGGTCGATCCGGCCGGTGATCGACTTGACCTTCTCCACCAGCCCGCCGAGCTCGTTGCCGCCGGCGTGCGCATGGCAGGTGTCCAGGCAGAAGCCGACCTGCTCGAATCCGGAAGCCTTCGAGATCGCCTCCCAGAGCCGGTCGATCCGCTCCATCCTGCGGGCCATCGCATTGGCCCCACCGGCGGTGTTCTCGATCAGCAGCGGGACCGGCAGCTCCAGCCCCTCGATGCACTTGCGCCAGTTGTCGAAGCCGACCTCGGGATCGTCGTCCTTCAGTACGTGTCCCCCGTGCACGATCACACCGGCCGCGCCGATCTCGGCCGCCGCATTGACCTGCTGCTGCAGCAGCTTGCGACTCGGGATCCGGATCCGGTTGTTGGTGGTGGCCACGTTCAACACGTACGGCGCGTGCACGTACAGCGCCACCCCCGCCGCCGTGGCGGCCGTCTTCAGCGCCTCCGCGCCCCCTTCGTACTCGACCTTCGGCCCCTTCCACCCCTGCGGATCACCAAGGAAGAACTGGGACAGGCCGGCCCCGCGGGCCGCCGCCTCGGCGACGGGATCCTGCTGGTCGACGTGGGCACCGATCGGAACAGAACTCATGACCCCGACTCTAGACGGCCAACCGGCGCCCCGACCCCTCACCCGTGACGTCTTCGTGCTGTGGCGCCCTCCCGCGCGGCCTCAGTCGGCGAGCGGGATCCCGGCGGCGCGGGCCGGGGCGGCGTACGCATCGGCAAGGGTGGCGACGGTCTCGTGGGCATTCAGCCCACTGGGGTTGGGAACGACCCACAGCTCCGCCCCGCCGAAGGATTCCGGTTGACGTCCCATGATCGCCTTCGGGAATCCGAAGGCGGTCCGGTACGCGGTGATGCCGGCGATCGCCACCACGGCCGGACCTACCCGGACTACGCGCTCGACCAGGGCGGCTCCGCCCTCCGTCAGCTCGGTACGGCTCAGCTCCGACGCCTTCGCCGTCGCCCGCGGGACCACATTGGTGATCCCGATCCCCCGCCCACGCAGGTAGTCCCGGTCCGCCTCGGTCATCCCGTCGCGGGGTGAGATGTCGCGCTCGATGATCCCGGCCCGGCGCAGCGCCGGGTAGAACCGGTTCCCCGGATGCGCGAAATGGGTTCGTGTCGCCGCGGTCCACAGCCCCGGGTTGATGCCGACGAACAACAGCCGAATCTCCGGACCGAGCAGGTCATCGACCTCGGCGCCGATGTAGGACTCCAGTTCGGCCCGGGTGAAACTCGTCATGGGACAACCCTGCCAGCCCGGGCAGCAGAATTGACCTTGACCCCGAGGGCAGGGTTTAGGCTCGTGGTCGGAGGTGGGAAGTGCGCATCGGAGAACTTGCGAGCCGTGCCGGTGTCTCGATCAAGGCCGTCCGCTACTACGATCAGATCGGCCTGATCACGCCGCTGCGGACGGAGCACGGATACCGCTCCTTCGACGACGCCCAACTGCATACCGTCGCCGAGATCCGCACGCTGAACGGCGCGAGCTCGGGCATTCGCTGGGCACGGGTCGGACGGTGATCTACCTGTACCCGCTGACCGGTCGGCCGGGAGTGGACCTGCCGGCGGGGTGGGACGAGATCCCCGGGGCCCGCGGTTGCTCCACCCAGGCCTGTGACTTTCGGGACCACTTCGATGAACTTCGTGGGAGGGAGCCGGTCAGGTGTTCGGCCTGTCGAGCCAGGACCCGGCCTACCAGGCCGAGGTCATGCAGCGGCTGTCGCTGCCGTTCGCGATGATCGCGGACGCATCGCTGACCCTCGCCGACGCGTTGCGGCTGCCGACCTTCACCGCTCCCGGTCACGCACGCCTGTTCGTGCGGCTGACCCTGATCGTGCTGGACGGGATGATCGAGCAGGCATTCCATCCGATCCTCCCGCCGAACACGCACGCCCAACAGGTCCTGACCTGGCTCGGCGACCACCCGGAACCGGACTGAACACCTGATCGAAACCCACCCGACATCCATGACACTGCTCGCCCCCGAGCAGACCCCGACCCCTGGAGTGCCCGCATGTTCACCGGTCTCAGCGCCTTTCCTCTCACCCCGCTCACGGACGACGTGGTCGACGAGCCCTCGTTCGCCGGCTTGGTCGAACGACTCGCCGGCGCGCGCGTCGACTCGATCACCGTGCTGGGCTCCACCGGCTCCTACGCCTACCTCAGTCCGGAGGAACGCGCCCGAGTCGCCCGCATCGCCGTCGAGCATGCCGCCGGCACCCCGGTGCTCGTCGGTGTCGGGGCGCTGCGGACCTCGCACGTGCTCGCGAACCTGCGCAGTGCGGCGGAGGCGGGGGCCGCCGGTGTCCTGCTCGCCCCGATGACCTACCAGCCGCTCACCGAGAACGAGGTGTTCGAGCTGTTCCGTACGGTCACCGAGAGCACTGGGTTGCCGGTGATCATCTACGACAACCCCGGCACGACGCACTTCACCTTCACGACCGGCCTCTACGGCCGGATCGCCGAACTACCCGGCATCGCATCGATCAAGATCCCCGGCGTGCCCTCCGAACCCCGGTTGGCGCGGGCGCGAGTCGAGGAGATCCGGGCAGTGATCCCCGAACAGGTCACGATCGGGGTCTCCGGTGACGCGTTCGCGGCGGCCGGCCTGACCGCGGGCTGCGATGCCTGGTACTCCGTCGTCGGCGGCACGCTGCCCGAGCCGGCCCTGAAGATCACTCGAGCCGCCCAGACCGGCGACGCCACCCGAGCACTGGCGGAATCGGAGCGTCTGGCACCCCTCTGGGACCTGTTCGCTGAGTTCGGCGGCAGTCTCCGGGTGGTGGCCGCGATCGCCGAACACCTCGGCCTCGCTCCGGCCGAGTCCCTGCCCCTGCCGATCCAGGGGCTGACCGAGCCACAACGGCACCGCGTGGCCGGGACGGTCCGTGAACTCCGCCTCGCCGACTGAGACACCAGCGCCCGGTCGCCCGTCGGCTCGACACCGCCACGGATGGTCGCACCGTGATCGCGGTCTCTGCCGCCGCACATGGCCTCCTGCTCGGCGTTGCCGCGCTGCTGTTGCCCGTCAGCTGGGCGGTCTGGCCGGCCCTGCTCCTGTGCGCGTCGGGCTTGTTCGGTCCGATGCTCACCGCCGGGGTCAGCAGCCGCCTGCCCTCGATCGCCGGTCCCTCGCAGCGCAGCCAGCGCCGTGCGCAGAGCTGGGATGTCGCCAGCTACGGCATCAGCGGCACGCTGGGCGCCGCCGCCGTGGCAGGGATCGCCGCCTGGGCGGCCGCTCGCCGCGGCACTCGTCCTTGCGGTGTCAGCCATCGTCGGGCCGGAGCCGTACTCGCGCTCCCTCGCCAGGCTCCCCCGGCCGACACGGCAGCGGTGCCCTCGCCGGCTCGGACACTGTTGGACATCTGGAGATCAGGGCCGCTTCGACGCACTCTCGGGCTCACCGTCCTGGTCGCGTTCTCGGTCGCGGCGCTTCCGATCTACGCCATGGCCATCGCTCCCGAGTTCGGCGGCGCGGCGATCGCAGGGACATTGGTCGCCGGCTATGGCGTCGGGAACCTCCTCGGACCAGCTGTGCTGATGGCGTGGCCCCTACGCGGGGACGCCGACCGCCTCGTCATCGTGCTGGCAGTCGTGGTGGGGCTGGCCCTCGCGGCCATCAGCCCGATGCCGACCCTGGTGACAGTGCTGGGCGCGTTCACCGTCGCCGGGATCGCCAACACGCTGTTCTTCGGGGCCACCCTCGCCGCCCGGAGTGAGTATGCGCCACCGCAAGCACGTGGACAGGTGTTCATCTGGGTCGGCGCACTGAAGATCGCCGCCGGATCAGCAGGCACCGCGACCGCCGGAGCGCTCATGGTCGGCACTGCCGGGACCCCGGTGGCAGCCGTGGCCGGTGCGTGTCTCGTCATCGCCACCCTCTGCGCATTCGACCGAATGCGGCCCACCCGGGCTGGGCGAAGTGGGTCCGGTGCGCACGGCTACTGAACTCCCATCGGATTGTCGATCACGTACTTCCACGTCCCGCCGATGCGGCGGAACACATCAGTGGCGGTGCCGCCGAGATCGACGGGGTGGCCCTGCTCGGTCGTGCCACGCATCGACCAATCGACCAGGACCAGGGCAACATCCTCAACGGCGTAGACGTGACGAACTTCGGCGCGCATCGGCACGCCCATCCCGAGCAAGTGGGCATTCGCGGCATCACGCCCCGGGCCGGCCATGCCCTTGCCGGGCTGCGGGACAACGATGCTGTTGGGAACGCATGCATCGGAGAGGGCGCTCACGTCGCCACGGTTGAAGGCCGCTGTGTAAGCGTTGACGGCCTGGTTGATCTCGTCATGAATTGGGTTCATGACTCACCCAGTTTATCAGTGGAGCCTCGCAACTCGACCGCAGGCGGGCGAGTCAGAATGACCACCACTTCGCCGGTTGACGGACGGGAATTCGGTTGCCCCGGCGTGCGTTGTACCGGCACCATGATGATCATGTTTGTCGCCGCCCGCGTCTTCCTGTCAGGCCTGTGCCTGTCGGGCGCTGCAGCCTGCCCCCGAGATCTCGGCGGCAACGGCATCCGAGGCTGACCCTCCTCCTGCGATCCAGGACCGACCGAGGAGGGTGTGCCTCCTCCGTGGCCCCTCCCCCATTCACGGGGCAGTGGCCCCACCGCGGTCCTGACGCGGTTCTCCCCACCAGCGGCTGGCTGCCGCCCGCGTACACCCCTGCCATTCGTCTCGAACAGAACCAGGAAATGATCATGAGCAAGACCGAGTTCGTCCGCACCAAGCCGCACCTCAACATCGGCACCATGGGGCACGTCGACCACGGGAAGACCACCCTCACCGCCGCGATCACCAAGGTGCTCGCCGACTCCGATCCGGCCACGAACTCCTTCGTCGCCTTCGCCGGGATCGACCGGGCACCGGAGGAGAGCCAACGCGGCATCACGATCAACATCGCGCACGTGGAGTACGAGACCGCCACTCGGCACTACGCGCACGTCGACATGCCCGGACACGCCGACTACGTGAAGAACATGATCACCGGCGCGGCCCAGGTCGACGCGGCGATCCTGGTGGTGTCCGCGCAGGACGGGGTGATGCCGCAGACCCGGGAACACGTCCTGCTCGCCCAGCGCGTCGGGGTGCCGCACCTGGTGGTGGCGCTGAACAAGGCCGACGCGGTCGAGGACCCCGAGCTCCTCGAGTTGGTCGAGTTGGAACTGCGCGAACTGCTGTCGGAGTACGGGTTCCCCGGCGACGAGGTGCCGGTGGTACCGGTGTCCGCGCTCGGAGCCCTGCAGGGCGAGGAGCAGTGGGTTGCGTCCATCCGGGCGCTGCTGGCTGCCGTCGACGAGTCCGTCCCGGTTCCCGAGCGGGAGCTCGGAGAGCCGTTCCTGATGCCGATCGAGAACGTGATCACCATCAGTGGTCGCGGGACGGTGGTCACCGGTGCGGTGGAACGCGGCGTCCTGCGGGCCGGAGAGACCGTGGAAGCCGTCGGGCTCGGCCCCACGGTGACGTCGGTGGCAACGGGGCTGGAGACCTTCGGCAGGACCCTGCCGAGCATCGAGGCCGGCGACAACGCCGCGGTGCTGCTGCGTGGTGTTCGTCGCGACGCAGTACGACGAGGCCAGGTGCTGGTGGCTCCCGGGTCGGTTCGGCCGTACCGTCGCTTCACTGCTCGGTTGTACGCGCTCACCACCGCCGAGGGTGGTCGGCACACGCCGTTCGCGGCGGACTACCGGCCACAGTTCTTCTTCCGCACGACGGACGTGTCCGGCGCGCTGGACCTCGGCGAAGTGGAGTTGGTGCTGCCGGGCGACACGGTCGTGGTGACCGTGTCCCTGGACAAGCCGGTCGCTTTGGAGGACGGGATCGGTTTCGCCGTCCGCGAAGGTGGACGTACGGTCGCCGCCGGGACGGTGACGGCCCTGCACGACTGAGAAGACCGCGCGGGAACCGACACGGGATTCTGACTCCCGGGCTCACCAGCCCGATTTCGCAAACCTGTGGCGGTTCTCGCTCGGATCAGTCAGCCGTTCGACTTGGCGGTGATCCGCCGGTCCAGGGAGTTCAGGTCGGAGGACCCGGTCCCGCCGGCCTGGGCCCGCTGGAGCTTGTGCAGGTCGGTCTGGCTGACCCCCGCGGACTCGGCCGCCCGCTCGGCCTCGAGGCTGTTCAGGTCCGGGGCCTCGAAGGTGAAGCCCGCAGCGGTGGTGGTGGTGTTGCGGCTGCTGGAGTCGATCTTGGCCGCGGCCGCCGTGGTCACCGTGGCGTCCGAACCGTCGCCGAGGCCGAAGGCCGGTCCCACCACCGAGGCATAGGCGGCGTGGCCGTCGACGTTCGGGTGGTAGGAGTTCACCAGCGGCATCGAGGCGCCGTTGACGTACTCCACCTCGTCGCAGACCGCGTGCCCGGCGAAGGCGGACCGGACGTCGGCGAAGGTGAATCCCGCGGCCGACGCCTTCTGCTCGATCAGGGCATTCAGGTCGTCGGTGGCGTCGTTGAGCCGCTGCTCCTCCTCGGGGGAGAAGAAGGTGGCGGCGTTGCAGTCCTCACCGTTGAACAGGATCGGGTAGCCGGTCACCACGACGTCCGCGCCCGTGGCACGGCCGGAGATCTCGGCGTACGTGGCGTCGAGACGGCCGGGCAGTTCGCCCTGGATGATCGCTAGGGCACCGTCGATGGCGCCGTCGCAGTCGCCCCACCAGCCGGGCTTCGCACACTCGGTGAGGACCGGGGCGAAGTCGACGTCGTTGCCACCGATGGTGATGCTGACGTAGTCGGTCCCGGCCGACAGGGCCTGCACCTGATTGTTCCGCACGTCCGCGGTGACGGCACCCGCGCAGGCCTGGAGGTCCAGGGCGAGCGCGCTGGCCGATGCGATCAGGGACGAGTAGGCCTTGGGCGAGCGGTAGCAGTCACCGGAGTCGTCGAAGTAGTCCCGGCTGCCCACCCCGGACGCGTAGGAATCGCCCAGGGCGACCATCTCGTCACCCTCCACGGCCTGGGCGGTGCTGAGTCCGCTGACCGCCAGTCCGATCGCCACGCCGGTCGCTGCCACGGCTCGTACGGAGTTGCGCACAGTCCTGCCCACCATCGAAGTTCCCTTCATCGCGAGTTGCTCGGGACGTTACCGCCGAGTAGGTCGATGCGTCCCGGCTTCTTCCGGTACCGGCAGGGCCCCCGGACGGAGAGGTTAGGGTGCTTCCCATGGCAACTGCTCTGGTCACCGGTGGAACCTCCGGCATCGGCGCCACCTTCGCGCGCACGCTCGCCGCGCGCGGGAACGACCTGATCTTGGTGGCCCGGGACAAGGACCGTCTCGATGCGATGGCCGAGGAGTTGACCGCGGCGCACCAGATCTCGGTGGAGGTGCTGCCGGCCGACCTGTCCGTCCGCGAACAGATGGGTACGGTCGCCGCCCGGATCGAGGACCCGGACCGGCCGGTCGACCTGCTGGTCAACAACGCCGGCTTCGGTCTGCACTCCCGGCTCCTCGACCCCGACACCAGTACCCACGAGCGCGCCCTCGACGTGATGTGCCTGGCCGTCCTGGTACTCGGCGGTGCCGCCGGACGGGCGATGCGCGAGCGCGGCAGGGGCGCGATCGTCAATGTGTCCAGCACGGCGGGCTTCGTCACCATGGGCCACTACTCGGCAGTGAAGGGCTGGGTGATCACCTACTCGGAAGGCCTGGCGAACGAACTGCACGGCACCGGCGTCCAGGTCACCGCCCTCTGTCCGGGCTGGGTCCGGACCGAGTTCCACGAGCGCGCCGGCATCAGCGTCAGCAAGCTGCCCGACCCGGTGTGGATCGACGGCCAGCGACTGGTCGACGAGTGCCTCGCCGATGTCGCGAACCGACGGTTGGTCTCCATCCCGACGAAGCGGTACAAGGTGGCCATCTTCTTGGCCCGGCACGCGCCGCGCGCGGCGATCCGGGCGGTTTCACGCCGCCTGTCGTCCTCGCGTCACAACTGACACTCAGCCATTTCGGGATTCGGACAAGGGCGGGAGGGAAGACTAGGCTGTGCTGGTGCCTGACAGTCAGCGCTACACCTCGCCGGTGCACGCCGCCGCGCGATTCGTGGCCCAGCGGATGATGCTCAAGCCGCTCGTCTGGTCCATCACCGACATCACCGTGGAGGGCACCGAACGACTGGCGGGACTCGAGGCACCCTTCGTGGTGGTGTCCAACCACTCCTCCCACCTGGATGCCCCGCTGATCACCGGTTCGCTGCCCCGCAGGCTCGGCCGGTACGTCGCCGCCGGCGCGGCCGCCGACTACTTCTTCGACGTGTGGTGGCGCAAGGGCCTCACCGCACTCTTCTTCAACGCGTTCCCGGTGGAACGGACCGGGCTGCGCGGCCGCAAGGGGATGGCCACCAACTTGCTCGACGTCGGCGTACCGCTGTTGATCTTCCCGGAGGGGACCCGTTCGCGGACCGGGAGCATGGGCGCCTTCAAGCCGGGCGCCGCCGCGCTGTGCATCAACCGCGACGTCCCCTGCCTGCCGGTCGCCCTCGTCGGCGCCAGCGACGCGATGCCCCGTGGCCGCAATTGGCCGAAGCGCGGCCGCCCGCCGGTGCACGTGGTCTTCGGCGAGCCGATGCGGGCCGAACCCCACGACACCCCGCACCAGTTCTCGCAGCGGATCGCCCAACGCATCCACGACCTGCACGAGCAGACCGCCCGTCGAGTCGGCCTGCCCACCCTGGCCAGCAAGGCCCACCTGGCGATCACCGCCGAACGCGAGCAGCTCGAGCGGCCACCCGAGACGGGTGCCATCTCCGACGGCGGTACGGCTGCGCTCTCCGATCGCGACGAGACACCCCCGGACGCGGACGACGGATCCATCGACCAGTCCTGACGTACTCGGGCGTCGCCCAAGCCACTCCGCTTCGGGAGGGAACCGTACGGGATGTCCGCACCGGGCCCTAGGGTCGACTCCATGGACCAACGCCTGAACTTCGTCACCCTGGCCGTGGCCGACACGAACGCCGCCCGCGCCTTCTATGCCGAAGGACTCGGCTGGGAGGTCGCCCTCGAAGTACCCGGGGAGGTGGTCTTCTTCCAACTGTCGCCCACCTTGGTGTTGTCGCTCTGGAACGCCGACGAGTTCGAGGCGGAGGCGGGTAAGCTCAACCGGGAGCCGGGCACCGCGCCGATCACCTTGGCCCACAACGTCCCGCACCCCGAACAGGTCGACACCGTGCTGGCCGACGCCGCGGCCGCCGACGCGGTGGTGCTCTCGGGAGCCACGGATCGCGAGTGGGGCGGACGGAGCGGCTACTTCGCCGACCCGGACGGCTACCGCTGGGAGGTCGCGTACAACCCCGGGCCGATCGGCGAGCAGTTGATGCGCGCCGCCGGTCTGCTCGACTGACGCCCCGTACGCGCTTCAGCTCCCGCGCGCCCCCACGGAGGGGATGCAGCTGATCACGCCCACACCCAGCCGGCCACAGCCAGTCCGGCAACGACGCCGATCCCGCCGCCCCTGCCGATCCAACGCCACGGGATCCCGGTGCGTTCGGGGTCGACCTTCCGCGCCCCGCACAGCATCACGAAGAAGGTCACCAGGACCGCGCAGGTCACCACCCGGGCCCCGCCGTACGCGGCCGCGACCACCAGTGCCCCCGGAGTGTCACCCAGCAGGGTCGCGGCCTCGGCGGCCGGGGCACGGAGGATGCCGGTCAGGCCGCCGCTGAGCGAGATCGCGACCCGGAACACCAGGTGGCCGACCAACGGCAACCCGAGGAGGAAGCCGATCCGCGCACTCCAGGTGGCCCATCGGGAGCCCTTCCGGTCCGCGTCCAGTTCGCTGAGGAAGGTGACCATGCCGCCGAAGGCGACCAGGCTCGGCAGGCTGAGCAGGATGGTGGCGATCACCAACGCCAGCGCGGCCAGCGGTGATCGTGATTCGACCAGGCTGGCCCCGGAGAGGAACGCGACCCCGTGCAGGATGGGGCTGTCCAGCAGCTGCCAGGCGACGAACCCGGCCAAGGTGCCCAGCCCGAGGAAGAGTCGCTGCCACAGGATCGGGAACATCAGGCCATTCTCTCGGGCACCCGGGCCCCGATCTCGGACGGGTCCGGCGACCGGGTGGGACAATCAGTCCTGGACCTCGTATGCGCTGGCACTCTCCCAGCGACGCATCCGCTCGAGGGCGTCGTCGCCCAGCCGGACCACCAGTTCGTTGATCAACAACTCGGTGAGCACGAAGGCGGCCGCCGCGGAGTCGAAGGGTCCCGAGGAGCGGACCGAGGTCGGCAGCACCACATCGGCCACCCGGGCCACCGGCGACAGCCATTCGTCGGTGATGCAGATGATCGAGGCGCCCACTTCGGCCAACCGCCGGGCCCGTTCGATCGTACTGATCTGGTAGCGCCGGAAGTCATAGACGACGAAGACGTCCTGGCGTCCTGCGTCGATCACGTCGCCGGAGCCGAGGGTGAGGGCCTCGTCCCGAGCCCGGACCCCGGGGCGGGCCTGCTGGAGGTGCAGGATGAGGTAGTTGGCGACCAGGCCGGAGTAGCGCCCACCCATCGCCGTGATCGTCTTGCGGGTGTCGGCGAGCAGGTCGACCGCGCGGGCCAACTCCTGCTGCGGGATGGCACCGACGGACGACTCGATCGCCCGGACGGTGATCTCCAGTCGACTGGTCACCGACCGCTCGTGGCCGTTCCTCCCCAGCTCCTGCTCGTACCGGGTGATCGGCGAGGCGCCGCGCTCGGACAACTCCTCCCGCAGTGCTGCCTGCAGGTCGGTGAAACCACCGAAGCCGAGGGTGCGGGAGAATCTGATCACCGTTGGTGCGCTCACCCCACAGGCCGCGGCCAACTGGGCGCTGGTCCCCAGTCCGGCGCCCGGGTAGTCGGCCAGCAGGCCGCGCGCCACCCGGCGCTCACCAGGGCTCAGCCGACCCACCGCGGCATGGACGGACTCGGCGAGGGACATGGGTCAGTTCAGTGCGGCCGTACGCAGCGGCAGGGTACGGGTGTGCGCGCTGACCAGATCGATCGTGAGGATGGAGTCCGGCGGGACCGGCTCCCAGCCCGGCTCGGTCAACCCACTGGAGATCACGTGGATCTCGTTGCCCCGGCGTCGGTGGAACATGGCGAAGTACTGGTTCAGGTGCCCGACCGGCATCTCCTCCTCGGACTCGTACAGCTTCCACATGTCCTCGGTGGGCGGGTTGGCGTCACTGTTCACGTGGATCGCGTAGAGCGCCGTGGAGGTGAGCAGCAACGCGTTCAGGCTG
Source organism: Propionibacteriaceae bacterium (assembly GCA_052094425.1). Classification (GTDB taxonomy): domain Bacteria; phylum Actinomycetota; class Actinomycetes; order Propionibacteriales; family Propionibacteriaceae; genus Microlunatus. The sequence continues at coordinate 63,121 of JBQDIN010000001.1, forward strand.
GACCGCGGGAAGTGCCGGGCCAGGGTGCTCACGGCCTCGGTCAGTGCGGCGGGCTCGTCCTCGGCACCCTGCAGTGTCTGGAGCAGGTAGCGGAAGTAGCGCTCGGAGTCGGTGGTCCCGCGCAGTGCGGCCCGCGACTCCTCGGTGAGCAGTCCCTCCAACGCGTTGATCGGGGTGATACCGCCGTTGTGACCGAAGGCGAATTCCCCGTCCTGGAACGGATGCGTGTTCTCCGGCGAGATCGCGAGTCCCTCGGTCGCCCAGCGCAGGTGCACCATTCCCCCGCGGCCCAGCGGGGTCGAGGTCAGGTCGGCGAACTCCTGGTCGGTGGCGGCGGACTCCGGTGAGGTGACGACCCGGGTCCGGCCGGTCTCCGGGTCCTGCCAGGCGGCACCCCACCCGTCGCCGTGCAGCGACGCCAGCGAGGTGAAACTGGTGAAGGCCTCCGCCCCCAGGCTGGCCGTGACTGCCCGTGGCTCCCCGGTCACGTATCCCAACAACCGACACACGACGTGCTGTCCTCTTTCTCTTTGGTCCGAACCCCGCTATACAGGACTGAAACGTACGTAACACACCTAACGTAGCAGCACTGATAAGAAGTGGTTGATACATGACGGGATCTGACCGAACCCCCACCGCGGACACCCTGCGTCGGGCCGGTCTGCGGACGTTGACCGGCGTCATCGCCGATTCGGGTGGGGTGCTCCGGGCCAAGAGCGTGCCGGCCGCCCACATCGAGCGGTTCGCCGAGTCCGGGATGGGCGCCTCCCTCACCTGGCCGGTCTTCTGCGTCGACAACGGCGTCGCGCTGACCGATTCCGTCGGCGTCGTCGGCGACCTGCGACTGACCGCTGACCTGTCCGCAGCCGTCGTCCTCGACCACGGGTTCGCCTTCGCCCCGGCCGACGTCCGGGACCAAGAGGGGAACCGCTCCCCGTACTGCTGGCGCGATGTCGCCCGCCGCCAGGAGCGGGAACTGCAGGACCTCGGCCTCGAGATGCGGGTCGGCCACGAGCTCGAGTTCACCCTGGTGCACGAGGACGGCACCGGGGTCGGAGCCGAGCACGGCTGGCCCTGTTACGGCCTCGCCGGCTACTCCACCCACAGCGAGTTCGCCGCCGAACTGTGCGAGGAACTTGAGGCCGCCGGCGTACTCGTCGAGCAGATCCACGCGGAGTACGGGATCGGCCAGTTCGAGCTCTCCCTGCCACCGGACACGCCGGTCGCCGCCGCCGACGCGGTGCTGCTGACCCGGACCGTGATCGGGCGGGTGTCGCGCCGCCACGGGCTGCGGATCTCCTTCTCCCCCGTCCCCTTCGCCGGGGGCGGCGGGAACGGCGCGCACCTGCACTTCTCCCTGACCCGGGACGGGACGCCGTTGTTCGGTGGCGGCGACGGACCGGCCGGACTGACCGACGAGGGCGCCGCCGCCGTGGCCGGTGTGGTCGCCGACCTGCCCGCCACGATGGCCGTACTCGCCGGCACCGTCGTCTCCGGCGACCGGCTGCACCCGGGCCACTGGTCCGGCGCCTTCGCCTGTTGGGGGGTGGAGAACCGCGAGGCCGCCGTACGGGTGATCGAACCGAACCAGGGCAACCCGCGCGGCGGGAACGTCGAGGTGAAGTGCATCGACGGCGGCGCGAACCCGTACCTGTCCACCGGGCTGGTGCTCGGGCTGGCCGCGCGCGGCATCGCCGCCGGCGCCGAGCCGCCGCCCGAGGTGACGGTCGATCCCGCCGGCCTCGACCGCGCCGGCCGCGAACACCACCAGGTGCTGCCGCTCCCGGTCGAGATGACCGAACAGGTCGAGTTGTTCATCGCCAACGACCGGGTCCGCGACATTCTCGGACCCGCACTGCACGCCGCCATCGCCGCGGTCCGCCGCTACGAGGCGACCCTCTTCACCGAACCGGATGCGGACCCGCACCGGGCCACCCGGTTCGCCTGGTCGGGTTGACGGGCCCGTCCACTCATCGCGACCAGCGAGACCGACTGATCGAGGAGTTCCACCGTGCTCAGGAGGAAACCGTGCCCAAGAGGAAACTGAAGCTGTGGGAGGCCCTGGCCCTCTCCCTCGGCCTGATGGGGCCGACGCTGGCGATGTCCGGCAACGGGCAGGGGATCATCGCATCGGTCGGCAAGGCCGTCCCGCTCGTGTTCCTGCTGGGCTTCGTCGGAGTGGCGCTGGTGGCGTACGGGTTCATCCGGCTCACCCAGCGCTACAACCACGCCGGCAGTGCGTACGCCCTGGTCGGGGTGACGATGGGTCCGCGGGCCGGGTTCGTTGCGGGGTTCGCCCTGCTCGGCACGTACCTGTTCTTCAGTGTCGCCACCGCGTCGATCTTCGGTGCCTTCCTGAACGCACTGCTCGGCGGACTCGGTGGGGACGGCAGTGTCCAACTGGGCTTCGGAATCTCCGCCCTGATCTGCCTGGTGGTGGTCGCCTACCTGAACACCCGCGACACCACCACCGTGTCCCGGATCCTGCTGGTGATCGAGGGCGTCGGCATCGCTTCCATGATCGTCCTGGTGATCGCCATCTTCGGTCAGGGCGGTGCGGAGTCGACCGGGATCGACTGGACCGCCTTCAGCCCGGCCGGGGTCGGGGTCGGCCCGGTGATCGCCGCGGTGGTGGCCGCCTTCCTGTCCTGGGCCGGATTCGAGGCCTGCGCCTCCCTCGGCGAGGAGACCGACAACCCGCGCCGGAACATCCCCCGAGCGCTGTTCGGATCCGTACTGCTGACCGGGGTGTTGTTCGTGATCGTGATGTTCGCGCAGACGATCGGGTTCGGCACCGATGAGGAGGGCCTCGCCGCCTTCCAGGGGTCCGGCAGCACCCTCGGCGACCTGAGCGAGAGCTACGTGTCGCACTGGTTCGCCCTGCTGGTGCTGGTGATCGCGATCCTGTCGGCGTTCGCGTCGAACCTGTCCTCGGTGGCCAGTGTCGCCCGACTCGCGATGGCCCTGGCCCGGGACGGGTTCGGCCCGCCGGCACTGGCCAAGGTGACCGAGAGCCACCACACGCCGCGCAATGCCGTCCTCGCGGCGAGCGGTATCGCCGTGGTCGCCAACCTGATCATGTGGCTGACCGGATGGCCGGACATGGGGACCGGCGACAAAGCGATCGACGCCTACTTCTTCTTCGCCGTCACCGGCGCCAGCTGCCTGCTGTTCGCCTACCTGTTGGTCGAGGTGGCGGTCTTCTTCGCCTGGCGACGGGGACAGATCTCGATCAAGGCCCCCGAACTCGTGCTGCCCGCGCTGGGCGGGGTGGTGATCATCATCGTGATTGCGTACGGGGTCAAGGATGCGGTCGGCCTCTCCCCCACCTACGTGGCGATCGCCTGGGTGGTGATCGGTGCCCTGATCGCGATCCTGAACGGGAAGCTCGCGCAGCGGATCGGCTCTTCGCTGACCGCCGAGCTGACCGAGGAGCACCGATGAACTCGTTCGCCGAAGCCATCGGCGCGCTGTCCCTGGTGGACCACCACGTGCACGGCGCGCTCCGGACGGCCGTTGATCGCCCCATTTTCGAGTCGATGATCACCGAAGCGCCGGTACCGCCGGCGGTGGGCACCCAGTTCGATTCCCAACTGGGCTTCGCGATCCGGCGCTGGTGTGCGCCGCTGCTGGACCTGCCGACGCACGCACCCGCCGACGCCTACTTCGCCGCACGCACCCGGCTCGGCGAGGCGGAGGTGAACCGTCGGCTGCTCGGCGCGGCCGGCACCGCCACGTACCTGCTGGACACCGGCTTCCTGGGGGACGCGATCCTCGACCCGACCGAGCACGCCGCGGCGTCCGGGGCCCGGACCCACGAGGTGGTCCGGCTGGAGACCCTGGCCGAGGAACTCCTGGCCACCGGCGATGGGAGCGACTTCGTGGTCGCGTACCCGCAACTCCTGGCCGAGCGGACCATCGAGGCGGTCGGGGTGAAGAGCATCCTCGCCTACCGGTACGGCTTCGACATCCCGCCGGATCGTCCGGAGGCCACCGCGGTGCGTCGCGCCGTGGACCGTACCCGCGCCGGTGACGGAGCGCCCGCGGTGCAGGACCCGGTGTTGCTCCGCTTCCTGCTCTGGTGTGCGGTCGACCGGGGACTGCCGATCCAACTGCACTGCGGCTACGGGGACCCGGACCTCGACCTGCACCGGGCCAACCCGCTGCTGCTGACCGACTGGTTGCGGGCCGTCGCCCCCGCCGGCGTACCGGTGCTGCTGCTGCACAACTACCCGTACCACCGCGAAGCCGGCTACCTGGCCCAGGTGTTCGAGCACGTCTACTTCGACGTCGGGCTCGGCATCAACCACACCGGGGTGCAGAGCCGGCAACTGATCGCCGAGTCGCTCGAAGTGGCTCCCTTCCACAAGCAGTTGTACTCCTCCGACGCCTGGGGGCCGGCCGAACTCCACTACCTCGGGGCCCACCTGTGGCGCCGCGGGGTGACCCGGGTGGTCGGCGAGTGGGTCGAGGCCGGCGACTGGGACGAGGCGGACGCCATCCGCGTCCTCGGCCTGATCGGGCACGGCAACGCCGAACGGGTCTACGCCCTCTGAGCGGTCCGGGTCGGAGGGCCGGAACGAAGGACTAGTGTGGCTCCAGCATCATCGGCGAGGAGAGAAGGCAGTTCCATGACCCAGACGGCACGACCTGGTCAGCACGCAGGCGTCCAGCACATGAAGTGGTACGGCTGGGGCGTCGAGGGCATCGCCTTCCAGCACGAGAACAAGCCCAAGTTGGCTCCGTTCGTACGCAAGGCCGTTGGCCTCGACCTGGACCAGCCCGCCGTCCCGCCGAAGACCTTCGACGACCTGGCCATCCCGGAGTCGCGGGCCGACCAGTCCCTGCTCGACAAGCTGGCCGACGCACTGGGCACCGAGCAGGTGGTGACCGACCCGCTGGACCGGCTCGTGCACACGTACGGCAAGAGCATCCGCGACCTCTACCGGATCCGGCAGGGTGACCTCCCGCGGGTGCCGGACGTGATCGTCTACCCGGCCGACGAGGCGCAGGTGGAGGCGGTCGTGCAGGCCGGACTCGCCGACGACACCGTGATCATCCCGTTCGGCGGCGGCTCCAACATCGCCGGCAGCCTGACCCCGCCGGACGACCCGCGGCCGATCATCTCCCTCGACCTCGGCCGGCTGAACCAGCTGCTGGAGATCGACGAGGACTCCGGGCTCGCCCGTATCCAGGCCGGCACCCTCGGCCCGGACCTGGAGGAGCAGTTGGGCCGGCGCGGCTGGACCCTCGGCCACTTCCCGGACTCCTTCACCCACAGCACCCTCGGCGGCTGGGTGGCCACCCGGTCCTCGGGCATGCAGTCGGACAAGTACGGCGACATCGCCGACATCTGCCGCGGCCTGCGCTGCGTCACGCCCGCCGGCACCCTGGTGCTGCGGCCGCTGCCGAGCACCTCGACCGGACCGAGCGTACGCGAGATGATCCTCGGCTCGGAGGGCCGACTCGGCGTGATCACCGAGGTCACCGTGCAGGTGCACCGGATCCCCGAGGAGCGGCTCATCCTGGGCTACCTCTTCCCGAACTGGACCGCCGGACTGAAGGCGATGCACGAGATCGCCCGGTCCGACATCGCGGTGTCGGTCACCCGGGTCTCGGACGCGAACGAGTCCGCCTTCTCCTTCGCCACTGGCAAGAAGAGCAAGGGCGTGTCCAAGTACGCCACCAAGGCGATGATGACCTACCTGGAGAAGAAGGGCTGGAACCTCGACGACCTCTGCCTCTCCTTCATCGGGTACGAGGGAAACAAGGCCCACGTCGCCCGACAGAAGTCGCTGGTCAAGTCGATCATCAGCAAGCACGGCGGCGTGGTCGCCGGCAAGGGCCCCGGTGCCCTGTACGACCAAAAGAAGTTCGACACCCCCTACATCCGGGACTTCCTGCTCGACCGGGGCGCGATGGCCGACGTGTCCGAGACCGCGGCCCCTTGGTCGAAGCTGGCCGACCTGTACGACCGGACGGTCGCGGCGGCGCACCGGGCGTACGCCGAGATCGGCGTGGAGGGGTGGGTCATGTGCCACCTGTCCCACTCGTACCACTCCGGTGCGTGCCTGTACTTCACCTTCGCCTTCGTCGCCCAACAGGACGCGCTGGGCGAGTACGACCAGGTGAAGCGGGCCATCCAGCAGTCCTTCGTCGACAACGACGGGACCCTGTCGCACCACCACGCGGTCGGGGTCGAGCACGCGCCCTGGATGTCGGAGGACATCTCCCCCGCGGGTGTGCGCATCATGCAGGGCCTGTTCAGTGCGGTCGACCCGGCCAAGAACCTGAACCCCGGCAAGATCGTCGACTGAGCCAACCGACCCACACCGCCCGCGAATCTCGTCCTTGCCAAATGCGGGCCGATGGCCAAAGATTGGGGTCGACAAGACATTGTCGGGCCAACTCTGCCACCGTGGCAGGAGGCGGTCGGGGCCGATCGGGTGGGGTGAGTCCCCCAAAGCAATCCCACCCAGAAGGAGAGAGATCTCATGCGCAAGCGAATCATCGGAGGGGCAGCAGCCCTCGTACTCACCGCCGGGATGGGCCTTGCCGGTCTCTCGGCAACCGGGGAGAACGCAGACCTGAACTCCCTCAAGGCACGCACCGTGCAGACGGACAGCCTGAACTCGCTCGGACAGAAGGACGACCTGAACTCGCTCGGGCAGAAGGACGACCTGAACTCACTCGGGCAGAAGGACGACCTGAACTCGCTCAACACACCGTCGGGTCTGAACTCGCTCAAGGCGGCGCTCAACTCGCTCTGAGCCGTCCGGCTCCGCAGCACTGGAGGCAGTACGAACCCACGTTCGTACTGCCTCTGTGCGTTCAGTCACCCGCTCGGAACCCACCGCGAGTGGGCCGGCGTACCCGATCACGGATAGATTTCACCCTGTGACCATCACCGTCTCGACCATCACCGACTCCGAGCACCTGGGCTTTCTCGCCCGGCTCGACGCGGCGAGCTTCCTGCAGACGCCGGCGTGGGGCAAGGTCAAGGGCGAGTGGCGCCGCGAGTCCATCGGCTGGTTCTCCGACGGGACCCTCGTCGGGGCCGGGCTGGTGCTCTACCGCCAACTGCCCAAGGTGAAGCGCTACCTCGCCTACCTGCCGGAGGGGCCGCTGATCGACTGGTCCGCGGAGACCCTGTCCGAATGGCTCTCGCCGATGGTGGCCCACCTCCGCGGCAACGGTGCCTTCGGTGTCCGGATCGGCCCCACCGTCGTGCAACGACACTGGACCGCTCCGACCATCAAGGCGGCGATCGCCGACCCGCACGTGGTCCGGCTGAGCGAGGTCACTCCGGACGAGACCAACGCAACGGCCACCCGGACCCGGAACGAACTGCGCCACCTGGGTTGGCGCCCACCGCAGGAGGGCGCCGGGTTCGCCGCCGGGCAGCCCCGGTTCAACTTCTGGCTCCCGCTCGCCGACCAGTCGGAGGAGGAACTCCTCAAGGGGATGAACCAGCAGTGGCGGCGCAACATCAAGAAGGCCACCAAGGCCGGGGTCGAGGTGACCCGCGGCGGCGCCGACGACCTGCCCGCCTTCCACCGGCTGTACGTGGAGACGGCCGAGCGGGACGGCTTCACCCCGCGGCCGCTCACCTACTTCGAGACGATGTACGAGGCGCTCAGCGCCGAGGACCCGGACCGGATGCGGATCTACCTCGCCCGGCACGAGGAAGACCTGGTCGCGGCCACCACCTGGGTTCGGGTGGGCACGCACTGCTGGTACTCCTACGGCGCCTCGACCGCCGCGAAGCGCGACGTCCGCGGCTCGAACGCGATCCAGTGGCAGATGATCCGCGACGCGCGCGAGGCCGGTGCCGAGGTGTACGACATGCGTGGGATCACCGAGGGGCTCGCCAGCGACGACCCGGAGCTCGGGCTGATCCAGTTCAAGGTCGGCACCGGCGGACAGGCGGTGGAGTACCTGGGCGAGTGGGACCTGCCGATCAACAAGGCCATCTACGCCGCCTTCGACCAGTACCTGAAGCTCCGCAGGTAGCCTGAACCCGTGACTGGAGTGACGCTGCGCCTGGACGGCGCCCGCTGGCGCACCCACCTGCAGACCGTGGTGGGGGCCACCCCCGGCCTCGTCCCGGTGGCGAAGGGCAACGGGTACGGGTACGGGCTCGCCCGGTTGGCCGCCGAGTCCCAGACATTGGGTGCCGACACCCTGGCGGTCGGCACCGCGAACGAGGTGGCCGCCGTCCGCGACGCCTTCGACGGCGACATCGTGGTGCTCACCCCGTGGCGGCCCGACAACACCCTGGCGACCGAGTTGGCTGCCGATCCGCGCGTGCTCACCACCGTGTCCCGGGTCGACGACCTGGCCGCCCTCACCGAGGCGACCGGACCGCGGCGGCCGCGAGTGCTGGTTGAGGTGCTGACGTCGATGCGGCGGCACGGCATCGCCCCGGACACGCTGGCCGACTGTGCCGCGCTGCTCGAGCAAGTCACCTTCGAGGGGTGGACCATCCACCTGCCCCTGATGTCCGAGGGGCGCTACGTGCACGCCGAGAAGCTCGCCCGGGCCGCCCTCGCGGTCCGCCCCGGCTGCCTGTGGCTGTCACACCTCCCGTCCGAGGAGGCCTCCGCCTTGGCCCGCCAGCTCGGCGGCGCGGGCGCCGAACCGGTCCCCTTCCGGCTGCGGGTCGGCACCCGGCTCTGGCTCGGCGACCCGTCCACACGCAGCACCACGGCCACCGTGCTCGACGTCCACCGGGTCAAGCGCGGCGACCGGGTCGGCTACCGGCAACGGGCCGCCCTCGCCGACGGCTGGGTCGTGGTCGTCTCCGGCGGTACCGCCCACGGCATCGGTCTCGAGGCCCCGACCTCGGCCAGCACCGTGCGGCAACGCGCCGTCGCTCTGGCCACCGGATCACTGGAGGCCGGCGGGCTGGCCCTGTCGCCGTACACGATCGACGGCAAGAAGCGGTGGTTCCTCGAACCGCCCCACATGCAGTCGAGCCTGCTGTACGTGCCCTCGAAGGTCACCCCACCCCGGGTCGGCGACGAGCTGGAGGTGGAGCTCCGGCTCACCACCGCCACGGTGGACCGGATCGTCACGGACTGAGCCACCCTCGCCGGTCGAGCTCAACCACAGCGCCCCGGATCAGTGCGGGTCGGAGACGCAGAACTGGTTGCCCTGCGGGTCGGCGAGGGTGACCCAGCGGAAGTCCCCCATCTGGTGCCGGCCGACCTCGGTGGCCCCTCCCTCGACCAGGTGCGCGACCTCGGCATCGAGGTCGGGCGCCCCCAAGTCCAGATGGACGCGGTTCTTTCCGGGCGTCGGGTCGTCCACCTTCTGGAAGGCAAGACGAAGCTGGCTGGGCAGGGCGAGCACGTAGAACCAGCCGTCGTTCTCCTGCTCGATGGAGGCGCCCGTACGCTCGGCCCACCACTGGGCCAGTGGCCCCGGATCGGCGCTGTCGATCGTGACCATTCCGATGGTCATCGTCATGGTGGACACGCTGGTCGGAGCCTCCGACTTCCGACGGCGAATGAATCTGCGGTCTGTGGATCCTGCTCAGAGGTCGGCGAGGGCGGTGAGCCAGTCGCCGACCGCGACCGCTCCAGGGTCCGGGTGACCCTTGGCCCGCTCACCGAGATAGCTCGTACGGCCGCGCCGGGCCACCTGCTGGGACGTTCCCTCCGCTCCGGCGACAGCTGCCTCGGCGGCGGCACGGAGGCCCTGCGGGGCCGCTTCGGCCGCGGGCTGCAGGGCGTCGACCATGGTGCGATCGCCCGGTCGGGCGCCGCCCAGTTCGGAGACTGCGCCGACGCCGGCGGCGAAGGCGGCCGGCCAGTCGGCACCGCTCGCGAGCTCCTCCGCACAGCGCAGCAGCCCGACCGCGTACAGCGGACCGGAGGTACCGCCGATGTCGCGCCGGGCGTACTCGGACAGGGTGCGCAGCAGGTACGGCGCGCTGCCCTGCACCGGGTTCTGCTGCCAGGCCCGAGCGCCGCGGGCGAGCGCGGTGCCGAGGTCGCCGTCACCGACCTCCCGATCCAGCGCGGTCAACGCCTCCTCGCGCTCCAGCAGGACCGCACAGACCCGATCGATCGCGGCCCGGACGCGCTCGTCCGGTTCTCCGGATGCGGTGTCATGATCAACTGTCGCCGGAACCGGTAGGTCCGTCGACGGTGCGGACCCGTCGGCGAACCCCGGCCAGGCCAGGGCGGTCGTCCGGGCTCGGAGCAGCGTGGGCCACCGGCCGAAGTGGCCGTCCTCGACGGGCAGCAGGGTCACCGAGGCACCGGCCATCTCGAGACTCGTCATCACCGGGCCCTGGACGATGCCGGCCAGCCTGATACCCCGTTCAGCCAGTTGGGCTCCGACCGCGCGGGTGACGATCGCGAGTTCCATCGGCGGGGTGCCACCGGTTGAGTTGATCAGCGCCACCACGTCATCGTCTGCCGCAAGGCCACCGTCGGCGACGATCCGGGAGACGAGCTCGGCGACCAGACCATCGGCGGGCTGCACCGGGACCCGTTCGACCCCGGGTTCACCGTGGATACCCAGTCCCAACTCGACCTCGTCGTCGCCGAGCGAGAAGCCCGGCTCGCTCGCCCCGGGGACGGTGCACGGGGTGAGACCGACGCCCATCGTGCCGAGCTTTCCGGACACTTCGCGGGCCAGGGTCGCCACCTCGACCAGGGATGCGCCCTCCTCCGCAGCCGCACCCGCGATCTTGTGCACCAGTACGGTGCCGGCCAGGCCACGCCGGCCGGCGTTGGCATCGGAGTCGGTCAGGGCCACGTCGTCGGCGACCACGACGACCTCGACGTCCAGGCCCTCGGCCCGGGCGAGTTCGGCGGCCATCCCGAAGTTCAGGCGATCACCGGTGTAGCTCTTCACCACCAGCAGGCAGCCGGCGTCCCCGGTCACTGCCCGGATACCGTCCAGCACCGCATCCACGCTGGGGGAGGAGAACACCCCACCGGACACGGCCGCGGTCAACATCCCCTCCGCCACGTACCCGGCGTGGGCGGGTTCGTGCCCGGCGCCGCCGCCGGACACCAGCGCGACCGGCACCTCGGCTCGGTTCTGGTCGGTGACCACCCGGTCGGCACGGACGGCAATCAGCCGGTCGGCGAGCAGGGCCAGTCCCGGTTGGGCCAGGGCGAGCCCCTCCAGGGACTCACGGACGCAGGTCTCCGGGTCGTTGATCAGCTTCTTCATGGGGCCCACTCTGCCACCCGCACCTCGGACCATGGGCACTCAGCAGGGCTTGAATGCCTCGTCCCCGTGGGCGACCGAGGTGTTGATCACTGTCTTCTTCCCGGACCCCTCCACGCCGTAGTCGAGCGACCAGGTGGCGCAGATCAGGCCCTTGGGCCCCTTGCCCTCAGCGAAGATCGAATCGAAGGTCACCCAGACCTTCCCGTTCGGCCCCTTCTGGACCTCGATGTTGAAGTCGTAGGTGGAGACCCATCCCGCCGCCGCCTGCTTCTTGCTGGTGTCCTTGCGGATGGCCGGGCCGAGATGGCGGTAGGCCGCGTCGTAGTCGCCGGTGTTGATGGCGGCGAAGTAGTGCTCGAGGTCGGCGGCCCGGTGCCCGCTGATCTCCACCGGTAGGTCCGGTCCCAGCGGTCGTTGGCAGTCACCTGCCGACATGCTGCTCGGCTCGTCCACCACCTCGGCCAGTGCCTCCACCGGGACGGCCAGGGACTCCTGTTGGCCGGCCGTGCCGACCAGGGCGCCGATCACCCGGCCCTCCCCGTCCAGCACCGGGCCGCCGGCGAGTCCGGCGTTGTAGTCGCCGTCGAGGCGAACCAGGCCGGACATCGGTGCCCCCTCGTCCGAGGTGTCCACGTCGACGTCGGTCACCTCCCCCTCGGTGAGGGACGGCTGCTGCTCGGAGGCCGCGACTCCGGCCGACCCGTAGCCATCGCCGACCGTGAGCGACCACTCCTCGGCGAGGGTGAAGGCGTGGCCGTCGAGGGCATCCACGAGGTTGAGAACCGCGATGCCCCGCTCCCGGCTGCCGCCATCGACGGTCGCCAGCGTCAGCTCGGTGCCGACCCGCACCACGACGCTGACCGCGCCGGCCACGGACTGGTATGAGGTGACGACGGTCCGGTCGTCGACCAGGAAGCCGCTCCCGATCCCGGTGCTGCCACAGGTGCTGGCCAGCACCTGCACGACGCCGGAGGACACGTCCTCGAAGACCGCCGGGTAGTCGGCCTCCGGGGTCGGACTCGGCGTGGGCGAGGGCGTGGCGGTGGGCTCGGCGCTCTCACCGGCGGACGAGCTCGGTGGCGCTGCCGCCGGCGACGGGGTGGCGGTCGTGGCCGGCCTTCCCGCGGTCCGGTCCGGCGCGTAGATGACCTGGTAGGCCAGTACGGCGGCCACGATGCCGAGCAGCACCGCTCCACCGCAGACGGCCAGGATGATCATCAGGGCCGACCGGCGGCGGGGCGTGATGGTGGTGGTCAGTTGCTGGTCCGGACCCTGGGGCGGCAGGGATGGGGCCGTTACCGGAGACGGGGTCGCCGTCGCCTGCGGTCGCGCGAAACTCGTGCCGAGGTAGCTGCCGTCCTCATCGAAGATCGGGAGGTTGCGCGGCAGCCCACAGGCCGGGCAGCGGGTGGCGTCGAGCGGCACCGCCTGGTTGCAATTCGGGCACGAATCCATGTCACTGCGCAGCGTAGCCCGCCGCGGGCTCCTCCTGCCTCAGCGTCCGGACGTGGACGACAGGGACGCGAGTCGGGTGGGTAGGCCGCGCCGAATCTTCCACTCGTACGCGATCTCGGTGCCCAGTCGGCGTTCTGGCGCCACCCGGGGCAGATTACGCGCGCTCAGTCGCGCAGCTTGGCGTACATCGCCCGGGAGTCGGCCCCGGTCCAGCCGAGTTGGGCCAGCAGCGGGTCGACGCCGCCGTAGGTGGACTCGACGTGGTCGACGAAGGTCTGCATGGTCTCCGGGTTGGTCAGGTGCGACGACAGCGGTCGCCCCCGGAGGTTCGCGGCATAGGTGCGGGTGTTGATCAGCCGTTCGACGATCTTCTCGATCCGCTCGCTGCTGGCCGCGTAGTCGGCCACCACCGCATCCGGCTCTGCCCCGGCGCTCAGCAGCGACAGGGCGGTGATGGTGCCGGTCCGGTCCTTGCCGGCCGCACAGTGCACCAGGCTCGCGCCCTCGGCATGGGCGATTGCTCGGAGTGCGGCGAGGACCGACTCCGGCCGGTCCACCAGGTAGGAGAGGTAGGTGGAGGCGTAGCGGTCGTCCACCTGCACCGACGGCTTCCGGCCTACCCAGGGCAGTGCCTGCTCGTCCAGTTCGTCCTCCGCGGCGGCCGCCCGCTCGAGCTTCTGCTCGTCCTCGCGGAAGAGTGAGTGGTGGTGGATCGTCACCGCCGGCTGCCGAGTCATCGGCCCCGGCCCCTCCGAGCGCACCTCGAAGGCCGAGCGCAGGTCGACCACATCGGTCAGCCCGAGTTCCAGCAGTCGCGTGATGTCGGCCTCGGTCAGGGCCTGCAGATTGTCCGAGCGCAGCAACCGTCCGGACGCGATCCGGCCGCCGTCCTTGGTCGGGGTGCCCCCGACGTCACGCAGGTTGACGAGTCCTTCGAGTTCGATCCATTGGCGTTGCACGCCTTCAGTCTAGGAGCCGGCCCGGGCTGTTCGCCCCGTGCCCGAGCTGGCCCGACGCAGCGTCCTGGCCCGGGCGCCGGATAACCTGCCGGTCATGATCAGCGAGGGTGAGTACCGTCGGCGTGCCGAGGCCGAGGAGGATTGGGCCCCGGGATGGGACGCGATCACCGAGGCGGTCGACCGGGCCCACCCCGGTGTGGAACCGGCGCACCGGGCCACCCTGCTGTCCGCGCGGGCGATGTTCGGGGGACCCGAGTACCTCGACGGCGTCAGCCTGTACCCGACCGAGTACGGCACCCAGCACCTGGTCACGTACGGCATGAGTTGCCTGTACACCGACCCGGAGTCGTACGGAGGCGAGTTCAGCGGCTGGGGGTACGAGATGACCATGCAGGTCGCTGCCGGCACCCCCGAGGAGTGCACCTGGGCCGTGAGCATGCTTGGCAACGTGGCTCGCTACACGTGGACGAGCAAGACGTGGTTCGAGCCCTACCACCTGATGGTGGGCCGCAACGAGCCGATCAAGCAGGGCAGCGATTCGGCCCTCACCGGGTTCATCACCGTCCCGGATCCGCTGGTGCCTGGGGTCGACACCGTGCACGGGCGACTCGACTTCCTCCAGGTCGTCGGGATCACCCAGACGGAATCGGACTGGCTGGTCTCCGACGGGGCACCCGGTTTGCCGGAGCGCACCCGGGACCTGGCCGACCGGATCGCCGTCGCCGGCAACACGCACTTCGTGACCGACCTGGCCCGGACCGAGTCGTACCTCCGCTGAGCGGCTGCCCTGACGCACTTACCCCGACTTCGGTAGGGGCGTCAGGCGGCGAGGGCGCGGACGAACCCGGCGCTGTCGAGTTGGCGCTTCCGGGCGACCGCGAGGACGCTGGCCAGGGTCGCGCCGACGAGCCAGGCGACCAGCAGCCCCACTGAACCGGCCGTACCGGAGCCGTCGGTGATCACCGATCGGACGCCGACCAGGGCGGGGGTGGTGGGCAGGAAGGGCGACACCGTGTCGAACAGGGCGGGTACGGCCGAGACCACGCTGCCGGCGGCGGTGAGGACCCCGATGATCACCGAGACGAACCGGCCGACCCCGCCGAACCAGGCCACCAGGGCGTGGTTGAGGGCGACGAAGGTCAACCCGGCGAGCAGGGAGAACCCGAGCACGCCGGCCGTCTTCGCCACCGACAGTTCCAAGATCACGGTCAGCAGGGTGGTCAGCGCCACGGCCTGGACGACCGAGATCGCCGCTGCGGGGGCGAGCCCGGCCAGGGCGAGTCGGAACGAGGACCGATTGTCGATCACGGTCCGCGCGGAGACCGCCTGCACCACGAGGAAGGTGGCCAGGCCGCCCACCCACAGGGCGAGCACCAGCAGCAAGCTGGTGGAGGCGACCTGGGAGATCAGCGACTGCTCCTCCTCGGGGTCCCCGACCCCACCGGCGGCCTCGACGTCAGTGGTGACGGGGGCGGCGACGACGGAGCTGAGCTGGGAACGCTCCTGCTCGTCGTAGCTGGGGATCTCCTCCGCGCCCTGGGCCAGACCGTCGGAGAGCTGGGTGGTGCCCTGGGACAGTTCCCGTGCCCCGGTGGACAGTTCGGTCATCCCGGACGACAGTTCGCTCGCGCCGGTGGCTGCCTCCTTGGTCCCGGTGGCCAGTTGGCTGGCACCAGTGGACAACTGGCTGGCACCGGTGGCCAGCTCGCTGGTGCCGGTGGCGATCTCCCGGGCACCGCTGGCCGACTCGGAGATCCCGTTGGTCAGGGCGGGCATCCCGTCCGCGAGCTGGCCGAGTCCGCTGGACAGTTGCGAGGCGCCGGTGGACAGTTCCTTCGCACCACCGGAGAGGCCGTTGGCCCCGGTCGACAGTTCGTCGGCGCCGCTCGACAGTTCGCCTGCCCCGGAGGACAACTGGGTGGCGCCCTGTTCCAGGCCCTGCGCACCCGCGACCAGGCCGGGATTCGCCTCGGTGCCGTCGCCGTCGAGGCCGACCACCGCCGCCTGCGCGCCGGCCTTCACCCCCTCCTGGAAGAGGACACACGCCTGCGGCCCACCAGCAGCGACCTCCTCCGGGCACTCGGGCAGGCCGGTCTGCGACAGGGCGGCCATGCCGTCGCGGTAGGTCCCCATCCCGTCGGCGAAGGTGCCGACGCCGGTCGCGTACTGATCAACTCCGTCGGCGTACTCCGACACTCCGTTGGACAGTTGGCTGGCGCCGGTGGAGAGCTGGCCCGCCCCGGTGGACAGTTCCTTCACCCCGCCGGAGAGTTGGCCGGCCCCGGTCGCGAGTGACTTGGTGTCCTTCGGCAGGGTCGAGGTCCCCGCCGACAACTGCTCCAATCCGGTGGCCAACTGGTCGGTCCCGGTGCTCAGTTCGGACGTACCGGTGCTGAGTTCGGAGGTGCCGGTGGCCAGTTCGGAGGTGCCGGTGGACAATTCCTTGATCCCGGTCGCGAACTCCTTCGTACCGGTGGCCGCCCCCTTGGTGCCGGTGGACAACTGCGAGGCACCGTCGGCCAACTCGGAGGCACCGTCGGCGACGCTCTGGAACTGCTCCCCCATGTCGTTGAAGCCGAGGTAGATGTTGTCCAGGTATCCCTCGGTCAACTGGGTGTTGAGTGACTTCGTGGCGGTCTCGGCGATGGTGCGGCTGACGGCCGAGTCCGCGATCCCGGTGATCTCCGAGGTCTCCACCTGCAGGGTCGCCTGTTCGGCCGCGGCGGCGTCCCCGCTGTACGAGGTGGCGCGAGTGGAGAAGTCCTCGGGGATGGTCACGACCGCCGCGTACCGGCCGGACTCGAGCCCGGACGCTGCATCCTCTTCATCACTGAGGTGCCAGGTGAAGTTCTGGTCCTCCTTGTCCGGATCGCCCTCGACCAGGCCGCCGGACAGCTGGCGACCGAGCGGGACGGGCTGGCCGTTGATCTCGGCTGGTTCGTCCAGGTTGACCACGGCGGCGTCGACCCGGCCGAACCGGTCCGCGGAGCCCCACGTGGTCCACAAGAACCCGGCGGCCAGCAGCAGCGGGACGAGCAGCAGGCCGATCAGCGAGGGCCAGCGGACCGTACGGTCGGTGGTGGCACGTTCGAGGTTGATCATGGTGATGTCCTTGCTCTGCGTTGCTTAAGCGTTCGGTTCAGCTGGGGGTGGCGGCCAGGGCGGATGGTCGGAGGGTGAAGACCTCGGCCGGCCCGGTGATCAGGTCGGACACCCGGTCCACGTCCTCGACCCCGATCAGCAGGGCGGAATCGGTGTCCGCGGTCTGCTCGATCAGGCTGGCCAGGGCGGCCCGGGAGTCGTGCTCGGTGATCCGGTCGGCCTGGTTGACCACCACTACGGCGCTCTGCGCGGCCTGGGCCTTGGCCAGGTCCTTGCGCAGCGAGCGGGTCCGGGTGGCGTCGATCACGCTGGTCCGGCGGCGCAAGGCGCCGGCCTGGTCCGGCAGCAACAACCCGGCCACCTTGGCGGTGCCCTCGGTCGTACGCAGCCGCCCGGTCAGGGCGAACAGCAACGCCGTACGCCCCGCCTCGTCCCCCTCGACCAGCAGCACCTGGCCGCGGCCGAGGCTGAGGTCGACGCGTGCGAAGAGTGGCTGGTCCGGGGTGCCGGCGGCCAGTCCCTCGGCATGCAGCACCGGTGAGGAGCCGGCAGTCGGCCAGTCCCGGTGGGCCAACTGGCGTGCCAGTGACTCCCCCTCCACGTCGAAGGAGGGCAGGATCCGGTCCAGCCAGCGGGGCAACCACCAGGCCTTGTCGCCGAGCAGGGCCAGCACGGCGGGCACCAGGGTCATCCGGACCACGAAGGCGTCCACGAAGACGCCGACCGCGAGGCCGAAGGCGATCGTCTTGATCGGTCCCTCCCCCTCGGGCACGAAGAAGGCGAAGACCGCGAACATGATCACCGCCGCGGCGACGACGACCTTGGCCGAGCCCTGGAAGCCGGTCTTGATCGCCTCCTTGGCGGTGTGGCCGTGGACGTAGTCCTCGCGGATCCGCGAGACCAGGAAGACCTGGTAGTCCATCGCGAGGCCGAACAGGATGCCCATCAAGATGATCGGCAGGAAGCTGATCACCGGCCCGGTCTGCGCCACGTTCAGCGGGCCGTTGAGCCAGCCGTGTTCGAAGACCAACGCGGTGGCGCCGAAGGATGCGCCGACGCTGAGCAGGAAGCCGACGGTGGCCTTGATCGGCACCGCGACCGAGCGGAACACCATCGCCAGCAACAGCAGGGACAGTCCGACCACGAGGATGCCGAACGGCAGCAGGGCCTTCCCGAGCCGATCGGAGACGTCGATGCCGATCGCCGTGAAGCCGGTGACCGCGGTCTCGACCCCGTACTCCTGCTCGAACTCGGGCGCCATCCCGCGGAGCCGGTTCACCAGGTCCTTGGTCTCGGGCGAGTCCGGGCTGGTCTCCGGGATCACCTGCACGATGCCGGTGTCGGCGGAGCGGTTCGGGGTGGACATGGGGACGCTCGCAACACCGTCCATGGCCTCGATGTCGTCGGCCATGCCCTCCATCACGCCGAGCGGGTCGTCGGAGGTGACAATGGTGGCGGTGACGATCAGCGGGCCGTTGAACCCCTCGCCGAAGTGCTCGGACAAGAGGTCGTAGGTCGTCCTGGCCGGGGTGCCCTCGTTGGCGGATCCGTTGTCCGGCAGCGCCAACTCCAGGTCCTTGGCCGGGAGCGCGAGCGCGCCCATGGCGGTGACCAGGACCACGATGGTGACGATCGGCCAGCGGGTCGCCGCCCCCACCCAGCGGGCGGGCCAGCCCTTCTTCGTGGCCGACTCGGCCGGACGGGCGGCCGCCGACTTCTTGGTCCGCCGCGGCTTCGGCCGCATCTTCTCCCCCGCGAAGCCCATCATCGCGGGCAGCAGGGTGAGCGCAATCAGTACGGCCAGCAGGACCGCCAGGGAGGCCGCGAAGCCCATGGTGGCCAGGAACGGGATGCCGGCGACCGCGAGACCGCTGAGGGCGATCATCACGGTGAGGCCGGCGAAGACCACCGCGGACCCGGCGGTCGCGACGGACCGGGCGGCCGACTCCTCCGGGTCGAGTCCGCTGGCAAGCTGTTCTCGGTGCCTGGACAGGATGAACAGGGCGTAGTCGATGCCGACGGCGAGACCGAGCATCAGTGCCAGCATCGGGGTGGTCGAGGAGATCACCGCAACCCCGGTGGCCGCCAAGATCAGCGACATCGACAGGGCGACGCCCAACAATGCGGTGAGCAACGGCATTCCGGCGGCCCGGAACGAGCCGAGGGTGATCAACAGCACGATCAGGGCGACCACCACGCCGATCGCCTCGACGATGCTGACCCCGGGAATGTTGTCGTTGAAGGCCTCGCCACCGGCGCTCACCGTGACCCCCGGGACCTTCTCCTCCAGCTGGTGCGCGATCTCGGAGACGGCCTCGCGGTCCGCGTCGGTGACGTCCATCGCGCTGCCGCTGATCTGCACCTGGGCGATCGCGGCCCGCTCGTCGTCGGAGACCGAACCGGAGACCATCTCGTCGAAGGGCGACTGCGCCGCATCGACGAACTCCAGTTCACCGAGCTCGTCGACCATGCCCTCGATCCCGGACTTGATCTCCGTGTCGGTGACCGACTCACCCTCGGGCGCGACGACGACCACCTGGGCGGAGGTTCCGCTCACCTCGGGGAAGGTCAGCGCGAGGCTGTCGAGGGCCTCCTGGGACTGGGTCCCGGGCAGGGTGAACTGCTCGTCGAAGGAGTCGCTGATCGCCACGGCCAGCCCGCCGAAGAGTACGAGCGCGGCCAGCCAGGCGCCGAGCGTGCGCCAGCGGTGCCGGAAGGCGGCTCGACCGAGTGCGTACAGGTAGGAGGACATCGGACCCCGTCGGAATTGTCTGTGCGGACAGGACTACGGATACAGTGACGTATCCAGTACAGGAGCGTATCCGATACAGTGGTGTATCCAAACCCGCGGACGCGTGGTGTAATGCAGATCTCAGTGTGAAAGGTGGGACCAGATCCCGTGACCACGGCCGACGCCACCCCGGTCAGCGCCCGGCGGGCCCTGACCCGGGACCGGTTGCTGGCGGCCGCCTCCGCCGTCTTCGCTGAGCGCGGCATCCTGGCCGCCAGCGTCGAGGAGATCTGCGAGCAGGCGGGCTTCACCCGCGGCGCCTTCTACTCCAACTTCGAGTCCAAGGACGACCTCTACTTCGCGTTGCTGCGCCGTGAGCACGACCGGCACTTCGCCGCCACCCGGAACGCGATCGAGGAGGCGGGCCTACCGCTCGCCGAACAGCCCTCCCCCGAGCAGCTCGAGTCGCTGGTCCACCGGGCGGTGCTCTCCACCTTGCGCGCCATGCGTTCGGACCGGGAGGCCGTCCTCACCGGCTACGAGATGCGGCTGTACGCGGTCCGCAATCGGGAGGTGACGGCCAAGTACCAGGAGTTCATGCGGGAGAGTTACGCACTGATGGCTGACCTCGTCCAAGAGGCGCTCACGGCGTCCGGCACCAAGCTGGCCCTCGACATCGACCAGGTGCTCGGGATGCTGATCGCGGTGATCGAGCAGAACCAGCTCTCCTTGCTGGTGGAGGAGAACAGCACCGACATCGAATCCCAAGTGGCCGGACAACTGGCCCTCCTGCTGCGCGCCCTCGCGGTCGACTGACCCTCCACTCACTCAGCGTGCGGGTCAGCTGGACCAGCGACCGGTGAAGTAGAGCCAGCTCCAGGTGATCATCAGGGCGGTGCTGATCACCGCAACCAGGGCGAGGAGGATCCGGTGGCGCAGCCGGCCGCCGGGAGTGGTGGGGCTGCGTTCGCTCCACTGTCCGAGCATGATCCACAGCGGGAACCAGAGCAGCAGGGCGCGGGTGACCGACATGTACCAGTACGAGAGGGAGAAGGCGAGGACCTGCACCGCGACCCAGCTTGCCTCGGCCCACATCTTCTTCCGCAGGCACCAGATCGTCACCAGGACGCCGAGCAGCATGGACAACATCTCCGCCCGGAACACCCACACCCACTCGGGATGCTCGGCGTACGAGCCAGGTTGGATCGAGTCCCAGGAGTTCATGAACGACTCCCACGGCCAGGTCAGTCCGCGGCTCCAGCCGTCGGCCTGGGCGGAGTACCAGGCGGTCCAGGAGCCGGTCAGGTCGTGCAGGTAGGAGGCGTACGCGGCCAGCACCAGCACCGGCAGCAGGAGCAGGACCAGCCGACGCAGTCGATCGGACAGTTTCAGCTTCTTCCAGGTGATGATCATCACCGCCAGCGCGCCGACCAGGAAGAGGCCGGAGATACGGACCGAGCAGGCGCCGGCGGCGAGCAGGGCCGCAGCCACCCAGCGATCCGACCGGGCCCGCTCCCAGGCCCAGAAGGCCAGCGCACAGAACAGCGACTCGGTGTAGGCGACGGTGGTGAAGACCGCGGTCGGGGCGAACAGCCAGGCGACCGCGGCCCAGGTGCCACCGAGCCGCATCAGCGCGACGGCCGCGATCGCGGAGCCGACCCCGGCGATCAGCACCCCGGTGACGGCGGGCTGCAGCCCGAACACCGTCCCCACCCGCAGCAGCATCGGCAGCCCCGGGAAGAAGGCGACCCGCTGCCCGGTCTCGTCGGCGGCGTACCCCTCCCGGGCGATGGCGGTGAAGTGCTCGACGTCCCAGTTGCTGATCATGGCGAGCAGGTCGTGGCCGTTCAGCGCGATCAACAGCGCCACGATGCAGATCAGCCCCCGGCTCGCCAGCCAGGCCTGCAGGACCGTACGGCCGGAGCCGAGGTCCAGGGGATGCAGCTTCATGTGCCGCCACCCGCCCGGGTGCGGAGCCGACCGCGCAGCGTGGCCAGCCAGCCGGCATCGGCGGTCTGGTCCAGCACCCCACCGGAGGGGTCGTCGACCCCGGGGCCGCGGATCGGGTCGTGCTGGGGTTGGAGGATGTCGCGGGCCACCATGGCCACCACCCAGGCCTGGGTGCCGAGCCGGATGATCACCGCCAACCAGTAGAGCCGGTCCGCACTGCCGTCCCCCGGGGCCAGCAGGCCACCGAGGTGCCACCAGATCGCACCGAAGTAGAGCACCTCGCCGACCGTGAAGACCAGCCAGTCCCGCCACCGTGGCCGGGCCAGGATCACCAGCGGCAGCAGCCAGAGCACGTACTGCGGGGAGTACACCTTGTTCACCAGCAGGAAGGCCGCGACCACCAGGAAGGCGACCTGGGCGAACCGGGGACGTCGGGGCGCCAGCATGATCAACACGCCGATGGCCAGGCAGGCGGTGCCGAACAGGGCGGCGTTGACGACGTTCAGGTGCTCGACCGGGGAACCGGCCAGTTCGAAGACGTACCAGAGTGAGCCGAAATCGCCGGTGCGGTCGGAGTTGAAGGTCCAGAAGGTCAGCCACCGCTGAGGGGCGAGAATGAGGACCGGCAGGTTGACCAGCAGCCAGCTGACCACGAATCCGACCGCGGTGGCGCCGAAGGCACGAAGCCGCCCCGAGCGCAGGCACAGCAGGAACAGCGGACCGAGCAGCAGGATCGGATAGAGCTTGGCCGCCATCCCGAGCCCGAGCAGCACGCCGGCGAGGCCGGGTTTGCGCCGCGCCCACAGCAGCATCGCGACGGCGGTCAGCGCGACCGGGAACAGGTCCCAGTTGATCAAGCTCGCCAGGGCCACGCACGGCGAGACGGCCAGCATCAGTGCGTCCCCCGGCCGATCCGGGTGGATGCGCAGCAGCGCGAACAGGGTGACCAGCAAGAACACGAACATCAGCACGGTGTTCACGTGGAAGAAGGTCTCGCTCGCGGTGTCCCTGCTCGGGCCGCCGAGGACCTCCGGCACTCCGACCAAGGCCGCGGTGATCAACCGTTCGAACTCCATCAACCACCCGGTCAGCACCGGGTACTCCAGCACCGGATAGTTGCCGGTGTCCAGGTAGGGAGTGTTGCCCTCGGCCAGACCGCGGTCCAGGTAGAGCAGTTTGACGTCGGAGTAGCACATCCAGCGGTACTTGTCGGCGCCGCCTTCACACGGCAGTTGGCGCAGCACGCAGACCAGGAAGGTGAGCGAGGTCAGCACGACCGCGACGATGGTGGGGTTCAGCAGTCGCGGCGAGTCACCGGCGTGCCGGCCGACCGGTCCGCCGATCGACTCCGACAGCCAGGCGGCGAAGCCGTCGCGCCGTGAGAGCGGGCGCGCCGGGGTGGACGCGGGCGTACGGTCGGCGTCAGCCTGCCGCGACCCTGCGGTCACCACCTGCCGAGCGCGGCGAACCCGGAGGAGAGGAAGCCGGGCAGTCCGGGCAGGACCCCATTGCCCTGATTTCCGTTGCCGGGATTGTCGTTGCCCGGATCCTCGTTGCCGCCGCCACCCTCATCGGTCGGCTCATCGGTGGGCTCGTCGGTGGGTTCGTCGGTCGGCTCATCGGTGGGCTCGTCGGTGGGTTCGTCGGTCGGCTCATCGGTCGGCTCATCCGTCGGCTCATCGGTGGGCTCATCCGTCGGTTCGTCGGACGGCTCGTCCGTGGGCTCATCGGTGGGCGTCTCGGTCGGCTCGTCCGTGGGCTCATCGGTCGGTTCCTCGGTCTGCGGCGGCTTGGTCGTCGTGGGCGGACCCTCCGGGCCGGGGTTGTTGAGGTTCACCCAGGCCGGCTCGGGGAACTGTTCGACGTCGTGGCCCTCGGTGGCGACCTCCATGTAGTCCGACCAGGTCTGAGCCGGATAGGTGCCGCCGAAGAAGGTGCTGTCGCCGGGCCGGGCGTACGGGTCGAGGTCGCCGTTGCCGCCGTCCCCGGCCACGTACATCACCGCGGTGGAGATCCGGGTGGTGTAAGCGACGAACCAGGAGGAGACCACGTCGTCCTCGATGCCGGCGGTACCGGTCTTGCCGGCGACCGGGCGACCGATGGTGGACACCGAGCGGCCGGTGCCCTGCTCGACCACGTTGGACAGAGCGTGGGTGACGTCGGCGGACACGTCCTTGCTGATCACCTGCTCGGTCTCGGCGTTGGCCTGCCAGACCACGTTGCCGTCGGCGTCCTGCACCTCGCGCACGACGTGGTTGTCGATGTACTTGCCGCCGTTGGCGAAGGTGGCGTACCCGGTGGCCATGTTCAGCGGGGTGACCTCGGCGACACCGAGCGAGATGCGGGAGTTCTCGTCCCAGCCCGGACCGCCCTCGGGCTTCTTGGCGCCGGCCCGGACGGCCATCTTGGCGACCTTGTCGGGACCGTTCTCCATCTGCATGGTGAGGTCGACGAAGGCGGTGTTGATCGAGTCCGCGGTGGCCTTGATCAGGTCGACCGGGCCGTACTGCCAGGAGAACTCGTTGCGGACCGGAACCGGGTCGCCGGGCGGGGTGAAGGTGTTGCCCTGGAAGCGGCTGCGCAGGCTGAACTCGTCGTCCAGCCCGGCCGCGAGGGCGTACGCCTTGAAGGCGGAGGCGGTCGGCCGGGCGGTGGTGGCCCAGTTCCGGGAGTTCTCGACGTAGTCCTTGCCGGCGTAGAGCGCGAGAACGTCCCCGGTCTTGTTGTCGACCGACGCGATGGCCGCGTGCAGGTTGCCACCCTTCTGCCCGGACGCCTTCTCGGCCTCCTTGGTGTTGGACTGGGCCGACTTCACCGCGGCGGCCTGGGCGTCCTTGTCGAAGGTGGTGATGACCTTGTAGCCACCCCCATTGAGCTGGGTCTGGTCGAAGCCGGCGGCGGCGAGCTCGCCCTCCACCATCTTCATCAGGAAGCCCTTGGGGCCCTCGTAACGGGGGTTGGTGGGGATGTCGGGGAACTCGGGGAGCTCCTCGTAGTACTTGTCGTGCTCGTCTTGGGTGACGGTGCCCTGTTCGAGCATCCCGTCCAGGACGTAGCGGTACCGGCCGAGGAGGCGTTCGGCGTTGCCCTCCCCCTCCGAGGGGTCGAACATGGCGGCGTTGTTCAGCACCGAGGCCAGTACGGCCGACTCCGCGATGGTGAGGTCGGCGGCGCCCTTGTTGAAGTACGCCTTGCTGGCGGCCTGGATGCCGTACGAGCCGCGGCCGAAGTAGATCGTGTTCAGGTAGCCCTCGAGGATCTTCTCCTTGGACTGCTGCCGGCTGATCTTCATCGCGACGAAGAGCTCCTTGACCTTGCGGGCCAGGGACTGGTCGGAGGTCAGGTAGAGGATCTTCACGTACTGCTGGGTGATGGTGGAGCCACCCTGTAGCTCGCCGCCGCGGGCGATCGCCCAGGCGGCCCGGATCATGCCGGGGATGGAGATGCCGGGGTCGGTCCAGAAGTCGCGGTTCTCGGCCGCGACCACCGCATCCTTGATGTTCTGCGGCATCTCCTCGTAGTCGAGGGACTCCCGGTTCTGGATCGCCAGGTTGCCGAGCTGGGCCTTGCCGTCGCGGTAGTAGACGAAGGTGGTGTTGGTCTGGAAGTCCTTGTTGGGGTCGGGGATGTCCGTGGTGCGGTAACCGACCACCACCACGGCGACTCCGGCCACCAGCCCGACCGCCATCACGATGGCGATCACCCGGAGGGTCGCCAAGGTCCAACGGGCCGCCCTCGACCGGGGCTTCTTCCTGCCCTTCGTGGTCTTCTTCGCGCGCTTCGGGTCAGCCATAGATGTCCTCAACGGTCTGCTGGCGGCGCGGGGGCTTCCGCTTGACCCCGTCGCCGAGTAGGTAGGCCTGAATCATGCAGTTCCAGCCGCAGTCGGGGCACACCTCGACCACGCACACCTTGAACTCCCCCACCTCGGACTGCATCGCGTCCAGCTCGCTGACCCGCTTGATCCGGCCGGAGTACTGACCGAGCTGGTCACCGAAGGTGTAGTGCAGCAACCGCAACTCCGCGGACTCGCACACGGGACAGGCGTGGGATGCAACCTCGCCGTGGTGCTTCGCGGCCCGAACCAACATCGGATCTGCGTCGCAGGCGTTCTCCCCGCTCAGGGACAACGTCGGCCGCCGCAGCGCCTCCAGGTTGGAGCGGCGTTGCAGCGCATAGTCGACGACCTGCCGCTGGGACCACATGGGGTCTAGAGTACGCGGCGATTCTGTGCCCCCGCGACTTCGCGAACCGCCCTGTCGGCAGGCTCACACGGTGACAACCAACCCGGCTTCTCGGGCGTTTACGACCTAACGCTGGTCCAGCCGGTCGAACCGCGCTCACCGGCCCGGAACCCACCCTTGTTGGCCGCGGACTGAGTTGTGCCGTACGCTTGGTCGGCGGTCGGCTGCCTCGCAGCCCACCCGGGGCCTTGGCGCAATTGGTAGCGCATCTGCTTTGCAAGCAGAGGGTTAGGGGTTCGAGTCCCCTAGGCTCCACTTTGTGATCTCTCAGGAGATACCGGACAAGCCGGACCCCTATCTGGGGTCCGGTTTTCTGTTTTTCTTGGGGGCTGGTCCGGGTGGTCGGCCGAGTGGTTGGTAGTCGCGGGTGGGTGAAGCGCTCTGGGTTCACCACTGAAGCGCCAGGTGCGCGAGGTTGGAGTCTTCGCACGCATCCCTCGTCTCCTATCCGACTACAGGTATGCTTTACCTGTAATCAGTTAGGAGGATGGTGATGACGAAGGAGCTAGCAGCGGCGTTCACGCTTGCGGACGCACAGACGGTCGGCCTGCGCAAGGACCAGGTGTACGAGATGCTGGCTGCCGGTGAGATCGAACGTGCCGGCCGGGGCGTGTATCTGCGTCCGGGGGAGATCGATCCCGCATACTCTTCCCTCGCCGCAGCCACTGCCGTCAGGGCCAAGGCGACCATGTGCCTGACGAACGCGCTCGTACATCACGGCCTCAGCGACGCCATCCCGTTGGGAGCCGACATCGCCATTCCACGGGGGACCCGCTCTCCGACGGGATTCACACACGTCACTTGGCACAGTTTCGACCCCGTGACCTTCGATATCGGTCGCGAACGCCACCAGCTGGACAAGGACATGAACGTGGCGATCTACTCTGCGGAGCGGACGATAGTTGACTGTTTCCGCCTCATGCACCAAGAGGGCAGCGACGTCGCCTACGAGGCATTGCGGAGGTGGCTGCGCGTTCGCGGAAACTCCCCAGCACGGTTGTTGAAGGTGGCAGCTTCGTTCCCAAAAGCCGAGCCCAGTCTGCGGCATGCGCTCGAGGTGCTGCTGTGACCCCGGCGCCGATCCGCGACAGCGCGGGCGGGAGAGCGTACAACGATCTACGCAACCTGGCCCACCGTGATGCGCGAGATCCGGCAGAGTACTTCACCCTTTACGCCCTTGAAGGGTTCCTCAGACGTCTGGCTGCGTCCCAGCACGCAGGTGATTTCGTGCTCAAGGGTGGTGTGCTGTTGACCGCCTACGCGGTGCGGCGCCCTACTCGCGACATCGACCTGGCCGCCACCGGGATCAGCAACGACATCCCCGAAGTTGAACAGCGGATACGTGCCGTGATCGCTCACCGTATCGACGACGGCCTCGCCTTTGATCCGACATCCGTTTCCAGCGAAGCGATCCGCGATGACGCCGACTACAGCGGTGTTCGTGTGAAGCTCACAGCGCGGCTCGCGACCGCACAGATGGCGTTGCATGTCGATGTCAACTTCGGAGATCCGATCTGGCCTGCGCCAACCGAAACGGAACTACCTCTGTTGTTGGGTGGCCGGCTGCGCCTGCGCGGGTATCCGGATCACATGATCCTTGCCGAGAAGATTGTCACCGCCATCGATCGTGGTGACCAGAACACTCGCTGGCGGGACTTCGTCGACATCGTCGCGATCGCCGCCACCCGCCCTCATCGATTCGAAGAGTTGCGCAGCGCGATCAACGTCGTCGCCTCCCACCGGCAGGTCATCCTGCACCCACTCGCGCCGCTTGCGGCGCGGATGCCAGAACTCGCGGATCGCAAGTGGGCCATCTGGCGGCGCAGGCAACGCCTCGAACGGAGCACGCCGGAGCACTTCGGCGATCTGCTGGCGGATTGCATCGCCTTCGCCGACCCAGTCCTAGCGGAGACCGGCGGCGGAACCTGGGACCCGGTGACGCACTGTTGGCACAACGACCTTGCATGACCCCGACGTCACGCACTTCTACCACTGATGTGTTCTGCCAGCGCACGAATGCCGCGGGGCTGCCGGGGCTTCAGGAGCTCTTGGGCGGCCCACTCGAGCGCATGTGCTCGCCACAGTGCTCCACTGTACGCATCTCGATACTCCGCGATCCACTCATCAACCTCCTCTTGGATCACATCACGCACCTCAGCGGTGGCCGCGGCCCAATCGGGTGGCTGGTTGGGCTCAGACGCGGGGGGAGGATTCGCCAGCAGTCCGCGCGCGACTACGACAACGTTCCGTTCCAGCGACTCCTTCCTCGATTTCTTCCATGCAGCAGTGTCCCTGAACACCGGGTGCAGATGCATGCGTTCCCTGACAACCTGCCTAGTGGCCGGTGATGCAAGTTTGACCAGTTGGTGCGTGCCCGGAGAGTCCCAGTCGCTGAAGAGCTTCGCTAGCTGGTCCACCTCTTCGACAAAGCGCGGCACTTCCGAGGTTGGCCGACTCACAGTGCGCCTAGGAACCCTGTTGTACTCCCAGATTGACTCCACAGGTGACTCGCTGAGATCGGCGATCAACGTGGCAGGATCCCGTTCTTTCCTGGCTTGCCCACGAGGGGTGAGTGGGAGGAAGTGGTCAAATGTGTTCCGCTTAACGGCACCGTGGTACGCCGTGAAGCGTCCACCCGTTGATTTCCTCACGATCCGCGCGATGTCGTGGAGAATCTCACCATCGACTGTCGTTCTGATCCGATAGAGGGATTCCGCAGCAGCGCGTGCAAGGAACCCAGCCTCTTCGAGCTTGGAGTATGCCTCCCTATAACCGTCGCGTCGCCATGCGATTCGCCCACGAAACTTGGCTGACCAGAAGAAGCTGGTGACAAGTGCAAGCGCACCACCAACAGTGATCAACTGAGCGAGCGTCACCTGATCAAGAACGCCCTGCCCCCAGGTCGAGACGCGACCAATCATCCCGACACCCGGAGTGCGCAACGCAAGCCACAGTGCGGCAGCGGTGATGAGGATGAAGCGTGGCATCAGCACGAGCCTCACGAGGAACAGTGCGATTCCCCGCACCAGATCCACCAACCACCACATCGCAGTCACCGCCCGGCGCCGACTGGGTACCGGCCGGCTGACCTCCTCCAGGCTGCACTTCTCCTCTTCCGGTGCATAACCCAACCAGAACCTGCTGTGGCCCATCACCCATACGAGCTGAGCGGCAGTGATCGCGTATCGCCACACGGAGAAGAGGATTCGCACCCTGCGCTCGGCTGCACGATGACTGTTCGCACTTCCGCGGAAAGACCCTCGCAGGTCAGCGGCCGCGGCGAGGCGATAGAGAACCTCCTGCGCAACGGCCAGCGTCACCACCCAGCCGATCCAGGTCGCCATGAGGTAGGCGAGGACACGGGTCGACCGATCCTCTGGGAGGAGACCGTCGATCAGGGCGCCCGGCCAGGCAATGCATCGTGCAACGAGGAGCACCAAGTCTTCGAGCGTCATCGTCGGCCCCGATCTCCGCCAGTTGTGTCACGTGCAGGCAAACTGAGCAGCCTTAAGGTTGAAACGCGCCCCCAGTCAGAGAGGCCCAGGTCAATGGCGCCTCTCCGTACGCCGTGGGTGCTCAATACACGGGTGACAGTGGATGCCACCGACCAGGCAAGCTCTCCATTTGTGCGAGTGAACGGCATGGCCATGCACATCAGAAGGGCACTCCGTCTGTGGCCCAGCTGGCGATCTGGGCTGTCAACTTCTTGAGATCCTGGGCACGGGAGCTTGGAGCCTTGGCATCCGCGGTCGAGAAGAGGCCGGTCTCGAGCCACCCGTTCTCCACCGGGAAACTCATGTGGTCGGACAACTCCGAGAACAACGCGACCGCTGCTTCGTGACCCTTGGAGGTGACGTGTGCACGTCGCTCATCGGTGAGATCCACTGCCAGAGCATGATAAGCCCCGGCCAGGCATCGAAGCACGGTTGCCGACCCGAGGAGACTCTTGTCCCTGAGCTGTTGAGCTGACTGGTCTTCATCCTGAAGCCGCGTCAAGTCGGCGAACCCAGCACCCAAGGCGCGAAAGAACTGTTCAGCGATGTCGTGGACCGCGGATTCTTTGAGCTCCGCCTCACGTCGTGCCGTCATACGCCCATCGATCCCCAGCACTGTGTGCCGGACGATGTCCGCCAGGTTTCGGCCAGACAGCAGGTTTGAGTTCTGGCCGACCACCCGGTCCTTCTCCATCTCAACTCTCCCGGCCAAGAGATCATCTCCCTCGGCCAAGTCCATCGCCACCCGGTTCAAGACGCTACGCCGATCAAACGATGTGGTGACCGACTTGGTGATGCCCTTGGCGTTGTTGGCGATGTCGGAGAAGTACTGCCGATGCGCATCCGATCCGACGCCTTCCAGAATCTCCACCGTGACGAACTCCCTGGCGAGCCGTTCCTGCTGCTCGGTCAAGCGAAGAGCTGCTTGTGTCGAGCTGTGGATACCAACCTCGTCCTCGATCCGCTTCGCCGCTTGGAGCTGTTCCCGAGCCCGGCGCACGTCCTCAGCGATTTCATCGGCAGCGAGCTTCCAGCCCAAGATGCGGTGTTGGCCGTCCAGGATCTGTAGCTCTGCTGCTGAGTTGTGCGGGAGTTTGAGAACTCCGAACTCGACACCTCCCACCTCCAGCCGGGGGTTGAAGCCCTCCTTCAGTGGGAGCAGCGTGTCCAGCATGAGCGGTGGGCATGCCCAGTTCTCCGGGTTGTCCCGCCAGTACTTGCCGAACCCTTCCGCGTGACGCCGATTGACGCGACGATTTCCGGGGAAGGGCTCGTCAGGATTGGGCAGCGGAAGATGTGTCGGAATGAGTTGGATCGGAAGCGAGATCAAGTAAACCCAATTGACCTTGCCCATTCGGTAGCGCTGGGCCATCACTTCCTTGTGCTGCTCGTAGCCGCTGAGGTGAAGTTGCTCCGGTCCCGTCATGTCCTTTTCCTTCTTCCTGGTTGTCGCTGTGCTCGCAGATGTCCGCGAGCGCTGGGTCCCCGGTAGGGGCTGAGCTCTTGCTGGTGTGTCACCTTGCTGCTGGGTAGGCCCTGGCGTCGTCCCGCACTCGGTCGAGCGGGGCTGTAGACCGCCAGTGCCGATCACGCAAGCCTCGTGGATGAACCATGGGGCAGGGACGATTCGCTTTGGCCTCGCCTTCGCGCCACTCGCTGCCGCACGCTTGTTCTTCTTGCCCCTGTCCCGGTCGGTGGTCATCTCGCGTCACTCCTCTCGTTGTTTCTGGTTGGGAATGCTCCATCAGGCCACTTCGTCCTGCCTCGCGGGCACTACCGCGAGCGCGGTCCGCGCCTGTGTCAGGTATCGAGTGAGCTCGGTGTGCAAAGTGGCCGCCTGAGTCCCGATGGAGTCGGCCGACTTGCGAATGGACCCGGCGGACTTCTGCATCGCGGCCAATCGCTTGAGCGCAGCCAAAGCTTCGACGAGCTGCTCGTCGGCTGTCTCTGTCTCGCTCTTGTCGACGCGAGCCGCCGCGGACTCAGCTGCCAGGCGGAGGACTTGGATGACGCATCGCAGCAGCCGGGGTTCGTCGGTCTCCGGGTCGAACGACATGACGATCCGGCGTGGTCCGAGACAAAGGATTGGCCCTCCCTTCAGGTTCTCGACGCGCTTGACCAGGCCCAAGGACGCTTGTGCTCCACGATTCTCCTCGGCTTCAGCCAAGTACGCCGACCACGCTGCGCGCGGCGAGTCGGTCATCTCCACGACGACCTTTGCCGAACCGTCGCTGCCCTCCACAGTGAGGACACCGTCGCCCTTCTTGCTGCGTGAGCGCAAGCCGGTGACGTTTCCCGTCTCGACATACTCATCTCCGAGACCAGCAGCAATCTGTGCCATCACCTCGTTGACGTGCTCCTCATAGGAGGCCCCCTTGGTCACCGTGTTGGAGAGTGCCGCTTCTGTCGCTCGCGCTACCTCGAGGCTCGTCGTCAGCTCAGCGAGCTTGGTGGCCATCTTGTCGGTCTGCTCAGTGACGGTCTGGGCATGCTCGGCTTGGGCCTCGCGCATGACTCGCATGTGCTGCGCCATGGGTGAGGCCGGATCGGCTGGGTCGAATTGCTTGGCGACCTTCTCGATCAGTTCGCCGGTCTGCGTGACGGCTCGTTCCTGCAGTCGCCGACTGAACGTTTCGAGCACTGGCTGGAGACGCGCCATGAGTTCGGGCTGCTCACCGCCCAGGAGGGTTGCCAGCTGTTCGGTGAGTTGGCGTTGAACATCGGAGACCGCATCGACGAACGACTTCTGAGCCGTCTTCCCGGCATCGTTGACCGCCTTGCGGGTCTTCTCAGTGGACTGCTCGAGCACTTTGGCAACGGCCTCGACGGCTGTTGTGGTCTGAGCTGCGGCGGTCTGGACCACATGAGTGGATCGCTCCTCGACCTCGGCGACGAGCGCATCCAAGCTGTAGCTCTGCTGCACGCCCGAGGCTGCGGTCATTGCCGTGGCACCCAGTGCGATGGCCTGCTCAGCGAAGACAGTCAGGTCGGCTCCGGAGAGTTCCTCGCCTGTGGCGGCTTCTCCGCGGCGGCCATCAGCCCAGTGCCGACACTCCGCCACCACCCTGGGGTCGGAGATGGACATCTCGGTGATGACGAGGGCGTTCGCTGTGGCGTCATAGGTGGCGCAGTGGTGGTGATTGGTGCTCATGATCCTGCTCCTTCCGGTTCAGTTGCTCGCTGACATACAGAGTGAAGCCACTGGAGGTCAGGCGCCGGGCATCGCTTGATAAAAACTCTTATCAGCATGTCCCGCACGATCACCTGGTCTAGGCTCTAGTGTCGGTGGCACCAGCGAAGGGAGGTGGAGCATGGCGACGATCACCATGCAGGGCATAGCGGTTCTGGCCCAGGTCAAGCGGCCAGTCGTGTCGATGTGGCGAAGCCGATTCGCAACCTCTGAGCCACCGTTCCCCGCCCCCACAGGTGAACGCCCCCTCCGCTTCGATGCGCGCGAGGTGGCACAGTGGCTGCGCGAGACCGAACACGGCAACAATGTCGATGCCCACCTCGAGTCGGCGCTGCATTCCACCGCGATGGAGCAGGTACTCGACGACGTGGATGCCGCCTCGGCACTCCTCCTCCTCCACCAGGTGCGGGGTGAGCCGCTGGCCGAGGTGGACCCGATCGAGGTCGTCCATGATCTGGAAGCGCACGAACTCGGCTCCATCCTGGATCCGGGAACCGCGCTGAGCGCGCTCGGAGACAACCAGCTCTGCCAGGCCGTCGACGAGCTCGCCGAGGCCGCGTTCTCAGGCGAGCATGTGCTCGGACGTCTGCTCGACAGCTTCACCGCTGCTGACGGCCCTTGGGCCGGCGAAGCGTTGACCAGAGCAGCGGAAGCTCTCTTGGGCACCGCACTCGTGGACATCCATCGAGCAGCACCGCGCGGCATCGTGCCCGCCGGGCCAGGCGGTGTCTTGCTGGCCACCGCGTTGGGAGCCCGGCTGGAGGAGTCCGAACAGGCAACGTTTGGCTATCGCCCTTCAGGTGTCGAACGGCCCTGCGACTTGGCGGCGCTGCGGCGATTGGCTGCACGTGATTTCCCGGTGACGATTCATGATGAAGCTGCCAGCTCGCCCGATGATGGAATGCTGCACCTGTTCCAGTGGCAGGACGTGGCCAACCCTGACGCCTTCTTCGACCGCATTGAGGACGTGCTGGTCGAACTGGGCGACAGGGACGTGCTGATCGTCGTCGGACCCGCCCGATTGATGACTGACCGGTACGGCGAGCGTGGTCGTCGTCACCTGTTGGCTCCGTCCGCTGACTACACCGCGCCGTTGCGTTACGTGGCGCGACTGCCGAAGGGGATGAGCCGTCACGGCGGGCGTCGTCGTCTTGCCTTGTGGGTCTTCGGTCAGCCATCGTCCAGGTGGACTGTGGTCGGCGCGCATTCCGATGCTCGCGTGGGCCCGAACGAAGCGCGGGCCATCGCGGCCGACATCGCCGCATCCATCACGCGCACGGATGTGCGCGACCATGCCTTCACCTCAAGCACCCGATTGGCCTCGGATCGTTTGCTGCG
Source organism: Propionibacteriaceae bacterium (assembly GCA_052094425.1). Taxonomy (GTDB): domain Bacteria; phylum Actinomycetota; class Actinomycetes; order Propionibacteriales; family Propionibacteriaceae; genus Microlunatus. Next base: position 96,777 of record JBQDIN010000001.1, read on the forward strand.
CCAGATGACGCTGACCGCTCCTGCCGCCAACCCCGCGCCCTGGGACGGCGGGGATCAACTCGCCCGGATCTGGGAGCTCGACCCCGGACTGATGGAGGGTCTCGAGTTCGCCGCCACACCGGCCAAGCCGGACCTCATTCCGTGGACACGCGCCACTCGCGAACTCGCTCGCGACCTGCCCGGCGTCCGCCTCCCAGCCGAACACCTCGATGCACTCCAGGCTGGCCGGGCGGTGGTCATTGGCCCGGACGAGATCCGTGATCCAGCGCGCCCGCAGACCCGGGGCATCGACCGGCTGACCCTGGAGGTTGTCGCGCCTCGCGCGAGGTACACCGAGCCCGGCGACGTCATCTACGTCGCTTCCGGGGGGGCAGCATCGATGGTGGACACGGACGGCGGGAAGGTCGTCCAGGCTCCGGCCCGAATCCTGCGCTGCCGCGACGCCGAACTGAACGACCGTGAACTGGTTCCGGCCGTCGTCGCCGAAGACATCGCCGCCCAACCGGGTACCGACCGCCAAACCTGGCTGCTCCGCACGGTTCCGGCCCATCAGACTCGTGCACTCGCAGTGGCCCTCCAACGCACGGCAAAGAGGCGACAGCAACTCCGGGATGAACTCGCCGCCGTCGACGAACTGGAAGCCGAGATCATCAACGGCCTCACGGCCGGCTCACTGACCGCCACCCTGCACACAACCACCTCAACAAAGGACAAATCATGACCTCACCCAAATCGAAGACCAAGGAGCCACTTGCTCCCTCGACGCCCAAGGAGCTGAAGGACACTCTGTGGAAGGCCGCAGACAAGCTGCGCGGCTCCATGGATGCCAGTCAGTACAAGGACGTCGTCCTCGGTCTGGTCTTCCTGAAGTACGTCTCTGATGCCTTCGAGGAGCGTCGTGACGCCATTCGAGACGAGCTTGCCGGCGAAGCCGAGTCCTTCATTGTCGACACCATCGAGGACGTCGACGAATACATCGGTCACGGTGTCTTCTGGGTGGCTCCGGCCGCGCGGTGGTCCTACCTCGCCGACAACGCCAAGGGCATTCCGGCATCAGCAAGTCAGGACTCACAGAGCGTCGGCGACCTGATCGACACCGCCATGCGCACCCTCGCCCAGGACAACGCGTCGCTCGAGGGAACACTGCCGACGATGTACGGCCGCGACAACGTCGACCAGCGCCGTCTCGGCGAGCTGATCGACCTGTTCAACTCGGCCCGTTTCACGGGCGAAGGCGCATCCAAGGCCAGGGACCTGCTCGGCGAGGTGTATGAGTACTTCCTGGACAAGTTCGCCAAGGCCGAAGGCAAGCGCGGCGGCGAGTTCTACACTCCGCCGGTGCTGGTGCGCACCCTCGTCGAAATACTCGAGCCGCATCATGGTCGGATCTATGATCCGTGCTGCGGATCGGGCGGCATGTTCGTCCAGGCCGAGAAGTTCCTCACCAGCCACGACGAGGACCCCACCAACATCGCCGTCTATGGACAGGAGCTCAACGAGCGCACATGGCGGCTGGCCAAGATGAACTTGGCCATCCACGGCATCGACTCTGCGGGCCTCGGCTCTCGATGGGGAGACACCTTCGCCCGGGACATCCATCCCGACATGCAGGCAGACTTCGTGCTCGCCAATCCCCCGTTCAACATCAAGGACTGGGCACGCAGCGAGGAAGACTCCCGCTGGAAGTACGGCGTTCCTCCGGTCCGCAATGCCAACTACGCCTGGATGCAACACATCCTCAGCAAGCTGAAGGTCCAGGGCGAGGCCGCCATTGTCATGGCCAACGGCACGATGGCCTCAAACACCGGCGGCGAAGGGGACATCCGCAGAGCAATGCTTGAGGACGATGTGGTTTCCTGCATCATCGCCATGCCACCCAACCTGTTCCGTTCGGTCGCCATTCCCGTGTGTGTCTGGTTCTTCGCCAAGGACAAGACTCCCGGAACCAAGGGCAAAACGGACCGCCGCGGCGAGGTCCTGTTCATCGACGCCCGCGAAGTCGGCCACATGGTCGACCGCGTGGAGCGCACCTTCACCGACGACGACATCAAGCAGATCGCCAACACCTTCCGTGCCTGGCGCGGACGCGAGTCCGCCGACGGTGAGTACGAAGATGTGCCCGGGTTCTGCAAGAGTGCATCCCTCGAAGAGATCAAGGCTGCGGGATGGGTGCTCACCCCTGGTCGGTATGTCGGCGCGGCAGAAGCTGCCCAGGACGACGAGCCGATCGACGAGAAGGTCGGTCGTCTCGCTGAGGAGCTCACAAGGGTCCTTGACGAGTCTGCCCAGCTGGATACCGTCGTGCGCAATCAACTGGAGCGGCTGGCATGACCCATTTCAAGGAAGTCACCGTCGGTGAGTTGGGTGACGTATATGACGGTCCACATGCCACTCCCAACCGCCGCTCCACAGGATCCAAGTACTTTCTCAACATCAGCTCCCTGGACAATGGGCGACTGGACCTAAGTCGATCTGACTGGGTCGATGCGGAAGACTTCACACGGTGGACCCGAAGAGTTCAACCCCAGGAGTCGGACGTTCTCTTTGCCTACGAAACCCGGCTGGGAGAGGTCGCACTTATGCCCGGGGGCGTAGAAGCCTGCTTAGGGCGGCGAATGGCGCTGATACGACCAAGGAAAAGTGTCGTTGACCCTCGTTACCTGATGTTCGCTTGGTTGTCCCCTTGGTTCAAGGAAGAAATCGCCCGCAGGGCCACCCATGGGGCAACTGTCAGCCGAATCCCACTGAACGATCTGCCGAACTGGCCGTTCCGCCTGCCTCCGCTCGCGGAACAGCAGGCGATTGCCGAGGTCCTCGGGGCGCTGGACGACAAGATCGCCGCCAACCAGCTCATCCTGGCCAAGTCGGATGACCTCCTTCGCTGTTCATACAAGCGATTGGAGCTGTCGTCATCCCACACCCTCAGTGATCTGGTTGATCACAATCGTGCACAAGTCAACGCCGGCGAGATCGACGACCGCCAGACCTACATTGGACTCGAGCACGTCGACTCGAGGTCGTTGTGGCTTAGTCGAACCGGAACAGGCTCCCAGATCGCATCCGCAAAGAACGCATTTCTCCAGGGAGATGTTCTATTTGGAAAGCTGCGCCCGTACTTCCATAAAGTTGCAGTTGCTCACACCTCGGGAATCTGTTCCACTGATATTCTGGTGCTGCGGTCAAAGCAAAGCGAATGGCGGTGGCTGGCGGCAAGCGCAGCGAGTTCAGACTTGGTTGTGGAGACCGCGGTTCAGAACTCAAACGGAACCAGGATGCCAAGAGCCAAGTGGTCAGACATCGCATCGTGCCCCGTGCCCGATCCTGGTGCGGAGGCAGCCAGAATCTTCAACAAGGTTGCCGAGGGGGTCGAGGCCCGGTGTTGCGGCGCCCTTGAAGAGAACGCCGCACTCGCCGAGACGCGTGATGAACTCCTTCCCCTGTTGATGAGCGGCAGGATCACCGTCAAGGACGCAGAAGACCGTGTAGAGCAGGAGGTCTGACATGACAGACGCGATGAACGAGTCAGCTTGGGAGGGCTGGGTCCTCGAGACCCTTGGAGAGCTTGAGTGGGAGCCATTGCACGGCCCGGCCGTTGCTCCCGGGTCCGGGGAACGAGAGTCGTGGCATGAGATCGTGCTCCGCGGAACCCTCGACAAGGCGTTGCGCAACCTGAATCCCGACGTCCCCGACGAGTACCTGCACCAGGCAGCCGCCGAGGTGCTCACTCCGCAGTCGCAGGATGCGATCACCGAGAACTTCCGTCTGCACCAGATCCTGATCGGCGGGTACCGCGGCATCAGCTACGTCGACGAGGATGGTCGCCAGGTCAACCCCACCATTCGGTTCCTCTCCGGTGATCCGGGCAGGAACCGATATCACGCGGTCAACCAGGTGACGATCCGGAGCCGAGAGTTCGAACGCCGCTTCGACGTGGTGCTCTACGTCAACGGCCTCCCCCTGGCCATCGTCGAGCTGAAGAGGGCGGGCGTCCAGCACACCAGCGCCGAAGGCGCATACAACCAGCTGCAGACCTATCTGCAGGAGTTCGGTATGGCGTTCCGGTTCGCCGCGGTCGTGATTGCCAGCGACGGGGTGACCGCCCGCTACGGCACTCCATTCACCCCGTGGCACCACTTCGCCCCGTGGAACGTTGACGATGACGGCCGTGTCGTTGGCCCAGGCGAGGCGGGCGCAGACGGTCATCCGGCGACCGAGCTTGGACTGACGTTGGAGGGAGTCTTCAACGTCGAGCGGTTCGGCCAGTTGCTCCGCGACTTCACTGCCTTCGACGAGGACGCGAGCGGGCTGACGAAGCGGGTGGCTAAGCCGCACCAGTACTTCGCGGTGACCAAAGCAGTCGCCAGCACCGTCCGTGCAGTCGACAGCGACGGGCGCGCCGGGGTGGTGTGGCACACCCAGGGGTCGGGCAAGTCCATGGAGATGGAGCTCTACACCGCGAAGGTGATGCGTCACCCACGACTGGCGAACCCCACCATCGTCGTCATCACGGACCGTACCGAGCTCGACACTCAACTCTTCGACGGATTCGGACGGAGCACCCTCCTGCCCGAATCACCACGGCAGGTGAGCACCCGGGAAGATCTGCGTCGGCAATTGACTGAACGGCGCACCGGGGGGATCTACTTCACCACGCTGCAGAAGTTTGGCCTGTCCAAGGACGAGCGCGACGCCGGGGCCGACCACCCCATGCTGTCCGATCGACGCAACATCATCGTGATGGTCGACGAGGCTCATCGCAGCCACTACGACGACATCGACGGTTACGCCGCTCACCTGAAGAATGCACTTCCCCACGCGACCCTGATCGCCTTCACCGGGACTCCGATCGCGGAGGGGGAACGGGACACGCGCAAGGTGTTCGGCGACGACATCGACGTCTATGACCTCCATCGTGCCGTCACCGACGGCGCGACGGTTCCGGTCTCCTTCGAGCCCCGCTTGATCAAGCTCGCCCGGGTCGACGATCTCGACGACGAGGCATTGGATGACGCGGCAGAGGAGGCCACTGGCCAGCTCGATGAGGCCGACCGAGATCGACTGCAGCGCAGCGTTGCAGTGCTCGACACCATCTACGGCGCTCCGCAACGACTGGAGGTGCTCGCCGATGACTTCGTCAGGCACTGGGAGACCCGTCGCGAGACGATGGAGTCGTTCATCGGGGGGTCCGGCAAGACCATGATCGTCTGCGCCACCCGCCCCACGGCTGCGCGCCTCTACGAGAAGATCATCGCCCTTCGTCCTGATTGGCATCACGACGCTGATGACAAGGGCCGAATCAAGGTCGTCTACTCAGCGACGCCTTCAGACACTGAAGCGATCAAGAAACACATGCGCCGGCCCAGCGCCACAGCGGCGGTGAAGAAGCGGCTGAAGGACCCCGACGACGAGCTCGAGATCGTGATCGTCAAGGACATGATGCTCACCGGTTTCGATGCGCCGCCTCTGCACACGCTCTATCTCGATCGACCGCTCAAGGGCGCACTGCTCATGCAGACCCTGGCCCGGGTGAACCGGACCTACCGAGGCAAGCAGGACGGTCTCCTCGTCGCCTACGCCCCACTGGCGGACAACCTCACCAAGGCGCTGGCTGAGTTCACCCGGGACACCGCCCAGACCGGCGACAAGGTGGTGGGACAGACCGCCGACGAAGCCGCACAGATCGTGCATGACCTGCTTGCCTCGCTCACCGAGTTGGTCGGCGATGAGTGGAAGGCAATCTTCAACTCTGATCCGAAGAGGGGCTGGGTCAACGCCGTCCTGTCCGTGACGACGAAGCTTCGCTCCCCACTGACACCTGACAACATTGGCCCGGACGATCCGGAGGGCCGCCCCCTGAGTGAGGCCTATCGGAGCCTGTCCGCAAAGCTTGCCCGTGCCTGGGCACTGGCAGCCAGCACCGCTGATCTGGAGCAGGTGCGGTTCGAGGTCCGATTCCACGAAGAGGTCCGGACCTGGATGGCCAAGCTGGACGCCCAGGATCGCGTCGCGCGGGGCGAGCCGATTCCCGACGACATTCGCCGCAAGCTCGGCGACATCATCGTCACCTCGGCAGAGTCCACGGGAGTAATCGACATCTACCGGGAAGCAGGGCTGGAACGTCCCCGCCTCGACGCCCTCACTCCAGCGTGGCAACAGGATGCAGCCCAGCCCAGTAAGGCACAGCTGGCGATTGAGGCTCTCAAGGCGAGCTTGCTCGAAGAGTCCGCCGCCGCGACCCAGGGCAATGAAGTGCGTCGCAAGCTCTTCTCGGAACGAATCAACAATCTGATGACCAAGTACACCAACCAACAACTCACGGCGGCCGAAGTCATCGCCGAACTGGTCGAGATGGCCAAGGAGGTCGTCTCCGAGGCCGACCGCGGGAAACGATTTGATCCCCCGCTGGAGGTGGACGAGCTGTCGTTCTACGACACCATCATCCAGAATGAATCAGCTGTCGACGTGATGGGGGACGATGTTCTTGCCCAGATCGCTCGCGAGCTCGTGGCAACCATGCGGCGTGATACCCGTACCGACTGGACTGTCCGAGAAGACGTGAAGGCCAAGCTGCGCGCAAGTATCAAGCGTTTGCTCCGGAAGTACCGCTATCCGCCGGACCAGCAACCAGATGCCATTGTCCAGGTCATGAAGCAGATGGAGGCCATGGCACCCCGCTATGCGGAAGCGCGCCGCTGAACGAGCAACGTTGGACCCGTCGTGACCTACCGAGCCCAGACCCACAGCCCGTTGACTTCCGCTACCTCCTCCTGCGCAGACTGGGGAGGCCACCCGAGACGGTGCGAACGGAGCTGCTCCTCCACCCCGGAGACAAGCTGCCGTCGTCGACGAGGACCCTTCCGTCGGCGACCAAGACGCTCCCTCGGTTCTTGGGCAGCGACTTCAGCCACCTGGCATACTGCTGCTGCATCCTCTTGGTGAGCACCTCTGGGTCGTGGGGGCACTTGAACAGCACGTAGTCAGCGCCCAGATTCTGGCGCGACTTCATGTATCGGCGCACTGAGCCAGCGAACTCGGCGTAGATTTGCGCAAACACCTGCTCACGTGGCGGGACTGGACGTCGGGATTGCGGTGTCCTCAGCCACTCGGCGTACTGCTGCTCGATACTGAGCACCAACATCTTCCGATCACGGGCACACCCGAACAGATCGCACTCAGCCCACCAATCGGCACGCGAGCCGACGAACTTGGCCACAGTCTTGTACTTGTGGCGGATGAGCAGGAACCGCGCGTGGCGCCTTTCCTTGATGACCTTCTGCATCGCAGCCACTGTGGACCTGCCCATGAAATCCCCGCCTCCGAAAGTCAGCCAGGTCTCACGCTTGTATGTTATCCCGCGGCCAGCAGCCGAGTGCTCTCGAACGCCTCCTCGGGAAGCGGCGTACGCAGCTTCCACGTCACCGAAACCGGACGGTCCCCCTCGGGCTGCCCGGCCAGGTCGACCAGACCGAAACAACGGAAGGTGCTCTCGACGGGACCGTCACTGCGCTCCCGTACGAACAGGAGTCGGTGCAGTGAGCCGTCCGCCCCTTGTCCGATGCAGCGCTGGGTGGCCGGTGACCCTTGGCGCCAACTGTTGGGCGACTCCCAGTGGAACAGGTCAGCAGTCAGAGCATGATCACGGTACTGGGTCGTGGAGGAGAACTTCTTAGCGTCCTTGTGCAGGGTCACGAACATGAGTTGGACCCCGGGCTCCGCCACGAAGTAGACACCTTCCCGGTGTTCCTTCGGCCGGTTCACGGAGCTGACGCCCAGGGAGGCGAAGACCTCCCGGCGGGTGTAGCGAGCGTGCGCCATGATCGGCACGTCCGGCAGCCCCAACAACGGAACCGGCGCCAGATGGAGATCCGCACGGACGAGAGTCAGGAGCTCGGCAACCTCCTCCCGCACGGCTTGGTGGCGCCACAGAATGTCGAACCCTTCCTGCAGACTGTTCGGTGTCAGCAGCAACGTGTGCATCAGTTGCACCGCCATGCGCTGCTCGGCCACCGTCAGTACCCCAGCATCAATGGGCGAGTCGGCGGTCATCCAATCGAACCAGCTGTTCACCCGCTGACTGTCGGCAACGTGTTGGAGGTATCCGACCCGTCGGAGCAGTTCGGCCTCTTCCTCCCGCAGACTGGCGTCGTTCGGGACTGCCGGAGCGCCTGGCGCCTCCGCAAGTCGCTGGAGGCGTGTCCAGGACATCTTGCGGTTGTCCACGCCGTAGAACTGCTCCACGGAGCGCCCCGTTCGGCGCAGGAAGTCGTCGAGCGAGGTCCACGTGTCCAAGTGGAAGTCCTTGAGCAGCCCGCGGACACCACGTGGCACGGCAGCCGCCTTCAGCGCCGCGAGGACCCGCTCCCGCGTGACCCTCTCCAGGGTGATCGAGCACCCAGCAGGAAGGAACGGGAACCCGGCCTCGGCTTGTTCTCGGACACTGCCCTGAGCCGGATCCACCAGAGCTTCGAACCGCTGCGCGAAGCGGTACTCGGCGCGATGCTGACCGATGAAGTCGAGCACGAGGCAGGAGGTCTTACCCGGGGCTTGACGCAGTCCTCGTCCCAGTTGCTGAGCGAAGAGCACGGGGCTCTGGGTTGGGCGGCACAACAGCAGGGTGTCGACATCAGGCAGGTCGACGCCCTCACCCAGCACGTCGACGCTGAACACGACCTGGAGCTGCCCGGAACGCAGCCGCGACAGCACCCGTTCCCGGTGATTCTGATCGTGTTCACCGGTCAGGCACTCGGCGGCCAGCCCGTGCGCAGTGAACTGTTCTGCCATGAACTGGGCGTGCGCCACGGACACGCAGAACCCAAGGGCGCGCATGGTTGCGGGTGTCTCCACCCAGCGGTCAATCGACTGGAGGATCCGGCGCACCCGCTCGTGGTCGCCGGTGTAGAGGGTGGAGAGTGCCCCGACCGCGTAGTCGCCGGCGTGCCAGGCCAGGTCGCGCAGATCGGTGCCGTCATCGACCCCGACGTAGTCGAACGGCGCCAACAGTTGGTCGTCCACCGCCTCCCACAGTCGCAGCTCGGTGGTGTAGCGCCCGCCGAACCACGCGGTGATGTCTCCGCCGTCGGTACGTTCCGGTGTTGCGGTCAGGCCGATCAACTCGCGCGGCCGGAAGTGCTCGACCACCGATTCCCAGGACTGTGCCGTCGCGTGATGCGCCTCGTCGATGTAGATCACGTCGTACGCCGACGGTGGGACCTGGTCGAGTCTGTTGCGCAGCGTCTGCACCATCGCGAAGACGTGGGTGTCGCTGCGCAACGACCCAGCGGAGCCGCTGAGCAATTCTCCGAACTCGGGGTCCTGGAGCACCTGCCGAAAGGTGGCCCGGGCCTGCTCGAGGATCTGCTCCCGGTGCGCAACGAACAAGAGGGACGGCCGAGCCACACCCGGTGGACACAGGCGGGCGTAGTCCAGAGCCGCGATCACCGTCTTTCCGGTTCCCGTGGCAGCCACGAGCAGGTGCTGATGCTCATCAAGTTCCGAGCGCCTCGCGGCGAGCGTGTCGAGCACGCGCTGCTGGTGTGGCCGGGCGCGGACCTGGATCTGCGCATAGGCAGCCCGGAGCTGGTCGGTCAGCTTGCTGATGGTGCCCTGCGCGCGCTTGCTGAAGCCTTGGGCTGCGTACCCCTTGGCCTCGGCAAGGGCGGCATCGAGGCGGTCGCGGTCGTCGAGTGTGTAGGGCTCGAAGACCGGTGTGTTCCAGTAGCTGTCGAAGACTTGGTGAATGCGGTTGAAGACCGCAGGTGTGTCCGCCCGAGCGAGCCGGACATTCCACTCCAAGCCGGTGTAGAGCGCCGCCTCGGAGAGGTTGGAGGACCCGACGAAGGCGGTGTCCAGTTCACCGGGGCGACGAAACAGCCACGCCTTGGCGTGCAGTTTGGTGGCCATCCCCTGGTAGTTGACTCGGACCTCAGCGCCCAGCTTGACCAGGTCGTCGAGCGCCTTGCCGCTTGTCGACCCCAGGTAGGTCGACGTGATCACTCGAATCCGTCCGCCTCGGTCCGCGAGCGCCCGAAGGTCGTCGCGCAGGAACTCGATGCCCTTGTAGCCGACGAAGGCGCAGATCAGATCGACCTCGTCGGCGCAGCGCAACTCCTGCTGGAGGATCGAGCCGAGGGAAGGCTCTCCGGCACCGTTGACCATCAGCTCACTCGTACTCAACGGGATCGCCGGGTGATCTGGCAGGGTGGAGGCGGCCAACCCTTCGCTCTTTCGGACGCCACGCAGGACGCGAATCGGCGTTGCGACACGATCACTCTCGAAGTCGTCGCCCAGCGCGTCGATGGCGGCGTTGACTATGCCGGCACTCGCGAGGAGTTCGTCGTCCGTCGTGGGCGATCGGAGCCGTCTGGCCACCCGGAGGAGATGCCGGCCGAGCCGCTCGATCGCCTCGCTCCTGGCGAGCGGCTCGTCGTCCACTCTGTCGCTGCTGAGCAACTCCAGCGCTTCAGCCAACTCGGCAGTGATCAGTTCATCGCGTAGCCCCGGTGCGAGTTGGCCGTCACTGCCCACGCTTGCCTCCTGATCCGATTTTGCCCCAGGGTAGATGCTCACTCGGACAACTCGACGGTCCGGCGCGCCAGGGATGATCAGCTCCGCAACCTCAGCCCACGACGAGTCGGTCACGGTGAGAACACGGTCGACCACACTGGAAGGCGTCACCTTGTCAGACTCGTGTGAAACGGTGTGATTCGTGTTCTTCCAACTGGATGAGAACGGATCGACCCAACCGATGAGTCGCGAGATGCTCCACGCGCTGGCCACATCAGCTTTTGACGATGAGCCGGAGAGCCTTGCTGCTGAGTACCTCGATTGGCGGCTCGGTAGTCGGATCGAGTGGCTGCGATTCGTCTCCAGGTTCTCCGCGGCGATCTTCGTCTACCGGGCAACGGGGGTGGTCGTCGCCGGACGGGTCCGGACAGCCGAGGAGGAACTCAACGAGCGTGGCGGCTGGCCAGCGGACTGGCGCGGCGAGATGGAGGACGTGCTCACCGAACGGATCGGGTTCTTGGAGGACTCGGTTCGGATAGCCGCATCGTCGGCGATCCTGGCGGCGACGGCGGCGATCGAACTACTCATCACGGAACTGGCAGACGAGCCACGACCCTCGAAGGGTGGCTTACATCGCCGACTCGAGAAACTACTGGAGAGCCTCGAGCATGGTCCGGACGATGCGGGACATATCCTTACAATCGCTGGGGGAGTCCGGGATCTCAGAAACTCACTCGCTCATCAACTCGACGGCTCCGACTGGACAGAGGCTCAAGCGAGACCCGATCTCACCCCTGATGGAGTAGAACGCGCATTCCGGGACGTAGGACAGCTGGCGATGGCCTTGAATGCCCTCGTTGAGCCCGGTGAGCACGAGCGTGATCATGATCTCCTCACCGGTTTTCCGAACGGCGCGGCCCCCACTGCCCCCGAGGGCAAATCACGCGGTTGATCTAGCGTAGTCCCTCACCCACCGCCGCACCGCAAGGCTTGTCATGCGTGTCCGCGGAGGTGTTCACCGGGTTTCGTCCTTGCCTGTGCCTGCGGGCTCAACTGCATTCTCCCAAGTCACAGTTGGCACACTCTTGCGCTGTCCACCACGGGCGATTCGAACCACCCATGCGTTCGAGTGGTTACTGCGGTCCTGGAGCAGCAAGTACCAAGCATGGTTACCACGGCCAGCACGCCGATACCCAGCCCTCACCTCGCCGAGCACCCAACCGGAATTGTCTGAAGTGCCGCGCTGTATGGCTGCACCGAGGTCCCCGACGATGGCGAGCGGAATGTCATCTGGCCGGACAACGGAGACTTCACCAACCGTGCGTGTCACATGCCGAGGTGGCTCCATGTACTCATCCGGGGCCGACCCGGGCTCGTCGCGATCAGCATCGATACGCTCACGAATCATGTCGTCGAAGCGTCCGTCCACATGACGCCGGAATTCTCTCTGTTCAGTGTCTTGCCGTCGATAGATCGCGACGGCAACTCCGAGTGCCGTAGCAGTCAGGACTACACCGACGATGGCGAGCATCAGGGACACTGTCTCCATACGCGCACAAAGTAGCGCAGTTTGGCCGGAATGCATTGCAAGGGACGGACACAGCGTGACTCAGCCCCGAGAGAATGCCGCACTCTGCGCACTGATGCTGAGATCCATGTCGGACTGCTGGGGCATGATGAGTTCATGGAGACGTTCAAGCGGACACCACTGCAGCTGTTCAACCTGCCGCAGCACTTCGTGATCCCGCTGTTCCAGCGCCCGTATGTCTGGAAGGAAGCCGAGCAATGGGAACCCCTGTGGAAGGACATCCGCAGGGTCGCCGAGCTCCGCATCAATGAGCCGCACGTGAATCCGCAGCACTTTCTCGGCGCGATCGTCCTGCAAGCCCACGACGCCGGCAGTAACCGGGTGACAACATGGAACGTCATCGACGGCCAGCAGCGACTGACCACGCTGCAGCTCTTGATGGATGCGACGAGCGCAGTGCTGACCCAATCCGGCTCAGAACGCTTTGCCAGCCAACTCGAATCGCTGACTCACAACTCGGCGAACTTCATCCCCGAAGGTGAGAGCCAGCTCAAGCTGCGCCACCTGAACAACGACCACGGGCCTTTCGACGAGGTCATGACAGCCGAAGCGCCGATTGACCACTCGAGCCTGAGGCACTCCGAGTCCAAGATCGTCCACGCTCACCAGTACTTCACCACGGCCGTCATGCAGTGGCTTGGAGACCCTGACACTGGCGACCATCAGAGGAAGGCCGAGCAGCTCGCCACCGTCCTGCAGGCGGACCTCCAGCTCGTCACGATCGAGTTGCTGGCATCAGAGAACTCCCAAGAGATCTTCGAGACTCTGAACGCCCGGGGGACACCCCTGACAGCGGCCGACTTGGTGCGGAACTTTGTCTTCCAGCGCTTGGAGGCCGAAGGTGGCGATACGAAGAAAGCCTACAAGGAGGACTGGCCGTTCGAGACCAAGTTCTGGGCGAAAGAGATCAGCGTCGGGCGAAACTTCGTGAGCCGCAGCTCGCTCTTCCTCAACCAGTGGCTCACGTCGCGGATGGGTGAGGAGATCAGTCCGCAGTCGACGTTCACGAGGTTCAAGTCGTACGTCGAGCACGAGGCAGGGCGCCAGATGGCCCATCTGCTACCTGTCCTGAAGGCGCAGGCACAGTCGTACGAAGCATGGACGCTCACAGCCGCTCAACCGAGCGGGAATCTCAGCGCCGTCGAGATGGCCGTGTACCGGATGCAGGCCGGCGGCATCGAGCTGTTGAAGCCGCTTCTGTTGTGGCTGCATGAGCCTGGTCGCAACATTCCTTCGGAAGCCGTGAATCGAATCGTGGCCGCAGCGGAAAGCTGGGTCATCCGTCGCCAACTCCTCCGTCTGACCGGGAGCGACCTGGGCCGCATCGTCGCCGACATCATCAGGACCTACTCTCACACTCCCCCCACGGAGCTGGCTGACCGAGTGATCGAGCACCTTGCGCGACTCAATGTCTCGAGCACCTACTGGCCGGGTGACGACGAGATCCGTACTGCTCTGCTGACCGAGAAGGCGTATCGGCGATTTCCTCGACCGCGGCTGCGGTCTTTCCTCGAGGCCATCGAGAACTTCTACCGTGCCGAAACCGGCCAGCCACAGGTCGAACGAGCAGGGTTTCCGATCGAGCACATTCTCCCCCAGAAATGGCAGGACACCTGGCCGGTCGACTCAGCCGAGAATGAGCAGGAACGACAGGAGCGGGTACATCACCTCGGCAACCTGACACTCCTGACGACCAACCTCAACTCCAAGGTGTCGAACGGACCGTGGTCCAGCAAGCGCGCCGCGTTGCTCCAGCACAACACGATCAAACTGACCGGCCGGCTCGTGGAAGAGACGCAGGACCGCGAGTGGGACGAAGACCTGATCGATCGCCGTACCAGCCAGCTGGTCGAGACGCTTCTGAAAGTCTGGCCCGTGCCCGACGGCCATCAAGGCAAGGTGGTCGATCCGCAGACCAAAGCACAGGATTGGGTCGAGCTCAAGCACCTGATCGAAGCGGGGTTCCTCGAGCGTGGACAGAAGCTGGTCGCCACCCACCGGGCATTCGTTGGAACCGAAGCCGTGCTCGGTGAAGATACCCGCATACACATCGACGGCAAGGCATACGGGACGCCGTCGGGCGCGGCTATGCATCTACGGAAGCGCCCCACCAACGGTTGGTATTTTTGGTCAGTCTCGGACGGACGCCGACTCCGTGACGTCCGCGCCGAGTTCTTGGCAGCGGGCTAATTGTTGCGAGTCATGACGTTGTAGACGTCGGGGCCGGGTAGCAGCTCGTGACTGAGGCGAGGATGACGCCTGGCAGCAGCAAGCACGGAAGTCGGCCCGCTCGGCAGTCCTGACGGAGAAGCATTGGGTCCTGAAGCTACGCAGCAGCAAGAGGACGTCACACCTCTTGTGAACACCACCCCTTTCTGCAACGTCTCCACTAGCCTGGGCCCCGAGGAGGCGCCCGCGCATGGCTACAGAATGGACCAGGACCGAGGTCGACAGCGTTGTGGAGATCTACTTCTCCATGTTGTCCATCGAACTTGCCGGTGAGACCTACTCCAAGACAGAGTTCCGACGAAGTCTTGAGCACCGAGTTCCGAGGTCAAAGGGATCCATCGAGTACAAGTTGCAGAACATCTCAGCGGTCCTGGATGAACTCGGCGCCGTGTGGATCAACGGGTACAAGCCAGCGCGGAACGTGCAGCAGTTGCTGCGGGAGCGTGTTACCGAGCGCTTCGAACGAGCAGCAAACCTGCGGCACGACATGATGAGGGCAGTAGAAGCGCCAGCCCTGGATGACCATCTGGCGGTGCTGGGACCAGTCTCGGAATCACCTACCACCGAACCACCCGCAGCGCCCACAAGGGATCGCACTGGTCGACGCTTGGACTTCGCCGCCCTGGAAGCTGGCAACCGCTCCCTTGGCAAAGCAGGAGAAATCGCCATAGTTGAGTACGAACGACGTACCTTGCAGGCTGCAGGTCGCCCAGATCTGGCCGCTGGGGTCCGGCATGTCTCAGTGGAGGATGGCGATGGCCTCGGCTACGACGTCCAATCCTTCGATCCGGCGACAGAGAGCCCGACATTCGTCGAGGTCAAAACAACCCGGTACTCACGTGAACTCCCATTCTATGTCACCCGCAACGAGGTGGAGTTCTCTGAGGAGGCTGGCGATTCCTTCAGATTGGCAAGGATCTACCAGTTCGGCCGCAACATCGGACACTTCCGTCTCTCGGGGGCGCTGCGCAACACGATCTGGCTGGACCCGCAGAGCTACATCGGTGGGCCCGTCAACAGAGCTACCACGACAGAGCAGCCGGCAGGCTGATCTGCTGACAGCACCTTCATCGCCAACGGGCCGAACGGCGTGCGTGCCGACCGACTCACGGTGAGGTGAACTGTCCCAAGTCCGGCTCTGCCATCTCGGGAACGTCTGCACCCTCGGCTAGGGCCAATTCACGCGCGTCCCGGCGATGTCGAACAACGTCCACAGCGTGCTGGTAGCAGTGACGGGACCCGATCTCTTCGAACGCGTTGGCGTAGGAGATGGCGCGGATCTTGAGATTGACGGTCTCCAGAGCCGAGGCGAGCCCGGCACCCGATCCTCCGATCGACAGGGTGAGGTCGTAGTAGCTCGCGTACTCCTCCCAGAGGTTGTGGATGCCTCCGTCCACGTCGCGATCAGCGCTGGAGAGGCACGCTGCGACTTGCTGCTCACAGTCGCCAAGCCCGGTCAACAGCTTCTCCAGCTCCTTGAGTTGTGTAATCGCCCCATGGAAAGCGCCGTTCGCGTCGATTTTCGCACGGCTGGACCAAACCCAGCCGACGTAGGTGAACACGGCCTCCGTCGCATTCGCGATGGCAGCGACGGCCCGGGCCGCCGCGTGATAGGCCGCTCCCACCATGACCGGGAACTGCCAGAAGTTGGTCGGGCCACTGTCGGCGCCGGCCACCCAGGCGAGGATCCTGTCGGACATGTGCGCCGGAGTGTACGGATAGGCCATCGCCTTGATCATCTCTCCGGTGACACCGCCTGACGGTTCCAACCACTCCCTGACTGCTCTAGCTGGCGGGCCGGCTCGGTACTGGGCTTCGTCGAGGACCGGATCAGTGAGCAGTGCGCTGACATCAGGGCGGTCAGGCATCCGGGGGACCTCGTCCCGGGAGGTCGGCAGTTCGGTGGCGGGCTCGTCTGGTGGCCAGGGGAACTCGGGAGAGGGTGCCGGCGGCTTCTCGGGCCCCAGCGCTGCGAACAGGTCATCGACGGACACGATGTTGTCCTCTTCGGTCTGCTCGTAGCGTTGCCGGGTCGTGACGATCCTGTCGAACACCGTGTCGAGATGTTTCTTCGAGTCCAGCACCAGATCGGTGGTCCCAGCGACGATGTCGCGTCCTCCCAGGTCACTGAACTGGCTCAGACCACCGCCGCTCCTCGGCGGGACTGTCGATCCAGCCGTCTCCAAGTAGGCAGCAACGGTGGCGAACTGCTCGGACAGCCAGTCCATCCGCGGCTCCGCCGCTTTCAGCGCCTCCGTGTTGACCACGAAGGAATCAGCGTCGGAGAACGGGCTCATGCTCGGCATCTCCGAAGGATAGGCCGAAGGGGAGTCGTTGCCGTGAGATCTGCGGCTGCGGGTTGCGGCGCGTAGCCAACTGCGCAACTATATACGCATGTTCGCAGGTAGTGGATCGATGCCGGGTACGCAGGGTGACGGTTACGTGGAGTTGGCTGTCGAAGTCTTCACCATGCTGGCCGACGAAACGAGAGTTCGGATCATCCTGCGCCTTGCCGAGGGCGAGTGCTCGGTGGGTGACTTGGCTACGGAGGTCGCGAAGACTCCGACGGCCGTGTCCCAACACTTGGCCAAACTACGCATGGCGCGGATGGTCACCACTCGCCAGGATGGCAATCACGTCTTCTACCAGTTGGCCAATGAGCACTCGATCCAACTCGTCACCGACGCCATCCACCAGGCCGAACACAGTGTGAGCAACTCCCCGCGCCATCACCACAATGCGTCCCAGGACCTGCTCCGGGCCAAGAGGAAACCCTCGAGCGCAGCTCAACACACCAGTCACCCAAGGACTCCCAACCAAGCCTCGAGCGATTCGCCATGATCCAGGTCCTGCGGCATCCCACGTTCGCGCGACTGTTCGGCGCACAAGTCGTGGCCCTCCTCGGTACGGGGCTCATGACCATCGCCCTGGGGCTGCTGGCCTTCGATCTCGCGGGTGCCGACGCAGGCATCGTCCTCGGCACGGCACTGACCATCAAGATGGTGGCCTACGTCGGCGTCTCACCCATCACCACCGCGTTGACCGCGCAACTCCCCCGCAAACCGGTGTTGATCACGGCCGACCTGATCCGTGCACTCGCGGCGCTGAGTCTGCCCTTCGTCTCCGAGATCTGGCAGATCTACCTCATAGTGTTCATTCTCCAGGCATCCTCGGCCACCTTCACTCCGACCTTCCAGGCAGTCATCCCCCAGATCCTGCCCGACGAACGCACCTACACGCGAGCACTCTCCCTCTCACGCTTGGCCTATGACCTCGAGGCGCTCGTCAGCCCGGCACTGGCTGCACTCCTCCTGCTGCTGATCAACTACCACCAACTGTTCGCCGGGACCTTCGTGGGCTTCATCGGGTCTGCCGTCCTGGTCGCGACCACGACGCTCCCACGCACCAACGCCGTCGTGACGCCCTTTCGACATCGCCTGTTCCAAGGTGCCGCCATCTTCTTCCGCACCCCTGCACTACGGGGGCTGATGACCATCAATCTGGTGGCCACCTCGGCCACCGCCATGGTTCTGGTGAACACCGTGGTACTCGTGCAGGGAGCGCTCGGCCGCCCGCAGCCCGATGTGGCGCTCCTCTTGGCGTGCTACGGCGCGGGTTCGATGGCGACCGCCATCTGCCTTCCACGCATCCTGGATCGATTCGCGTTCCAACGAATCATGATCATCGGCGCCATCGGCATCCCGGCTGGATTGGCGCTGATGGCCTTCGTGCTGTTGGGCGCCGAGCCGGATTCCCCACTTCTCGGCTTCGGACTGGTCTGGCTCGTGACGGGGGTGGCGTCATCGATGATCCAAACCCCCTCCGCACAACTCCTGCGGCGCTCCTCCACCGAGCAGAACCGGGCTGCCGTGTTCGCCGCGCAGTTCTCGTTCTCCCACGGATGCCTCCTGATCACCTATCCGCTCGCCGGCAACCTCGGCGCCCTACTGGGCTTGGCGCCCACCGCCTTCATCCTGTCCGGCGTGGCTGCCCTGGCCGCAGTGGCGACGGCACTGCTCTGGCGGACCGGGGGCTCGTCGTCGCGCCACGCCCCGGGCAACGATCCGCGGCCCGGCCAGAAGGTCTCGGACACAGCGCCCCGCGCGTCAGCGGACACGCAGTAGTTTGTCGATGCGCTCGAGGAACTCATCGATCACCGCATCGTGCGTGGCGAAGTTCACTCGCGCAAACCCTTGCCCCGCCAGACCGTGCACACTGCCGTCAGTGAGGAACACGCCGGCATCCCGTAGGAATGTGGCCGCCACGTCCTGGAGCTCGAACCTTCGGAGATCCATCCATCCGAGATAGGTGGCGTCCGGAGAAGTCATCAGCTGGCCATGCCCCAGGCTGTTGACACCGTGAACGAGATGGTCGCGCTTCCGCTCGAGTACGTCCCGCACTGCGGCCAACCACTCCTGGCCCTCCGTCACCGCTGCGATGGTCGCGAAGACACCCAGCGGGGAGATGCCACCCTTCGCTCCTCCGGAGAGGGACCGCCAGATCCGTACGTCGGCGGGCCGGGAGAAGGCGACGATCGCACACCTGAGCCCGGCGATGTTCCACGCCTTGCTGGCGCTGGTCACGGTGATCGCGACGTCCGTCGCCTCGCGGCTGACACTCGCGAAGGGCACGTGCACGGTGCCCGAGTACCGAACCGGGGCATGGACCTCGTCGCTGATCACCCGCACACCATGACGATGCGCGACCTCGGCGAGGCCACGCAACTCGTCCTGCCCGTACGTGGTGCCCGTCGGATTGCAGGGATTGCAAAGCAGCACGGATCCGGCGCCCGCCCGCAGCGCCTCCTCGATCGCATCCAGATCGAGTTGATAGCTGCCCGCCCCGTCCACGTGCATGGGTACTTGGACTGCTTCTCGATCCGCCACCTCGATCGCGGAGAAGAAGGAACTGTACGCAGGCGTGATGACCGCTACCGGTGCCCCCGGTGGGGTGAAGTGACGGACTGCAAGGGAGATTCCCTGTGCGACGTGGGCGAGCATGAAGACGTTCTCGTCCTCCACCGGCAGACCACCCGTCCTCAACCAGGCGCCACACGCGCTCTGGAACGCGGTGTGCTCCTCAGAAAGGGGATAGCCGAACCTCTGCCGCGCCACGCTGTCCTCCAAGGACCGGAGGATCGGCGGTGCGGTGGGGAAGTCCATCTCGGCGACCGAGAGGTCCAACACGTCAGGGCCATACCGCCCCCACCTCTTCGTACCCCTGGCCAGAGATGCGTCGACGGTCCACGCGTCCAGCCGCGCGTGAAGATCATTCGTCAGGGTCATCCTGATCGTCCTTCGTTCGATGGGAGGG
This sequence comes from Propionibacteriaceae bacterium, assembly GCA_052094425.1. GTDB lineage: Bacteria > Actinomycetota > Actinomycetes > Propionibacteriales > Propionibacteriaceae > Microlunatus. The sequence continues at coordinate 116,410 of JBQDIN010000001.1, forward strand.
CGCAGAGCTCACCTGTCGCCAGCTGCGGGCTCACAGCTTGCTCTCCAGAGGTCTGCCCTCCTGGTACCCGAGACTCTGTGAAATCGATGCGGCGGTGTCGACCACGGCACCGATCAAGTGATCCAGGCGAGCGGAGTCCACCTGACCGTCCGACGCGTTCACGCTGATGCAGACCGAGTGCTTCACCCGACCCTTCATGTCGCGGACGGGCGCCGAGACACCGACGGTCTTCGGGGTGATCTCGCCCCGGCTCACGCAATGATTTGCCGCACGGACCTCGTGCAAAATCTCGCGGATGCGATCCGGATCGGTCGGCGTGTCCGCCGTGTAGCGACTCAACGGTGCCGACAGCGCTTCGTTGACGAAGCTCGGGTCCTGGAAGGCCAGGATCGACTTTCCGGCGCCGGCATGCAGACCGACGGCGTCCCCTACTTCCACCGTCACGTCCGTGTTGCTGTTCACGTCGAGACGCTCCATGCACAGGTAGCGATGTCCGCGGATGGCGTAGAGCAACACGACCTCACCGGTCTGCTCAGCCACTCTCAGCAGGTGCCGCCGGGCCACCGTCACGATGGATCGGCTCTCGACCGACTTCCCGAGGGCGATCGCCGCAGGGCCGAGGTAGTACGGTCCCCGCTCCTCGGGCTGCTCGAGGAAGCCACGCTGCTCGAGGGAGCGCACCAGCCGATAGACGACTGCCTTGTTCAGCTCGAGGTGTCGCGCGAGGTCGGTCAGGCCCCAGCTGGACCGATAGATGAACGCCTCGAGCACCGAGATCGCCCGTTCCACTCCGAGGAGTGTCTGGCCCTTGGGCTCAGCCATGGTGCCGCGCCTCGGCCAGTCTCGAAAGTTGCGCTGCCATTTCCTGTATCTCCTGTGCTGAGTTGAAGTAGTGCACTGATGCTCGCAGAACGCTCTGGAGCCCCCTGCGAGGGAGGTCCCACCGCGACGACTTCGCCCGCGACACACTGACGTTGATGCGGCTCCTCCGAAGCGACTGCATGACGCGATCCGGATCCGCGCCCGCCAGCGTGAACGAGACGATCCCACACTGCTGCACTCCCTGGTCGACCACGGACACTCCGGGTACGGAGCGGAGTGTGTTCCTCAGTTCCTCACCAAGACCGAGAACACTCGCCTCGATGTTGCGCAGTCCCAAATCCAACGCGTAGTCGAGCGAGGCACCGAGGCCGAGCAGGTTCGCATAGTTCTTCTCCCAGGTCTCGTACCTGATTGCGGTCTTGGCAAGCCGGTACTGGTCCTCGCCCACCCAGCTGGCCGAGCGGCCGTCAAGGAAGGCCGGCTCGAAGAGTTCCATCGACTCCGCCCTGACGTAGGCGAACCCAGTCCCCCTCGGCCCCCGCAGGTACTTCCGTCCAGTGCCGGTGAGTACGTCACAGTTCAACGCCTGCACCGAGAGATCGAGTTGGCCCACCGACTGGCAGGCATCGACCAGGAACGGCACGTTCGCACTCCGCGTGATCAGACCGACTTGCTCCACGGGATTGATCATGCCTCCCTGAGTCGGTATGTGGTTCAGCGTGACCAGTTTGGTACGCGGGTTCGCCACCTCTCGTTCCAACTGCCTCAGGTCAATCTGACCGTCCGCGTCATTGCCGACCACGACCAGTTCGGCGCCGGTTCGCTCGGCCCGCTGCAGGTAGGCGATGGCGTTACCGCCGTACTCGGCTGCGCAGGTCAGCACACGATCCCCCGGCTCGAGCCGGAGCCCGTAGAAGATCATGTCCCAGGCACGCGTCGCACTGTCCGCCAAGGCGATCTCGTCCGGAGACGAACCGATCAGCCGAGCGAGCGAGTGATACACATCAGCTATCTGCTCCTCGCACGCCTCCCTCGCCTCGTAGCCACCGACGCGTTCCTCGAAGTCGATGTAGCCCTTCACCGTGTCGGTGACCACAGTGGGAGGGAGCGAGCAACCGGCGTTGTTGAAATGCATGACGTCACGAACGCCCCTGGTGTCCTTGCGAACGGCCTCCAGGTCGATGGGTTGGGTACGAACCAGCAACTTGTCAGACACGACTCAAGAAGTCCTTCGCACGCGCTGACTGGGGATCAGTGAGCACTTCGTTCGGATGGCCCTGTTCGACCACCACGCCGGCATCCATGAAGGCCACGTGATCGGCCACTTCGCGCGCGAACGACATCTCGTGCGTCACGACGATCATGGTCATTCCTTCGAGGGCAAGATCCTGCATGACGGTCAGCACCTCGCCCACCAACTCAGGATCCAACGCGGAGGTCGGTTCATCGAAGAGCATGACCTTGGGCTGCATGGAGAGTGCTCGGGCAATGGCCACCCGCTGCTGTTGCCCGCCCGAGAGTTCGGCAGGGTAGTGGTCGGATCGATTGGCCAGGCTCACCCGATCAAGGAGGTCCACCGCCCCGCGTCGGGCCTCCGCTCGCTCCACTCCCCGCACCCATTGGGCGCCGACCATGACGTTCTCGAGCGCCGTCATGTGTGGGAAGAGGTTGAACTGCTGGAACACCATCCCGATGGAGGCTCTCTGGGGCGCGATCCTCGCTTCGTCCAGAACGCGATAGTTCCCCTTCTCGAGTCGCTTGCCCATCAGGGCACCGTCGACCCAGATCTCACCCTCCTCGGGCACCTCGAGGCTGTTGATGCATCGCAGCAGGGTCGACTTGCCCGAACCCGAGGGGCCGATCAGACAGCTGACGCTGCCCTTCGCCACCGAGTAGTCCACACCACTGAGCACCTCGAGCTTCCCGAAGCTCTTCCGGATCCCTCTCAGATCGATGAATGCATCGGTCATGCCCTGACTCCTTCATCGAGTACATCCTGAACGGCCACCTTCGTACGCATCGTCCGGGGCGTGAACCCTCGGGAGTAGCGCGCCTCCAGAAGTTGTTGGAGGCAGCCAAGGATGGAGGTCACGAACAAGTACCACAGCCCGACCACGATCAACAGCGGAATGGTCTGATAATTCAGGGCGTAGATGATCTGCGCGCTGTGCAGGAGATCCGACAGGCCGATGATGCTCACCAGTGACGTGTTCTTGAAGGCCCCGACCAGGTTGTTCCCGGTCGGCGGGATGATCATCCGGACAGCCTGCGGGACGATGATCCGATACACCTGCGAAGGCTTCATCCCCAGGGCGCGGGCTGCTTCGGTCTGGCCCCGGTTGACTCCCAACAGACCGCCGCGGATGACTTCGGCCATCAACGCAGCCTCATTGAGGGAGAGGGCGAGAAGAGCAGCGGTGAGCGGGGTCACCAGCGTGTTCGCATCAACTCCGAACAGCGTGGGTCCGAAGGGGATCCCGAGACCGACAATGGGGAACAGGGCCGCGATGTTGAACCAGAAGATCACCTGGATCAGCAGCGGCGTCCCCCGGAAGAACCAGACGTAGACCGCAGAGGCGGCCGAAAGCAGTCTGTTGCTGGACAGACGCATGACCGCCAGGACCAATCCGAAGATCGACCCGATGATCATGACGAGCGCCATCAGCCCCAGGGAGAGGAGCAGGCCGTTCATGATCGACTCGTTGAACAGGTACTCGGCAACGACGGGCCAACCGAAGTTCTCGTTCGTCAGAGCTGCGTCCAGCAGGACGGCGCCGAAGAACAGGACCACTGCGCCGCCCACGTAGCTCCAAGGGCCGGGCTTGGTGCCGATGAGCTTTCCCACCCCGGGGGCGGGTTTGCTGAGCGGAACCTCGGTCATCGTCACTTCGCCGAGTCGATCTGCATCACTTCATCCGCTTCCAGGGCGTAGTCGCCCATCCCCCAGCGGTCGTAGATCGCCTTGTACTGCGGGAGCCCCTGAAGCACCTTCATGGCTTCGACGAGCGCGGGAGTGAAGTCCGAGTCCTTCGGCACTGCCATCGCCCCCAAGGTGACTTCAAGTGCCGAGTCCCGCGACGACCCCTCGTTCAGCGAATCCTCCTCGAGGATCTCGAACTGTCCGTCGTTCGCCTTCTGGGCATAGGAGAGCGGCACCCCGTCTCCCATGAACGCATCCACCCGACCGCTGGAGAGAGCCAGCAGCGCCTGGTTGGGGTTCGGCACCTCGACCGGGACGATGGCTTCCTTGCCCTGGCTCTCACACTGGTCCTTGTTCAGGTCCGGCAGCTGGCGAGTCGCCTGGATCGTGCCGACCCCGACCGCCATCCGCACACCACAGAGCGTGTCCAGGGTGAGATCCTTCGGATTGCCCAAGGGAAGGGCGATGCTGGTTCCGCCCTTGGTGAACGTCACCATGTCGAGCACCTCCAGACGTTCAGCCGTGGGCGACATCGAGGCCATCGACCACTGGTACTTCTTCGAGGCGAGCCCGGGGATGATCGTGTCGAAGGGCACCGAGGTCAACTCGGCGTCAATTCCCATGATGCGTACGAGGGCGCGGGTGATGTCCGCATTGAGCCCCAGACTCGTCTTGCCGTCGGAGGACACGAAGGTCGTCGGCGGCGCGGCCGCACTCAGGGAGATCGTCACCTTCTCGTTCTTGATGCGCTCGGGGAGGAGTTCTTGAACCTCCGGGTAGGGCTCGATCTCATCGAAGGTCGTCACCTTCTCGAGGTCGATACCTCCGTCGTTCCCGGATCCCTGGGAAGCGGCCGGGTCGCCTGCGTCGCCGATCGAGTTCGACGTACAGCCCACCAGGCCGAGCGTCAGTGCCAGTCCCAGTCCCAGCGCGGTGCAGCCAGTCTTGATGCGGTTCATCGAAACCTCACAGTCAACGTTGAATGTGGAAACTCGGGTGGTTCGCTCAGCGCTCCACGGGTTCGCTGTTCGAAACAGTAGGCAGCCTGCCACCGAGTGTCAACAGGTCCGGCCCAAGATCTCGGATGAGTCCGGTCGAACCCCGAGCACCTAGTCGTGTTTGACCGAGGGGATCTCGTGTTCGCTGATGTGCTCCGTCTCGATCTGGAAGGTCGAGTGGTGCACCGCGAGGTCGAAGTGCCCGGCCACGCAGTCCTTCACGTCATGGAGGACCTCAGCCGCATGTCCGTCCGTGAAGCACTCGTCCTCGACCACGACATGTGCGCTGAGAGTTGGCAGGCCGGTACCCACGGTCGATGCATGCAGGTCGTGGACACCCTTCACGTGCTCGAGCTCCTCCAGATGGCGCCGAACCTCGTCGAGGTCCAGCCCCTTGGGGGTGAACTCCATCAACACGCTTGTGGTCTCGCGCAGCAGAGTGATGGCGCGAGGAACGATGAGGGCGGCAATGAAGAGGCCGGCCAACGCATCAGCCTGTTGGAATCCGGTGGTGGCGATCACCACCGCCGCGATGATGACACCCGCCGAACCGAGTGCGTCGTTGAGCACCTCCAGGAAGGCTGCGCGCATGTTGAAGTTCGCGCCCCGACTGGACGAGAGGATGGTGATGGCGATGATGTTGGCCACCAGGCCGATGATGCCGAAGACCAGCAGCTCGGCTGCTGGCACCTCGGGCGGCGCGAAGAGACGGCGCACTCCTTCGATCGCGGTGTAGACACCAACGACCATCAACAGCGTGGCCTGTCCCATTGCAGCGATGACCTCGATACGACGAAATCCCCACGTGCGCCTGGAGTTCGCCGGCCTGAGCATCAGTGTCGCCGCGATCAGGGCGACCAACAGGCCCGCACTGTCGGTGAGCATGTGGGCGGTGTCCGTGAGGAGCGCAAGACTGCCCGTGAGGACCGACCCCACCGCCTGCGCGATGAAGACCAGGAAGGTGATCCCGAAGGCGATCACCAACTTCTTCCGGAAGTCGCCAGCGGCTCCTACCTCGTCAATCGAGGGACCGTGGTTGTGCCCGGCCCCCATCAGCAGGATCCTCCGGCTGAGCGGCGCATGGGAGCAAGTGTGATAGCCATTCTCGGATATTATCGTCGTATGACGATGTTAGCAACAATATGGCTGCACCGAGAAGACTAGGGTTTGCGAGCCACGGTCTCCGCACCGTGCAACGGGCAGAGCGTCACGACGGCACCGGTCAGCGCGAGCAGCCCCTCAGCGGCAGCGAGCACGTCCACCAAGGCTTCGGGGTGCGCCAACGAGAAGACCGAGGCGCGCCCCTCCGGCCGGACATGCACCATTCCGGCGTCCTTCAAGCACGCCAAGTGCTTCGACACCGTGCTCTGTGACAAGCCCAGGTGCGCAGTGAGATCGACGACCCGATGCTCACCCAACTGCAAGTGCTGCAGGATCACCAGGCGTGCCGGATCCCCGAAACTGTGGAACAGTGCGGCGGCCGCATCCATGGCACCGTCATCCGCGGTCGACGGATCCCGGTCTGAACTCCTCGCTGTCATCGGCATTCGACAATGATAACTCTTGTCGATTGAAGCCAGCTCCCGTCACCGCTGGCCTCAGCGAGCGATCTTGCCTCTGGCTGTCAGGCTTCCACGCGATAGCGGTGGAGCGCATCGAGATCGACGTCGGCGCCCACTCCGGGAGTCGTCGGCATCAGGAACCGACCGTCGACGAGGGTCGGCTCGGGACCGGCCAGTTCGGCGCGCAGGACCAGGTTCGGGAACAACTCAGCCGGGGCGTACTCCACGTAGGACACCACCGGGTTCGCCGCCGCGAGGTGGATCGATCCCGCCGGGGTGAGCGTGGTGGCACAGACGGAGAAGGTCGTCACCGCCTTGCCGCGCTGCTCGGCCTCGGCACACACCTCGTGTGCGCCGTAGAGACCGGCGACGTGCACCCCGGGCTGAATGATCGCGGCGCCGCCCAGGTCCATCTGGCTCACGAAGGCCTGCCGCGAGTCCATCCCGCCCCCGGTTGCGAGCGGCAATCCCACCTCATCGGAGAGTCGTTGCCACAGGTCGTAGCGTTCCGGCAGGAACGGGTCCTCCATGAACTGCGCCCCGAGGAGCTTGTAGGCCTGTGCGGCCAGCTTGGCCGACTCGTAGTCCTCCCACCGGTAGACGTTGTCCACGAACAGCTCCACCTCGTCGGAGACGTGGTTGCGGACCGCCTCGAACAGGTCGACCGCCTGCTTCGCGTCGGTGTTGTAGTTCGTGGCCTCGATCTTGAAGGACGTGTAGCCGTAGTCCAGCCCGCGATCGACGTCCTCCAGCGCCTTCTTGACGACGTGGTCGTACTCCCCGCGGTTGAAGACCGTGATGTAGGCGGGAAGGGACTCACGCACCGGCTCCGCGTCCGGGGCGAGAATCTGCCAGGCGGGTTTGCCCTGGAGCTTTCCGACGAGGTCGACGATCGCGGTCTCCACCGCAGCCACGGCCACGCGACCGAGTCCACTGCGCCCGGTCAGCACGGTGTTGGCCCGCAGCTTCCGGATCAGCCGGTCCGCATCGTCCAGGGACTCCCCGAGCAGCGCGTACCTGACACCACGATCACGCGGGTGCGGCCGCTCGGCATCGATGCAGTCCTTGATCGCGGTCATGAGTCCGTTGGTCTCGGCCCAGCCGCGATGCCCACTGTCGCTGACGACCTCGACCAGCAGGGCTTCGTCCCGGAACACGTTACGCGTCTGATCCATCGTCGACGAGCGGACCATGTGGGTCCGAATGTCAACGATCTTGGCGGTGTCGGTGGCGGCCGGTGCCGCCGTTGCCTTGACTTCCTGGGTTGCCGTAGCCACGGTGCATGTGTCCTTTGTCTCGTCGATGTCGATTCAGCACTTGAAGCATCGCCCACACGGGTGGGGCAGCGGTAGACACGGAGAAGGTACGGCCAGAGTTAGGTGGAGCCTACGACCGACGGTGACGATGATCAGTTCGCACCGGCAAACCGGCTCGCGAGCAGGTCATGGGGAATAGACTGCCCGTGTGCCCGTCGAATCCATCGAAACCCTTGATCTGGAGACCTTTCTGGCTGTGGCCAGGAACGAGAGCATCGGCGGGGCCGCGCAGGAGTTGCGGGTCTCGCCACCCTCGGTGAGTGTGCGGATCGCCGCCCTGGAGCGAAAGCTCGGTGCTCCGCTCTTCGAGCGCACCACCCGTGGTTCATTCATGACTCCCGCCGGGGAGGGCTTCCGTGAGTACGCGAAGCGCTGTCTCGAGCTCCTCCACGACGCGCGCACCATCGTGCAGCCCGACTCCCAGAACACCGTCACGCTCAGTGCGCCGGCCAGCCTGGGCAATCCACTCTTCGCCCCCGCCATGGGAATCCTGCACTCCGCAGGCATTCCGACCAATGGACGTGTCGCCGACACCGCGGTCGTCATTGATCAAGTGCTGGACGGTTCAGCCCACATCGGCATCACGGTGAACGGGATCGTGCCGGGCGTCCTCACCAGTCAACGGATCTGTCGCTCCCCGGTGCTCACGATCGTACGGCCCGGCCACCCGTTGCTCGAGAAGTCCTCCTCCGGACTGAACGTCGATGACGTGGTCGACACCCCGATCGCGGTGTATCGCTGGCACGGCGAGGCGGAAGCCCTCGGTCGAGCGATGGCGCGCTACCAACGTCCGAGCTCACCCCCGGCCGTCTATGTCGGACTTCCCACGGCACTGGCGGAATTGGTGATGTCGACCGACTACATCGGCATCGTCGCGGAGTTCGGAGTCGCCGAGCACCTGCGTCGCCACACGGTGCGCCGGCTCGGGCTCGACCTTCCGTCGTGGTCGGTCGACATCGATCTCGTCTATCGGAAGAACTCGTCGCAGTGGTCGGCGATCCAGGTCCTCCTCGACCACCTCCGGCAGTTGGAGCGAGTGATCACCGCCTACCCGCAGACGGGGTAGCCCCCGCGACGGCCGGGGAGGTTCGGTCGACACCGGCTGGTCACGCGGGTGCACCATCGGCGGTGCGCACCTGCGATGCCAGCGTCCCCGCCTCGTCAGCATCGATCGGGAAGAAGCACGCCACCCCGTCGGGGCCCAGGTCCGGAGAGCTGGTCGAGCACTCCGGCCGGGCCACCGGGCACCGCGGGTGGAAGACGCACCCGGACGGCTTCGACAACATCGACGGCGGTTCGCCGTGCAACCGCGCATCGTCCTCCCCGTGCTGCCCGGGTGCCACGGCCGCATCCATCAACGCTCGCGTGTAGGGGTGACGTGGGGCGGTGAAGAGCTCTCGGCCGGTTCCGATCTCCACCAACCGGCCGAGATACATCACGCCGACCCGGTCGCAGTGATCACGCAGGAGCCGGGTGCTGTGCGTCACGAGAACGATGGCGACACCCATCTCCCGGGCCAACCGACGGAGCAGCTGCACGATCGACCCTGCCGTCGCGTCGTCCAGCATCGAAACCGGTTCGTCCGCCAGCAGGACCGACGGCTGGCCCACGAGTGCACGGGCGATGGCGACCCGCTGGCGTTCACCCCCGCTGAGCTGGGCGGGATAGCGCGGGCCCATGACGTTCGGATCCAGCTCGACGGCCCGCAGGGTCTCCGCCACACGCCGGCGTCGAAAGGATTCGACCTGCTCGCCCGGCGGTGGCTGCGTGTCCTGCGCAATGAGCGGTTCGGCCACGATCGACGCCACCGTGAACCGCGGGTTCAGCGAGTCGTACGGGTCCTGGAAGACCATCTGGATGCTTCGACGGGCGGCCCTGGTGTAGTGGCGGTCCACCGCAATCCGGTCGCCACCGGGCTGACGGAGTTCGATCTCGCCGTGGGTCTTGACCACCACTCCCGCGAGCGTGGCGAGCAAGGTGGACTTGCCGCAACCACTCTCTCCGGTCACGCCGAGGATCTCCCCGGGCTGCACCGCCAGGCTGACGTCCTCGACGATGCGACTCATTCCGCTCCGCTGCTGGGCGGCGAAACCACGCCCCTGCGAGAGGGCTACGGACAGGTCGCGGATCACCAACGCGGGGCGCTCCGAACTCCCCGACACCGGCCCGGGTGGTGAATCGGAGGAGGTCCCGAGGTCGAGTTCGGCGGGCGTGCCCTGGGCGATCACCTGACCGTCGGCCAGACGGACGATGCGATCACACATCGCTCGCGCCACTTCCAGGTCGTGGGTGACCAGGAGCAGCGAGTGACCGAGCTCCTCCTTGGAGCGCACCATCGTCTCCAGCACCCGGTCCTGCACAACGACGTCGAGCCCGGTGGTCGGTTCATCGGCGATCAGCAGGGACGGCTCGAGCATCGTCGCCATCGCGATCAGGACCCGCTGCCGCATGCCGCCGCTGAGTTGGTGCGGGTACGCCCGCGCACGGTCGCCGCTGATGCCGACCCGCTCGAGCGCCTCGGCCGCCGCCCCCCGCGCCTCTCGTCGGGTCGTCCTGCGGTGCTGGCGCATGGCCAGGTGGAAGTGGTCGTCGACCCGCACCACCGGGTCCAGTGAGTTCATCGCGGCCTGGGGCACCAATCCGATCTCCTCGAGCAGCAGGGCCCGGAAGCTGCGGGAGTGTTGGCGTCCCAGGATCGATTGCCCCTTGAACTCCACCAGGCCCTCGGTGGAGGCCGTGGTCGGCAGCAGGCCCAGGAGGGACTTGATGATGGTCGACTTCCCCGAGCCCGAGTCACCGATCAGGCCCACCGTCTCGCCGCTCTCGACGCCGAAGGTGACGCCGCGGACCACGGACTTGCTGCCGTAGCTGACCGAGAGGTCGGTCACCGCGAGTGTCAGTCCGGTCGTCGTACTCATCGCGTGCCTTTCCTCAGGGACTGTCGCTTCTCGTAGGTTCGCCCAAGCAGGGACGTCGTCAGGACCAGCAAGGTGATGAACAGCCCGGGGAAGAAGGCCCACCACCACGCGTTCCTGAGTTGGCCGGAGGTGAAGGCCGCGTTCATGATGGTCCCCCACGACACCGAGTTGGCGGGTGCCAGGCCGAGGAAGCTGAGCATGGCCTCGGCGAGTACGGCCTCGGCCACCAGCAGGATTCCGTACAGGATCGCGAGGCTGTGGACGTTGGGAGCGATGTGGCGGAACAGGATCCTTCGCGGGGACGCCCCCGCGACCTTGGCGGCCACGACGAAGGTGCGTTCCTTGACGGAGAGGACCTGGGCGCGGACGACGCGTGCCGTCGTACGCCAGAACAGTCCGCCGATCACGAGGAGCAGGACGAAGTCGGATCGCCCGAAGAGTCCGATCAGGACAATCGCCAGGGGCAGGAACGGAACGGCGAAGGCCGCGTCCGTGAGTCGCATCAGGATCGCGTCGACGAAGCCACCCTTGTAGCCCGCGATGAGCCCGATGTTGACTCCGAGGGTGACCGCGACTGCCGCCGCGAGACCGCCCACGACGATGGCCCGGCGAGACCCCCAGATGATCTGACTCAACACGTCGTTTCCGTAGGCCGTGGTTCCGAACGGGTGGGCCAGTGAGGGACCGGACAGTCTGGCGAGATTCCCGTCCGGGCCGCGGACGACCTCCAACGCGCCGTAGGGGGCGAGGATCGGTGCTGCGATCGCCATGAGTACGAAGCCGGCCAGGATCGCGGCCGGTACGGATGCCGCGCGTCCGTTGTCGCGAAGCCACCGGATCACTTGTTGCCCCGGCGTACCAGTCCTGGCACGGGGTGCGTCCTGATCAGTCAGTACCGTGGTCATGCCACCCTCACTCTGGGATCGAGATAGGCGTAGGCGAGATCGACGACTGCGTTGGTGACGATGACCGCGGCTGCGGTGAACAGGAAGACGGCCTGCATCATCGGGTAGTCGGCGTTGTTCACTGCGTCCACGATGGCGCGGCCCATCCCCGGCCAGGAGAAGATCGTCTCCATGATGATCTGGCCACCGATCATCGATTCCACCATCAGCGGAGCGAGCGACACCACCGGCAGCATGGCGTTCTTCAGTCCGTGCTGCATCACCGCCGTGGCCCGACCCGATCCCTGCGCCTGGGCCAGCATCATGAAGTCGGAACCCATCACCTCCTTGACCCCAGACCGGGTGGTCAACATCGGCTCCACCATCAGGTAGATCGCCAAGATGGTCGTCGGCAGGATGAGGTGGTGGAGGAAGTCCAGGGAGAAGAACCTGGCGACGCCCTCCTCGGCACCGAGACGTGACGAATCCGCCATGCCGATGGACGGCACCAGACCGAGCTTGTAGCTGAACAACAGGACGGCCAGGGTGGCGATCCAGAAACTCGGCGCGGCCTTCACCGTGTAGCTGAGGGAGGCCAGCGCGCGATCGGTACGACCCCCGGCAGCCCCGGCGAGGGCACCCAACGTGACCCCGACGAGGACGGCGACCAGGATGGCCGGAATCACCAGGCCGAGCGTGTTGGTGAGTCGTTCCACCACGATCGTCGACACCGGCGCCTGATGCTGGAAGGACATCCCGAGGTCCCCGGTCATGATGCCCTTGAGCCAGAGCCAGAACTGGGTGGCCAGCGGCTGGTCCAGCCCGTAGCGAGCGCGCAGTTCGTCAGCGACGGCTGGGTCCACGTTCGGTCCGACGACGGCGTCCGCTGCATCCCCGGGGGCCAGGCGGAACATCAGGAACACTGCGGGGAGCAGCAGGCCGAGGGTCACGACGGCTTGGCCGATCCGGGTGAAGGCGAAGTGCAGGAGCGGAATGGATCCCCTCAGGTAGCGGCTGACCTGTACGCGTCGGTTGATCACCTGCCGGCTGGCAGTCGCGTGCGTGATCGGGGCCATCAGTGCTCGCTCACTTCGCGCCAGCCGGCAGGTGCAACGTGCCGTCCTGGTCATAGACGTAGCCGCCCTCGGTCAGGGCCGCCATCGCACCCTGTGGGTCCGCCTCGAACGGGGCCAGGCTGTCGTCGTGCCACGGCGCCAGGTTGGGCGCGATCACGGAACCCGCCGGTTTGGCCTTCCCCTGGTGAGCGATCTGGATGAGGTCGTCCACCGGGATGAGAGCAGTGAGGGCGGCCCGGAACGCGTGGTCGTCGAACGGCGCCTTGCTCATGTTGTAGTGCAACCCACGCCATCCGTGACTGTCGCTGTAGACGACCTCGACACCGGCGGCACCCTCGATCTGCTCGTACTGGCTAGCCACCGTTTCTGCCTGGTTGATGACGTCGATCTGTCCCGACTCCAGGGCGCCGGCTGCGGCGTCGAAACTGCCCAGAATAAGCAACCGCACCCCGTCGACCTTCGCCGGCGTGTGATAGTCCTCGTTGCGGCTGAACACGATGGCTTCCGCCCGCGAACGCGACTCGAACCGGAAGGGTCCCGACCCCACCAGGTCCTCCCCCGTGGCCTCCGCCGGGTCATCGAAGTCCTCCCAGATGTGCTGCGGGAGCACCGGCATGTTGCTCAGGACGGTTGCGGGGAAGGACGCGGAGGGCTGCGACAGAATGATGACGACGTCCGTGCCACTCACCTCGACGCCGTCGACGACGGCCAGTTGCGGCGCGAACAGCGCAGCGCCCTGCTCCTTCATGTAGCGGAGGGTGAACGCTACGTCCTCGGCGGTCACCGGCTGGCCGTCGGTGAACGTGGCTCCCGGCCGGACCTCGAGTCGGATCTCCTGCTCGCTGACATCCCAGGACTCCACCGCACTGCCCATCAGATCACCCGCGGGATCGAAGCTGAGCATCCGGTCGTAGATCAGGTGCAGTGACTGCAGATCCTGGTTCTGGGTGGCGAGTACGGGGTTCAGCGTGGACGGGTCGATGGTCGTCCCGATCACGAGTTCCTCGGCGTCCCCGGTGGGTTCGGCGTGGATCGCGTTCCAGGTGCTGAAGAGGGGAACGGAGGGCGTCACCTCGATTCCCGTCCACCGGTCCGCCCGGTACGCGGCCCCGACCTCGGGGTGCACCAGTGGAGCGATGGGTAGGTCCTCGTACAGCAGCCGCTGGGCGTCGTGGACTGCCGTGACGCGGTCCGCCTCCTCGGTGGCGCTGATCTGACGCTGGTAGGCCTCGTCGTAGGCATCGTCGGTGTACATGGACATGTTGGAGCCGGAGTCAGTCGCATTCTGCGACGTGAACCGAGCCAAGAAGTTGTCCGGGTCCAGTCGTTCGGGGATGCCGTCATAGCTGATGATGTAGGTGTCGAACTCCTTGGACGTTGCCGTCATGCTGTTCAGCTGGGCTGTGCCCACCGGGAGGAGTTCAGCCTGGATCCCGGCTCCCTTCCACGCGTCCACAATCAGGCGAGCCATCTCATAGCGCGTGGGATCCTCGGACTGGGTCTTCGTGACGAGTTGGATCGGCCGAACCGCGGCACGGTCGCCGACGTCTTCCACGACGGGTGCACCGTCCGGCAACCTGGGCTCTGTTCCTGATCCACACGCGGTCACGGCCACGGCGACTCCCCCGGCCACCAGCCCTGCCAGCAATCTGTTCCGAATCATGCGTACGCTCCCTTGCGTCCATGGCCACGGGAGAGACTCCCTTGGCTGGCGGAGCGGCTCACCTGATCGAATCTGAGCGTCCACCTCGTCTACGGCGACTAGTTGCCAGTATTGAACTGACCAGCGGAGCCCGGTAGACGTGGAGTTCCTAGCGCTGGCATAAGGCCACTCCTAATAGCGGTCAGCGCAGGGGTTGGACTGCATGGCAACTGTCCACGGCAGCCACGCAAGTGACGCGAGTGGGCGAACCTGTTGTCGCCTCGCGGGTCGTTGAACGGGATCGTCATCGTCGGCACTTGGGCCGCTGGCGCGCCATAATGCCGCGGTACACGAGATCGTTCCCCGGAAGTTGGCACCATGCTCCCCGCTCAGCGCGCAGACCACATCTTCCCCGCACCCTGCGAGGACTACACCCACCACTTCGGCTCACACCAGACCGAGGACTTCACGCTGTTGTGGCAGATCCACGACGCGGCAGACCCCATCACCAACGGCGATGGCGCGACCTGGCACATCCACCGCGCCCTGAAGACTGGCGAGGGTGTCCAAGTGGCGCCACGGAAGGTGCAGGAAGAGCTGTTCGAGGCACTGCAGCGGGTCGAGGCCGACGACAAGGGCGCCGCTGCTGCTGGCATCGAGTACGCGGGACTCTTCGTCGCCATCGCCGGCTGGCAGCACGAGATCCTCGCGGGCAACATCGACGCCTTCGTCGAGGACCTCTACGCGTAGCCAGGAGGTCTGGGCGGGAGGTGCTCACGTGCATCAGGACTCGCCCGAGGCGGCACACAGGCGACCAAGCGTTCGTGTGATCATCAGTGCCCTGCGTTTGGGGTTCCACTAACGCCCCGGTGGGCAGGCACGCGTCCGCCGTAATGGTAGGCTCACCTAACGTCGGGGTGCGATGCCGCCCGCGCAACCCACGGATGGGCCGGCCGGCTCCACTCCCCAGGAAGGGACCCCTATGACCATGTCCACACGTGTGCAGCAGCTCGCGGGATGGATCGCGGGGTTGCTCTGCGCAACTCTGCTCCTGACCGCCTGCGGCGGCACCGCGGAGCCCGGCGACAGTGACTCAGCGGGGCCCGGCTCCGAGGGTGCGCCGGTCTCGCTCGACACCGCGTACGGCGAGGTCACCGTGGACAAGAAGCCGAAGCGGATTGTGGCGCTCGGCGGCAGGCACCTGGAACTTCTGACCCTCCTCGGGGAGAAGCCGGTCGCGTTCGCAGACTACGGATCGGACAAGGAACAGATGCTGACCTCGTACCCGTGGCTGGAGGGCACGATCGAGGGCGAGCCCGACCTGGATCTGTTCACGGCGGAGTACCAGCCCGCCCCAGAGGCGATCGCGGCGTTGGAGCCGGACCTTATTCTGACGACGATCTGGCAGACCGACGAGAAGCTCTACAAGCAGCTCTCCCAGATCGCCCCGACCTACGTCGGGATCGAAGCCGACACCAACACCGAGTGGCAGGATGATCTTGCTGCCCTGGCCAAGCTCACCGGCCATGACGAGGGCATCGTGGCCGACGCCCAGGGCGAGCTCGACGCCGCGCTGGAGTCGGCCGCTGAGCGGCTGCCGGGGTTGCAGGACAAGTCGTTCTACATCGCCGCCCTGGGCGACGGTGATCAACTCTGGCTGACCGAGTACGCGGCTGAGCCGGCCATGGCCTTGGGACTGAAGCCCGGTGAAGGCCAGCCGGTGAACGGCGAGGAGGCCGCCGATGCACCGAAGTACTCGCAGGAGAACATCGACCAGCTCACCGCTGACGTCGTCCTGATCGCGGCCGAGAACCGCGACCCCAGCGGTGCCTTCCGAGCCGCCCTGGAAGCAGATCCGCGGCTGGCCGAGCTGCCTGCATCCAAGAACGGCACGATGATCTTCCTCGCCACCGCCCAGTGGAACGCGGTGAACGGAGGGACCGCCGCGAGTCAGGTGTGGTGGTTGGACCAGATCGTCCCCGTGCTGGAGGAATCGACGCTGAACCAGAGCGGGCAGTAGCGATTGGCTGGTGGGGAGCGGCGATGACGGCACCCGCCGGCCCAGTGGCCGCAACCCGCGCCGACGACGGGGCGGCCTCGGCGCGCCAACGACCCCGGTCGTCGAACCCGCGTCGACTGCTCGGATTGCTGGCCGCAACCGCAGGTCTCGTCATCCTGCTGTTGCTGAGTGTCGCCGTCGGGTCGAAGAACATCCCACTCGGTGTTGTCCTCGAGGCGTTGGCTCACAACACCGGCCAAGGAGACGCGCACGTCGTCTGGAACATGCGCATCCCCAGAACGGTGGTGGGCCTCGCGGTCGGGATCGCCCTGGGGATTGCCGGGGCACTGATCCAGGCCTTGACCCGCAACCCGCTGGCCGACCCCGGCATCCTCGGAGTGAATGCCGGTGCGGCGTTCTTCGTCGCCCTCGGGGTCGCGGTATTCGGGGTGACCTCGATCAGCGGCTACGTCTGGTTCGCCTTCGTCGGGGCTCTCGTGGTGACCGTGGCGGTGTACCTGATCGGGTCGGCCGGGCGGGGTGGCGCCGATCCGGTACAGCTCACCCTCGCCGGGGTCGCACTGGGCGCGGTGCTGTCGGGGGCCGTGACCGCGATGGTGCTGATCGACGCGGAGGCGTTCGACCAGATGCGCAATTGGAATGCCGGGAGCACCGTCGGTCGCGGCTGGGACATCCTGCTCCCGGTGCTGCCATTCCTGGTCCTCGGCATCATCGTCGCCGGCGTCGCGGCCGCGGCGCTGAACGCGATCTCGCTCGGCGATGATCTTGCTCGGTCATTGGGCGCGAACATCACCCGTACCCGCATCCTGGTGGTCGTCGCTGTCACCCTCCTCGCCGGCGGGGCGACGGCGATCGCCGGGCCGATCGGGTTCGTCGGGCTCATCGTGCCGCACATCGCGCGATGGATCGTGGGTCCGGACCAGCGGTGGATTCTCGCGCACACCCTCGTGTTGGCACCATCGTTGGTGCTCGCCGCCGACATCTTGGGGCGGCTCGTGATCCGCCCGGGTGAGTTCCCCGTCGGGATCGTCACCGCGTTCGTCGGTGCACCGGTCCTGATCGTGTTGGTCCGCCGGAAGAAGGCGAGCGGATTGTGACCACGGATCTCGGTCCGCGGGCCGCACCCACGACTCGACCGGCCGGCGCACCGCGGGTGGACTTCGGGCACCGCACGCTGGTGCTGCGCCGCGGCCCGATCGCGGTGCGGTGGCGGGCGCGATCAGTGATCATCTGCACGATTCTCGCCGTGCTGACCCTGGCGGCAACCGTGTTGGCCCTGACCCTCGGGGATTACCCGCTCTCACTCGGGCAGGTGTGGGCGGTGCTGACCGGCGATCCGGACGTCGGGTTCGCGCGCACCGTCGTCGTCGACTGGCGAGCCCCCCGCGCTGTGGCCGCCCTGATCTTCGGTGCGGCGCTCGGCGCCTCCGGTGCGGTGTTCCAGTCGCTGACCCGCAACCCCCTCGCCTCGCCCGACATCATCGGATTCTCCGCCGGCTCCTACAGCGGCGCACTCGTTGTGATCATCATCGTCGGCGGCAGCTACCTCCAACTCGCCGCCGGAGCAGTCACCGGCGGGATGATCACCGCGGCGGTCGTCTACCTGCTGGCGTGGCGGCGTGGAGTGCCGGGCTTCCGACTGATCATCGTCGGCATCGCCGTCTCGGCCATGCTCGCCTCGTTCAACACCTGGCTGATGCTCACCGCCGACCTCGAGGTCGCCCTGTCTGCCGCGGTCTGGGGCGCGGGCTCCCTGAACGCCACCGGGTGGGAGCAAACGCTGTACGGCGGTGGGATCGTGCTGCTCCTGCTGGCGGGCCTGGTGGTACTCGCCCCCGGCCAGCGGCAGCTCGAACTCGGCGACGATGCGGCCAGGGCCACCGGCACCCAGGCAGAACCGGTACGCCTCGGGTTGATGGTCCTCGGGGTGGCGTTGACGGCCGTCGTGACCGCGGCCGCGGGACCCATCGCGTTCATCTCGCTCGCCGCACCGCAGATCGCCCGCCGCCTCGCCCGTACGCCCGGTGTGACGGTCGTGCCGGCAGCATTCCTGGGCGCAGTACTGCTCGCCGCCGCCGACGTCACGGCCCAGCACCTGCTGCCGTTCTCGCTTCCGGTCGGAGTGGTCACCGTCGTCGTCGGCGGCAGCTACCTCGTCTGGCTCATCATCCACGAGGTCCGCCGCCATGCCTGAGCCGTACGCCCAGAAGGAGACAGCACCGATGAGTCAGGTCCCGCACCCCGTCGACACCCCTGTCGAGAATCCCCCGGCGGGGGTCGATTCGCGACTGCGCGTCGAATCCGCGACGATCGGCTACGACAGACGGATCGTCTCCGCGGACCTCTCGGTGTCGATTCCGGACGAGTCGTTCACGGTGATCGTCGGGCCGAACGCGTGCGGGAAGTCGACCCTGCTGCGGAGCCTGTCGCGGCTGCTCAAGCCCGCACGGGGAGAGGTCGTACTGGACGGGGCCGACATCCATTCCTACCGAGCCAAGGAAGTCGCTCGACGTCTCGGGCTGCTGCCCCAGTCATCGATCGCGCCCGACGGGATCACCGTCGCCGACCTCGTCGCCCGAGGACGGCACCCGTACCAGAAGCTCCTCCGGCAGTGGACCGATGCCGACGAGCAGGCCGTACTCGAGGCGATGGACGCCACCGCGGTGACCGACCTGTCGGGCCGACTGGTGGACGAGCTCTCCGGTGGACAGCGGCAGCGCGTGTGGGTCGCGATGGCCCTCGCACAGCAGACCGGCATCCTGCTGCTGGACGAGCCGACGACGTTCCTGGACATCACCCATCAGATCGAACTCCTGGAGCTGTTCACCGACCTGCACGAGTCGGGGCGCACGCTGGTCGCCGTACTGCACGACATCAATCAGGCCGCCAGGTACGGGACGCACCTGATCGCGATGAAGGACGGTGCTGTCGTCGCCGAAGGCGGACCCTCCGAGATCGTGACGGCCGAGCTGGTGCAGGAGGTCTTCGGGCTCGAGTGCTTGGTCGTACCCGACCCGGTCGCCGGCACACCCTCGGTGGTTCCGCTGGGACGCAAGCGCGGTCAGTAGAGCCCACCGACCACCCGTGTCGCTGGACTCAGGTCGTGCCCACGGATGACCACTCCGAACAGGTGGAGGTGCCCTCGATGCACACCCTGACCTGGACGTCCTTGCCCTCCGCGAGGCCGAGGTCGGTTTTCTCCTGGTCGTGGTTGGTGAAGGTGGCCGCGCCACGTCAGCGGTCGGCGCACTCCGCCTGGAGGGGCGCGATGGCTTCGTTGGCCTGGTCGAGATCCAGTCGTGACATGCCACTGATCAAGTCCTCGCCGAGCTGAGAGATGGTTTCGTAGCTCTCGTCGGCCCGGCTGGCTGCCATGAAGAGGTGCCCCGCGCCCAGAAGTTCGAACACCAGGGGGTCCTTGAGCGAAGTTGACTCCACATCGACCGGGAGTTCATCCTCGAGCCGATCGAGGATCGCGCAGCCCTCGGCCACGTCCTGCTCCGCGCGCGGCGTCGAACCGCTGTCACCCCGGTCGGCGAAGATCAGGTATCCGATTCCGCCGCCGAGGACGAGTCCCATGATCACGGCCACGACGGCGGTGATGATCAGCGCAGATCTCCGGCTCCGGGTCGGCGGCGCGGGCATCGGTGGATTCGACTCGTCAAAGACTTCAGTCACCCCTGCACCCTACGGGGCATCGATGCCAGGAGGGCGTGCGACCGGCGAGGGGGCCAAGGTGGCGTCAGAGAAGGTGCAAGCGAGCTGATCAGGTCCGCCCCTTCACCAACTTTTCCGTGCACACCGCGTTCGGCCCGTCGGACGTACACGCCTGCAGCTTCGCCGCCTGACCCTCGTCGTAGGAGAGCGGGATCGTCTTCTTCGTCCCGTCCCCGTCGCTGTAGAAGACTGCCGGGCCACTGCCACCGACCCAGAGCTTGACGATCGACTTGCGGTCGTTGTTGTGGTGGTCCCAAACGGTCAGGTTCTCCCCGTACGCTTGGAACTCGCCCATCACGTACTGCTGGGAGCTGTCATTGCGGATCGCCTGCTCGTAGATCGACACCCCACCCTTGTCCTTCTCGTCGCGCCAAGCGGATTCCTCGGTGTACCAGCTGGCCTGTGCCTCCGGCGGCTCAGCGACGGCGGTGCCCCCGGCCAGTACGCCGAAGCTCGCCGCCGCTGCCGCGGTGGCGATCAGTGACTTGCGTAGAAGTCGTGACATGAACTCGCACTCCATCCGGGCTCTGGTGGTTCACCGCGAGGCCGGCCCGGCGAGACGACCTCAGTGACGTGTTGACCCGACGAGGTTCACAAGGGCTGGTTTCACACACCGTTCATGGTGCTGACACTCCCGGAGTTGATCTTCGTGGTGGCAGGTGATCTCGACGAGCTCGTTCAGCGGGCGGGGGTTCGGGATCGATCAGCCGAGCCGAATTCTTCTTGACGATGGTCCACTCGCTTGACATATTCCCGATGGCCATTTCCGGCCCGGTCGAACAACTGAGGAGAAGTCGATGACGACGCAGCACCAGTACATCTTCGAAGGGGCGACGGACGAGGCGACTCGGCTGCGGCGCCAGTCGACCGTCCTCGACCCACTCACCCACCGGCTCTTCACCCGCGCGGGACTCAGTTCCGGGATGCGGGTGCTCGACCTCGGCACCGGATCTGGGGACGTGGCCGCGATCATTGCGGACCTCGTCGGCCCGGCGGGTCACGTCCTCGGTGTGGACCGCGACCCGGACGCATTGGCAAGCGCCCGTACCGCCCTCGCTGACCGGTCGAACGTCGACTTCACCCAGACCGACATCGTGTCCCTGAATGGGATCGACGACCAGTTCGACGCAGTGGTCGGTCGTGCCGTCCTGACGCACGTGGCGGACGTTGACGCCGCGGTCCGGTCGGCGGCCCAACGGGTCCGACCCGGCGGACTGCTCTGCCTGCACGAACCGGACATGACCTACGCCTGGACCAGTGTTCCGACGCCCCTGTGGGAGCAGCTCCGCGGCTGGCTGTTCGAGGCTTTCGATCGGGTCGAGATGCGGCCCCGGATGGGTCTGGAACTGTTCAGCAGCTTCCGCCGGGTCGGCCTCCCGGACCCCGGATTGATGATGGAGGCGGCCGCCGGCAGTGGCGCGGACTCCCCGGCTTTCGGCTGGGCCAACATCTTCGCCTCACTGCTTCCACTGCTGGAGAAGTTGGGGATCGCCACCGCCGAGGAGATCGGCATCGACACCCTCCTCGGCCGGCTGAATGCCGAGATCGAGGCTGCCGGCGGCTTCGTGCTGAGCCCGCCGATGTACGGCATCTGGTGCACGGTGCCCGGTGATCACCCGTCCCGTCGGTAGCCGCGTTCGGCCGGCCACCCGGACACGACTCGGCACCATCAGTCTGCCAGCAGGTCGTCGGGCACCTTGCTCGCGCCCACCACTCCGCTGAGCAGGAGTGGGTCGATCGGTTGGCCACGCCGCAGCACGCTGATCTGGCCGGTCGGCTCGTGTACCGCGGCCGCCACCTCGTCGTGGTGTCGGATGCCCGCCCGACGCAAGGCCCCCTGCAGTTCGGCCGGAGTCACGTGCGAGTGTCGCAGCAGTTGCTCGTCGATCGCGCCGTCGGCCATCAGTAGGATGGGGTGGTTCGTCACCAGCCGCTTCCCGAACGGGAGCGAGCGCAGCAAGCCGGCCGTGGCCTGCAGCACCACCAAGGTGCCGAGGGCCACCAACCCACCCCCGAGGCGCGGGACCTCGCCCAGCGCGGCTCGGCCGATCACTGCCCCGAAGGCGATCACGGCCGCCAGGTCGAAGCTCGACATCCCGGCCATCATCCGCTGCCCCAGCACCCGGACGAGGACCACCATGGCGACGTACATGCCGGCGGTCGCGAGTATGACCGCGAGAGCCTCCAACGGGGTGAGCCACAACAGCTCCCTCATTCCGTGCCTCCTCCAACGTGTCCCACCACCGACCTCGACCACGGCGGCCCACCCCACGCGACCCAACCACGGGAAGGGGACAATGCTCCCGTGGAAGAAATCGGGCAGACCATCCGTCGTGGGGACACTATCGTCCGGGTCACCGAAACGGGTGCTTCCGGACCACCGGTGTTGCTGCTGCACGGCCTGGCGGGGAGCTCACGGGAGTTCCGCCCCACGGCAGCAGCGCTGGCCGATGAATTCCGCGTACTGCGCGTTGATCAACGCGGCCACGGACGCAGCACCCGTCGCCCGGCGGACCTGTCCCGTGCCGCCTTCGTGGCCGATGTGGTTGCGGTCATCGAACAACTCGCCCCCGGTGAGCGCGTCCGCCTCGTCGGCCAGTCGATGGGTGCCCACACGGCATTCCTCACCGCGGCGGCTCGGCCCGACCTGGTCGATCGGTTGGTGATGCTGGAGGGGCACGTCGAGGGGTCCGAACCGAGCGAGGCCCACGCACTCGGGAAGTGGTTCGCGTCCTGGCCGCTCCCGTTCGCCGACACCGATGCAGCCCGCGACTTCCTCGGGTATGGTCCGCTGCCCACGGCCTGGATCGACGACCTGGAGGAGGTCACCGGTGGCCTGCGACCGCGCTTCGATGCCGACGTGATGGAGCAGGCGATCGCCGCCGTGCACGAGTCCCGGTGGACCGAGTGGGCGGAGTTGATCACCCCCACCCTGGCCCTGTTCGCCGAGCAACAGGAGGAGCTCGTGCGCCGCCGCCCGAGCACCCGAGTCGGCCACCTCCCCGGAGCGAGCCACGACGCCCACCTGGACGCGTACGACGCATGGGTCGACGCGCTGCGGGCCTACCTCCTGGAGGACCTCAGCTCGGACGACCTCAACTCGGACGACCTCAACTCGGACCAGTTCAGCGCGGACCAGTTCAGCGCGGGGCGCGGACCCGATCGGGAACCGTGAACTGATCGCTGGGCACCAGCAACTGGCCGGTGTCCCAGACCCCCGTGCAGGTGAGGGTCCCGTCCGCTGCTTCCTGCAGCCGGGCTCGCAACGGCTCGGCCCAGTTGCCGTACCCGCTGTCCCCCCAGGTCATCAGCCGTACGACGGTGAGCGAGGGATCCGCCGGGTCGGTTTCGGTGCCGGCGACGAACAACTCGGTGGCGTCCTCGGTCGGGTCCAGGGCGGTGCCGCCGAGCTGGAACAGTCGCGAGCCCAGCACCGCGAGTCGGTCCCGTCCCCACATCGTGTCGTAACTGCCCTGGACGATCTCGGCGATCTCGCTCGCACTCAGGTCCCGGCCGAGGAGGGTGACACCGTCCTGCTCAGCGAGCACCCGTGGCCGCGGGCGACCGGCACCGGCCCCACCGAGCGCGGCCTCCCCCTCGAAGCCGTCGGCCTGGGGAGCCGGGCGGCCGGCGGCCAGGGCGAGCAACCCGAGGACGCCGGCGGCGAGGTCGGAACTGGGCGCGTCCACCGAGGTGCCGAGCACGCTGACGACGAGGCGCTCCGACGGGACCGCCCAACTGCGGGTCAGCGCGGTCGGGAAGCCTCCCGAGTGACCGATCGCGGAGAAGCCGTGGAAGGTCCCCTCCTGCAGGCCGAGGCCGTAGTGTCGACCGTCGGAAACGGTCCAGACCCGGCGGCGCATCTCCCGGCACGACCGATCGGAGAGCAGCGCACCGTCACACAGCACTCGGCCGAGGAAGGTCGCGATGGTGCCGGCGGACGCCCAGAATCCGGTCGCCGAGGCGAGGGTGCCGGTGGGGATCTGCTCGACGATCCGGCGGATGCCGTGGACGCTCGCGGTGTGGCCGCGAGCGAAGCCGTCACTGTCCTCGGGTCCGGTCGCGTCCGCGGGCAGGTCCGGCCCGATGCCCTCGACCCCGACCGGGTCCAGGACCAGTTCGGTGACGGCCTCGGCGAAGGACTGCCCGGTGGCCTCCTCGATCACCAGGCCGAGCAGGCCGTACCCGATGTTGGAGTACTGCAGGTGCACCCCCGGGTCCGTGACGACCGCCGGCGTACGAGCGATCGTGATCAACTCGTCCCGGCCCGGGAAGGGCTTGGACAATTGCCACCAGGAGGCATCGGTGTGGTCGCGGGTGAGGCCGGCGGAGTGGGACAGCAGGTCGCGGAGGGTGAGCTCGGCGACGGGGGTGTCGGCCAGGTCTGCGACCCGCTCGCCGAGGTGGTCATCGAGTCGCAACTTCCCCTGCTCGGCGAGGCGGAGGATCGCCAGCGAGCAGAACATCTTCGAGTGCGAGGCGATCCGGATCCGGTGCGTGGTGACCAGGTCGATCCCGGCCTCCTCGTCGGCCGGCCCGACCGCGACCTCGGTGATCAACTCGCCCGCGTACCAGACCGCAGCCTGCACCCCGGTCAGGTTCCGAGCCATGCGTACGGATTCCAACCACTCGGGAAGGACTCGCGCCACCGAGTGCACCGCCTCGGCCTCCAGGCTGGACTCAGGCACGGTGGTCGGGGTGATCTCTGCGTCGGGCACGGGGCCTCCTCCTCGTACGGCCCGTCCCCATCCACGCCAACGATCTGTCACAGAACGGACGACGATGACCCTGCACGACACCGACTATCTCTTCGACACCGGTTCGGACCTGGGCGAGGCGCAGGTGCGCTTCCTGGAGATCCTTCTCGACGCCGTCACCACCGACGTCCTCTCCGAGCTCGTCCGGCCCGGCTCGAGCTGCCTCGAGATCGGCGCGGGGAGCGGATCGATCGCCCGGTGGCTGGCGGACCGAGCGGGACCTTCCGGCCATGTCGTGGCCGTGGACCTCGACACGTCCCGCGTCGAGGAGGGCAATGGAGTCGAAGTGCTCCGGCACGACATCAACGAGGGGCCTCCGGACGGCGGCCCCTTCGACCTCATCCATGCCCGGCTCGTACTCCTGCACCTGCCTCGGCGGGTGGAGATCCTCCAGACCCTGGTGGACGCCCTCGCGCCCGGCGGCTGGTTGGTGTTCGGCGAGTTCGGCTCCCGCCTCCCCTACGCGGTCTCCGGCCCGACACCGGGCGACGCCGAGGTGTTCGACCGGGTGATGGACCTCGGCCACCGGGTCGCGGGAGTGCGCGCCGGACAGTCCCTGACCTGGGCACAGGACGTCCCCGACCACCTGTTTGCTGCCGGGATGGCCGACGTCCACACCCGAGAGCACTCCCACAGCATGACCGGCGGCGACACGGGTGCGCGCTACCTGCACAACCTGGTCACTCAGATCCTTCCGGTGCTGGCGGGCGCTGGGCTCACCGAGACGGAGCTCTCGCGCTGCCGCGAACTCGTGCTCGATCCCCGGTTCCGAGGGTGGTTCTACCAGTTCCTGATCACCCGTGGGCGGCGCGGCCCGTCACGGTCCTGAGTCCTTCCTGCGACGGCGGGGGCAGGACGGCCGTCCTGACACAGTTCTGGTCCCTCCCCTGCGATTGCCGCAGGAAAGGGACCAGAACCTCTCCGCCGACGGAGGTCAGTCGCCGAGCACGGTGACGGCGACAGCGGTGGCGATCCCGTAGTCCATGGCGGTGAACAGCGGACCGGGCAGCGGAGTGCCCTCGTCGGACTCGGCCAGGGCCTTCCACCGCTCCACCTGGCTATCCTCGAATCCGGCGATCCGGACGAGACCCGGGGTGCTGATCAACTTGGCGAGCGCCTTGGCCCGCACCGACGACGTCGCATCCGGGGCGTCGAGCTCGACCAGCAGGGCGTCCCGCGTGGCCTCGTCGACCAGGTGTCGGTCGTAGCCGACCAGACCACCCAACTTGGCCCGGTCCTTGGTCAACACCCCCTGCTCGAGGGCGGCGGCCTGCTGCACCTTCACCGCGTCGGGGCGCTTGCGGAGCCAGCTGTCGATCTTGATCGGCTTGTCCGGGAGGTCGTTGACGACCTCGGACATCCAGGGCCGCTCTCCCGGCTTGACTGGCGCACCGGCTACCAGCTTCGCGTCCTCGAGTTCCACGTGGCCGGCCAGGGCCAGCTCGCCGAGCTCGGCCGCCGCGGTCAGTTGCTTGGGGCGGGCGGACTGGTAGACCTGTCCGTCCTTGTTGTGCAGGAAGGCCATCAGTGCCTCGGGAAGGGTCAGCTTGCCGTCGAGCATCTTCTCGGTCATCACACTTCTCCTTCTTCATCGGTCTGGTTCCGCACCCGCCAGGCGAGCAGGAAGGTCGGGGCGGCGGCGGCCAACAGGAAGCCGACGAACACGATGTACGGGGCCTGGTGCAGCAGCCCCGGGACTCCGTTCTCGGCCAGTTTCATTGCCACGGTCAACAGCACGAAGCTCACCATCATCACGCCGAGCGCCACGACATAACCCGCGTCGCGGACCTCGGAGCGCTGGTCGAACTCGTACTCGTCCACCTGGTTGGCACGCCGTTCGGCGAGGTCGCGGGTCAGGAACCGGCCGCCGATCCAGCAGGCGCCGAACACGGCCAGGGCTGCCATCCCGACCAGACTGAACGGCTGCTGGGTGACGACCATCGCCACCATCAGACCCCATCCGACCACGCCTCCGGCGATCACCACCGGGATCAACGAACGGCGACGGGCCGCGCTGACGGTGCTGTCTGTCATGGCTGCTCCTCCTTTTCCTCGGTTGGTGCGGATCGGCGGTAGGCCGCCGCGATCGACTGGAACGGCTCCCGGCTGAACACGGCCTCGATCGGGACGTCGAACACCTCACAGATGCTCATCGCCAGATTCAGGCTCGGGTAGTGGTCGCCGCGCTCCAGTGCGCCGATGGTCTGCGGGTTGACCCCCACCCGAGCGGCGAGCTCGGCGCGGGAGATCCCGGCCTCGGCGCGGACGACCCGGACGCGGTTGTGGATCGGTCGCGCCTCGTCATCTCGTCGTGTACGTGCTGCCATACCTCGAAACTACCTACTGAATTGTTGGAAATCAAGTCGTTTCGTTGTATAAACCCAATGAAGCAATCTCAGCGATTCTGGACCCTTTCGCTGCGACTGTCGCGGCGAAGGGACCAGAACTTCTCGTACGAGGGGGGGTCAGGCGAGCCGGGTCGGCTGGAGTTGGAGGGACTGCCGGCGCGGATGGACGGTCAGGTACGTCATCCCCGACGGTCCCGCGGTGAACTGGCGACGCGACTTGGCCGGCAGCCACACCACCGCACCGGTGGCGAGGTCGACGGTGTCCAACTCGGTCCCGAGCCGTCCGGCCCCGTCGAGGACGACCATCAGCACGTCCAGGTCGGGACCGGTGTGCGCCTCGATGCTGGTGTTCGGCCGCAGCCGGACGATGTTGGAGTCGAGGTCACGATCCCGGGTGAGGAGTTTCCAGACCGCCCCGGACGCTTCCGGAGCGCGGGCCTGCTCGGTCGCGGTCGGCAGGTCGGTCAGGATCCGCGGCAGCGGGGTGGCGGACAGCTTCGTGATCCGTACCCGCCACTGCTCCGGCCCACGGACCAGGTAGTGCCAGTCGTAGCTGCCCGGGTGTTCGAGGTCGAGCTGCTCCCGCAGGTCGTACGGGTCCCGGTCACACACGACGGTGCAGGCCTCGTCGCGGGACAGGTCGGCAAAGGCGCGGAGCACGGTCGAGTGCATCTCGGCGGTCTCCAGGGGCCGGGTGTCCAACACCTCATCAGTCATGGCGATCCTCTCCGGGACCCGACCAAGCCCGGGTCCCGCACGTCAGACGGAGTCGGTGGCCTCCGACCACAGTTCGGCCTCCGCCTGGGCCTTCTGGTTGTGCTGGTGCATCACCAGGAACAGGGCGGAGAGGGTGGCACCGAGCAGGACAAAGAACTTCCACTTCAC
This sequence comes from Propionibacteriaceae bacterium, assembly GCA_052094425.1. Lineage (GTDB taxonomy): Bacteria > Actinomycetota > Actinomycetes > Propionibacteriales > Propionibacteriaceae > Microlunatus. Next base: position 144,275 of record JBQDIN010000001.1, read on the forward strand.
CCAGCCACCTTAGCCCGACGGGAAGCTACGACACAGGTCCCACCGGATCGGGATGAACTGGGACCGCGGTCCGATGGTCTGCGGAGGCGCTGGCCCTAGGCTGGACCCGGTCATGGACATCGCCGCGCGCATCGCCAAGGAGACCACACCCCAGGAGTGGAGTCGCTGGGTGTGGGATGTCGTGCTGGCCGGAACCGTGGTCGTCTGCTTCATCTTCCCCACCCTGTTGATGGCCAGTGCGTGGGTCGGGTTGTTGGGCCTGCTGATGGTGGTCCCGCTGATCCTGCGTCGGCACTTCCCGGAAGTCACGCTGGCGACGACGGCCTTCATCGGTCTGATCCACGTCGCCCTGCTCGACGTCCCGACCGGTGCGGTCGTGGTGGCTCCGATCGTGGTCTACACGGTGGCCCGGTGGTGCTCGCAGCAGTGGGGCCGGCTCGGCCTGCTGGCCGGCATCGTCGGCTCGGTCCTCGGCGGGGTGCGCTGGGGCCTGTCGATGTCCGGGTACGGGTACGAGTACGCCTCGTACCAGTTGAACGAGACGATGTTGCTGATCTTCCTGCTCACCGGCATCTGCCTCACCACGGTGAGTGCGGCGTACCTGATCGGTCGGCGGCGGCAGGAGTCGATGGCGGCCCGGACCGACCGCGTCCTGGCTGCCCGGGAGAAGGCCCAGCTGCTGCACATCGAGCAGGACCAACGGGCCCGGATGGCCACGATCAACGAACGCAACCGGATCGCCCGCGAACTGCACGACATCGTGGCGCACTCGCTGTCGGTGATCGTCGTCCAGGCCGAGGGGGGCAAGGCACTGGCCGCCAAGAAGCCGGAGAAGGGTCCGGAGGTGCTGGGCACCATCGCCGGCACCGGCCGGGAGGCGCTGGAGGAGACCCGGCGCATCGTCGGGCTGCTGCGGGGCAACGAGACCAGTGGTGAGTACCGACCTGCCCCCGGCCTGACCGACATCGGTGACCTGGTCGCCAAGACCTCCGACCGGGTCCGACTCACCCTCCACGGTGAGCCACCGACCCAGGTGCCCCAGGCCCTCGGCCTGACCGCCTACCGGGTGGTGCAGGAGGCCCTCACCAACGTCCTCAAGCACGCCGGCCCCGGGGCCGAGGCGGAGGTGGAGATCACCTACGGGCCACGGGAGATCTGGCTGCAGATCACCGACAACGGACGCGGCGACGCGGTGACCGGCGACGGTCACGGGCACGGGCTGCAGGGCATGTACGAACGGGTCGCCGTGGCCGGCGGTAGGCTGCTGGCGCAACCGCGCATCGGCGGTGGTTTCCAGGTCCGTGTCATCCTGCCGATGCCGCCCGCACCTCCCCGACAACCGCCGTACCCGGCCCCACATCGGCCGATGATCCCGCCAGGAGCACCTCGATGAACCCCGCAGCCGGCCCGATCCGGGTCTTCCTCGCCGACGACCAGAGCCTGGTCCGTGGCGGGTTCCGGATGTTGATCGAGGCCGAGGACGACATGGTGGTGGTCGGCGAGGCACCCGACGGGGCCCGCGCGGTGCAGGCCCTCGAGGCCGGCGAGGTGGACGTGATCTTGATGGACATCCGGATGCCGGTGCTGGACGGGGTCGAGGCGACCAAGCACCTCTCCCGGACCGGCAATCCCGCCCGGGTGCTCGTGCTGACCACCTTCGACCTGGACGAGTACGTGTTCGCAGCACTCAAGGCCGGGGCCAGCGGCTTCCTGCTCAAGGACGCCCGCCCCGAGGACCTGCTCACCGCGATCCGCAATGTCGCCGCCGGGGATGCGGTGATGGCGCCGAGCACCACGCGCCGGTTGCTGGAGCACGTGGTCCCGAATCTCCCGTCGACGCCGACAGCGACCGGGCCGGACCCCCGGCTGGCCTCCCTCACCGACCGGGAGGTGGAGGTGCTGAAGGAGATCGCCACCGGCGCCACCAACAGCGAGATCGCCGCCACCTTGTACATGGCCGAGGGCACCGTGAAGACCCACATCGGACGGCTGCTGGCGAAGTTGCAGTGCCGCGACCGAGTCGGCCTGGTGCTGCTCGCCCACGAGACCGGCCTGGTCATCCGCTGAGCCTGGTCATCCGCTGAAGTTGATCACCTGCTGGGGCTCACCGCTTGGGTGGTCGCTTGCGGTGGCCCCCATGGGTCGGACGGTCAGGCTTCGGACGGTCCGGCTCGGTCTCCTTCGACCCGTTCCGCTGCGACGTTGCGCCCTCGGCAGCGCGAGCCTTCCTCCGCTTCTCGTACATGAACAGGATCGGACCGCAGATTCCCAACGCAGCGAGGAAGACGAGGACGCCGATGCCGAACGAGTCCGTGATCGAGACCGCAATCGCGCCGGCCCCGGCGCACACGACCGCGAGCCCCCAGAGCCGTACCTCCTTGCCGATCTCGCGGCGCAGGTCTCTGGGAGGCATGCCTCGAACCTACCCGCCAGATCAGGGGCGGTGTGACCGTGGTCGGACCCGGTTGTCCACAGGCCGCGACCCTGAGCCGATGTTCGTGCCGGTGATTCCTCCTAGGTTGGGGAACCGATCGTGCTGAACACTGCCAGAAAGGGCTGAAAGATGAATGCAACCGCCGCCACCGAGCTCGACACCGCCCCGGGCGAGGACTCGTCCGAGACGAAGGGGGCGATCTCGGCCAGCACCCTGAACCTGACCAAGGTGTACGGCGACGGCCCGACCGCCGTACGTGCGGTCGACGGCATCAGCGTGAACTTCGACCGCGGTAGCTTCACCGCCATCATGGGCCCGTCCGGCTCCGGCAAGTCAACCCTGATGCACTGCCTCGCGGGGCTCGACTCGATCACCAGTGGGCACGTGTTCCTGGCCGGTCACGACCTGACCCTGCTCAACGACAAGAACCTCACCCGGGTCCGTCGGGACCGGGTCGGGTTCGTCTTCCAGTCCTTCAACCTGCTGCCCACCCTCACCGCCCGGCAGAACATCCTGCTCCCCCTCGATCTGGCCGGGCGCTCGGTCGAGCAGGACCGCTTCGACGAGGTGGTGAGCTCCCTGGGCATGGCGGACCGGTTGGACCACCTGCCGAGCGAGTTGTCCGGTGGCCAGCAGCAGCGGGTGGCGATCGCCCGCGCGTTGATCACCGACCCGGAGGTGATCTTCGCCGACGAGCCGACGGGTGCGTTGGACTCGAAGACCGGCCAGTCGCTGCTGGCCTACCTGCGGACCTGCAGTCGGGAGCGCAAGCAGACCATCGTGATGGTCACCCATGACCCGATCGCGGCCTCGTACGCCGACCGCGCCCTGCTGCTCAAGGACGGCCGACTGGTCAGCGATCTCGCCGACCCGGACACCGACTCAGTGCTGGCCGCGATGAAGCAGCTGGGGGTCTGATGCTGCGCAACGCCTGGCTGGAGATCCGCCGCCACCCGAATCGGATCGTCGCTCTGGTGCTGGCCATCATGATCAGCATCGGGTTCATGGTGGCGACCGTCGTCTTCGTCGGCACCGAGACCCAAGCGATCACCAAGTCAGTCACGGCCCGGATCGCCAACAGCAACGTGATCATCGAAGCCCCGGCGGCCGAGGACCCGGGCGCTGCCACCGAGGTGCTGTCCGGGGTGCACGGCGTGGACCACGTCGAGCCCTCGTCCGAGGCCTGGGTCGACGTGTCCGCGGGCCATCGCAGCTCCTACCTGAACCTGAACTCGGTGCCGTCGGACGAACGCCTGCAGTGGGCCGACCTTGCCTCGGGAGCGTGGCCCGGGGGTGCGGACCAGGTCGTCATCGGATCCGAGTCGGCAGCGAGCATGGAGGTCTCCGAGGGAGACACCATCACGCTCAACGGCTGGGATCCGGAGACCGAGAAGGAGATCGCCCGCGATGTCACCGTGTCCGGGATCGTCGCGACCCACACCTCCCTGTTGTCCGGAGCACCTGAGCCCGGATTCGCCACCTCCCCGCTCCTGACCTCGATCGGCGCCGGGACCACTTACCTCGTGCTCGGGGACGGCTCGGTCTCGGACGCGGAACTCGCCGACCGGCTGACGGCCACCCTGAGTGACTCGGGCTTCGGCCAGGACGCAGACGTACAGACCGCCGCCGCCTACGAGGCCGATGCCGTCAAGGCCCTCACCGGGGGTGCCGACACCTTCCGGAACCTGTTGCTGTCCTTCTGCGCGATCGCGCTGCTGGTCGGCTGCATCATCATCGCCAACACCTTCTCCATCCTGATCGCCCAGCGACGGCGACAGATCGGCCTGCTCCGGACCGTGGGCGCCGCGGCCGGCCAGGTCCGTCGGGGGTTGCTGGCCGAAGCAGCCCTGATCGGCCTGATCGGCTCGGTTCTCGGAGTGCTCCTGGGGACCGGGGTCGCCGCCCTGGCCGCCGGCATCAGCGGCTCCCTGCGCACCGGCCTCTCGCTGCCCCCGGGCTGGTTGGGGGCAGCACTGGTGATCGGTACCGGCGTGACCGTGCTTGCCGCGATGCTGCCCGCCCGGCGGGCCATGCGGATCGCGCCGCTGGAGGTCCTGCGCCCGGCCACGGATCCACGCACCCGTCGCCGCACGACCTGGACGAAGGCCGTCCTCGCGGGCGTGCTGTTGCTGCTGGGGGCGGGTGTGATCACCCTCGCCCTGGCCGGGGTCGGCAGCCCGCTGCTGCTGGCGATCGCCGGGTCGGCCAGCCTGACGATCGGGATCCTGGTCGCGGCACCGTTCTTCCTGCCACCCCTGCTCAAGGGGTTCGGCCGACTCATCGGCCTGACCGGACCGACGGCCCGGTTGGCGGCCACGAACACCGTCCGCAACCCAGGTCGGGCCGCAGCGACCTGCACCGCCCTGATGGTGGCGATCGGGCTGATCGTCACCCTCCAGGTGGGGTCGGCCAGCATCCAGACGACGCTGACCTCGGCCATCAACGACCGTTACCCGGTGGATGTGTCGATCAGTCAGTGGAACGGCGACCCGCTGGAGGACTCCGTGGTCAGTACCGTCACCGGGCTCGAGGACATCACCGCGACCCGGATGGTGCCCGGGTCATCGCTCGATGCGACTGCGGGAGACCTCGAGGTCACCTCGATCGTGTTGGGCCTCGACCCGAGCGACACATCGGTGATCCAAGGTGGCCTGGAGGACCTCACCGAGGACCGGCTGCTGATGGATCCGTCGACGGCCGAGATGTACGGGCTGGAGCCCGGCGATCCGATCACGGTGCAGAACGGGGGGTCGAGCCGGGAGTTCACCGTGTGGCTGAGCAACGTGGCCCACAACTCCGACTTCGTGATCACTGCGGACGCCCTGGACGAACTCGACCCGATGGCCGAGCCGATGGGCCTGTGGGCCGAGGTGGCGGACAAGGACCAGGCCCGCGCCGTGACGGACGACCTCCGTTCGCTGATCGACACGAACGCCTACGACATCAGCGGTTCCCTCGGCGAGAGCGCGATGATCGGGGAGGTGCTGGACATCATGTTGGGCGTTGCCACCGCGCTGCTTGCCGTAGCTGTCGCGATCGCCCTGATCGGGGTCGGCAACACCCTCGGCCTCTCGGTGATCGAGCGCACCCGGGAATCGGCCCTGTTGCGCGCACTCGGCCTGCAGCGAGGCAGTCTCCGGGCCATGCTCGCCATCGAAGCGGTGCTGCTCGCCGTGGTGGGCGCCCTGGTCGGCATCGCAGCCGGTGTCCTGTTCGGCTGGGTCGGCACCGCCGCCATGGCCGGGCAGATGGACGTCGAGGAGGTCCACTTCGCCGTGTCCGTGCCTCAGACCCTCGGCATGATCGGGATCGCCCTGGTCGCAGGACTGGTGGCCTCCGTGCTCCCGGCCCGCCGGGCCGCAATGGCTGCTCCGACCGAGGCCCTGGCCGAGGTCTGAGTCGACTCAGGCAGGAGGGCCTGCGCCGAGGACTCGGTCGCGGTCAGCGTCGCGACCGAGCTCGGCGTACGAACTCGCGAGGTCCCGACGCAGGCTCACGCTGTCCTCGTTGTCGGGGCCCAGGACGCGCACCCGGTCGGCGAGGACCTCCTCGTACAGGGCCAGGGCCTCGTCGACCCGGCCGGCGTGACCGCACGCGACCGCGAGTTCCCAGCGGGCCCCCATGGTGGAGCTGTCGTCCGGCCCCCACCCGCGTTCGCGCCGGGACAAGACGGTGCGGAACTCCACGATCGCCTCGTCGGTGCGCTCGGCCTGGAGAAGGCTGTGTGCGGCCAGGTTGCGCAGCACGATCGCAGCCGGGTCGTCCTCCCCGTGCTCTCGCTCCCGGGCCAGCGCGAGCTCGGTCGTGAGCTCCGCGGCCCGTTCGGGCCGGCCGGCCTCGAAGTGCAGGGATGCGAGCAGGGACGTCAGCTCGACGCGCTTGCCCCCCTCGGCCCAGTCGGCGAGAGCGTCCTCGACCAGCGTGATCAGTTCCTCCGTACGCCCGCTGACCCGGTGGAAGGCAACGAGCCCGTCGAAGACCTCCAGGGTTTCCGGGTGGTCCGGCGTGAGTTTGCGCCGCGCCTCCGCGTGCAGGTCGGCCAGTTCGGCGATGCCCTCGGCCGGATTCCCGGCGTTGAGACGGGTGGCAGCCAAGCCCAGTCGCGCCCTGAAGGTCCCTGGGTGGGTGTCGCCCAGGATACGTACGGAGTCTTGGACGAGGGCCTCGAACTGTTCGATGGCCGGCTGCAACGACCCCGTACGCGCCAGCAGGTCGGCCAGGTTGTGGCGGGTGGCCAGGGTGTCGGGGTCGTCCTCGTTCCCCACGCTGCGGGCGATGTCGAGGAGGGACCGGTTGAGGTCGATGGCGATCTCCGGCCTACCCGCCGCGTCGTAGGCGGTGGCCAGTCCGGCCTGGGACACCAGTGCGTCCGGATCGGACTCGCCGTAGTGGGCCGTCTGCTCCTTCCACACCTGCTCGAAGAGCTCGATCGCCTCGTCCACGCGGCCCTGCCCCTGGTACGTCCGGGCCAGACTGGACCGCATGATCAACACCTGGTGGTCGGCGGCTCCCAAGGAGGCGGAGGCCTCGGCGCCGAGGACCTCCAGCAACTCGCTGGCCGCGGCCGGCTCGCCGGCTCGCAGCAGCGCCATGGCCTGGTTGTGCCGGACGGCGTACGCGCGCTCGACCGAGCCACCGACCCCGCTCCGGTAGGCCTCCACCACGGCGTCGAACAGCCTCGCGGCCCGCCGGGAACGGCCGCTCTCGTCGAGGGCGGAGGCATGCAGTTCGGCGACCCGGGCCCAAGGTTCGCTGCCCGGGTCCAGGCGTTCGACGGCCTGCTCACCGAGGGACACCAGCAACTCCAGCTCCCGGGGCAGGTCCCGCAGGGCGAGTTGGGCCGCCTCCACGGAACCGGCGAGGACGACCGTGTCGAGGGTCGACTTGTCGTGCAGCATCAGCGCCAGCCGGGATCGGTAGACCAGGTCGCTGGCGGCTTCGGGGGCGTCGGTCTCCCGGTCCAAATCCCGGCGGACGGCGTCGGCGAGGGCGCGGTAGAAGTCCTCCCGATCGGACTCGAAGAGGAACTCGTCATCGTTGAGGGCGACCTCCCACTGGGCCCGCTCGTGGAATCCGCGCATGTTCTCCGACAGGCGTCGCGCCCAGGCGGCCGAGGCAGTGGGGTCGCCGAGTGCCTCGGCGATCTGCTCCGCCCGGGGATGGCCCATCGAAGTCAGGGCGTCCAGCAGCAACGGGCGGTGCCAGCTGAGGTCGTGCTGGGCGATGCCCGGAGCGACGGCCACGGGAACCCCGAGACCTCCGAAGACGAGGGCCTCGCGGACCACGTCGGGCAGTTCCTTCCAGACCCCGCGGTAGAGGTCGTTGATGCTGGCCGGCAGGGCGGCCACATCGCGTTCGGACAGCCGCAGGTCCCCGTCCGGAAACCGGTCCCGGTAGCGGCGGATGCTGCAGAAGAGTTCGAGGGCGAGCGGGTTCGCGAACCTGCCAGTCAACCGGCGCAGGGTGTCGGCATCCACGCGCGGGTAGTAGAAGCGCACCACACTGTCCAGGGCCTCGTCGTCCAGCGGACGGAGGGATGCGCCCGCCGGGAAGGGGGCGGGCAGCTGATCGCTGTCCGGATTGATCGCGATGAGCCGGCGGGGTGCTTCGGCCAACGCCTTGCGAATGTGGCTGTGCTGCTCGCCCTGACCCGTCCAGGCAGTGGTGATCACCAGGATGGCCGCATCGGCGTTCGCACAGCGGGTGACCAACTCGGCCAAGGTCGGATCCGCGTCGTGGAAGTCCTCAACGAAGATCACCACGGGAAGCCCCGGTCGGGCCAGCCTGGTCACCAACTCCACGGTCGCGTCGACCTGGTCCGGCCCAGCGCCGGTGATCTCGGCATCCGAAGCCAGCCGTTGGCGTCGTTCCGCGCGCGCCCGGGTGCTGCTGCGCAGTTTCTGGAGTGCCGGCAGCACCAGTCCGAGTCCGGGAACGCTCGCTCCCGCGGCCGCCTCCAGAGCCATGCCGGCGAGGTGGGTCAGGCCCTCCTCGGCCGCCGCACCGGACGCGCCCGTCCACCACCGGGGGTTGCGCTCGGTCCAGGTCGCGAGCTTCTTCCAGACGTCGTCGAGGTACTCCTGGTGGGCGGACAGTTGGGCCAGGTCCTCGGCGAGGGCGTCCGCGGCCACCCCGTTGCGCAGCGAGGCAGCGATACCCCACCAGAAGAAGCTCGGCAGGCTGCCGGGGGTGTGCCGGACCTCGGGGTGGACCTGCTTGCGGCGGGCGGAGACGTCATCGAAGCGCTCCGGTCGGGCACCGAGGATCGTGGCCGGCCAGTACGCCGGTTGCAGCTGCCGTTCCGCCGCCAGCCGGTTGTAGAACTCCCGTACCACCCGCGTCTTGCCCCACCCGGTGGGCGCCTCCAGCGACACCCAGCGGGCCCGGTTCGCGGTGTGGACCTCGTCGTAGGTCGCCAGCAGTCCGTCGACCAGCAGCCGACGCGACTCCCCGACGAACTCGGGTTCGAGCGGTGGGACGCCATGATCATCAGCCATACCCGAAGATTAGCGTCGGCGCGGTTCCTGCCACCGGCGGGAAGACTCCGGCGGGGCACTAGGGTGGGCCCATGGTCGCCCGAATCGGTCACGCGGTGATGCTGGAACAGGTGAAGCCCGGTGACGCGGTGGCGTTGGCGCAGTCCGCGGAGCGTCTCGGGTTCGACTCGGTGATGCTGTCGGACCGGTTCGCCCCATGGACTCGACACGGCGAGGCCTCCTTCGTCTGGAACGTGGCCTCCGCCGCGGCCGCGCAGACCACGATCCCAGTGCACCCCGGGGTGGTGTGCCCCTCGTACCGGATGCACCCCGCGGTGGTGGCCCAGGCCACGGCCACCCTGGGCTCGCTCTTCCCCGCCCGACACTGGCTCGGCATCGGCGCCGGCGAGTTGATCAACGAGCACGTCGTGGCCGACTACTGGCCCGACCCGGCGGTCCGGATCGGGCGGATGTTCGAGGCACTGGAGATCATCCGCAAGCTCCTCTCCGGCAAGGAGGTCCGCCACTCCGGCCGGGACTTCCGGATGGAACAGACCCGGCTGTGGACCCTGCCGGACACCCCGCCGCCGCTGCTGGTGGCCACCGGTGGGCCGATCACCGCACGCCGCGCGGGTACGGTCGCGGACGGTCTGATCACCGAGGGGGCGTCGGTCGAGCGGGTGGCCCGGCTGTTCGAGCGGTTGGACCAGGGTGCGGCCAGTGCGGGTCGCGACCCGCGCAGCCTGCACCGGGTGGTCCGGCTGCACCACAGTTGGGCGCCGAGTGACGCCGAGGCCCTCGACCACGCCCGGACCCACTGGCCGGTGAGCGGGGTCCGCTTTCCCGCCTCGGAGGTGCGCCACACCCGGGACTTCGAGGCCCTCACCGACCGGTTGACTGCCGACGACTTCACCGGCCGCATGATCATCTCGGCCGATCCGGAGCAGCACCGCCGGCACGTCCAGGCCTACCTCGACCTCGGCGCCGACGAGGTGCAGTTGCACCAGGCCGGGCCGGACCAGGCCGGCTTCCAGGAGATGATCACCAGCCAGGTCCTGCCCGGACTCAGCCACTGAGACTCAGCCGCCGAGGCCGACCACCGGGGTTTCGACTGGCTCAACCTACGGGGATGGGTCGAAGACGAGCACCGGCCGCCCGCTCGCGCCGGTCTCGACGATGCGGGGCCGGACCCCGTACACGTCCTGCACGGTGTCGGGGACCAGCACCTCGGCGGGGGCACCGCTGGCCACCACCCGGCCGCGGGACAACAGCACCAGGTGATCACAGTGGGCGGCGGCCAGGTTCAGGTCGTGCAGCGAGGCCACGGCGGTGACGCCGAGTCGGCGGACCAGGGCGAGCACGCCCAGTTGGGCCTGCACGTCCAGGTGGTTGGTCGGCTCGTCCAGCAGCAGCGCGGACGGTTGCTGGGCGAGGGCCCGGGCCAGCTGGGTCCGCTGCCGCTCGCCCCCGGAGAGGGTGCGCCAGGACTGGTGCGCCAGCGCGGACAGGCCGACCGCCGCCAGTGCATCGGCGACCATCTCCTGATCATGGACCGAGGCCGCCGCCCATGCCTGCCGGTGTGGGGTGCGTCCCAACATCACGACATCGGTGACCGTCAGCGGCAACTCGGTGCCGGCCTCCTGCTCCACCAGGGCGATGGTGCGGGCCCGGTCCCGACGACTGAGCGTGGCGACCGGTCGTCCGGCGACTTCGACCTGACCGGCAGTCGGGGTGGCGACCCCACTGAGTGCCCGCAGCAGGGTGCTCTTACCGGCGCCGTTGGGACCCAGGATCCCGGTCAGCCGGCCGGCGGGTGCGAGCAGGTCGACCTCGTCCAGCAGCCGGCGCCCGTTGATCTCCACGGTCACCTCCGTGGCGCGCACCGGGCCGGTCCGGCCGAAACCCTGATCGGTCTCCGGCATCGTCCCGACCCGGCCGTCCAGCCAGTCGACGTCGGCGGGCGCGCGGCCTTCCGTCCGGTACGTCATCGGCCGCGCTGCTTCCACAGCAGCAGGCAGAACACCGGAGCGCCGATCAACCCGGTGACGACGCCGACCGGGATCTCCTGGCCGGACAACACCGTCCGGGCCAAGGTGTCGGTCCAGATCAGGAAGATCGCCCCGACGGGGACCAGGGCCAGCAGCAGCCGGAAGTGGCCGGGGCCGGTGAGGAAACGTACGGCGTGCGGCAGCACCAGGCCGACGAAGCCGATCGCCCCACTGATGGCGACGGCCGTACCGGTCAGCAGGGAGACGAGCAGCAGCAAGATGATGCGGGTCCGGCGGACGTCGATCCCCAGCGACTCGGCGGCCACGTCGCCGAAGGCGAAGGCGTCCAGGCTGCGGGAGAAGCCGAGCAGCACCACCGCGCCGACCACCACCACCGGAAGTGCCGGCAGCGCCCGCTCCCACTGCGCGGATCCGAGGGAGCCCATCAACCAGGACAACACCTCCCGGTAGGAGTCGCCCTTGGCGTTCAGGAAGATCACGAACGAGGTCGCCGCACTGGCGATCTGGGCCACCGCGATGCCGGCCAGGACGACGCGGCCCGGGGCGCCCGCGGACTGCGGCCCGGACAGCGCGAGGGCGGCGAGCAGGGCGAGCACGGCGCCGGCGAAGGCGGCGATCGGGAGGGCCAGGCTGAGCCCGAGCAGCAACACCGAGACCGCGCCGAGGGCGGCCCCGGAGGAGAGCCCGAGCAGGTACGGGTCGGCGAGTTGGTTGCGCGTCAGGGTCTGCATCACCGCACCGCAGAGGGCGAGGGCGGCGCCGACCAGGGCGGCGGTGACCACCCGCGGCAGCCGGACCTCCCACACGATCGCGTCCCGGGTGCCGGACAACCGCTCCCCGCCGAGGCCGAGGTGGTGGCTGATCGACTGCCACACCTGCCCGGCGGTCAGGTCCGCGACGCCGACCGTGGTGGCGAGCACGATCGAGGCGAGCAGGGCCAGGGTGAGGCCACCGCCGATCATCCACAGCAGCGGCCCCTCAGGCCGGCGGGGACGCGCGGCCGCGGCGGCCCGGTCGACGGGGTCCCGGGTCTCCGGGCTGGTCAGGGTGGCAGTCATTCGAGGGCCGCCAGTTGGTCGGCCAGCGACTCGACCGCCTCGACATTGGCCACCCCGGCCTCGCTGGCCGGGAACCGTACGGTCAGGTAGCGCTCCTCGGCCACCGCGGGCAGCGCGGCAGCCGGGCCGGTGGCGAGCAGTTCCTTCTTCGACTCGGCGGTGTTCCAACTGGCGTCCACGAGCACGATCAGGTCGGGCTCGGCGTCCAGTACAGCCTCCCAGGAGCCGGCGGTCCAGGTGTCCTCGACATCGCCGTACACGTTCTCCAGACCGAGGGACTCCATGATCATCGCGGGCGCGCCGATGCCGGCTCCGACATAGGGGGCCTCACTGCCGGAGCTGTACCAGAGCACCTTCTTCCCACCGGTGTAGGACTGCGCCCGCTCGGTGGCGGCGGCCAGTCGGTCCTGCTGGTCGGTGATCAACTCCTCGGCCCGGTGCGGCACCCCGAAGATGTCGCCGACCAGCCGGATCTCGGCCTCGACGTCGTCGAAGGTGAGTGGGTGGGGCTGGTACTCCTCCCCCTTGCAGGCGGCGGGCGAGACGAGGGTCTGGATTCCGAGTTCGGACAGGTCGGACCGCTCCCCCACCCCCTGGTCGGTCAGGTTGCTCTCCCAGCCGGCGTAGACGAAGTCCGGGTCGAGGTCGAGCAGGGCCTCCCGTCCGGGAACGGTCTCGGACACGACCGGTACGTCGGTGGCCGCGTCGGCGTACTCCGCTGGCACCGGTCCGTCGCTGAAGGCGGTGCCGATCATCGAAGAGGACAACCCGAGCGCCAACATCATCTCGATCGAGGTGGACTTGATCGCCAGCACCCGCTCCGGCGGCTGTTCCACCGTGACCTGGGTGCCACAGTTGTCCACCTCGACCATCGCTGCACCGGCGGGCGGGGTCGCGGCGGGATCCGCACCGGCATCTGTACAGGCGGCCAACGAGACCAGGCAGAGCGCCGCGACGAGGCCACTCACACGGGCGGGTACGGGAAGTCGAACCACTGGATGATCCTTGGGAGGTCGGCGACGGGAGAGCCGCAGCGTGCAGGCTCATGGGGCGTACCGTCCGGCACGCACATCCCAGCCGACCACGTGGAGGCCGAGCACCTTCGCCACAGCTTGGCGAAGGGGGCACCGCCAGCGTATCCGATCTGGCGTGCGCCTCCGGGCCGGCCCTCGGTGCCGGCAAGGCCGTCACAGTCGCACCGCAGAACAAGTTGCTCAAGACACAACAGACCGCGGACCTTCTGGGAGTCAGCAGACCCGCGGTGGTCAAACTCATCGACGAGGGCACCTTGCCGGGCGACACCCCGGGCAAGCGGCGCTGAATGGTCAAGCTGGACGACCTCCTCGAATATCGAGCGCGCCGACGTGAGGCGCAGTACAGGGCACTGTTGGAAACCGACGTCGACTATGGCGAGGACCCCGAGCCCCCATACGTCGTGGAGGAACGCCTTCGCCGTGTCCGTTCCGAGGTCGCGGCCGAGCGTAGAGCTCGGGGGAGCGACAGCCGGTAGATGTCGGCGCCCGCTGCGAGGATGCTTGGTGTCACGCTGGGAGGCACTCGAAGGGTCCTCGGGGCTGCCGAATACCGATGATGAACATGTGGTCGCGGCGGCGGCGGTGGTGGGTCGCGCGGGCGCGATCGTGACGGACAACCTCGAGCACTTCCCTCCAGACCAGATGCCCAACCACATCCACGTGTTGCCCGCCCACACGTTCGCAGCCAACACGACCAACGTCGATCCCGAGCGGCAGCACGTGCCCTCTGGGTGATGTCCGAACGCCGCCAGAAGACCCGTCAATCACCTCGCGAACTCGTGCACCTGCTGCGGACGCGGTACGGCATGGGCGATGTCGCCAACGCAGTGCTCCCCGTTCTCGAGGATGCCGCGCCCCCTTTCTCGTAGGTTGTCGGCTGCGCCCGGCCTTCGCGGGTCGTTCGTCACCGCTCGACGAACTCGGACCGCAGGGTCGCGCGCGTTCCCCGCTCGTACAGGGAATTGAGGATGCTGGCGAAGGGCTCCACGAAGTCCTCCCTGTCCGCCAGGTCACCGAACAGGGATCGATCGGCCAGGAAGGCGACCGGATCGGTGCGGGCGGCCCGGGCCGCCGCGGTGATGGCGTCGTGGCGCGGGTCGACCACCTCGATCGGCCGGCCCTGCTCGTCGGTACCGGTGGAGTAGCGAGCCCAGAGAGCGACCACAGCCGCGCAGGCCCGCACCTCGCCACCGGCGCCGAGGCGGTCGTGGGCCACCGGGAGCAGGAACTTCGGGATCCGGTCCGAGGTGTCGGCACAGATTCGCCGCAACGGGTCCTTGATCTGCGGGTTGCCGAAACGCTCCCGGACGGTCCGGGCATAGTCGGCGAAGTCGGTGCCGTCGATCGGGGTCAGGGTGGGGATGGCCTCGACGTCGGCGTAGTGGCGCAGCAGGGCGTCCACCTCCGGGTCGGCGATCGCCTCGTGCACGGAGGTCAGGCCGAGCAGGTGCCCGGCGTAACAGAGGGCCTGGTGGGTGCCGTTGGCGAGTCGGAGCTTCATCACCTCGTACGGCCGGACGTCATCGACCATCTCGACCCCCACCTGCTCCAGGGCGGGCCGCCCGTTGGCGAAGTCGTCCTCGACCACCCATTGGCGGAAGGGTTCGCAGGTGACGGGCCATTCGTCCTCGTACCCGAGCGCCTCCCGGACGTGCGCTCGGTCGGCGTCCACCGTGCCGGGGGTCACCCGGTCGACCATGCAGCTCGGGAAGGTGAGGTTGGCCTCCATCCAGGTCGCGGTCTCGGGATCCTTGAGCCGGGCGAACCCGAGGAAGCTCTCCCGGGCGACGTGCCCGTTGTCCTCGACGTTGTCGCAGGACAGCACCGTGATGCCGGGCAGGCCGCGCTCCCGGCGTCGCGCCATCGCCTGCAGCACGATCCCGAAGACCGTCCCGTTCGGAAACTCCGCCTCGAGGTCCGCCGCGACCAGCGGTTCGTCCGGCTGGAAGGTGCCACTCACCTGGTCGATCGGGTAGCCACCCTCGGTGATGGTGAGGGTCACGATCCGCGTCTCGGGGGCGGCCACCTTCTCGATCACCGCCGCGGCGTCCTCAGCCGTCACGACGCTGTCGATGATCGAGCCGATCACCCGGTGGCCGAAGGTGCCGTCCGGCTCCTTCTCGGTCAGGGTGTAGAGGTGGTCCTGCGGTGCCAACGCCTCGGTGAAGTCCAGGTTCTCGGGTCGGGTGCCCGCGGCACAGATCCCCCACTCGGCGGACCCACCACGCGCCAACAGGTCGTCCAGATAGACCGCCTGGTGTGCGCGGTGGAAGTGGCCGGGGCCGAAGTGCACGATGCCGGCCCGCAGTTCTTCCCGCCCATAGGGGGGTACGCGGAGCCCTTCGGGCGGGGCAGCCGTAACGGCCTCGGAGAGTCTGGTCATGCTGGATTCCCTTCACTCGTGGGCGAATTCTGTTCCGGTTCGGATGGTGATTCGGCTGGTTTCAACTGGTTCCCGCCGACGCGCCGACAGACCCGGGCAGCTCGCTCCATCGCCCGGGCGAGGACCTCGCGCCAGACCTCCGGGTCCAGCGCGGTGCCCCGCTCGCCGACCTCCCGGATGAGTTGGGCCAGGACGGCATCACCCGCTCCCATCGTGTCCACCACCGGGGCAGGGTCCTGGGCGGCCCCGACGTGTACGTGAACCCCGCGCGCCGTCCAGACCTCTGCACCCGCGGCCGCCCTGGTGAGGACCACGGCCCCGACACCGCGCTCGAGCAGGTCGGTGACCAGCGCGTCCGCCGCGACGCCGAGATCGTGGACGTCCTGGGTGCTGAGCTTCACCAGCAGGGCCTCGCCGGCCAGGTCCAACAGTCCCTGCCGGAGCACCGCCGGATCGCCGGCCAACTGGGGGCGTACGTTCGGATCGAGCACCAACGCCACCCCGGTCTCCCGGGCCAGGGCCCGCAGGGCTGCCACCTCCGCCGGCTGCTCCATCGGGTAGGAGTTGACGGCCAGCAGCCGGGCCGCCGCCAGCCTGCTCATCGCCGCTTCGTCGAAGACGTAATGGCGTTGCCGGATCTCCCGGGAGAAGTGGTACTGCGGCTCGCCCTCGATCCGGCGCGAGGTGGCCCGGCCGGTGCGCGAGGGTCCGGGGAGTCCCAGCCAGTCGATGCCCGCCGCGTGGATCCGGCGCCACAGGTCCCGGCCGACCTCGTCATCGGACCGCGGGGCAGCGAGGAGCACCGGCACCCCCAGGTCCCGTAGTCCCACCGACAGGTTCAGGCCGGCACCCCCGGGATGGAGGCGCTCCACTCCGCCCCGGTCGACCACGACGTCGACCAGGACGTCGCTGACCACCCCGACGTAGCCGCCGGCAGTCCCGGTTGCCGGCCACGGTGTCGTGATCACTGCAGGTTGGTGTGGTTGTGGAGCATCGCCTCGGGCGCCGTGCCCACATCCGACATCAGGTCCCACAGCACCGCATCCAGCACGATCAGCGCCGACTGTTCGAACAGGGTGCCACCGAACTGCTCGCTGTGCGCGGCGGGCAGCACGATCGTGTGATCAGCACGCTCGCGCAGCGGGCTCACCTCCTGATGGGTGACCAACAGGACTTCAGCCTGCTCCGCACGAGCGATCCGGGCGAAGCCGACACTGACCGGAGTCTGACCGCTGCCCGACACCAACACGAGTTGGTCACCGGCGCGCACCGAAGGGGCCGTCGCCTCGCCCACGAAGTGGCTGCGCCGCCCCAGGTGCATGAACCGCATGGCTGCCATCTGCGCCGAAAGTCCCGAGCGCCCCTGGCCGGAGAAGAAGATCCGCCCCGGCGAGCTCGCCAGCGCTCCGCGGAAGTCCCGGTACTGGGCGAGGTCCAGTTCAGCGAACACCTGCTCCAGCTCGGTGCGGGCTAGCTCCCAGCCCGTGCGTCGACCTGTTGCCTGATCCACTGCGCCTCCTCCTCCGGGTTCTCGGCCGCGGTCACTCCGGAGCCGATCACGATGATGTCGGGTGCCGCGTCGAGCACCTGTGCCAAGTTCGCACGGCGAACACCACCGGCCAGCGACACCCGGAATCCGGCGGCCCGGGATCGCTTCACCCCGGTGATGTGGGCATCGGTCTCGATCCCGGCCCGGCGCATGTCCGACGGAGCATGCAGCGCGATCCAGACTCCATCGGCATCCACACCGTCGATCAGGGAAGCCTGGTCGATGCTGCCGTCCAGAATCGTGTCGAGGATCGTCTCCGCCCCGTGTCGTTGTGCCACCGCTCGCGTATCGGCCCGGGTGGCCGGGGACGCATCGGCCAGCACCGTCATCATCGAGGCGCCGGCGGCGAAGACCATCTCTGCCTCCAGGGCGCCACCGTCAACGGTCTTCGTGTCGGCCAGAACGGGAAGCCCACCACCGAGCTCGAGGGCGGTACTGATCGCCGCCAGCCCGAACCGTTTCAGGACCGGCGTGCCCACCTCGATCACATCGAAGTGATCTCGCAATCGGGGCACCAGGGCCCAGTGCTCCGGCGCATCCACCGCCAACTGCAGCCGACTCACGACTTCTCCTCCTCCGCTTCGACGGCGACCGATCGCCCCGGGGCTGGCCCCAGTCCGGTGATCACCTTCAGGAGCGAGTCGGGGGTGAAGCTCGCGGTGGGTTCGTTCGCGACCACCTCACCGAGCCGTAGTACCACGATGCGATCCGTCACCTCCAGAACGTGCGGCAAGGTGTGCGAGATGAAGATCACCCCGAGTCCGCGTTCCTTGGCGCGACGCATCACCTTGAGCACCTCCCCGGATTGACGCGCCCCGAGGTGGTTGGTCGGCTCGTCCAGGATGATCACCTTCCGCGCCCACGCCACGGCGCGGCCGATCGCCACGGCCTGCCGCTGGCCGCCGGACAACTGGTTCACGGTGCGACCGGCCGAAGTCAACCCGATCCCCGCGTTCTCCAGTTCCGCCGCAGCGGAACGGCGCATGCCGGTGTGGTCGAGGAACCCGAGGCGACCGAGAAGGCCTGTGCGCACCTTCTCCCTGCCCAGGAAGACGTTGCCACTGACGGTGAGGTCCGGGCACAGGCCCGAGTCCTGGTACAGGGTTTCGATCCCGGCCGCCAACGCATCCTGCGGTGACTTCCAGTCCTGGGCCACTCCGTCGAGGAACACCGATCCGCGGTCCGGGCCGTGCACCCCGGAGAGCACCTTGACCAGCGTGGATTTTCCCGCGCCGTTGTCACCCACCAGGCCGACGATCTCCCCTGCGGACACACTCAGGTCGACGTCCCTCAGTGCCGTCACCCGTCCGTAGGACTTCGACACGCCCTGGGCCGCGTACACCGGCTCGTCACCCATGACCGACCCCGTTCTGCAGCCGACGAGCACTGAACTGCTGCACCCCGACTGCCACCGCGATCAGCAACCCGATCACCACCTGCTGCCAGTTCGGCGCGACGCCGATCAGGATCAGGCCGCTCAGGACCGCGGTCGTGATGAGGGCACCGAGCACCGTCCCGGACATCCGGCCGCTGCCACCGAAGAGGCTGCAGCCGCCGATGACGGCGGCGGCGATGGCGGCGAGTTCCTGGCCCTGCCCGGAGGTCGGGGACCCGGACCCCAAGCGTACGTAGACGAACACGCCTCCCAGTGCTGCCAGCGCCCCCGACAGCATGTAGACCTTGATCAGGTGTCGTTCGACGTTGATGCCCGCACCACGCGCCGCGAAGGCGTTCGATCCGATCGCGTAGGTCCATCGCCCGAATCGGGTCTGGTGCAGCACCACCCAGCTGATCGCGACGATGGTGAGGACCACGAGCAGCGGAATGGTCACCAGCCCGCCGAACTGAGTATTCCCCAGGGTGATCACCGCACGCGGGCCACCGGCGATCTGCACGCCACCAGTGAGCACCAGGGTCAGGCCTGCTCCGGCACCCATCGTGGCCAAGGTGGCGATGAAGGGGGCCAACCTGGCCTTGGTGATCAACAACCCGTTGATCAACCCGACGGCCAGGCCGATGGCCAGCGCGGCGGCGATCCCCGAAGTCACCGCAGCAGCGGACGACATGCCGCCCTCGTTGAGCGACCGGATCACCAGGGCTGCACCGACTCCGGCGAGCCCGAGGGTCGAGCCGACCGACAGGTCGATGCCGGCGGTGACGATCACATAGGTCTCACCGACGGCCAACAGGATGATCGGTGCCCAGTCCTGGAGCACGTTCGCAAACGCGAAGCGGGTCAGGAAGACGGGGTTGAGGGCGGTGAAGAAGGCGATCATGACGACCAGGACGCCGAGCAGGATCACGTCCTGGCGCAACAGCGTCGCCCGCAACACGTCACCGCGGGAGGAGCGGTCGGAGCCGTTCTCGTCCGGCGACGTCGACTTCACCACGTCGCCCGAGTCATCAGGACGGGTACTGGTACTGCTTCGTCTCACCGAGGTTCTCCTTCGTGATCACCACGTTCTCCAGCACGACGTCCTTCTCGATCTGGTCGGTCCCCTCACCGGTGATGGTGGCCACCAGGTACTCCAGCGCCAGGGCTGCCTCCTCGCCGGGCTTCTGCGCCACCAAGGCACTGAAGACGCCCTCCTCGAGGTCCGCGACCTGGTTTTCGTACGCGTCGTAGCCGATCAGCTTGACCTCACCCGCCTTGCCCGCGTTGCGGAGGGCCGCCACGGTACCCGTGCCCGAGGTGCCGTCCACGGCGAAGATGCCCTTCAGGTCCGGGTACTTCAGCAGGATGTTGTTCACCGCAGAGGTCGCCGTGGCCGGCTGGCTGTTCGCGTACTCCTTGCCCACCAACTCGATCTCCGGGTAGTTCTCCAGTTCCTCGGTGAAGCCCTGCTCCCGGAGTTGGTTCGTCGTGGCTGTCGGCGATCCCGACATCAGGAAGACCTGTCCCTCCTCGCCGATCTGCTCGGCGAGGGTCTTGGCTGCCTGCCTCCCGCCGTCGACATTGTCACCGGTGATGTGGGAGGTCAGGTACGCCTGATCCGTGACCGTGGTGTCCACCGTCACGACCGGGATGTCGAGACCTTCCGCCTTGGTGACGCTGGGCTGCAACGCGTCGGGATCTGTCGGCACCAGGGCCAGTCCGTCGACCTGCTGGGTCAGCATCGTTTCGACGAAGGGGATCTGCGACTGCGGCGAGTACTCGTCCGGAGCGCCTTGCCAGAGGAGTTCGACCCCCAGTTCCTCGGCAGCGTCCTCGGCACCGACCTGCATGGCCTTGAAGAACGGATCAGAGGCGATCCCCGGGACGAACCCGATCGTGAGGTCCTCGGCTGCACCGCCCGCCGCGCCGGTTTCCGAATCGCCCGATCCACAGGCCGCCAGACTCAGGACGATCGCCCCTGCGGCCAGGGCGCTGATCGCACTTCTCCGTGTTCTCCTCATGGCGGTACTCCCTCGTCCGTCTCCGGGCCGGAATTCCCGGCCTCGCTCGCTACGCAAGCGCTTGCGTGTGCTGACAGTACTCGACACGCAAGCGCTTGCGCAAGACCCTCCCCGGTCATATGGTTCGATCGACGACGAGCATGCGGGAGTCTCGTCCCGCTCAGATCGAGGAGGGCCCGTGGCAACGATGTCCGAGGTCGCACGGATGGCCGGCGTGTCGATCACCACGGTCTCCCACGTGATCAACCAGACCCGCAAGGTGGCACCGACCACGGAGGAACAGGTCCGGCACGCCATGACGGCCACCGGCTACCGCCACAACCTGACCGCCCGTGCCCTGGCCCGCCAGTCGACCGACACCGTCGGCCTGGCGATGTCGGTCGTCACCAACCCGTACTTCGGCGAGTTGGTCCGCGGCATCGAGCAGCAACTCCGTCGCGCCGGGTTCACCCTCGTCCTGGCGGACACCAATGATGACCCCGCTGTCGCGATGGACGTCATCGACCACCTCGTCGCCCGTCAGGTCAGCGGCCTGATCGTGAACCCGTTGGAGGGGAGCGCTGTCTTCCGCCGCCAGCTGACCGGCCTGCTCGACGACGGGCTGCCCCTGGTGTGCCTGGACCGTCGTTCGACCTTGGCCTGTGACCAGGTGTACTCCGAGTGCGAACAGGCCATGGCACAGTTGACGACGCACCTGCACGAGCACGGCCACCGGCGCATCGGTCTGGTGGCCGGCACGGCAACATCGATGTCTGCCCAGGACCGGTTGAACGGATATCGCACGGCAGGAGCAGACCTGGGACTGATCGATGATCCGAACTTGGTGATCCGGGGAGAGTCCGATCAGCAGATCGCCATGCAGCAGGTGCTCGCGCACCTGCGTGGGCCTGACCCGGCGACGGCGCTCGTCGTGGTGAACAACCAGATGTCGATCGGCACCCTGCGGGCCATCAAGGAGTGCGGGCTGCGCGTACCCGACGACGTCGCCCTTGTCTGCTACGACGACTTCGAGTGGGCCGACCTGTTCGAGCCCCAGATCACGGCGAGGGCGCAGGACGTCGGCGCCCTCGCGGCGCGCACCGTCGAGTTGTTGCTGGCCCGAATCGCCGACCCCAGCCGGACCCCGGAGGTGGCGGTGATACCGACCTCCTTCCAGCACCGCCATTCGTGCGGCTGTACGAACGACTGAACACCCTCCGGGCCCGTTCCGCCGGGAGACCCGGCCGCGCTCCCGCGGCGGACGACGAGTTCCGACAGCAGCGGGAAATCACCCTGACGGCGACCCGAATCACCCGCCCGGGGGAGGTCCGGGGACGTGAATCTCGGGACTGTGGAGGCACCGACGATCCACGCACCGAGGAGCTCGAAGTGTCCACCACACCATCCCTGGCCGATGCCGCCACCGACGCACGTCCCCCGCGCGGCCGCATGCCGGCCCGCCTGCTGCTCGCCCTCGGCGGCTCGACCGTCACCGCTGCCTTGGGACTCTGGTGGCTGTTGGCACCAGCCACCCACCCGCTGGCCGCCGAGGTGCTCGTGGTGCTCCGGTTCCTCAGCCCGTCCGCCGCCGCCACGTTGCTCGTCGCAGTGAGCACGGTGACCCTCGGAGTCGGGGTGATCTCCCGCCGCGCCCGAGCCGTCCGCCCGGTCGCCGCCATCGCCGGCCTCGGCTTCGCGCTGCTGCTGGTCACCGGCTACCAGGGATCGCGCCTGATCATGCTCGCCGGTTACCTCGTGGCCCTGAGCGTCCCGGCCGGACTCATCCTGCTGATCGTCCAGGGTCTGCGACGCTATCGGGCGCTGCGCCCGGTGCTGCTGATCCTGGTCGCCGGTGCCGCGGCCTGGGGCGTGATCATGGGCGTGTTCGACGAGTCCGCTGCCGTGCCGCACCTGGCCGCCCAGATCCTGCAGTCGGTCGGTCCAGCCGCGCTGACGCAGTTGGCCCCGGCCCTCTTCCTCGCCACCGCCGCAGCCTGGATCGCCGTTGCGTGGGGCCAGGTCAGCGGGAGCGACGGTGGCGCCCGGATGGCCGTCTTCGTCCGGACGCACCGCACCGTCTTCACCCTCATCGCCGCCGCCTGCCCGCTGCCGTACGTCCTGCTGCGGCTGACCTGGCTGACGCCGTGGCAGCAGCTCTCGCCGGGCACCATCGATCCGGGACTGCGGGTGTGGGGTCTCCTGCTCGGCGGCGCCGCCGCCGTGGGATCGATCCTCACCATCGGCCTGATCCGTCCCTGGGGGGAAGTCTTCCCACGCTGGATGCCGATCCTGGCCGGCCGACCGGTCCCCCTCGCCGCAGCAGCGGTCCCCGGCTTCGTCGTCGCCGCGATCCTCGGCACCGCCGGGGTGTCGATGCTGTTCAGCCAGTTCCCGGGTAGCGATCTGAGCCTCGTCGACACCCTGAAGACCGTCGTCATCTTCCCGTTCTGGCTGTGGGCGCCCACGCTGGCACTGGCGGTGGCCGGCTACGTAGGGCATCGTCGGTTGGCAGGATGACCAGACTCGTGACCACCACCACACCCCGGCGGTTCCCCCGGGTGGTGCTGCGCAGCACCTGGGTGCTGCTGGGATCGGCGATCGGGATCGCCACGATCGGGTTGATCATCTCCGCGGCCCCGTTCCTGCACGAGGTGTTCCGCATCCCGTACGCCGTCGTCATCCCCCTCCTCGTCCTGGGCATTCCCGCCATCGGACTGCTCCCCGGCATCCGCGAGTTGGAGGTCACCGCTGCCAGCACCCTGCTCGACCTGCGCAGCGAGTTGATCATCCCGGAGGTGCTGCGCCCGGAGCACCGCTGGCGCTCGGCGGTCTGGGTCACCGCCCACCTGGTCCTGTCCGCGATCGTTGTCGTCGTACTGGTGCTGGTGATGCCGATGATGTGGTACCTGACGCTGAGCCGGGTGGGTCTGCCCGTCGAGGCGGGGCCGTCCTTCGACTGGCTCCCCAACGTGCACGAACCCGGCGAGACCGGGCTGGTCCTGCTGCTCGGGATCCCCGCCACGGTGCTGGCCTGCGGTGCCCTCTGGCTGGTCGGCGTGATCTCGGCCCGGTTGGCGCCCGCCTATCTCGGCCCGACCCACGCCGACCGGCTGGAGGTGGCCCGGCAACGCCTCGACCTCGAGGCCGAGCACACCCGGTTGGCCCGCGAACTGCACGACGGCATCGGCCACGCACTCAGCATCATCTCCCTGCAGGCCGTCGCCGGGCGCCGCCTGATCGACCGGGACCCGGACCGCGCCGGCGAGTCCCTGGCCACCATCGAGACCACGGCCCGCTCGGCCACCGACGACCTGGATCGGACGCTCGGCCTGCTGCACCGCCGGGAATCCGAGCAGCAGGACACCGCCTCCGCCCGGCGGGAGCCCGATCCCGGACTCGACCGCGCGCCGATCCTGGTCCGGTCCCACCGCGCGGCCGGGATGGCGATCACCGCCGACCTCGACCCGGCGCTGGTCGAGGACCAGACCCTGCCGATACTGCTCTCCAGCTCCGCCTACCGGGTGCTGTCCGAGGCCCTCACCAACGCACACAAGCACGCCGGCCCGGGGGAGGTCTCGGTGGTGCTGCGTGCGGTGGCGACGAACTCGACCCGCGTCGGCGGTGGTCTCGACAAGGTCACCCCGCGATCCACCCGCGATCACCGGTCGGTGGAGATCATCGTGGCGAGCCCGCTGGCGACCCGGGCCCGGCCGCGCAGCCGGCAGGGCGGGCGCGGCATCCGCGGAATGACCGAACGGGTGGCCCTCTTCGACGGCTCCCTCACCGCCGCTCCGGCCGGCGAACTGTGGCGGATCCGGGCCGTCCTGCCCATTCCCACACCCGAGCCGACCCCCCGTACGCAGCGAACCGAGGAGCGCCCATGACCGAGCCCACCGCCCAGTCGATCACCATCGTCCTGGTCGACGACGAGCCGATCGTCCGGCAGGGACTGCGCAGCATCCTGGAGACGGAGCCGGACCTCCGGGTGGTGGGCGAGGCCTCCGACGGCGCCGAGGCACTGTCGGTGGTCCGGGCCAGGCGCCCCACCGTGGTCTGCATGGACGTCCGGATGCCGGAGGTGGACGGGATCCGCGCCACCGAACTCGTCCTCGGCCTGCCCGACCCGCCCAAGGTGCTGGTGGTGACCACCTTCGAGAGCGACGAGTACGTCTTCGACGCGCTCCGCGCCGGCGCGTCCGGGTTCCTGCTCAAGCGCGCTGACGCGGATCAGCTGATCGGTGCCGTCCGGACCGTGGCCGCCGGCACCAGCCTGCTCTTCCCCGCCTCGATCCGACGCCTGGCCGCGGCCACCCCCCAGCGCGAGCAGTTCCGGGGACCGGCCCTGACCCGGCGCGAGGAGGAGGTCCTCGGCCTGGTGGCCACCGGCATGACGAACGCCGAGATCGCCGCTGAACTCGTGCTCGGGGTGGAGACGGTCCGCTCCCACGTGGCCAACCTGCTCGGCAAGCTCGGCGCCCGGGACCGGACCCAGGCCGTGGTGATCGCCTACAGCACCGGCCTCGTCCCGATCGGCTGAGATTGTGCGAGGGGATGCTCCGGTGCGGGCAGCCGCAGGATATCCTCTGCGGGTGACAAAAATCCGGGTAGCCATCGTCGGCGTCGGCAACTGTGCCTCCTCCCTCGTGCAGGGGGTGGAGTACTACCGCGCCGCCAGCGACACCGAGCGGGTGCCCGGCCTGATGCACGTCCGCTTCGGCGACTACCACGTCGGCGACCTGGAGTTCGTCGCCGCCTTCGACGTGGACGCGAAGAAGGTCGACCGCGACCTGTCCGAGGCCCTGTTCAGCAGCGAGAACAACACCCTGAAGTTCGCCGAGGTGCCGCCGACCGGGGTGACGGTGCAGCGCGGACCGACCCTCGACGGGCTGGGCGAATACTACCGCGAGGCCATCGTGGAGTCGCCGGACGAACCGGTCGACGTGACTGCGGCGCTGCGTGCGGCCGAGGTGGACGTCTTGGTCTCGTACCTGCCGGTGGGTTCGGATCAGGCGGACAAGTTCTACGCCCAGTGCGCGATCGATGCCGGCGTCGGGTTCGTGAACGCGCTCCCGGTCTTCATCGCCAGCGACCCGGAGTGGGCCGCCAAGTTCACCGCTGCCGGCGTGCCGATCGTGGGCGACGACATCAAGAGCCAGGTCGGCGCCACCATCAGCCACCGGGTGCTCGCGAAGTTGTTCGAGGACCGCGGGGTACGGCTGGAGCGCACGTACCAGCTCAACTTCGGCGGCAACATGGACTTCCAGAACATGCTGGAGCGGGACCGGCTGACCTCGAAAAAGGTCTCCAAGACCCGCGCGGTGACCTCCCAGATCCCCCGGGAGATGGCCGAGGCCGACGTCCACATCGGACCCAGCGACCACATCCCCTTCCTCGAAGACCGCAAGCACGCCCTGGTCCGGCTCGAGGGCCGCGGCTTCGGCGACGCCCCGATCATGCTGGAGTACAAGCTGGAGGTGTGGGACTCGCCGAACTCGGCCGGGATCATCATCGATGCCATCCGTGCCTGCAAGATCGCCAAGGACCGCGGCCAAGGCGGCCCGGTGGAGAGCGCCAGCGCGTACTTCATGAAGAGCCCGCCGGTCCAGTTCGACGACGCCACCGCCCGGGACGCCGTCGAGAGCTTCATCGAGTCCTGACCGTCTCGGACCCGCTCACGGGGCGGTTGGCCGCGCAGAGGACCGGGCTGCTCCGGAACGCAGCGTGAGGCGGGACACATTTTCGGCCCGAGTCCCCCGCCACGGCCACCCGGAATGGGCACGGGGAGCACCCGGCGTGGCAGACTATCCATCGCTCACCGGCCGGTGGGCCCGGTGTGTGCGCCCGGTGGACGACGGAAGTGGATGACGGTGCGTGGCGGTGACGTGAAGGCCCGGGAGGCCGCGGCGGAGACGGAGTTCAACCCCGTCTACCACCACTTCGGTCCGCACCGCGCGGGCCTTCCGAAGATGCGCACCTACGTCCGGGAGTTGTGGCACCGCCGCGCCTTCGCGGCCGAGATGTCCAAGGCCGAGATGCGCAGCGCCAACTCGATGACCGTCTTCGGGCAACTGTGGCTGGTGCTCAACCCGCTGCTGCTGGCCGGGGTCTACTTCGTCCTGGTCACCATCATCCGGCGCGGTTCGGAGGACCCGGCCGAACGCTTCACCCACCTGACCTGCGGACTCTTCGCCTTCACCTACTTCCAGGCCTGCTGCTCGACCGGCGCCAAGTCGGTGACCGGATCGGGGAAGCTGCTGCTGAACACGGCGTTCCCGCGACTGCTGATCCCGCTGTCGGCCGTACGCAGTGCGTTCTTCCGCTTCCTGCCGACGGTCCCCGTCTACCTCGCCTTCCACCTGATCTTCGGCCGGGAATGGTCCCCGGTGATGTTGCTGTCGATCGTGTTCCTGGGGATGATCACGGTCTTCGGGATGGGACTGGCGGCCCTCTTCGCCACCCTGCAGGTGTACTTCCGCGACACCTCCTCCTTCCTGCCGTACTTCCTGCGGCTGTGGCTCTACCTCTCGCCGATCCTGTGGTACCCCGCGGACCTGGCCGGGATGAGCCCCGTCCTCCAGACCATCGCCAAGCTCAACCCGATGTACTCGATGGTGGGCGGCTACACCGACCTCCTGCACATGGGGACGATCCCGCCCCTGGCGATGTGGCTGACCGGTGCCGCGTGTGCGTTCGTCGCCGCGATCGTCGGGTTCACCTACTTCATGTCGAGGGAGCGTGAGTTCTCTGTCCGCATCGTCTGAGTCGACCAGTGACACGACCGTGACCCAGCCCCCTGGGGAAGCCCGCACGCCGACCGAGCCGAACACACCGGCGAGTGCCGACACGCCCGCCGAGGCCCCGGAGCAGCCGAGCGTGGGTGAGAAGCCGCTGGCGGTACGGGTGCAGGACCTGTCGATCACCTACCGGACCACCTTCGAGAAGCGCCCGACCCTGAAGCAGGCGTTGATCAGGTTCGGTCGCGGGCAACGCGCCACCCGGGAGGTGGAGGCGATCAAGAACGTCTCCTTCGACGTACGGACCGGGACCGCGATGGGCATCATCGGAGCCAACGGCGCCGGCAAGTCCACCCTGATGCGCGCCATGGCGGGCATCCTCCCCCCGACCTCCGGGTCGATCGAGGTGTGGGGACGGGCCAGCACTCTGCTCGCCCTCGGCGTCGGATTCAACAACCAACTCTCCGGTCGGGAGAACATCGTCCTCGGTGGGCTCGCCGCCGGGCTGAGCCGGGCCGAGGTGGTCGAGCGGACCGAGGAGATCGTCGCCTGGAGCGAGCTGGGTGACTTCATCGACATGCCGATGCGCACCTACTCCTCGGGCATGTCCTCCCGGGTGGCGTTCTCCGTCGCGGTGCACATGAAGCCCGACATCTTGATGGTGGACGAGGCCCTGTCGGCCGGCGACGCCGCCTTCCGCACCAAGGCCAACGCCAAGATGGCCGAACTCCGGGAAGGGGCCCGCGCCATGTTCCTGGTCAGTCACGGCCTCGGCTCGATCAAGGAGATGTGCACCGAGGCGATCTGGCTCGACCACGGGAAGCTGATGATGCGCGGCGACCCGAAGGAGACGGTCAAGGAGTACATGAAGTTCGTCAAGGTGAAGAGGTCGGCCAGCACCGAGGAAGACATCTGAGGAGGACATGTCTCTCAACCCGTGGTCGTCAGCGAGCCGTGTCCAGGGCGTGACTGCCAAGGCGGCGGAGGAGGTCGTAGCGGTGTTCTACGGACGACGACGGCAACGCAGTCAGTCGCGTTCTGGGGGTTGCGCAGCCGATCAGGGGTTGGGAGGCGTGTCCTAGCGTGTCCCGCGCCGAGGAAGCCGCCCGCAGGGCCGAGTTGGCCGCCGCCCACGAACGCGGTGAGAACAAGGCCGCCCAGGCCCTGATCGACTCCTTCGTCGCCGAGGCCCGTACGCGCGGGGTCGCCCCCGAACCGCTGCGGGCCACCCTGCTCAGCGGCCAGTCGGTGAGGACGGACCAGCAGGGGTGGTACCTGCGCATGAACCGGAGCGTGGCCGTCGGCACGGACGGAAACTACTACGTGCTCACCGTGCCCGGTGGGCTGGCCGAACGGGTGCGCGGAGCCCGGCTCCGACCCACCCCACCCCCGCTGGTGATCGGCAAGGGCGGTCGGGACGGCGAGACCGGCGACCTGGCCGAGTTCCTGCGGCGCCGCCTCGCCGCGGGTTGATCAACCCCCGGTTCCTCGTCCGGGATCCGGGGACAACCGAACGCCCACCTGGTGCGTATACCTGATCAGGACGGGTGCACGAGTATCCGTCGACACCGGATGGCCGCACCGGGCGCGCCTACACTCGAACTGCCGAGCACACCACCCAGGGGGGACATGACCGACGAAGAGACCGGGACCGAGGAGTCTGCGCCACGCCGACCGCGTCGGCGGCGTCGTCGTATCCTGCTCCCGATCATCCTCACCCTGAGCGTGTTGCTGGTGGGATCGGCCGCTGCGGTCGGGCTGTACGCGCTGAAGGTCGAGCAGAGCCTGATCGACAACCTGACTCGCGATGACGAGAGCCTCCCCGAGGACGACGATCCCGACCGTCCCGATGCGCCCACCCCGGAACCGGGCGCCAACGGACCCCTCAACTACCTGCTGCTCGGCTCCGACAGCCGAGACCCGAAGAACGCTGACGGCGAGGGCCGCAGTGACACGATCATGATCGCCCACCTGGATGCCGACCGGCAGAACGCCTACCTGATCTCCTTCCCCCGGGACATGTGGGTCGACGTCCCCGGGCACGGCGAGGCCAAGATCAACGCCGCCTACTCCCTGGGTGGCTCGAAGTTGGCCGTGCGTACGGTCGAGGAACTCATCGGGACCCGGATCGACCACGTGGTGATGGCCGATTTCGAGGGCTTCATCAGCCTGACCGAGGACCTCGGCGGGGTCACGATCCACAACGAGCACTACTCCAAGTCCCACGGGTACGAGTACCCGGAGGGCGAGATCACCATTTCCGGCGAGGAGGCGCTCTGGTACGTCCGGGAACGCAAGCAGTTGCCCAACGGTGACCTGGACCGGGCCGAGCGGCAGCGGATCGTACTCAAGGCCATCCTGGAGAAGGGCATGAGCCGCTCGGTGATGGCCGACCCGGCCAAGTTCACCCGGTTCATCAGCGGGGTGGCCAAGCACCTCACCGTGGACGGATCCCTCAGCAACGAGGAGATCCGCCAGGTCGGCCTGTCGTTGCGGCTGACCGGAGAGGACGTGGAATTGCTGCAGGCCCCGATCAGTGGCTTCGGCACCAGTCCCAACGGGGAGAGCATCGACATCGTCAACGAGGAGCAGTTGGCGGAGATGTCCAAGGCGCTGAAGAAGGACGACCTCGACTCCTACCTGGAGAAGTACCCGCCCGAGAACGAGTGAGTCCCCGCTGGGAGTCCATGAGTCCCGGGGTGGGAGACTCAGGCGGTGGAGTTCGTCCGTAGCCTGCGCCACCTGTGGCACCACGTCCTGTTCCGGCGTCTGCTCGCCGTCCGGGTCGCGGCCCAGAGCAGTGACGGTGTCTTCCAGATCGCCCTCGCCTCCTTCGTCCTCTTCTCCCCCCAGCGCCAACCGGATGCGGTCGCGATCGCCACTGTGTTGGCCATCACCCTGCTGCCCTTCTCCGTCCTCGGCCCCTTCGTCAGTGTGGTGCTGGACCGTTGGTCGAGACGCCAGATCCTCGTCATCGGCGACCTGCTGCGCGCCGGACTGGTGGTCGGGCTCGCCCTGCTGGTGTCGACCAACCTGCAGGCCCGTTGGGTGGAGTTCGTCTTCTACGGCGGCGTGCTCCTCGCGATGAGTATGAACCGGTTCATCCTGGCCACCCTGTCGGCCTCGCTGCCGCACACCATCGACGAGGACGAGTACCTGATCGCGAACGCGGTCGTCCCCACCGTCGGTCCGGCCGGGACCATGGTCGGTGCCGGCCTCGGCACCGTGCTGCGACTCACCGTCGGCAGCCAGGTGCCCGCCTACATGGCCGACGCGATGCTGTTCACCCTGGCCGGGATCGGCTTCGTGATCAGTGCCTCGCTGTCCCTGCGGATCCCCCGCCACCAACTCGGTCCGGACGACGTCGAACCGGCCCGGGCCCGCGACATCGCCGTCGGCCTGGCCGCCGCCCTGCGGCACCTCGCAGACCGGCGTCCGGCCGCGATCGGGCTGGCCACCATCGGCGTCCAGCGGATCGCGTACGGGCTGGTGACGGTCACGATGATCCTGCTCTACCGCAACTACTTCCACGAGGTCACCGAGGTGGACGTGGCGATCGCCGACCTCGGGCTGTTGCTGGGGTTCACCGGGGCCGGCTTCGTCCTCGCCTCGGTGGTGTGTCCGCCGGGCACCGCCCGCGCCGGGGTGCGCGGCTGGATGATCATCTGCCTGTTCGCCTCGGCGGTGCTGCAGGTCGTGCCCGGGGCGATCATCTCCCGGGTGCCGTTGCTGATCGCCGGCTTCTTGCTGGGGATCACCGCGCAGAGCCTGAAGATCTGCGTCGACACCCTGGTCCAGGCCCACGTCGACGACCAATTCAAGGGACGGGTCTTCGTCCTCTACGACATGATCTTCAACGTGGCGCTGGTGCTGGCCGGAGTACTCGCCGCGTTCCTGCTGCCGCCGGACGGCCACTCGGTCGTCCTGCTCGTGACCGTCGCCGTGATCTACGCCCTGATCGGCGTCGTCTTCACCGTGGTCAGTCGCGGGGTGCCGATGAACGAGGGCACCGAATCCCTGCTCGCCACCAAGAAGTAGGCCTGCTCAGGACTGCTCGGACCACCAGCGCCGAAGTTCGGCCTCGGCGCGCTCGGGGGCGAGCGGACCGTGCTCGACCCGCAACTCCAGCAAGTGCTGGTACGCCCGGCCGACCTGGGGCCCCGGTTCGATCCCGAGCAGGTCCATGATCTGTCGGCCGTCGAGGTCCGGCCGCATCGAACTCAACTCCTCCTCCTCGGCCAGCGCGTCGATCCGCGCCTCCAGGTCGTCGTAGGCGGCCCGCAGTCGGGCGGCCTTGCGCTGGTTGCGGGTCGTGCAGTCCGCCCGGGTGAGGATGTGCAGCCGCTCCAGCTCCGCGCCGGCGTCACGCACGTAGCGGCGTACGGCCGAGTCGGTCCACTGGCCGTCGCCGTACCCGTGGAAGCGCAGGTGCAACTCGACCAGGGTGCAGACCGACTTGATCTCGTCCGAGGAGAACCTCAGCGCCTTGAGCCGCTTGCGGCAGATCTTGGCGCCGACCACGTCGTGGTGGTGGAAGGAGACCTTGCCGCCGTCCTCGAACTTTCGGGTCGCCGGCTTGCCCACGTCGTGCAGCAGCGCCGCCAACCGGCTGACCAGGTCGGGTCGACGCTCCAGCCGCCCCTCCAGGTCGATCGACTGCTCGAGCACTTTGAGGCTGTGCTCGTAGACGTCCTTGTGCCGGTGGTGTTCGTCCCGCTCCAACTGCAGCGCGGGGAGTTCGGGCAGTACGTGGTCGGCGATACCGGAGCGCGCCAGCAGGTCCAGCCCGGCCCGAGGCCGGTCGGTGAGCAGCAGCCGGGTCAACTCGTCGCGAACCCGTTCGGCGGAGATCACGGTGATCCGCTCGGCCATCGCCCGCATCGCCTGCGCCACCTCCGGTGCCGGCAGGAAGCCGAGTTGGGAGGCGAACCGGGCCGCGCGCATCATCCGCAACGGATCGTCGGAGAAGGACTGCTCCGGCGTGGCCGGGGTACGGATCACGCCGGCAGCCAGGTCGTCCAGACCACCGAACGGGTCGCGAAACCGCCGGTCCGGGATGGAGATCGCCATCGCGTTGACGGTGAAGTCGCGCCGGACCAGGTCGGAGTCGAGGTCGTCGCCGTAGCGCACCTCGGGCTTGCGGCTGTCCGGGGAGTACGCGTCGGCGCGGAAGGTGGTCACCTCGATCACCCAGTCCGGTCCGTCCTCGACCGCGACCCGGCAGCCGATGGTGCCGAACTCCTTGCCGATGGTCCACACCGCAACCTGGCCACCACCGGCCGGCCGGAACGCCCGCAGCAGCCGCTCCACCTCGTCCGGCCGGGCCGAGGTGGTGAAGTCGAGGTCGTGGCCCAACTGGCCCAACAGGGCATCGCGAACCGAGCCACCGACCAGGTACAACTCGTGACCTGCGGCGCCGAACAGCTCTCCGAGCGCGTCGATCACCGGGGTGATCCGCAGCATCTCGCCCAGCGCGTTCGTCTGGGCCTCGTTCAGGTCAGGCACGCCAGCCGACTCTACCGGAACCAGCACCCTCCCCCCGTCCGGTGGCGCTCAGCAGTGGGCCTGCGCCCGGGTCAGAAGCAGTGCTGCTACTGTCCGATGCAGTTCTTCGGACGATCCATCGCGGTCGTCCCACCGGAGCCCGATGGAGCGCAACGAGGCGACCACGATCGTGACGGTCGACGGGTCCACTGCTTGGGCCGCTCCGGTGTCCACGGCCACGTCCCACTCCGCGGACGGCCACAACTGCTCGATGGGTGTGATTGATTTCGACGCTGCCTGCGCGGCGGTCCCGACCGGGACCGGCCGCCGCTGATACCTGTCCGCGAAATCGTCTGAAGGAGGTGGCGCATGGATGGCATGGTTCAGTTCAGCGCCTTGATCGTGATCTTGTTGTTGGTGTTCTTCTACGGAGGGACGTTCCTGATCTCCACCAGGATCGGCCGGAAACAGGAGAATGCCGACGGCTACATGACAGCCGGCAACAAGGTCGGGTTCGGCATCTCGGCAGCCAGCATGACCGCCACCTGGATCTGGGCGTCGTCGATGTACGCCTCGGCCACGTCCGGCTACACCTACGGCATCTCCGGTCCCATCCACTACGGCCTGTGGGGCGCGTTGATGATCTTGTTCATCTACCCGTTCGGCAAGCGGATCCGCGCCGTGGCACCGAAGGCGCACACTCTGGCCGAGGTGATGCACGCCCGGCACGGCCGGTCCAGCCAACTGATGCTCGCCGGCTCCAACATCGTCGGCAGCCTGATCAGCCTGATGTCCAACTTCATCGCCGGTGGCGTACTGATCTCGATGCTGTCCCCGTTCAACTTCATCCAGGGCGTGTTCGCCGTCGCCGGCGGCGTCCTGCTCTACACCCTCTGGTCCGGGTTCCGCGCCTCGGTGCTCACAGACTTCATCCAGGTCGTCGCGATGCTCGGCGCCGTCGCCATCATCGTCCCGGTGCTGTTCTTCGCGGCCGGGTTCCCGGCCGCCTTCGAGACCGGGGCCGCGAACCTGACCCCCGCCCAGGGGAACTTCTTCTCCAGTGAGGCGTTCCTGAACCAGGGTGCCCCCTACATCGCCGCCGTGCTGGCGTACGCGATCGGCAACCAGACCATCGCCCAACGCCTGTTCGCGGTCCGCGAGGACTTGATCAAGCCGACCTTCATCACCGCCACCATCGGGTACGGCGCGATGGTGATCGGGGTCGGGATGTTCGGCGTGCTGGCGCTCTACCTCGGGGTCGAGCCGGTCGGCGGGGACGTGAACAACCTGATCCCGCAGATGGCCGCCTCCTACCTGCCCGCGATCTTGGTGGCGCTGTTCTTCATCATGATCATCGGTGCGCTCTCCTCGACGGCGGACTCCGACCTGTCGGCCCTGTCCTCGATCGCGATGGCTGACGTGTACGGCCAGAACGTGGCCGGGAAGGACGCCGCCTCCCCGAAGGTGATGCTGCTGGTCGGTCGACTGACGATGGTGGTGGCCACCGCCGTCGCCGTGGCCTTCGCCAGCATGCAGTTGAACATCCTCGACCTGTTGGTGTTCGTCGGCGCACTCTGGGGCGCGTTGGTCTTCCCGGTGATCGCCAGCTTCTACTGGGACAAGGTCACCAACAAGGCGTTCACCATCTCGGTGATCGTCGCCGTGGCCGTCTTCATCCCGGTGCGGTTCGAGTTGATCCCGATGGTCGGTGCGGTGGGCTGGATCTTCGACGCCGTGTCCGTGATCGGAATCGGCGTCGTCCTGGGCCTGATGGCGTTCGGCTTCTTCGGCCTCCGGGTCGCCAAGGTGGTGGCCGTGGTCGCCATGCTCGCCTCGGCCCCGTTCGCCCTGGGCTTCCTGCACGACTACGCAACCCTCAGTGCCTCACTGATCGCCTACGCGGTGAGCACGGTCGTCTGCTACGCCCTGTCCGTCCGGTCCCGGGTCTCCTTCGACTTCGCGTTGATCAAGCAGCGGGTCGGCGACTTCGATCCCGCGACCGACCTCGACGAGGAGTTGGCCCACCTGGCCGACGAGGAGGCTCCGACAGCCACCGAGTCCAACCCGTCCTCGTCCAACCCCAAGGAGGAGCGCCCATGACCACCATCCTGCTCACCGCTTACATCCTGGTCTGGCCCGTACTGGTCGCCATCGTGTTGTTCGTCATCGGCCGCGCCTTCCTCGGGGAGTGGCGGGAGGCTCGCCGCGAGGGGCGCAGCATCATCTGAATCGCAGCACTAGGATGGCCGGCGTGACGGTGACGGCGACCCCTGGCCTCGGCCGGATCGTCGGACGACTGACGATCGGGCTGCTGGTCGTGCTCCTGGGCTCGGCCTGGGCCCTCGCGGCCACGCCGGCCCAGGCGCAGGACCCGGAATCGTCGGTGACGATCCGGATGACCAGCCTGGCCCCAGCCGTCCCCGCGGCGGACGACACGATCGTCATCCAGGGCACCGTCACCAACACCACCGACACCGTGCTCACCGAGAAGCAGGCCCTGCTGTGGCGCAGCCCGGACCCGATCGTCACCCGGGAGGCGATGACGGCCGCGCTGGAGTCGGACGCCGACAACCCCCTGTGTTGTCGGCGCACCACCGAGGGCGCCTTCCAGGACCTGCCCGAGATCCCGCCCGGTGAGTCGGTCCCGTTCGAGGTCCGATCCACCCTGTCCGACCTCGAGGTGCCCACCACCAACGGGGTCCTGCTGGTCGGGGTGCACGTCGTCGGACTGGACAGCCGGGCGATCGGGCGGGCCCGGACCTTCCTGCCGGTCCGGGCCGAGGGCGCGGCCCCCGAGGAGACCCAGCAGGTCACCTCGGTGGTGCTGTTGAGCAGCCCGCCCGCGGTATTCACTCCCGCCCTCGGTTCGGACGAGCCGGTGTTCCGCGACGACCACCTGGCCGAGGAGGTGGCCGCGGGCGGCCGCCTGGACCGGCTGCTGGAATCCGCCGCCCGGGCCGACGTGAGCTTCGCCGTCGACCCCGCGTTGGTCGACGAGTTGACCACCATGTCCGGCGGCTACCGGGTCGGGAACGCCGGCGGCGACACGGTCGAAGGTACCGGCGCCGAGGCCGCCGCCGCGTGGCTCGGCAGGTTCGGGGAGTTGACGGCGTCCGGGGACGGCCACCGGGTTCCGTTCGCGGCCCCGGACCTGGCCGCGCTCGCCCACCACGGCGAGAACGGGGCCCGGGTGCTCGAGCGGGGAGTGGCCGCGGCGCAGACCGTGCCCGCCACGCGGAATCTGCCCCTCCTCGCTCTGCCGGCAGGCGGCTTGGCCGACCAGGAGACCGTGGCCACCGCCGCCACCCTCGATCCCACGGCGGTGCTGCTCTCCGACACCAGCACCGGAGCGGACCAGACCCTGCTGGCGGGCGACGAACACACCGGCGAGGCCGGGTTTCCGGTGGTCAACTTCACGGCCGGTGGTTTCGACGGCGGCCCCGGCCCGGCCCCGGACACCACGACCGTCCAACAGCGCCAGCGTCTGCTTGCCGACAGCCTGATCAGCGTGTTGACCGTCCGGGGGGCCGCGACCGTACGGCTGATCACCTCTCCCGCCCAAGCCGCCGCCGATGCCGCCGCCGACGCGCCGTGGACCGAGCGCCGCTCGCTGACCGAGCTGCTCGCCACGACCCCGACAGACTGGCCCGGCCAACTCACGTACCCGCCGTCGGCGGCCGACCAGGAGCTGACCGCGGCCCAACTGGACTCCGTGGACGCCCTGGCCGACGGGTACGCGAACTACCAGCGCCTGCTGGACCAGCCGGAGCTGGTCGAGGAGGGGGCCAACGCGGCCCTCCCCCGAGCCGCCAGCCAGTGGTGGCGCGGCGCCGAGGAGCCGTCGCGGGCCTACGTCGACCCCCAGCTGGAGCAACTGGGGAGCGTGTTCGACGGTTCCGGGGTGGAGTTGCAGGCCAGCCGCCGTGTCTACATGACCGGCAGCGAGGGCAACGTCTCGATCAACGTCACCAACAACCTGGCCCAAGACGTCCGGGTCCGGCTCGACTTCGCCTCCAGCAACACCCGCCGGCTGTCCATCCCCCCCGAGGACGACCTGCTGATCCCGGCCGGATCCACCGTGAACACCCTCGTCCAACCGCAGGCGGTCAGCAACGGTCCGGTCACCGTCGAGGCCCAGCTGACCACCGTCTGCGAGACCGACTCCGAGTGCGTCCCCGCGGACGTGGGCCGTTCGGTCAGCATCGAGGTCGTCGCCACCCGATACGGAACCGTCGGCTGGTTGATCGCCGTCGGCGCCGGGATCGTGCTGGTCGGCGCCACCGTCTTCCGGATCCGCCAGGTGCGCCGGGAGCGGACCGCCAGCACGGACTCGAGCGACGGTACCGATGAGGGCACCAACACGGACGCGAGCGGGACGACGACCGAACCCGGGGCCGACACCGACCAGGAGGCCCGCCTCGATGACTGATCAGCGGGTGACTGCGAGGGACGAGGGGAGCACCAACTCCCAGTTGATCTCGGCCAGTGTGCTGATGGCGACCGGGACCATGGCCTCCCGGGTACTGGGCTTCCTCCGCGTCATCCTGATCGCCTTCGTGCTCGACACGGGTACCCGCCAGGCGGAGATGTTCAGCTTCGCCAACACGATTCCGAACAGCATCTACATCCTGTTCGCCGGCGGCGCGCTGAACACCGTCCTGGTTCCGCAGATCGTCCGCGCCGTCAAGCACGACGAGGATCGCGGTGAGGCGTACACCAACCGGATCATGACCGCCTTCTTGTTGATCGTCGGTGTCGTCACCGTGATCGTCACGCTGGCGGCGCCGTTGATCATCCGGCTCTACACCGACGGGCAGTGGCGCGAGCCGGCGCTCTCGGCCCAGTACGACTCGATGGTCACCCTGGCCTACCTGTGCCTGCCCCAGGTGTTCTTCTACGGCGCCTTCTTCCTGGCCGGTCAAGTGCTCAATGCCCGCGGCCGGTTCGGCCCGATGATGTGGGCCCCGGTGGTCAACAACCTGGTCTCCATCGCCGTCTTCGCCGTCTACCTCGGAATATGGGGGGTGGGCGACACGGGTGCCGCATTCACCACCCAGCAGGAATTGGTCCTCGGTCTCGGTGCCACCGTGGGGATCGCCGCCCAAGCAGCCATTCTGGTTCCCTACCTGCGCGCCGCCGGGTTCCACTACCGCCCCCGGTTCGACCTGCGGCACACGGGCCTCGGGCACACCTTCCACCTGGCGAAGTGGACCCTCGGCTTCGTCCTGGTCACGCAGGCCGCGCTGGTCGTGGTCAACCGGTTGGCCAGTCGGGCCAGCGTCGGCGGTAGCGGCGGCGGCCTGACGGTCTACAACAACGCGTACCTGTTGTGGGTCCTGCCGCACTCGCTGATCACCATCTCGCTGGCCACCGCGATGCTGCCCTCCGCCTCCCGGCTGGCTGCCGGCGGCGATCTGGCCGGGGTGCGGGACGAGTCGGTCCGGACCATGCGGTTGGCCGTCACGGTGCTCCTACCCGCGGCGGTGGCCTTCCTCGCGCTCGCCATCCCGATCGCGGACGCACTGTTCCATTGGGACGCCGAGTCCACCGACTGGACCTACACCGCCTGGGCCCTGATGGGCTTCGCGGTGGGTCTGGTGCCGTTCACGCTGCACTACATCTGCCTGCGCACCTTCTACGCCCTCGAGGACACCCGCTCCACCTTCTTCCTGCAGTGCATCATCGCGATCGCCAACGCGGGTCTGGCCGTCGTCTTGGTGTTGGCCATCCAGCGACCCAGCCTGGTGGCCGCCGCCTTGGCACTCGCCTACTCCCTGTCGTACGGCCTGGGTGTGGTGCTCGCCTTCCGCTGGCTCGGTCGCAAGCTGCCCGGGTTGAGCGCCGTCCCGGTGCTGCGGCACTGCCTGCGGGTGTTCCTGGCCGTACTGCCGGGTGGAATCGCCGCCGGAGCGATCGCCTTCGGCTTCCGGCAGTGGTCGGTCAGCAAGCCGGCCGTCGTGCTGTCCCTGGTGGTGGCCGCAGTGGTGGCGGTCGGGTTGTTCCTGCTGTTCGCCCGACTGCTGCGCATCACCGAGGTGAACCAGATCGTCGCCACCGTGACCCGTCGGAAGCCGCCGGAGGACCGTGAATCCCCCGGCACCGGCGATTCCGGCGCTCCCGGGCCCGGATCGTCTCCTACGATCGAGGGAGCCGGCGAGACGGCCGGTACGGCAGCAATGGGGATCCCGACCATGGGCGAGCAGGGCGAGACGGACGAGGTGCCGGCACAGACCGGTGCCC
>JBQDIN010000002.1:0-59953 GCA_052094425.1 Propionibacteriaceae bacterium
GGGCGCCGAGACCGCACGGCGGGCGGCCGCCTCGGCCACCGGGGCCGCGGCCGTACCGGCGGTCCTGGCGACCTTGGCCGAGGACGTGGCCGCGGACGAGGAGTTCTGTGCCCTGGTCGCCGACCGGGTCGACGTGATCACCGGCGGACCGCGTGGCTGAGTCTGTTCCGACCGGGACCGGTCCGGTGATCATCGGTGTCGACGTCGGCACCACCGCGGTCAAGGTGGCCGCCTTCGGCATCGACGCGGGCACGGGGGCCCGGTCCGCCGCCCAGCAGGAGTACCCGCTCGAGCAGCCGGAGCCGGGCTGGCAGGTGCAGAATCCGAGGATCCTGCTCGCCGCCATCGACCAGGCCCTCGCCGAGGTGGTCGCCGACCTGGCCGGGGACGAGGTGCTGGCGGTGTCGGTCTCAACCGCATTGCACGCGCTGGTCGGTCTGGACGAGCGGTTCCGTCCGCGTACCCCGGTGATCACCTGGGCCGACGCCCGGGCCGGCACCGAGGCGGCTTGGTTGCGCGCCAACGGCGGGATCGACCTGCTGCACTGCAGCGGCACCCCGGCGCACGCGATGAGCCCGCTGAGCAAGCTGATGTGGTTCTCCCGGAACGAGCCGACCCAAGCCGCCGAGATCCGGTGGTGGGCCAGCCTGAAGGACCTGGTCGTGCACCACCTGACCGACCGGTTGGTGACGGACCTGTCGATCGCCTCGGGAACCGGATTGCTGGACGTGCACACCCGCACCTGGGACCCGGGCGCGGTCGACCTCGCCGGCATCACCGTTGACCAGCTTCCCGAGGTGTTGCCGACCACCACCGTGCTGGACCTGTCTGCGGCCGCGGCCAGCCGGGTCGGCCTGACCGACGGTGTGCCGGTGGTGATCGGCGCCGCCGACGGGCCCCTCGGCAACCTCGGTACCGGCGCGATCGTGCCCGGGGTCGCCGGGTTGTCGGTCGGCACCAGTGGGGCCGTCCGGATGGCCGTCGCCGAGCCCACCTTCGACGCCGCCGGTCGGTTGTTCTGCTACGCCCTGACCGACGACCTGTGGGTCAGCGGCGGGGCGGTCAGCAACGGTGGCATCGCGATGCGCTGGGCCGGGGAGGTGTTCGCTCCCGCACTGGCTGCGGAGCCGGACGCCGATGCGGCCCTGCTCGCCCGCGCCGCCCGGGTGCCGGCGGGGTCGGACGGCCTGATGATGCTGCCGTACCTGCTCAGCGAGCGGGCCCCGTTGGACCCGGACCTGCCCGGTGCCTACCTCGGCGTCCGCAGCCACCACACCGCCGACCACTTCATCCGGGCGACCCTGGAGGGCGTCTGCCTGCAGATCGCCACGATCGTGGACGCGCTGGAGGAGATCTGTCCGGTGACGTCGATCCGCGCCACCGGCACTCCGTTCCGTTCCGGTGTCTGGCGCACCGTGATGGCGGCCGTCACGAACCGACCGCTCACCGTCGCCGCGGACACCGGCGGTACGGCTCTGGGCGCCGCCGCCCTTGGCGTGTACGCACTGGGCGTCCGCGACACCCTGCCGGCCGCCCTGGCCGCGGTCGGCGGCCCGAACCCGTCCGCGCGTTCCGACTCCGACACCGTCCTGGTCGCCGCGGCCGAGGTGGCCACCTACCGCGCCGCCCGCGAGCACCTGCGCCCGCTGCTCACGGAGTACCTCGGCGCCACCAGCCCGGACGCCACTCGGCCCTGAGCGGGTTCGGCGGGACCTGCACCATGTCCGGGCCCGGCACTAGGGTCGGGTTCCGTGAGCAGACCACGAGAGTCCCTGACCTTGGCCCAGGCCCGACGGGTGGCGTTGGCCGCCCAGGGGTTCGACCGGCCCCGACCGGAACGGGAGGTCGGCATGCGGGACGTACAGGCCGTGATCACCCGGCTCGGCCAGTTCCAGATCGACTCGATCAACGTGGTGGAGCGGGCGCACTACCTGCCGCTGTACTCCCGGCTCGGCACCTACGACACCGCACTGCTGGACCGGGCCGCCCATCGGGCGCCCCGCCGGCTGTACGAGTACTGGGGCCACGCGGCCAGCCTGATCGACGTCACCCTGCAGCCGTTGCTGCGATTCCGGGCCGAGGCCCAGCGCCGCAACGTGTGGAAAGAAATCGAGCAGTTCGCGGAAGAACAGCCCGGCCTGGTCGACTGGATCCGCGCCGAGGTTGCCACCCGCGGCCCGATCAGCGCCCGCCAGATCGAGCACGACGAGGTCCGCGACCGCAGCCACTGGGGCTGGAACTGGTCCGCGGTGAAGACCGTGCTGGAGTGGCTGTTCACCACCGGCGAGATCACCTCGGTACGCCGCAACAGCCAGTTCGAACGGGTCTACGCGGTGCCGGAACGGGTCTTCCCGAAGGAGGTCCTCGGCACCGCGACGCCGACGCCGGCGGAGTCCGTACGCGGCCTGGTCCGGTGTGCCGCCCGCGCCCTCGGGGTGGCCACCGAACCGTGCCTGCGGGACTACTTCCGGATCGGCTCCTCGATGACCAGGGTCGCGATCGCTGAACTGATCGACAGCAGAGAACTGCTGCCGGTCCGGGTGCAGGGCTGGGACCGGCCGGCCTGGCTGTGGCACGAGGCCCGGGTGCCACGCCGGATCGAGGCCCGCGCGCTGCTCAGCCCCTTCGACTCGATGATCTTCGAACGGGCCCGGTTGGAGGCGCTGTTCGACTTCTTCTACCGGATCGAGATCTACGTCCCCGAGCCGAAGCGGCAGTACGGCTACTACGTCTACCCGCTGCTGCTCGGCGACGAGATCGTCGGCCGCGTCGACCTGAAGGCCGACCGTGCGGCCGGGGTGCTGCGGACCAAGGCCGCCTGGCTGGAGCCGCGCTGCGCCGACCGGAAGGGCGAGGTCGCCGAGGCCCTCGCCGCGGAGTTGGACACGATGGCCGGCTGGCTCGGACTCTCGGCCGTACAACCCGCACCGCTGCGGGTGCGTACCTAGTGGAGCATCTCCCAACCACCCAGCTGGCGAACCGGCGGAGGATCCTGCCGGCCGGAGCCGGCCGGTAAGGTGCCGCGGTGTGACCTCCACTCCCGCTGCCCAGCCCCTTGACTTCTCTGACATCGCCGCCTTCGTCGACATGCCCCGGATCACTGCCCTGGCCGTCCGGCCCGACGGCGGCCGGGTGGTGGTCGCGGTGCAGGAACCGGACCGGCACGGCGCCCGGTACACGAGCTCACTGTGGGAGGTGGACCCGGAGCAGAAGCGGCCCGCGCGCCGACTGACCTTCTCCCGGAAGGGGGAGTCGGCACCCCGGTTCGCCCCGGACGGGACGTTGCTGTTCACCTCGGCCCGCCCGGACGCCGAGTCCGACGAGGACGGCGAGCCCAAGCAGGCGATCTGGCGGCTGCCCGACCACGGTGAGGCCCGCGTCGTCGCCGATGCCCCGGGCGGGTTGTCGATCCACGGGGTCGCCGACGACGGCACCGTGCTGGCCGGCACCAGCGTCCTGGTCGGAGCCGACCTCGGGACCGATGCGGACCGACGCCGCGAGCG
Source organism: Propionibacteriaceae bacterium (assembly GCA_052094425.1). GTDB lineage: Bacteria > Actinomycetota > Actinomycetes > Propionibacteriales > Propionibacteriaceae > Microlunatus. The sequence goes on from JBQDIN010000002.1 coordinate 3,504, forward strand.
CAAGCAACGCGGGGTGAGTGCGTTCCTGCACACCGGGATGCCGATCCGCTTCTGGGACCACGAGGTCGGCGACACCTCGGCCCGGTTGGTGCTGGCCGACGGTACGGCCGACGGCGACCTCCGCGACCTGGCGCCCGATGCGGACCAGTCGCTCCGGATGGCTCGCGGTGACATCTCCCCGGACGGCCGTACGGTCGCCACGGGCTGGTCCCGCCGGGCCCGCCGCGGGGAGTCGTTGTCCTCGATCAGTGTCATCGACACCGCGACGAAGAAGCGCCGGCTGTTCCTGCGCGGCAACGCCGACGTCGGCTACGGCATGCCGCGGTTCTCCCCGGACGGCCGCACCCTGGCCGTCGGCCGCAGCACCACCTCGACCTCGACCGACCCCGGGTACGTCCGGCTCGAGCTGCACGCAGTGGCCGGCCGGGGTGTCGGCCGGGCTCCGGTGGTGGTGGGCCTGGGCGACCTCACGCCGAGCGAGTTCTGCTGGACGGCCGACTCCGACACCCTGCTGGTCGCCGGTGACCTGCACTCCCGCGGGGCGGTGTTGGCGATCGACCCGCGGACCGGGGCAGTGCGCCGCACCCTGGCCGACGACGCCGTCTACAGCAGCCTGCAGCCGACCGCGGACGGGACGCACCTGTACGCCCTCCGGTCCGCGATCGACGAACCGGCGACGCCGGTCCGGCTCACCCTGCGGCGGGCCACCGCGCCGCGTCGACTCCCGGCCCCGGGGACGATCGGGAGACTTCCCGGCACCGTGGAGCGGGTGTCCACCACGGTCGACGGGGTCGAGGTCGGTGCCTGGCTCTGCGTCCCACGTGAGGCACGCGGCAACCGGCCGGCCCCCCTGATGGTGTGGATCCACGGCGGCCCGCACGGCTCGTACAACGCGTGGAGTTGGCGCTGGTGCCCGTGGCTCGCGGTGGCCCGGGGGTACGCGGTGCTGCTGCCCGACCCGGCCATGTCCACCGGGTACGGCGATGCCGGCCTGAAGCGCGGGTGGCCGCGCCGCCCGGAGGTGGTCTGGGCCGAGGTCGAGGCCCTCACCGACCACGTACTGGCCCGCCCCCGGCTGGACGCGGACCGGACCGCGCTGCTGGGCGCCTCCTTCGGCGGCTTCATGACCAACTGGATCGCCGGCCACACCGACCGGTTCGATGCGATCGTCACGCACGCCGGCCTGTACGCCCTGGACCAGCAGCACGCCACCACCGACGCCGCCGTGCACAAGACCCGGGTGCACGGGCGTCCGGAGGACGAACCGGAGTGGTTTGCCGTCTCCTCCCCGGACCGGCACCTGGCCAACAACACCACCCCGATCCTGCTCACCCACGGCAACCGGGACTACCGGGTGCCGGTCAGTGAGGCGCTGCGGATGTGGTTCGACCTGGTCGAGGGCTTCCGTGGCCGCCCGGCCGACCTGCCGCACCGCTTCCTCCAGTTCGGCAGCGAGAACCACTGGGTGCTGTCCCCGGCGCACTCCCGGATCTGGAACGAGACCGTGCTCGGCTTCTGCGACCAGCACGTCCGAGGTCGCACGCCGCTCCCGGACACCCTGTTCACCTGGTGATCGGCGTCCACCGGGTGAGACGCACTCGGTGACTCGGGCGGGGCTCCCTTCCGGTTCCGGCACCACAACCGTGGGAGCGCGGTCGCTGGCCCCGCCGGCTCCTAGGTTCACCGAAACGTCCGAACTGAGGAGCAGGTGTCCCATGTGTGTTGAGTGTGCCCCGTCGAACGAGCAGGACTCCCGGCTGAACGAACAGGAACCCGGCCGAGGAGGCTCGGCCGCGCTGACGCGTCGTGGACTCCTGCTGGGTGCCGCTGGACTGGCGGCCACTGTGGGTCTGGTGGGTGACTTCGGCGGGATGCCCCGGGCGTACGCGGCGGTGACCAAGCCGACCATCCACCCGACCGCGACCTGGGGGGCCAAGACGCCCACGGAAACCCTGGAGATCAACGACTACAAGCCGACCTACATCCTGATCCACCACACCGCGACCGGCAACTCGACCGACTACTCCAAGGAGCACGCCTTCGCGTTGTCGCGGTCGATCCAGAACTCGCACCTGGGCCGCGGCTTCCCCGACACCGGCCAGCAGTTCACGGTCAGCCGAGGGGGCCACATCACCGAGGGCCGGCACCGCTCACTGGAGACCCTCGCCACCGGCGACTCGTTCGTCTTCGGCGCCCACGTCGGCGGGGCGAACGCGTACTGCCTCGGCATCGAGCACGAGGGCACCTACACCGAGTTGCTCCCGCCGACCGCGCTGTGGGACTCGATGATCAGCCTGGTCGCCTACCTGTGCCAGCAGTACGGCGTCCCGGTGAACAACATCCGCGGCCACCGCGACTTCAACATGACTGAATGCCCCGGCCACAAGCTCTATCCCGAACTGGCCAAGATCCGCGCCGACGTGGCGAAGAAGCTGGGCCAGGCCGCCCCCGAGCTGGTGGACAACTACCAGACCCTGAAGGAGAAGGTGGGTGGGTACCGGGCGAAGGCGATGCAGGGGCTGCTGAACCAGCACGGCGCCACCCTGAAGCCGGACGGCGACTTCGGTGCCAAGTCGACGGCCGCCGTGATCGCCTTCCAGAAGGCCAACGCTCTGGTGGCCGACGGGGTGTGCGGGCCGAAGACGTGGACCAAACTGGTGGTGACGGTCCGCCCGAAGGACGACAACGACGCCGTCCTGGGCCTCCAGGTGGCGCTGACCTACCGCGGGTTCCCGCTCGCCGCCGACGGCTCCTTCGGCCCGGCCACCGAGAAGACCCTGAAGGCCTACCAGGCGACGCGCGACCTCGTCACCGACGGCATCTGCGGCCCCAAGACCTGGGTCTCGGTCCTCCGCGAGGTCTGATCCGACCCCCGTCGGACTACCACGCGTACGTGGTGTTCATGCAGTCTGCCGGGCAAATTTGCCCGGCACACTGCATGTTTGCTTGGCGCAATGTCGCCGTTCGTGGTCAGTTTTGCGGCCCGGCTCCGGGTCGGCCGGTTCGGTTGACGCGACTCGGAGCTGCGGGTATGCCTCCCAATCCCTGGTCGGCTGCGCAACGCCCAGAACGCCGCTCGCCGTCGACCAAGGATTGGGAGGCATACCCTAGGATGGATCCGGCTGTCGGGGGTACGTCCCCGCGGGGACACCCCAGACCGCCCACCGACACCGCCGCTCGGGAGACCTGAGGGGCACCAGAGAAGACAACGACTGATCGTCCAGATCACGAGGGAGCGTTCCAGCCCGTGGCCGTACTCGACAAACTGCTGCGCTTCGGCGAGGGCAAGATCCTGCGCCAGCTCAAGTCCATCTCCCAGCAGGTGAACTCCATCGAAGAGGACTTCATCGCGATGTCCGACGAGGAGCTGCAGGGACAGACCGCCGACTTCAAGAAGCGGGTGGCAGACGGTGAGTCCTTGGACTCCCTGCTCCCGGAGGCCTTCGCGACCGTACGCGAGGCGAGCAAGCGGGTCCTCGGCAAGCGCCACTTCGACGTGCAGATCATGGGCGGCGCCGCGCTGCACCTGGGCAACATCGCCGAGATGAAGACCGGTGAGGGCAAGACCCTGGTCGGGGTACTCGCGTCCTACCTGAACGCCCTCGGCGGCAAGGGCGTGCACGTGATCACGGTGAACGACTACCTGGCCCGGTACCAGTCCGAGCAGATGGGTCGGATCCACCACTTCCTCGGCCTCGAGGTCGGCGCCATCCTGTCCGAGCTGACGCCGGCACAACGGCGCGAGGCGTACAACGCCGACATCACCTACGGGACCAACAACGAGTTCGGCTTCGACTACCTGCGCGACAACATGGCGCTCTCCCTGGACGACTGCGTCCAGCGCGGCCACCACTTCGCGATCGTGGACGAGGTGGACTCCATCCTCGTCGACGAGGCGCGGACTCCGTTGATCATCTCCGGCCCGGCCGAGGACTCCCACGAGTGGTACCCCGAGTTCGCCAAGCTGGTGAACCGGATGGAGCGGGACAAGCACTACGAGGTGGACGAGAAGAAGCGCACCGTGTCGATCCTCGAGGAGGGCATCGACGTGGTCGAGGACCGGCTCGGAATCGGCAACCTCTACGAGTCCGCGAACACTCCGTTGATCTCGTATCTGAACAACGCCCTGAAGGCGAAGGACCTGTTCACCAAGGACCAGCACTACGTGGTGGTCGACGGCGATGTCTTGATCGTCGACGAGCACACCGGCCGTACGCTGCACGGCCGCCGCTACAACGAGGGCATGCACCAGGCGATCGAGGCCAAGGAGAAGGTGCAGATCCGCGACGAGTACCAGACCCTGGCGACGGTGACCCTGCAGAACTTCTTCCGCGGCTACGACAAGCTGTCCGGGATGACCGGTACGGCGATGACCGAGGCCAGTGAGTTCCAGAAGATCTACGGCCTCGGCGTGATCCCGATCCCGACCAACATGCCGATGATCCGCGACGACCAGCGGGACCTGATCTACCGCACCGAGGAGGCCAAGTTCCAGGCCGTGATCGCGGACGTGGCCGAGCGGCACGAGAAGGGCCAGCCGGTGCTGATCGGCACCGCCTCGGTGGCGAAGTCCGAGATCTTGTCCAAGATGCTCAAGCAGGCCGGTGTGAAGCACGAGGTGCTGAACGCCAAGCAGCACGAGCGGGAGGCGGCGATCGTCGCCCTGGCCGGCGCCAAGGGTGCGGTCACGGTGGCCACCAACATGGCCGGCCGTGGTACTGACATCATCCTCGGCGGCAACGCCGAGTTCCTCGCCGACGCCCGACTCCGTGCGCAGGGCCTCGACCCGATCGAGCACTCCGAGCAGTACGAGGAGACCTACCCGAAGGTCCTCGCGGAACTCGAGACCGAGACCGAGGCCGAGCACAAGGAGGTCGTCGAGGCCGGCGGACTGTACGTGGTCGGCTCCGAGCGGCACGAGTCCCGGCGCATCGACAACCAGCTGCGCGGTCGGTCCGGCCGACAGGGCGACCCGGGGGAGTCCCGGTTCTTCCTGTCGCTGGGTGATGACCTGATGCGGCTGTTCAAGTCCGACATCGTCGAGTGGGTGCTGCAAGCCCTGAAGGTGCCCGACGACCAGCCGATCGAGAACAAGCGGGTGAGCAACTCGATCGCCAGCGCGCAGACCCAGGTCGAGGCACAGAACTTCGAGACCCGGAAGAACATCCTCAAGTACGACGATGTGATGAACCGGCAGCGGCACGCCATCTACGGCGACCGCCGCCGAGTGCTCGAGGGGGCCGACGTCGAGGATCAACTGCGGGAGGCGGTCACGACCGTCGTCACCCAGTACGTGGTCAGCGCCACCGCCGAGGGCTTCGCCGAGGACTGGGACCTGGACCAGTTGTGGACCAACCTCGAGACCCTCTACCCGGTCTCGCTGGACAAGGACGACATCGAGGTCGACGACCTCGATCAGAAGATGTTGATCAAGCAGTTCACCGAGGACGCGCAGAAGGCCTATGACGCCCGTGAGGAGGCGCTCACCGCACCGGTGATGCGTGAACTCGAACGTCGGGTGATGCTCACGGTGTTGGACCGCAAGTGGCGTGAGCACCTGTACGAGATGGACTACCTGCGCGAGGGGATCGGACTGCGCGCGATGGCGCAGCGGGACCCGTTGGTCGAGTACCAGCGCGAGGGCGGCGACATGTTCAACTCCATGATGGAGGCCTTCATGGAGGAGGTCGTCGGCTTCGTCTACCACCTCGACGTCCAGGTGGATGAGCCGCAGGTCGGGGTCGTCGCCGGTGCCGACGGCAAGCCGGTCACCCTGATTGCGTCCGGCCCGGACCCGGACGGCCCCGGGGTCGAGACCCGTCCCGTCTCCGACGGTGCGGTCGACCCTGCGGACGGGGCTGATGGGACCGACGGTGCGGACGCGTCCGAGCCGACTGCTGCGGAGCTCGCGGACAACGCGGAGCCGACCAACGAGGAGTTGGCGGCACGGGCCACGGCAGCGGTCGGAGGAACCGGCGAGCAGACGAACGGGAGCCGTCCGCGGATCAGCGGGAAGGGCTTGGCCGAGAACCGGAAGCGGCCGATGAACTACTCCGCGCCCGCTGCGGACGGTGCGACCACCTCCAGCAAGGAGGAGGCCGACGACCCGTTCGCCACGGCCGGGCGCAACGACCCGTGCCCGTGTGGCTCCGGCCGCAAGTTCAAGCAGTGCCATGGTCGTCCGGGTGCGTGAGCCCCACTGACGACGAGTTCCACCATCACCAGGTAGGTCCAGATTCCATGAAGTTGTCCCGCCCCCGTCGATCCGCCGCGTCCGTGGCCGTGGCGGCCCTGACCGCCGTCACGATGCTCGGCGCCTGCAGCAAGGACGAGTCCACGGCACCGCCGCCGGAGCCCACCCCGAGCGTCACCCCGACACCGACGCCGACTCCGACACCCACCCCGACACCGAAGCCCAAGCCGGTCGACCCGCTGACCGGTGGCAAGGTGTCCAAGAACGGCGTCTACGCGGTCAAGATCGACAACGTGCAAGGGTCGCATCCGCAATTCGGCATCAGCAAGGCCGACCAGGTGGTCGTCGAGGAGGTCGAGGGGAACCAGACCCGCTACATCGCGGTCTTCCACTCCACCCTGCCGAAGCAGGTCGGTCCGGTGCGCAGCGCCCGGAACTCCGACCTGATGTTCCTACCCGTCTACGGCAAGCCGGGTCTGGTCTACTCCGGGGCCAATTCGAAGGTGCAACGCCAGGTCAACAAGGCATCGGTGGTGCCGATCGAACGCTCGGACCGCGAGCCCAGCCGGACGGCCCCGCACAACGTGGTGGTGAACCTCGACGCCTTGTCCAAGAAGCACAAGGTCGGCACGACGAAGGAGATGGGGTTCGCCTTCAAGCAGAAGGACTCCCGCTGGTCCAAGGCGGGCAAGGCGGCCAGCCCGGGTGTGCGCATCGGCCATGACACCTTCGAGTTCGACTACACCAAGGGGCGCTACAAGGTCAGCTGGAACGGGCAGGTGAACACCGACCAGACGAGCGGCAAGCAGACCCGGGCGGACAACGTCGTCGTCCTCGCGGTGAAGAACACCAAGGACAAGAACACCACCTCCAACCAGTCGAAGGTCTCCAAGACCGTCGGCAAGGGCAAGGCCACCTTCTACCGCGACGGCCGGAAGATGTCCGGCCAATGGTCCCGGTCCAAGTTGTCCGCCCCGATGAAGCTCACCGACAGCGCCGGCAAGGACGTCCCGCTCAAGCCGGGTCGGAGCTGGATCCTGTTGCAGGGCTGAGTTCTCGCCCCTTCGAAGGGTTCGCTTCCGGTCCCAACTCGAGGGCGGTGCAGAACCAGCGCTGGGTCCGCGCCTCGAGACGCAGTGCCATCGCCGGTGGCACCCCGTCGCCGCGCAGGTGGACCGCCACCTCCACCACCCGGCGCGCGGGCAATTGGAGGCGTACCGAACAGACCGCGGGTGGATTGGTCGGCTCCCGCCCTCGTACGGCCGTGCGCAGCTGCCAGTTGAGGGCGGCGAGTGCCTCCTCCTCGACCCACCGGACCAACTGGGCGGCCGGCCGCCGCCCGACCAGTACCTCCGCCACGGCCTGGGCCAGCGAACACGCGAAGCGGCGTGGGTCGGGGAGCCCGGCCGGCGGCACCGCGAACCACGCCGCCCGATTGTGGTGGGTGTCGGCCGAGCCACCGTCCGGCGGAAAGAAGTCGGGGTCCAGGGCGAGTTGGTCCTGGCCCCGAGGAACCGTCGGTCGGCGCGCCCAGCACGCCGCGGCGGGGCGACGATCGGGCAGCACCCACACCGTCATCCCCGGCTCGGTCGGGGGAGCCGGATCGGTACCGTCCGGATCCGGCACCGCGCCCTCCACCTCGGCCGTGGCTGCTCTGGTCGCAGTCATCTGCTTCCCCGATCATGAGAACCTGCTGGGAGGGGACACTCTGCCCAACGAGGGCCCCGGACGGTAGAGGCCGCGAGCGGATCTGTGGACAACCCAGCTCCGATCCGTCCGTATTCCCTTGTCGACCGGCGTCCGGGCCGCCATACTGGCGGCCGTGCAGCCAACCGAACCGTCCGAGGACACGCGGCCGGAGCCGCCCCAACTGGCCGGCGAGGCGGAGACCCTGCTGGGGTTCCTGAATTTCCTCCGCGGCACGATCAGCCGGAAGGCAGGTGGCCTCGATGCTGCGGGTCTGGCCCAGACCCTGCCGCCGTCGACGATGACCCTCGGCGGGATGCTGAAGCATCTGGCCTATGTCGAGGGGGACTGGCTCGTCCGGGTCTTCCGCGGTGGGGTGCCGCCGGACCCGTTCGACATCGACTGGGTCGATCCGGACTGGGACTGGCACAGCGCCGCCGACGACAGCCCCGAGGCCTTGGGGGAGCTGTACGACCGGGCGATCGAGCGCTCGGACAAGATCATCTCCGAGGCGCTGGCCACCGACGACGGACTGGCGCAGGTGTCGGTCCGCGGCAACGGACAGTCCGGGGAGAAGTTCTCGTTGCGCTGGATCGTGGTGCACCTGATCGAGGAGTACGGGCGGCACTGCGGCCATGCCGACCTGTTGCGCGAGTCCATCGACGGATCCGTCGGGGAATGACCGGCTGCCTCAGGGGGAGAACAGCAGCAACAATCCGGCACAGGTGTAGAAGATCATCACCAGCAGCATCGGCAACTGGCCCTTGAGTGCCGCCTGCGGACGCAGCAGTGCCAAGGATCGTTCGTGTGCCGCGATGATGCCGAACACGTGCCCACCCACGATGGCGACCACCTGGATCACCGCGGTCACCGTCGGATGGTCGTACAACGCGGTGTTCACACCCATCTCGGCGGTGCCGAACACGTTCCAGCCGAGGCCGAGCGGGTCCGAGAGGTGGATCCCGGTGCGCTGGCCCTCCACCACCAGCAGGCTGAGGTAGTGCGCGACCGCGTAGCCGACCACGATCGGGACCACGGTGGGCGCCATCAGCCGGGGCAGGTCCCCGGCCCGGCGCACCGAGTCCTTGCGCCAGGGTGCCATCAGGCGGGAGGCCAGCGAGAAGGTGCCCCCGACGATGATGATCATCGCCAGCAGGCCCGCGGTGCCCCACAGGATCGGTGACACCGCCGAGGTCTGTACTGTCACGATCCACCAGGTGGTGTTGATGAAGGAGTCGTAGGCGGTGCTGCCCAGCAGCGTGCACACCACCGCCGCGGTTCCGGCCGGTGGTGTCCACGCCATCAGCCCACGCAGCGGATTCACCCACCGAATCTCTCCGTCGACCCGGCGCAACGGTGCCAGTTCGGCGACCGTCGACGCGTACGCCTCGAACGGGTCCGCTGCGGCGATCCACCGGCTGCCGAACAGCACCGCGCCGATGATCATGATCACCAGCCAGGCGCCGGCCCACATCCGGAGCACGGTCAGGGTGGTTCGGTCCGGCTGGATCAACTCGAGCCAGGCGAAGCCGAACAGGCCGACCGCGGCGGGCCACACGCCGATCCGGGACGGCAGGTTCAGCAGGCCACTGGTCGGATCCTTGATGCCGGCGATCCGACTCAGGGCGCCGTGGATGGTGCGCAGCGGATTCGTCACCCGCCAGAAGGGACCCAGCACCAGCGACAGCGGCACCAGTCCGACCCACATCCAGGCGTAGACGAAGCCGAAGACCGGATTGGTGAGCAGGTCCTGGCCGGCGACCAGGGCCATCCCCACCCACAGGTAGAGGCCGAGGACGGCCACCTTGGCCACCAGCCGGAAGGCCCGGTGGTCAACCAGCGCCGTGAGTCGGGGGAGTCCGATCCCGCCCGGGGTGGCGAACCGCTGCCTGCGCCAGGCCAGGAAGAGCAGGGCGAAGGAGACGACCAGGGCGATGGCGGCACCCACCACCACGAACGAGAACGGCAGCGGGAGGTCGTGACGGGAGCCGATCCCGTGCAGCGGCACCTGGACCAGCCCCGAGTCGAACGGGGTGGGCACGGAGTCAGCGTACGTTCAGGATGGCGATGATCTTGTTCGGGTGGTGCGACTCCACCTCGAAGCTGCCGACCGCGTCGGCGACGAAGGTCTCGCTGGCAGTGCCGTTCGCGCTCACCGGTACGGACACCTCGATGTCGCCGTGGACGTGGATCTCGTCGTCGCGGTCACTGGACACCTTGAGCACAACGGTCTGTCCCTGCTCGACGTCGATCTTCGCGCCGTTCGGATCGACCTGGTCGCCGTCGCTGAGGGTGATGTCGACGACGACCTGGTTCGCGTCGTCGGCGGGGGACTCGTTCGTCCCCGGCGAAGCGGGTGCGCTCGCCCCGGCCGAGTGCTCGTGTCCGCCGTCGGGAGCGGCCGAGGACTCCGCATCCCCGCCCGACGTGCACCCGGTGAGGGCCACCGCGAGGACGGCCACGCCGCCGGCGAGGAGTCGACCCACGCGGACGGAGGAGCGGGTGGTGGCGGGAAGAGGGACTGGCATGACGGCCTTTCTCGCAGGTCGCGGCACCGGTCTTCTCCGGTGCCGCAGGGGTCGGGGGGATTGTCGCGCAGGGGCCCCCTACCTGCCAACACGAACCATCGCTCGTCCTGGTTCCCGCATGACGGATTGATTCCGGTCTCGGTATACCTTGGGGGTCCGGTCGAACAGCAGGAGGTGCGGATGCCGGACAGCCTGAGTTCCCTCGAGATGTCGCTGCTGGCACTCGACACGCTCCACACCCCGGGACACACCGGCACGGTGGACGTGTTCGGTGGTGATGCCGACTTCGACTACGAGCACCTGATCGGCCTGATCCGGGACCGGATCCCGTTCGTGCCCCGGTACCGGATGCGGGTCCGTACCGTTCCGCTCGCCCTCGGGCCGTCGGTGTGGGTGGAGGACGAGGACTTCGACCTCACCTTCCACGTCCGCCGCTCGGCATTGCCGCGTCCCGGCACCATGGAGCAGTTGCGTGAGTTCGTCGGCCGGGTGATGGCTCGCCGGCTTGATCGGGACCGGCCGCTGTGGGAGATGTACCTGGTTGAGGGACTGCAGGGCAACCGGTTCGCCCTGGTCACCAAGTCCCACCAGGCGTTGGTGGACGGAATGGACACCGTGGACATCGGCCAAGTGCTCCTGGACGAGACCGAGACGCCCCGATCGACGCCGGCCGAGTCCTGGCAGCCGAACCCGGAACCGAGTGCGGTGGACCTGCTCGCCGCATCGATGATGGAGGGCTTGCAGGACCCGGCGGTGGCCGTCGGCAATGCCCGCCGGGGCGTGCTCAACCTGCTGGGGGTGGCCGTCACCGTCGGGGAGGCCGTCGGCGGGGTCGGCGGCATTCTCGGCGAGTTGGCCGGCAGCGCCCTGCGGGGAAGTCGTCCACCGGCCGAGTCCCCACTCGGCGGGATCGTCTCCGAGCAACGGCGCTTCGCCACTGTTGCCGTCCCGCTCAGCGACCTGAAGGCGGTTCGGGCGACCCACGACCACACGATCAACGACGTCGTCCTGGCGGTGGTCGCCGGCGGCCTGCGAGCCTGGTTGCTGACGCGCGGGCACTCGATGTCGTCGGCCGCCTTCACCGCGCTGGTGCCGATGAGCGTGATCGACTCCGACGGCGAGCCGAGTTCCCTGGGCAGTCAGGTCGCCCCGCACCTGATGCACCTGCCGGTGGGCGAACCGAATCCGTTGATGCGCCTCCACCAGGTCTCGTACGGCACCCAGGCCCACAAGGACACCGGGCGGGCGGTCGGCGCCCGCTCCATCACCGACATCGCGGGGTTCGCGCCGACGACCCTGCACGGACTCGGGGTCCGGGTCGCGCAGGAGGTGGTGCGCAAGCAGCACGATCTGGTGATCACCAACGTGCCCGGACCGCAGAAGCCGTTGTACGCGGCCGGGGCGCCGCTGCTGGCCAGCTATCCGGTGATCCCGTTGGGCACCGGGCACCTGCTGGCGATCGGGGTGACTTCCTACAACGGGCAGGTCTACTTCGGCCTCACCGCCGACCGGGACAAGGTGAGCGACCTCGACGTCTTGGCGCAGTGCCTCGAGGACTCCTTGGCGGAGTTGCTGGACACGACCGAGCGCGCCGCCACCAGTCGGCCGCCGACCCGCCGCGCTGCTCCCCGGACGACACCCCGGAAGAAGACGGCGAAGAAGGCGCCCGCCAAGAAGGCGCCGGTGAAGAAGACAGCTGTGAAGAAGGCGCCCGTGAAGAAGGCACCTGCGAAGCCGGCCGCCAAGAAGGCAGCCGAGAAAGCACCCACGAAGAAGCCGAGTGGGGAGTCGGCCGATGACTGACCAGACGGTGTTCATCCCCCTCGACCGGGACGCGGTGCGAGCGTGGCGAGACGGTGGGGAACTGACCGGGGTGGACGGGTTCGCGGCCACGCCCGAGTTGATGGCGGCCCTCGGGCACGACGAGTTGTCCCGTGAGGACGCCGAGTTCGCCGCCCAGTCCTACGCCGCGGTCGACACCCTGCTCCGCCCCGAGCCGGTGAGCCGCCGGTGGGTGCTGGCCGCCGCCGTACCGGCCGCGGACTGCAGTCCGGGGCAGTGGCCGCCCTACGGGGCCGTGCGGGTGGCCACGATCGACTGGGCCCGCGTGCTGGCGATCTTCGTCGACGACGCGGCGGCCGAGGAGTCGGTCCGCGAGACTTCGCGCGCGGTGGCCGACATGGACCTGCCCGGTGCCTGGGACCACCCCTCGACGGAGGAACTGGTCGCCGAACACGACCTGCTCTGGTACCTGCCGACGGAGTTCGATCAGATCCCCTGAGACGGGGAATGGGGCACACTGGTCGTATGCCACGTTCAATCTGGAAGGGCGCCATCTCCTTCGGGCTGGTGACGATCCCGGTCAAGCTGTACTCAGCGACCGAGGAGAAGGACATCAGTTTCCGCCAGGTGCATCCGGCCGACGGCGGTCGGATCAAGTACAAGCGCGTCTGCACCGTGTGCGAGGAGGAGATCCCGTACGCGGAGATCGCCAAGGGGTACGAGACGGCCGACGGTCAGATGGTCATCCTGGAGAAGGAGGACTTCGACGACCTCCCACTGCCCACCACCAAGGCGGTCGAGGTGGTCCAGTTCGTCGAGGATGGTGAGGTCGACCCGACCTACTTCGCCAAGAGCTACTTCCTGCAGGCCGACGGTCCCGGCACCAAGCCGTACGTGCTGCTGCGGGACGCATTGCGCAGCACCGGGCAGAACGCGGTGGTGAAGGTCGCGCTGCGCTCCCGGGAGGCCCTGGCCCTGATCCGCCCCAAGGACGACCTGTTGTTGATGCACACCATGTTGTGGCCGGACGAGGTGCGCGACGGGGAGTTCGCCGCCCCGCCGGAGGAGGTCACGGTCTCCGATGCCGAGGTGAAGATGGCCACCTCCTTCATCGACGCGCTGAGCAGTGAGTTCACCCCCGAGGAGTTCACCGACTCGTACCGGGAGGCGTTGGAGTCCGTGGTGCAGTCGAAGTTGTCCGGTCAGCCCTTGGCCGAGGAGCCCGTGGCCGAGGGGAAGGACGCCGAGGTGGTCGACCTGGTCGCGGCCCTGCGCGCCTCGGTCGAGGCCGCCAAGAAGCGCCGCGAGGAGAGTGGGGACACCAAGGCCAGCGCCGGCTGATCAGCCGGCCCGGCGGCGGTGGACCCGCCCTTGTCCGGTACCGAAGATGCCGAGTAGCCTCCGTGTCGTGGACGCCATCACTTCTGTACCGACCCCCGTCAACGAACCGGTGCGCACATACGCCCCCGGCAACCCCGAACGTGCCTCCGTCGAGGCCCGGGTCGCCGAACTGGCCGCCGACCAGATCGAGCTCACCGCCGCGATCGGCACCGAGCGTCGGCTGGGGGCTGGAGCGGCCTTCGACGTCACCATGCCGTCGGACCACCAGCACGTCCTCGGGCATTCCGCCGGTGCCAGTGCCGACGATGCCCGGGCCGCCATCGCCGCGTCCCAGGAGGCCGCCCACGACTGGGCCGCCCTGAGCTTCGACGACCGCGCCGCCGTGTTCCTCCGCGCCGCCGACCTGCTGGCCGGACCGTGGCGCGACACCGTGAACGCCGCCACCATGCTGGGCCAGGGCAAGTCGGTCCAGCAGGCCGAGATCGACGCGGCCTGCGAATTGATCGACTTCCTGCGCTTCAACGTCGGCTTCGGCCGTGAGCTGTTGGAGAACCAGCCGATCTCCAGCCCCGGCGTGTGGAACCGCACCGACTACCGGCCGCTGGAGGGGTTCGTCTACGCGATCACCCCGTTCAACTTCACTGCCATCGCCGGGAACCTGCCGTCCGCGCCCGCGCTGATGGGCAACACCGTCCTCTGGAAGCCGAGCCCGACCCAGCAGTTCGCCGCGCACTTCACCATGGCGCTGCTGACCGAGGCCGGCCTGCCGCCCGGCGTGATCAACATGCTTCCCGGCGACGGGATCGACGTCTCCTCGGTGGCCCTGGCCGACCCGAACCTGGCCGGCGTCCACTTCACCGGGTCGAGCGCCACCTTCCAGCACCTCTGGCAGACTGTGGGTCAGAACCTCACCGGCTACAAGGCGTACCCGCGGATCGTCGGTGAGACCGGCGGCAAGGACTTCATCGTCGCGCACGCATCGGCCGACCCGGCCGTGGTGACCACCGCGATGGTCCGAGGCGCCTTCGAGTACTCCGGGCAGAAGTGCTCCGCGGCCTCCCGCGCCTACGTCTCCCGCAGCATCTGGGACAAGATCAAGAACGACGTGGTCGAGCAGACCGAGGCGCTCCAGGTCGGTGACGTGCGCGACCTGTCGAACTTCACCTCTGCGGTGATCGACCAGCGGGCCTTCACCAAGCACCGGGAGGCGCTCGAGCGCGCCCACGCGGCCGCGGACGTGGAGGTGATCGCCGGTGGCACCACCGACGATTCCGAGGGCTGGTACGTGCGTCCCTCCCTGCTGGTCTCCGACAACCCGGACCAGGAGATCTTCAACACCGAGTACTTCGGCCCGATCTTGGGCGTGTTCGTGTTCTCCGACGACGACTTCGAGGCCGTACTCGACACCGTCGACCGCTCCGCGCCGCACGGACTCACCGGGGCGGTTCTGGCGAACGACCGTCGGGCCGTGGCGCTCGCCGCGGACAAGCTGCGGCACGCAGCCGGCAACTTCTACATCAACGACAAGCCGACCGGTGCGGTGGTCGGGCAGCAGCCGTTCGGCGGCGCGCGGGCCTCCGGCACCAACGACAAGGCCGGCTCGATGTGGAACCTGGTCCGCTGGGTCAGCCCGCGTTCGATCAAGGAGACGCTGGTCCCGCCGACCTCGATCCCGTACCCGCACCAGGGCTGAATCCTCGTACGAACCTCTCGGAGGTGGCTGCTCCCGCGGCGGACCTGTGGACGGTCAGCCGAGATTGCGCCAAGGAGTCATGCTGTGTGCCGGGCAGATTCGCCCAGCAGACTGCAGGTTCACCACGCACGCGTGGTAAACCGACGGGTCCAGCGGGGTCAGGCGTCGGCGGTGAGCCAGTCGTTGCCGACCTTCTGCTGGGTCTCGAAGCCGGCGAGTACGGCGGGGGCCGCGGACTGTTCGAGCTTCTTGCCGAGCAGCGGGATGTTGACCTTCAGGACCGCGTCCAGAGTGAGGGTGCTGCCGGTGCCGCCGGGGGCGAGGCGGACGGTGCCGTTCATCGTCACGGGCTGACGCGGGACCGTCAGGGTGAGCTTCCCGGTCCGGGAACCGTCGCCAGCGGCCTCGCCCCAGTTGATCTCCTCGACCACCGTCAGCTCGGGGCCGGTGAACTTCGCGGCCGCGTCCGGGGCCGGCAGGGTGCGGCTGGTCCGGGTCCGGTTGCCGTCCACTGAGGCCTCGTGGCGCAGGGCGTGCGAGGCGACGCAGACCTGGTCAAGGTAGTCGCGGGTCGTCAGCATGGCGAAGACGGCGTCCGGATCGGCGGCGAAGTCGGCCGCGGAGGTGATGTCCATGCACCCATCATGACCGATTCGCGAAGTCGTCGAGCTGATCGGTGCCCCGCGTACCCGGACGAGCCGAAGTTGGCTAGTGTCGGAGCAAGCACATGGTCGTGCCGACGACGCGAATCAGGAATGGTGACGTGAGTACAGTCGAGGCAGAGCTCGAGCAGCAGAAGTCCGCCAAGATCGAGCAGGTCGCGGCCCGGGGGAGTGAGCTCGCCGCCCAGGTCGGGGCGAACTCGGAACGGGTCCGGGAGTTCCTCAGTCACTACTTCCGCCATGTCGAAGCCGACGAGGTGGTCGATCGCACCAGCGACGACCTGCTCGGACTGGTGGAGAGCCACTTCCGCGTGGCCCGACAGCGTGAGTCGGCCAGTCCCAACGTCCAGGTGGTGACCCCCACCTCCGACCAGGACGGCTGGTCGGCCGGCGGGGCCAGCGTGGTCCAGATCGTCACCGACGACCGACCGTTCCTGGTCGACTCCGTGACGATGGAGGTGCTCCGCCAGGGATGGAGCATCCGCGAGGTCTACCACCCGCAGTACGCGGTCCGCCGCGACGTGTCCGGCAGGCTCGACGACATCGTCCGCACCCGCGAGGCTGACATCGATCCGGCGGTGCTCCGCGAGTCTTGGATGCACCTGGAGATCCTGCCGCCGAGTGGCGACACCGACACCGACCTGGCCGGCCGCCTCACCGAGGGCCTGAAGCATGTGCTCCGCCAGGTGGAGGAGGCGGTGCAGGACTGGACCCGGATGCGCGGCGAGGCCGAGCAGACCATCGACATCCTGCGCGAATCGCCGTCCTCGATCTTCGAGGGGGAGGTGCAGTCGGCCACCGAGCTGCTGGAGTGGCTGGTGGACAACCACTTCACTTTCCTCGGCTACCGCGAGTACACCCTCAGCGACACCGCCGCCGGGCTGACGTACACCCCGGTCACCGGTTCCGGGCTCGGCATCCTGCGTGGTGACCAGGACCCCGAGGGCACCTTCCACGCGGTCCCGCCGACCAACAGCCCTCCCCGGCTGCTGGTGATCACCAAGGCCAACGCGAAATCGCAGGTGCACCGGCCCGCCTACCTCGACTACATCGGCGTCCGCCAGTTCGACGAGGACGGCAAGGTGGTGGGGGAGCGGCGCTTCCTCGGCCTCTTCGCCTCCTCGGCCTACTCCGAGTCGGTGAACCGGATCCCGATGCTGCGTACCAAGGCGAACGAGCTCCTCCGCCGGGCCGGGTACGAGGCGATGAGCCATGGCGGCAAGGCGATCCTCGACGTGCTGGACACCTACCCCCGCGACGAACTGCTGCAGACCTCGGTGAAGGAGCTCGGTCCGATCGTCGACCGGGTGTCGCACCTGAAGGAGCGCCGCCAGGTCCGGCTGTTCATCCGCCGCGACTTCTACGGCCGATTCGTGTCCTGCCTCGTCTACCTGCCACGGGACCGCTACACCACCTCGGTTCGCAACAAGATGGAGGACCTGCTGCTCGGCGCCCTCGGCGGGGAGTCGATCGACTACACCGCCCGGGTGAGCGAGTCGGTGCTGGCCCGACTCCACTTCGTGGTCCGGATGCCGCAAGGTGTCCGTCTCGGAGCGGTGGACGAGCGGGCCCTGGAACGCGAACTGACCCGGGCCACCCGGTCCTGGAACGACGAACTCGTCGACGAGGTGTCATCGGACTCCGCCGGGGCCGGGCTGAACGCTCTGGCCGCCGCCCTGCCCGAGGGCTACAAGGAGGATTTCACCGCCCGCCAGGCCGTGCTCGACCTCACCGCGCTGGCCGCGATCGACGACGACTCCCAGATGGCGATGGCGCTCTACGTTCCCGAGGTGGCCGACGACGAGGCCGACCTGCGGCTGAAGATCTTCCGCCCCGACGAGTCCATCTCCCTGTCCCGGGTGCTGCCGCACCTGACCCTGCTGGGGGTCGACGTGATCGACGAGCGGCCGTACGAGTTGGCCGGCGAACCGAAGTCGTGGATCTACGACTTCGGGCTCAAGGTGCCCGGGGGGACCGAGAGCGTCGAGAGCCGGTGGACCGACGAGGCGCGCAACCGCTTCATGGACGCCTTCCAGGCCGCCTACCTGGAGCAGACCGAGTCGGACGCGTTCAACGTCCTGGTGATGCTGGCCGAACTCAACTGGCGACAGGTGGCGGTACTGCGCGCCATCGCCCGTTACCTGAAGCAGACCGGCACCACCCACAGCCAGACCTACATCGCCCAGGCGTTGCGGGCCAACGTCGACATCGCCAAGGCCCTGGTGGCGTTGTTCGAGACCAAGTTCGACCCGGCGCGCGGGGCTGAGGCCACCGACGAGCGGCGGGCCGAGGTGGACGCCGCGGCCGAGCAGGTCCGCGCCGCCCTGGACGACGTGGCCAGCCTCGACCACGACCGGATCATCCGCTCCTACCTGGCCGTCATCTCCGCCACGGTACGGACGAACGTGTTCCAGGCCGACGCCGAGGCGATCACCTTCAAGGTGCTGCCGCGCGAGATCGAGGGCATCCCGGAACCGCGCCCCGCTTTCGAGCTGTTCGTCTGTTCCCCGCGGATCGAAGGGGTCCACCTGCGGTTCGGGATGGTCGCCCGCGGTGGCCTGCGCTGGTCCGACCGGGCCGAGGACTACCGCACCGAGGTGCTGGGCCTGGTCAAGGCGCAGATGGTGAAGAACACCGTGATCGTGCCGGTCGGGGCCAAGGGCGGCTTCTACTGCAAGCAGCTGCCGGACCCGGGCCGGGACCGCGATGCCTGGCAGGCCGAGGGCCGGGCCTGCTATCGATTGTTCATCTCCAGTCTGCTGGACGTGACCGACAACATCGTCGAGTCCGCGGTGGTGCCGCCCATCGACGTGGTCCGCTACGACTCCGACGACCCGTACCTGGTCGTCGCCGCGGACAAGGGCACTGCCACCTTCTCCGACCTGGCGAACTCGATCTCCGACGAGCACGGGTTCTGGCTCAGCGACGCCTTCGCCTCCGGTGGCTCGGCCGGGTACGACCACAAGAAGATGGGCATCACCGCCCGCGGTGGGTGGGAGTCGGTCAAGCGGCACTTCCGTGAGATGGGCATCGACTGCCAGAGCGAGGACTTCACCGTCGTCGGTGTCGGTGACATGAGTGGCGACGTCTTCGGCAACGGGATGCTGCTCAGCGAGCACACCCGGTTGGTGGCCGCCTTCGACCACCGGCACATCTTCATCGACCCCGAGCCGGATGCAGCCCGGGGGTTCGCCGAGCGGAGGCGGTTGTTCGACCTGCCCCGGTCGAGTTGGGCCGACTACGACACGGCGCTGATCTCCGAGGGTGGCGGGGTCTTCCCCCGCAGCCTGAAGTCGATCAAGATCAACGACCGGATGCGTACGGCGCTCGGGGTCGACGACTCGGTCACCGCGCTCGCTCCCACGGAGTTGATCACCGCCATCCTGCGTTCCCCGGTCGACCTGTTCTGGAACGGCGGGATCGGTACCTACATCAAGGCGTCCAGCGAGACCCATGCCCAGGTGGGAGACAAGGCCAACGACGGGGTGCGGGTGAACGGCGGCGATCTCCGGGCGCGCTGTGTCGGCGAGGGCGGCAACCTCGGGGTGACCCAATTGGGGCGGATCGAGTACGCCACCACTGGAGGTCGGATCAACACCGACTTCATCGACAACTCCGCTGGGGTGGACTCGTCGGACTACGAGGTGAACATCAAGATCCTGCTGTCCGGTGAGGTGGCGGCCGGCCGGCTCTCGATGGCGGATCGGAACGAACTGCTGGCCTCGATGACCGACGACGTCGCGGACCTGGTGCTGGAGCACAACTACGACCAGAACCTCGCCCTGGCCAACGGGATCCACCAATCGGTCTCGATGGCCGGGGTGCACGAGGACTGGATGGACCAACTCGTCGATCACGGTGAGTTGGACCGCGCGATCGAGTTCCTCCCCGAGACCGAGGAGGTGGAGGAGCGTCGGGCTGATCAGCGTGGACTCACCGCGCCCGAGCTCAGCACTCTGATGGCCTACACGAAGATCGTGCTGGAGAAGAAGATCCTCACCTCCGACCTGCCCGATGACCCGTACCTCGGAGACCGGTTGATCACCTACTTCCCGCAGGCCCTGCGGGAACGCTACGAGGCGATCATGCCGGAGCACCGGCTGCACCGGGAGATCATCACCACTGTCGCGGTGAACCGGTTCGTGAACTCATCCGGAATCACCTGCTACTTCCGGTTGGCGGGGGAGACCGGAGCGGCCGCCGCGGACGTGATCCGGGCGCAGTTGGCGGCCCGGGCGATCTACCGGGCCGGGGTGCACGAGACGGCGATCCGCAAGCTCGACAACGTGATCGACGCCGACGTGCAGACCGTGATGCGGCTCGAGGTGCGCACCCTGGTGGAGCGCTGCACCCGCTGGATCCTGAACAGCCGCCGGGCGCCGATCGATGTGGTGGCCGCCGTCGAGCAGTTCGCAGACGGGGTCGAGCAGGTGAAGGAGGCGCTGCCGCGGATCCTCTCTGGCCGCGACGCCGAGGCGTACGAGCAGCGGTTGGCCGCCTTCGTCGAGGCGGGCGTGTCCGAGGACCTTTCCAGCGCGATCGCCAAGCTGCCACTGGCGTACGGGGCGCTGGCGATCGTGGCGATCGCGGTCCGCGACGGCCGGGACCCGGTCCGGGTGGCCGAGACGCATTTCGCCCTCGGCCAGGCACTCGGGCTGGACCGGCTGCTGCGCCGGATCATCGAACTGCCCCGCGAGGACCGGTGGCAGACCCGGGCCCGGGCCACCCTGCGCGACGACCTGCACACCACACACGCCCAGCTGACCGCCGCCGTACTGGGCTCCGACGACGGGACCGGTCCGGTGGCGAGCCTGGTGGACGAGTGGCAGCAGGCCGACTCGTTGGTCGGGAGCACCGTGGAGACCCTGGAGACGATCTGTGAGTCGCCGTCCGACCTGGCCCGGATGTCGGTCGGGCTGCGGGTGGTCCGTTCGCTGCTGCCCCAGGAAGAGTGACGGGTGCGCATCGACCTGCACACCCACTCCGCCGTCTCGGACGGGACGGACACGCCGACCGAACTGGTCGCAAAGGCGCGAGCCCACCAGCTGGACGTGATCGCGCTGACCGACCACGACACCCACGACGGACTGCCCGAGGCGTTCGCGGCCGGTGTGGAGCACGGAGTTCGGGTGGTGCCGGGGATGGAACTCTCCTGTGCCCGGCACGGGCAGAGCGTGCACCTGCTCGCCTACGGTGCCGACCCAGGAGACACCGCGCTGCTCGACGAGATCGCCCGGGTGCAGCGTGGGCGTTCCGATCGGCTCGCACCGGTGCTGGCGAAACTGGCTGAACTGGGCGCACCGGTGACCGAGGCAGAGGTGCTGCGGCACGTCGGCGGCAGCCCCTCGGTCGGGCGACCGCACATCGCTGATGCCCTGGTCTCGGCCGGCCACGTCCGGGACCGGGCCGAGGCCTTCGACCGGTTCCTCGCCGACGGCGGCCCGGCACATGTCCCGCGGTACGCGATCGAGGTGGAGCGCGGCATCGACCTGGTCCACGCGGCCGGCGGGGTGGCTGTCCTGGCCCATCCGTGGGGGCGTGGCCGGGAGGCGGTCCTCGGCCCGGACTACATCACCGAACTGGCCCGCGAGCACCACCTGGACGGACTCGAGGTGGACCACCAGGACCACGGGGCCGAGGCCCGCCGACGGTTGCACCTGCTGGCCGACGAGTTGGGTCTGTTGGCCACCGGCTCCTCCGACCACCACGGTCTCGGCAAACAAGATCACGAACTCGGCTGCAACACCACCGATCCGGACGTACTGGTCGAGTTGGAGTCGCGGTTTCGGCGATGAGCCGGGCACAATGGATCGCGATGATCACCGACAGGGACCCTTGTGGCACAGCCGGCAGAGCGCGACGCGATGGCTGAGAAGACGGCCAAGTCGCGCCGGACGAAGGCGCGGATCTTCGCCCTGGCGAACCAGAAGGGCGGGGTGGCCAAGACCACCTCGGTGATCTCCCTCGGCGCTGCGGCGGTCGAGCAGGGACGGCGGGTGCTGTTGGTCGACCTGGATCCGCAGGCCTGCCTGACCTTCTCCCTCGGACTCGACCCGGAGACGGTCGAGGTGTCGATCTCCGAGGTCCTCCTCGACGAGGCCACGGTCGCGGACGCGGTGTTGCCGACCGACGACGGTCCCGACCTGTTGCCGGCCACGATCGAGTTGGCGACGACCGAGCAACGCCTGCTCACCCGGACGGGACGGGAGCAGTTGCTCGGCGATGCACTGTCCGCGGCACGGTCGGACTACGACCTGATCCTGCTCGACTGCCCGCCCACCCTGGGCCTCCTCACCACGATGGCGCTCACCGCGGCGGCCGAGGTGATCATCCCGTTGCAGTGCGAGACACTGAGCCACCGGGGGGTGGGCCAGTTGTTGGACACCGTCCACGACGTGAAGAAGTACACCAACCGTCGACTGAAGGTCCGCGGGGTGCTGCCCACCCTCTTCGACGGGCGGACGAACCACGCCCGCCTGGTGCTGGAGCGGATCGGCAGCGACTACGGCGTCCCCGTGTTGGAACCGCCGATCCCGAAGTCGATCCGGTTCGCCGAGGCCCCGGCCGCGGGACGTTCGGTGCTCGCCACGGCCCGCACCTCCAAGGGCGCCCAGGCCTACCGCCAGGTCGCCGCCACCCTCTGACCGTTCAGCCCAGCCCGAGGCGCTCGATCGAGGTGGCTCGCATGTCGACCTTGCGCACCTTGCCGGTCACCGTCATCGGGAACTCGTCCACCCGGAGCACGTACCGAGGGATCTTGTAGTGCGCCAGCCGACCGCCGCAGAACTCCCGGACGCCGGCCTCGCCGAGCGGCTCCGCCCCGGAACGCAGGGTGATCCAGGCACACAGTTCCTCGCCGTACTTCTCGTCCGGGACGCCGACCACCTGGACGTCGGTCACGTCGGGATGGGTGTGCAGGAACTCCTCGACCTCCCGCGGGTAGATGTTCTCCCCGCCCCGGATCACCATGTCCTTGCTCCGGCCGACGATGTTCAAATAGCCGTCGACGCGCATCTCGGCCAGGTCGCCGGTGTGCATCCAGCCGTCGGCGTCGACCGCCTCGGCCGTTCGTTCCGGATCGTTGAAGTAGCCCAACATCACCGAATAGCCCCGGGTGCAGTACTCGCCCGTCTCGCCGCGCGCGAGGGTGTCCCCGGTGAGCGGGTCGATCACCTTCACCTCGACGTGCGGGTGCACTCGGCCGATGGTCGCCGTCCGACGCTCGACGTCGTCGTCACGCAGGGTCTGGGCCGAGACCGGTGAGGTCTCGGTCATCCCGTAGGCGATCGACACCTCGGCCATGTGCATGTCGCTCAGGCACCGCTTCATCACCTCGACCGGGCAGGTGGAGCCGGCCATCACCCCGGTGCGCAGGGTGGACAGGTCGTAGTCGCCGAAGTCGGGCAACGCCTGCTCGGCGATGAACATGGTCGGTACCCCGTACAGAGCAGTGGCCTTCTCGTCCTGCACCGCCTGCAGGGCGGAGGCGGGATCGAAGGTCGGGGCCGGGATGATCATGGTCGCTCCGTGGGTGGTGCAGCCGAGATTGGCCATCACCATCCCGAAGCAGTGGTAGAAGGGCACCGGGATCACCAGTCGGTCCCTGTCGGTGAGACCGATCGTCTCGGTGACGAAGAAGCCGTTGTTCAGGATGTTGGTGTGACTGAGGGTGGCACCCTTGGGGCGCCCGGTGGTCCCGGAGGTGTACTGGATGTTGATCGGGTCATCGGCCGACAAGCCGGCGGACACCTCGGCCAGTCGTTCCGCCGAACACCGCGGCGCCCCGGCCAGCAGCGCGTCCCAGCTGGGGTCGTCGAGGAAGACCGCCTGCTCGAGAGCCGGGCAGTCCGGGCGTACGGTCTCGACCATGGCGCGGTACTCACTCGACTTGTAGGCGGTGGCACTGACGATCATCCGGCACCCGGACTGGTTGAGCACGTAGACGAGCTCGTGGGTTCGGTAGGCCGGGTTGATGTTCACCAGGATGATCCCGGCCCGGGCGGTGGCATATTGCAACAACGTCCACTCGGGTCGGTTGGGAGACCAGATACCGACCCGATCGCCGGTGTCGATCCCGGCCGCGAGCAGGCCCCGGGCGAGGACGTCCACGTCCCGGTCGAACTCGGCATAGGTCCAGCGGCGGCCGGATGGACAGTCCACCAGGGCGTCGTTGTCGGCGAAGCGGGCGACGGTCGCGGCCAGGTTCGCACCGATCGTCTCGGTCAGCAGGGGAACGTCGGTGGGACCCGCCGCGTAGGACGAGTCGGCCGTGGATCGCTGGGCAGCATCGCTCATGAACCGTTCCTACTGCACCACGGCGTGTTCGGCAAGCATCTCCCGGCCGCAGCGCTCCGGGAATGACGACGGCCCCGCGACTCATCGAGTCGTCGGGGCCGTGTGCGGCGTGGGGGGAGTCAGCCGTCCTGCGAGCCCGGCTCCGTGGCATTCGCCGGTGCTCCGCTGGAGTCGCCCTGACCTCCACCGGCTCCACCGGCTCCACCGGCTCCACCGGAACCGCCGCGACGGCGACGCCGGCGTCGCCGGGGCTTGTCACCCGTACCCTCGGCCGGTCCGGACTGGCCCGCGGTGTCGCCGGCCGGAGTCTCGGACTCCACCGGGGCACCGTTGTGCGTACGGCGACGCTGGCGGTCGGAACGCTTGCGCGGGGTACGCGGGCGTTCCCGGCCCTCGCTCTCCCGGCGACCGCTCTCCCGGCCACCGGAGGACTGCGGCTGCTCCGGGACCAGTCGCCCCTTCACCTTCGGATCGATGCCCTGGTCGTGGAACAGGTGCTCCGAGGTCGAGTACGTCTCCTGCGGCTCCTCGAAGGGCAGGCCGAGGGTCTTGTTGATCACCTTCCAGCGGGTCTGGTCGGCCCAGTCCACGAAGGTGATCGCGACCCCTTCGGCCCCGGCGCGGCCGGTCCGACCGATCCGGTGCACGTAGGTCTTGTCGTCGTCGGGGCACTCGTAGTTGATCACGTGGGTCACGGCGGTTACGTCGATCCCGCGGGCGGCGACATCGGTGGCGACCAGGACGTCAACGGTGCCTGCTCGGAACCGTGTCAGCGCCTTCTCCCGGGAGACCTGGGACAGGTCCCCGTGGATCGCCGCGGCGGAGAAGCCGCGCTCGGCCAAATCGTCGGCCACCCGCTGGGCGGCACGCTTCGTCCGGCAGAAGATCATCGCCCGGTTGCGGCCGTCGGCCTGCAGGATCCGGGCCACCACCTCAGGCTTGTCCATGGAGTGGGCCTGGTAGACGAACTGGGCCGTGGTCGGCACCGTGGTCTCGTCACCGCTGGCCTCGGCCCGGATGTTCACCGGGCTCCGCAGGTGGGTGCGGGCCAGCGAGACGATCGCCGACGGCATGGTGGCCGAAAACAGCATCGTCTGGCGCAACTCGGGCGTCTTGGCCAAGATCCGCTCGACGTCGGGCAGGAAGCCCAGGTCCAGCATCTCGTCCGCCTCGTCGAGCACCAGCACCTTGATGTGGCTCAGGTCCAGTACGCCGCGGTCGGCGAGGTCGAGGAGCCGACCCGGGGTGCCGACGACGACCTCGATGCCCGCCTCGAGGGCCTCGATCTGCGGCTCGTACCCGACGCCGCCGTAGATGGTCATGACGCGCGCGTGGCGCTGGGTGGAGGCAGTGGCCAGGTCTTTGCCCACCTGGCTGGCCAACTCCCGGGTGGGGCACACCACGAGGGCCTGCGGGGCACCCGGCTTGGCCATCTCGGCGTAGTCGCGCTCACCCGGAATGACGATGCGCTGCAGCAGCGTCAGCCCGAACGCGAGCGTCTTGCCGGTACCGGTACGGGCCTGCCCGATCATGTCGGTACCGGTGAGAGCGATCGGGATCGCCATCGCCTGGATCGGGAACGGGTGGGTGATGCCCACCGAGGAGAGCGCGTCGCACAGGGTCGCCATCACACCGAGGTCGGCGAAGGTCTTCTCCGCCACCGGGTCGGGCGTGTCCTCGTCCGGGGACGCCGGGGCCAGCGCCGGCTCGGGGGTGGTGACGTCCTCGACGCCGGGATCGGTCCCGCCGGCGTCGTTGGAGTCGGTCGTGGTCGAAGTCGTGTTCGTCAGGGTCTCGCCTTTGGTTCGTGACTGGAAGTCAAGAGTTCACCGGCGCGCGTCCGGCACATCTGCCGCATATTCACGGCGGTGCCCGGGAGGCGCTGGGACGCACTCAACGTTGCGTACAGGACCCATCCTATCGCGTCGCCACACAGACCGCGGTTAGGCTGCCTTCATGAGCGATTCAGCGGCCCCTGAGTATGCCTCCGCCGCCTCCCCGTCGAGTGCCGTCCCGGACGACCTGGGCTACCGCGAAGGAGCGGTCGACCTGCTCGGTGTGTTGGCCTACGGCGAGTTGACCGCCTTCGAGCGACTCGCCGAAGACGCTGCGATGGCGCCGACGCTGGCGGAGAAGGTGAAGGTCGGCTCCTTGGCCGCCACCCAGTTCCAGCACTTCAGTCAGGTCCGGGACCGACTCGCCGAGCTCGACGTGGACGTGCTGGTCGCGATGGAGCCGTTCTTCGCCCCGTTCAACTCCTTCCACGAGCACACCAAGCCGAAATCGTGGCTGGAGGGGCTGGTGAAGGCGTATGTCGGGGACGGGTTCGCGGCCGACTTCTACCGGGAGGTGGCCGCCTTCGTCGACCCGACCACGCGGGCCCTGGTGCATGTCGTGCTGTCCGATGACGGACACGCCGAGTTCGTGGTCGAGCAGGTCAACCAGGCCCGGGCCAAGGACCCGTCGGTTTCCGGCCGGCTCGCCCTGTGGGCGCGGCGGCTCGTCGGGGAGGCCCTCACCCAGGCCCAGCGGGTGGCCGCCGACCGTGACGCGCTCACCGCGCTGTTGACCGGTACGTCCGACCGGCCGGGGATGGACCTGGCCGCGATCAGCCGGATGTTCTCCCGACTGATCGAGAACCACACCGAGCGGATGGCCCGGCTGGGCCTGCAGGCCTGAACCCGTACGCCGTACGGGAAACAACTTCAACGGGATTGCGCTAGGCGAACATGCAGTGTGCCGGGCAGATTTGCCCGGCAGACTGCATGACTACCACGTACGCGTGGTAGTCGACGAGGGCTCAGGTGTTGCCGAAGCCGACCCGGCGGGTGGTCTCCTCGCCGAGGTCGACGTATCCGATGGAGGCGGCGGGAATGAACAGCTTGCGGCCGCGCTCGTCGGTGACGCTGAACAGGCTGCCGTCCTTGAGGGCCTTCATCAAGGAGTCCTCGACGGCCTTGGCCGACTCTGTGCTCTCGAACACGATCTCGCGGTTGATGTGCTGGATTCCGACCTTGATCTCCACTGAGTTCTCCTCGTCTGCTGGTTCTGGATCAACCGTGCCACACCGGTGCGGACAAGCGAGAACCTGTTCGCCGTGGGCGCAGCGACCTCACAGGTTCTGCTGCTCGTCCTCAGTCGCCCGCCGGATCACCAGCCGGGTCCAGCCGCCGAGGTAGATGCGCTCGCCGACCCGGACCTCGGTCTTCTGGCCGACCGAGATCGGGTCCTCGGGCAGGGCGGCGGCGGCGTCGGCGACGAAGGTGCCGTTGGAGGAGTCCAGGTCCTCGACCCACCAGCGGGACCCGTCGGTGGTCAGCTGGGCGTGCCGCCGGCTGACCCCGCTGTCCGGGTCGCAGTCGATGTCCGGGGCGATGTTGCGACTGTCGGACGGCCGGCCGATCAGCAGGGACTCCTTGCGGAGCGGGACGATCTCGGGCAGGCCGGCCGAGGGGAGCTGGTCCGGGCTGTCCTGCAGTTCGTACCAGTCCGGGTCGATCCACTGCTCCACCACGAAGGTGAACGGGGTGGCCGTCGGCGCGGCGGCGTCGTTGGTCGGTGTCTCCAGGTCGAACGGGTTCGCGCTCTGGGTACGGGGCAGCGTGCCGGTGGTGAAGTCATAGCCGCAGGCTTCGCAGAACAGGGCCTCGGGCAGGTTCTCGGCCTGGCAGTTGGGGCACGCATGGCCGCTCCCGGCAGCGCCGCCGCCAGCACCCGCGCCGGAGGCCGCGGGCGGCGCGGCATCGGACGTCGACGGGGCCGCAGGGGCGTCCATCGGCACCCCGCAGGTGTCGCAGTAGTCGGCTGCCTCGGAAACGTGTCCTTGGGGGCACTGGGCCATGATCAAATCCTGCCTCGGATCAGTTGCGGATCCTGGTCGTCTTGGTGGAGGCGGTGTCGAGGGCCATCTCATCGGCCTTGTCGACCGAACGCCGCAGTCGCACGGTACCGGTCTCGACACTCTCGATGTCGACGACCTTGCGCAACTTCGAGGTCGCCTCGTCATTTCCGGTCTGTGCGGCCAGCTGGACGGCCCGGCCGAGCTTGGTGGTCGCGGTCGCCTCGTCGCCGGTGGCCTTGGCGGCCAATCCGTCCTGGATCGCGTCGGCGAGCTCGGTCTGCCCGGTGTAGTGGGCCACCTCGGGGTTGATCCGGGTGGTGAGGCCCTCGTCGGCCGACCACTTCGCCTTCACCAGCGCCTGGCTCTGCACCTCGGCGCCGATCGCCAATTGGACCCGGGCGGCCAGCTGCTCCTGGCCGATCGCCTTCGCGCCCAGCCGGACCTGCACGTGGTAGTCGCGGGACTCGTCCCCCCAGGAACCGGTCGGGTAGCCGCCGGTCAGCGGCTTCACCTCGGTGCGGCGGTTGGTGAGGTCCTCCACGGTCGGCGAGACCTGGCGGACGAACATCACCTGGGAGCCCTGTGGCGACCAGACGCGGAGTTGGGCGTCGGCCACCCCGCGGCTCATCGACTGGCGCATGAGTTCGGCGAAGACGTCGGCCATCTGGTCCGGGTGCGGGATGAGGTCGACCGTGCCCAGCAGGGCCTGGGCGATCCGGCGCACTTCGTCCACCTTCCACTCGACGCCGACACCGCGGCAGTCGCACTGGAAGACACCGGTGGCGCCGCGGATGGCCTTGTTCAGTTGCTGGTCGGTCTCGTTGTGGTTCTCGCCGTCGGTCAGCAGGATGGCGTGCTTGTTCGCCAACTCGGGAACGGACTCGAAGAGCCGCTTGGCCAGGGAGAGCCAGGTGCCGATCGCGGTGCCGCCCTCGGCCCGGAACTGGTTGATCGCCTGGTGCGCCTGGTGCCGGGTGTTGGCGTCCATCCGCACCATGCCGGTGCCGGTGGAGACCGCGGGGTAGGCCAGGTAGGCCTTGTGGGTGCCGGCCACCACGGAGAACCAGGTGCCGTCGACAATCTGGTCGACGGCGGCGCGGGCCGCCCCCTTGGCTGCTTCCATGTTGGTCCGGCCCATCGATCCGGAGCAGTCCACGACGATGATCTCGCCCGCCTCGCCGCCCCCGGTCTGGCCGGCCGTGCCGGCTCCGGTGCAGGCGACGGTGACGATCGCGTTGACGTCCGTACCGCCGTCGGGCAGGAACTCGTTCTGGTAGACGGTGGTGGTGAACTCAGCCATGGTCGGGCAACCCCTTCTTCATCTGTCGGTCTCGGGACCCACACTCCGCGGACCAGTATGCCGGGTTCGTGGGTGGGTGGGTCATCTTCATTTTCGTCGGATCAGTGGGTCGGGCGGGTCGATCCGTTGTCGGCAGGCGGGTCGAGGCGGGCCAGGGCCACCGAGATGTTGTCCCGGCCGCCCTGCTCGTTGGCCCAGTCGACCAGTGCATCCGACAGGGGGAGCGGCTCCCGCCGGTCCTCGTCGGCGGTGATCAACTCCGCCACCAACTCCTGCAGGACGCTCGCCTCCGAGGCGTAGTTCCACAGGCCGTCGGAACAGACCAGCAGCCAACCCGGTTCGGTCACCTGGACACTCCCGGTCCGTGGCTCGTGGTCCTCGGAGTCACGGCCGAGCCACCGGGTGATCGCGTGCGCTTGCGGGCCGTTCTCGGCGTCCTCGCGGGGGATACCGGCGGCAATCCGCTCCTGGGCCACGGAGTCGTCCACACTGAGCTCCGACGCCTCGCCGGCGTCCGGCAACCAGTACACCCGGCTGTCGCCGACGTTGCCGTAGACGACCAGATGGTCAGTGACCACCGCTGCGGCGAAGGTGCAGGAGGCGGTGTTCGGGCCGTCCTCGGTGGTGGTGGCCACCACGGCCGCGTTCGCCGCCGCAGTCGCGGTCACCATCGCGGCGACCAGGGCCGACGTACGGCTCTCCCGCAGTCCCAGCCCGGCGGGGCGGTGGGCGGCCAGGACGTCGCGGGCCTTCCGGACGGCGGCCAGTGAGGCGACGTCGGAGTCGAGTGAGGAGGAGACCCCGTCACAGACCACGAGCACGGCCCGTTCACCGGGTTCGCCCTGGGCGGCCAGGGCCAGCGCGTCCTCGTTGCGGTGGTGCCGGCGGCCCAAGTCGGAGACTCCGGCCACCCAGTCGGCCGGGGCCTCGGAGAAATGATCACGTTTGCTGGGGGCCTTGGTGCCGCAGGTCTGGCAGTACAGGTCGTCGTCGACCACGCCGCCGCACTCCCGGCAGGGGGCCCGCATCGGCTCCGGCGGCGCCATCCAGGCGGTGGCAGCCTCGGTCACCGGGGCCGACAGTTCGATCGGCATCTCCGTCCCGATGTCGTCGGGACGCTGGGCCTGCACGGTCGGCGTGAGTGTCTGGCCACAGGCCTCGCAGAATGCCTCGTCCGGGGCGACCTCGGCCCCACAACCGGGGCAGGGGACCCTGCCGGGAGTGGTGGGGGCGGGTGGGTTCTGGTCGGATGTGCTCATGTGGTGGTCCATCTCCTGAACGCATTGGCCCGGTCGACCAACGTGACGCGCTGTGGGGGGTCGGCGGTCTGGGCGAGGGCTCGGTAGGTCTGCTCCAGCCCGTCTCGTAGGTGGGGTTCGTCGGCCGGCCAGTTGCCGATCTTGATCGTGGCGGGTTGCTTCGGCTGGTCGACGGGTGCGGCACCCTGGGCCTCGACGTGCTCCAGGGCACGCTCGAGGACTCGTGCGGTGAACTCGTGCCGGTCCTGCGGATCGATCCCGGTGGCGTTGTCGAGGCTCTTCATCGCCTCCGCGAGCGGCGGCAGACCATTGCCCTGGCCCAGCAGGTGCTCGGCCCGCAGCCGACGGGACTGGCTGTAGCCGCGGCTGGTCTCCGGGACCAGGTCCAGCGCCTTGATGGCGCCGTCGATGTCGGTCCGGGCGGCCCGCACCCGGGCCATTCCGAAGGCACCGGCGGCGGCGTAGTTCGCGTCGGTGCGGGCGCACACGCCGTACAGTCGCTCGGCGATCTCCAACTCACCGCCGTACTCGCAGGCGACCGCCAGGGCGAGCTTTGGGGCCAGTTCGCCGGGGACCTGCCCGTACACGGCATTGAAGGAACGTTGCGCGTCCACCCACTGCTTGGTCTGCAACTGGGCCAACCCCATCACCCACACCGCCCGCCACTCCCACGGGTCGCCGGTGAGCATCTCCTGGGCGACCGTGTGCACCAGGTCGGTGTGGGCCAACTGCAGACCGCAGCGGGCCCGGGCGAGTTGCACCTCCGCGCTCGAGTCCGGGGCGTTCTGCAGCAGCCCGAGGCGGTGCGACGGTTCGTTCTCGCCGCCGAGTTGGGACAGCCACGAGTGTTGGGGATCGGTGGGATCCGGCTGGAGTTCGGGGAGCTGGTCCCAGCTGAGCGCGTTGCTGGCCACCGACGGGGACTCGAACAGCACTGAGTTCGCCGAGGACCGGGCCACCTCCCCCTTCCGGGCCACCACCTCGCGCAGCACGCCCAGCAACTGGACCCGCAGTTCGTCCGCGGAGGCGAACCGGTCGGCCGGGTCCGGGGCGCACACCTTGAGCATCAACCGGTACAGCGAGTCGTGGCGGGCGAAGACCTCCATCTCCTCCACCGGCGGCAGCGAGTGGAGGTAGGTGGACTGGTAGCCGCGGAACTCCGACATCAGCACCATCAGGGTCCGCCCGATCGTGTACATGTCGGAGGCGATCGACGTCCCCACCTGCGCGACCTCGGGAGCCTGGTAGCCGACGGTTCCGTAGATCGCCGACTCGTCGTCATCGATGCGGCGGACACCGCCGAGGTCGATCAACTTGATCCCGTCGCCGATCTGGATCAGGTTGTCCGGCTTGAAGTCGCAGTAGACGACACCCATGTCGTGCAGGTACTGGAAGGCGGGAAGGGACTCGAGCACGTACGCGATGGCCTGGTCCACCGGCAGTGGGTCGTAGCGACCCCCGTTGGCCCGCATCCGGTCCTTCAGAATGTTCTTCAACGACAGGCCGCCGACGTACTCCATCACGATGTAGCCGGCGCCCTCGTGGGTCACGAAGTTGTAGATCTCGACGATCGCCGGGTGCTCCACCGAGGCGAGGAACTGCTGTTCGGCGATGGCGGCGGCGAGTGCGTCCTCGTCCCCAGAGTTCAGCAGGCCCTTCAACACCACCCACCGGTCCGACACGTTCCGGTCCTGGGCGAGGTAGATCCAGCCCAGGCCGCCGTGGGCGAGGCAGCCGGCGACCGCGTACTGCCCGGCGACGAGGTCGCCGGCGCCCAGTTTCGGGTCGAAGGAGAACGGGTTGCGGCACTTCGCGCAGAACCCCTCCGTACGGCCCGGTCGGCCGTCCCGGGAGCGGCCGACCGGACTACCGCACACGGGGCAGTGTCGCTTGGCCTCGGCGACCGTCGGGTCGTCCATCACGGCGTTGGCCGCGTCCTGGGCCGGTGCCGGGGGCACCCGGGTCAGCCCGGCGCCGAGGCGGGCCGCGCGCAGCCGGGTCGAGCCGGAACGCACCTGCCGAGTGCTCGTGGAGTCCTTGCCGCCGAGCCTGCTGGAGCCGAGGGCGGTGGCCGCGAGCCGGTGCGAGGACCGGGTCACCGTGGAGAGGGTGTGGGCGGCCGGGTCCTCGCCGGTCGCCGACGTGCTGACCGGTGCCGCGTCGTCGGCCATCCCGCAGACATTGCAGTACCCGTCGGAGATGGTGCCCGTGCAACCGGGCTGGCCACAGGGCTGGCCGTCGTTGGAGGAGTCCGGGGGAGCCGAGACCGGTGGGACCGACGTCGGCGTCGACGGTGCGGACGACGGGGCGGACGATGGCGCGGCGGCCATCCCGCAGATGTCGCAGTATCCGTCGGAGATCGTGCCGGTGCAGCCCGGCGTACTCGTGCAGGTCATGGCGCACTCACTTTCTGCGCTGTCGCAGGTCGGCGTTCCTGGAGCAGGGTCAGGTGGGCCTGGTGCAGGTCGACCAGCCCTCCGGCGAGGGGGAGGGGACAGGGCCTGCGCGACAAGACCTCGGCGGCGTACTCGGCGAGCCTGGTCAGGTCCTCGTCGTCCGAAAGGCCCAGGGCGACGGCCTTGGCTCCGTAGCCCTCCAGCCGGCCGGTCAGTTGATCATGGTCGGCGAGTCCCTTGGAGTAGGCCTGCTGGGCCAGCGTCATCGCTCGTCCGACCTGGTCGAGTCGCGCGAGGTACGGCTTCAGCGCGGCGGCGGTGTTCGGCACCGGGCCCACCGCCTCGACGTCGGGGACGGCGTACTTCGGGGCCGGGGTCACGGTCGCCACGCAACGCCGGGCGATCTGGCGCAACGCCACCTCGGTGTTGATCAGGTCCGCCCGGGTCTCGCGGGCGCGCTGGACCAGGTCGCGCGCCTTGTGCCGGTTGGCTGCGGCCACGATCAGGTCCCGCTCCATCGTGGCGGCGTCGCCCTCCAGCGGGCCGAGCAAACCGCCCACGTCGCCGCCGCGCTGGTGCTTGTCGGCCACCTCGTCCACCCGCCGGTTCACCGCAGCCAGTGCCGCCTCGGCCCGGTCCCGAGCGGTGACCGGCTCCAGCCCGACCTGGTCGCGGATCCGCTCCATCTGGGCCCGGAGATCGCGGATCCGCTCCGCCGACCGGCCCGCAGCCGGGTCCAAGGAGAGCCGGACCCGCAACTGAGCGGCGAGTGCGTCGGAGAGTCGGCACGCCTCCGGCAGCGAGACCGACAGCTGCCCGGACAGGTCACCGGCGGCGTCCATGCTGCCCCAGATCAGCGCGGCCAAGCGCTCGCGCTCGACCGCACCGACTCGGCCGGAGTCCCAGGTGGCCATCAACAACTCGTATCGGTCGGCCACCGCCTTCCACAGCGCCATCGACAACGACATGTCCCGGCCGAGCTCGTCCGCCCGGGCAGACCGGAGTGCGGCGGCGTCGAGGTCGTCGAGTTCGGACTTGCGCGCCTCGCGCCAGTCGCCGAGCGCCATCAGGTACGTGCTGGCGGCCGACGGGTCGATCGGCTGGCCCAGCCGACCGGGGGCGCGGGGCGCGGTCAGTACGTTCACGGGGTCCGCCCGTACTCGGCCTTCGGCGGCGACGGTGCCTTGCCGAGGGAG
Source organism: Propionibacteriaceae bacterium (assembly GCA_052094425.1). Taxonomy (GTDB): domain Bacteria; phylum Actinomycetota; class Actinomycetes; order Propionibacteriales; family Propionibacteriaceae; genus Microlunatus. The sequence continues at coordinate 37,676 of JBQDIN010000002.1, forward strand.
TCGCGCAGCCAACGGTTGTAGATCGTCGTCCAGCGACCGTCGGAGCGCATCTGTGCCAGTTCCTTGTTGATCACCCGGACCAGGCCCGGGTGGTCGAGGGAGACCCCGATCCCGTACGGCTCCTCGGTGACGGACTCCTGCTCGGGGACCTCGGCGTACGGGTCCTGGGCGGCCAGACCGGCCAGCACCGTGTCGTCACCGGTGATCGCGTCAACCGTTCCCTGCTGGAACATCACCAGGCAGCTGGTGTGGTTCTCCGCGCCCACCGGGACGGCGTCCGGGGCGAGGCGGAGCAGGTTCTCCATGCTCGAGGTGGCGTTCGGGGCGCAGACCCGCTCACCGGACAGGTCCGCCAGCGAGGTGGCTTCGGATCCCTTGCGAACCAGCACCTTCTGGCCGGATCGGTAGTACTCCGACGAGAAGGCGACCTCCTCCCAACGTTCACAGGTGATCGTCATGTTGCGCACCACCACGTCGACATCGCCGCTCTGCAGCAGCGGAATCCGGTCGGCGGCGGTGATCACCCGCAACTCGTAGCGGTTCGGGTCACCGAGGATAGCCTCCGTCATGGCCTTGACCATGTCGATGTCGAAGCCCTCGATCTTGCCGTTGAGCGGGTTCCGGGAGCCGAGCAGGTAGGTGTCGGCCGAGACGCCGGCGATCAGCCGGCCGCGCTTCTTGATCGCCGCCACCGTGCTGCCGGCCTCGTTCTCCCCGTCCTCCGGGTCATAGGAGGCGGTGGGGTTCTCGCAGGACTCCGCGCCCCCGCCCGAGCCGGGCTCGGGCTCCTCGGTCGCCTGTGGTTCCGGGACCGGGGTCGGGTCGTACGTCACGGAGCACCCGACCAGCAGGGCGACGGTGGCGCAGAGGGCAGCCAAGCCGGCCAGGCGGCGGCGCTGGTTCCGTCCGGTGCGGGTCGCAGACACAGTCCTGTGCACGATCATCGGTACTCCTTCAGGCGTTGCCCGATACCGACCAGGGCGGCCACCGCGGCCCCGACACCGCAGACGGCCATCAGGACACCGAGCACGAAGGCCGTGGTTCCGGGAGAACGCAGCCCGTCGGTGACCGCCGCCTCCTGCTCGGCGACGTAGTCAGCCAGCTCGCTGTCGAACGTGCCGAACTGCGTGTTGGCCTCGCCCTCGGGGTCGGTGGCCTGCTCGACGGCGGCGTCCCAGTCACCGTTGTCGTCCTTGGCGCGGATGGCCTCGTGTTCCTCGGCGTAGCCGGCCCAGGACTGCTTCGAGCCGAGGGGCACGTCGACCGATGCGATGGTGTCCAAGTGCCGGTCGACCTCCTCGGCCGAGGTCTGCCACTGCTCTTCGAAGGACTCGCCCGACCCACGGGCGATCAGGGTGAGGCTCTCGTTCGCCTTGGCGTTGTTGGCCTCGATCCGGGCCGCTGCCGCGGAGGTGACCAGCGTGTACGGCCCGTCAGAGACCTCGTCGATGGCCCCAGAGGTGCTGGAGTTGCTGCTGAAGGCGAAGATGGTGGCCAGCAGGGAGAGCCCGAGGGCCACCGCGACACCGACGTTGACCCAGCGGTGGAAGGTACGGGCCAGGTAGGCGCTCGCCACGAGCAAGCCGGCCAGAGCCAGCAGGCCGAACACCTCCGGCACCCAGCCGGTCGAACGGTCCAGTTCGTCCTGCACCCGGTCCTCGTTCGCCGAAACCAGATTGGCGACGATCGGCAGCGCGTCTCGGCGCAGTTCACTGCTGGCGTTGCGCAGGTACTGGGCGCCGACCGGGTAGCCGACCCGGTTGTTGGCGCGGGCCTGCTGGATGCCGCCGGCGTAGGCGTCCACGGCGGTGTTGAGCGCAGCCAGCGCATCCCGGTCAGCCGGCTGGGCTGTGGCGGCCTCAGTGATCAACTCGCCCACCGCGGCCATCTGGTCGTCGTAGGCAGTGCGTTGCTCGGTTGGTTCGAGGCCGCCGACCAGGAAGCCGTTGGTGGCGATCGCGTCCGCGGCGAGGAGGCTCGTCTGGATCTTCTGGACCCTGATCAACTGGGACGCCTGGGCCTCGGCCCGATCCATCGCGTTGGACCGCATCGTCATCGCGGTCAGGCCGCTGACGGCCAGCAGCACGCACAGGACCACCAGACCCCAGGAGACGAGCCGGAGCCGTTGGGGGGTGTCCATCTCCTCGACCCGCTTGGTCAGTGGTCGGGCCGGTTTCCCTTGTGGAGCGGGGAACTGGGGCGCTGGGGCTGCCTGCGCCACACCGGTCGCAGGTGGCCCGCTCGTCCGGGCGGGTGGGGGCGCGGTCGCCCCTCGGGGGTTACTCATCAACGTCCTCCACGGCTGGTCGATCCGCGACGGCTGGTGGCTCGTCGGTGCAGTCCGCGTCGGGGTCGGACGGCTCGTCCTCGAGGTCGTCGGCGGCGATGGCCCGCAGTTGGTCGACGGTTGGGGCGTCCACGTCGCGAAGCCGCCAGGCGTGGCGACCGATGGCACCCTCCAGGCAGTTGCGCGCGAACCGTCCGTTACCGAAGGTGGACCCGCGGGGGGTGGTCGCCAGGATGGAACGGAACCGACGCTCCGTGTCCTCGGTGAGGTCGTAGTCGGCGGCCGTCGCCATGGACGCGAAGATCGCGCCCAGTTCGTCGTCGGTGTAGTCCTCGAAGGCGATCGTGGTGCGGAAACGGCTCGACAGTCCGGGGTTCTGCGCGATGAACACCTCCATCGGGTCCGGGTAGCCGGCCACGATCACGACCAGGTCGTCCCGCTTGTCCTCGGTCTCCTTGACCAGGGTGTCCACCGCCTCGGTGCCGTACTGGTCTCCGGCCAGGCTGTACGCCTCGTCGATGAACAGCACCCCGCCGACCGCGGACTCGACCACCTCGGAGGTCTTGAGTGCGGTCTGCCCGAGGTAGCCGGCGACGAGTTCGGACCGGTCCACCTCGACCAGTTGTCCCTTGCTCAGCAGGCCGAGCGCCCGATAGATGCCGGCCACCAGGCGGGCCACCGTCGTCTTGCCGGTGCCTGGGTTGCCGGTGAAGATCAGGTGCCGGGTGATGGTGGGTTGGGCCAGTCCGGCCTCGGTGCGCAATTTCTCCACCCGGAGCACCGCCACCTGGCGGTGGATCTCCGCCTTCACCGAGTCGAGACCGATCAAGGCGTCGAGTTCGGCCAGCAACTCTTCCAGGGTGGGTGGGTCCTCGACCGGTTCCTCCGCGGCCTCGACCGCTGGTGCCGTCCCGGCGGTCCGGGTGCGGTCCTCCTCGGTGGCCCCCGCACCCTCCGCCGGCTGGGTACCCTCCGACTGATTCGGCGGCACCGGGCTCGGGGTCGTCCGGTCGGCGTTGGCGTCGGTGGGCGTCGCTCCCGGGCGGAGCCGGCGGAGCAACTCGGGATCGGCGATCCCGGTGCCACCCAGCCCGGGAAAGGCACCCGGTCCGTCGGCGGCGGCGACGTCGAGCGGATTCCCGGGCCCGCGTGCTCCGGCCGACCGCGGGTTCGCGACCTGGTCCAGCAACCGCTGGAGCACCTGCTGCCCGGTGGTGCGTACCGCCTCCAACCTTCCGGCGGCAGCAACTGACTGGGCTGGGTCGACGGACGTGCTCGGGGAAGTCCGGCCGGGCGGGGGAGTCTGGCGGGCCGGGGGCAGGTGCGGGGTGTCGGCCCCACCGACCGCCGCCAGTTGCGCGGAGGCTGCCAGGGCGGCATTGCCTAGCACCCGTTGCCCGGGTGCCCCGAGTTGGGAGGCCGAGGTGCACACGTCGGCGAGGGCCACCGCGTACGGCCGGGCCCGGCCGCGGTCGGTCTGGGCCAGTTCGGACAGCAGCACGGTCGGAGTGGCCCGCCAGCGGCGGCCGCGGGAGGCGGCGTCGAAGAAGTCCTGCGCGCTCGTCCCGGAGGTGTGGGCGATCCAGTCGACGTGGGCACCCTTGGCCGACTCGGCCACGGTGGCGGCCAGCGCCTCGCCCTCCGCCCGGGCGCGGTCGGGGTCCAGTCCCGCGTCGGTGGCGGCGGCGGCCAGGGTGGCCAGCGCTTCGCCGAGGGCGGGTGTACTCGCTGTCATCCGCGGCTCACCCCAGGTCCAGTGGGCCGGGGGCAGGCTTGGGCGGGGTCGAGGACGACTGGCCGACGGTCAACTGGCCGCCGTTGGCATTGTGGCCGAACTTCTCCTCAAGGAAGCGGCCGTGCGCGATCAACGCCTGGGCGTCCGCCCGGCAGACCGCGTCGAAGATCTTGTCCATCGTGGCTCCCAACAGGTCGAGCTGGTCGATCAGCAACATCAAGGAGGTCTTGCCGTTCTCGATCGGCCGCGAGTCGGCCCACTGCCGGGGCAGCCGGAGGTACCCGCCGAGTCCCTCGGGCAGGTAGTCCGTCGCGGTCGCCATCACCGAGTACGACTGGCGGCTGCCGAGGCCGAGGTTCTGCATCCGCGGCAACGTCTCGCGAACCGTGGTGGCGATCCGGCCGACGCGGGTCTGCACGACCCCGGGAACCTTGGCCTCCCGGGCCATCGACTCCACCCGGTCGAGCGCGGCCAAGATGTCGTCCGGGGTCGGTGCCGCCTGGACGGGGGTGGTGACCTCCTCGGGCTCGGACTGCCCGAAGAGGTTGCTGAACCAGTCCCTGAGTCCCATCACCCTCCTTCGATGTCGAGGCCGCCCGAGGCGATGCGGGCGTCCTGACGGTCCACCCGGTCGAGGTACTCGCGGGACTTCTCCACCTCGGACTCCAAGGTGCCGATGGTGGCCGACATCGAGTCCAGGGCCTGCAGCTTGAAGTTGTCGATCGAGTCCATCGTGGCGTAGATGTTCTGGAACGCGGCCTGCAACTGGGGGAGCCCGATGGTGGCCGAGGCGGCCTGTTGCTGGATCTGCGCGGAGTTGTCCCGCAGCATCTCCGAGGTGGACTGGATCAATCCCGAGGTGGTCGTGTTCAGGGCGGTGATCTGGTCCAGCACCAGCTTCTGGTTGTTCAGGGCCTGGGCGACGATCACGGCCGTACGCAGCGCCGACACGGTAGTGGTGGAGGCCCGGTCGACGCCCTTGATCAACTCGATGTTGTTCTTGATGATGATGTCGATCGCCAAGTAGGACTGGATCGACACCGCCAACTGGGTGAGTAGGTCCTGGTGCTTCTGGCGTACGTAGAAGAGCACATCCTGGCTGAGTGTCTTCGCCGTCTCCGGATCGCTCAACTCAAGCTCGGCGATCTTGGCGGACAGTTGGGCATCCAGGCGTTCGGCCACGTACACGTACTGGTTCAGGCGGCCCATGGCCTCCCACAGGTTCGTCTTCTCCAGGTTGAGTGCCGCGTTGTCCTTGGCCAGTTCGTCCTGGCCCTTGCGGAGCGAGTGCAGGATGCCGTTCAGGTGCGACTGGGCGGCCTGGTAGCGCCGGAAGTAGTCGACGATCGAGTCGCCGAAGGGGATGAAGCCGAGGATCTTGCGGCCGACGCTCGCCTGGCTCGGATCCAGGTCCTCGACGGTGCGGCGCAACTCCAGCAGCGTCTTGCCGACCTCGGACCCCTCGGCCAGGCCGCCGTCCTTGAGCGCCTTGACCGGCTGCTGCAGCATCCGGTTCGAGGTCTCCGCCGCTCTCCGGACGTCGGCGTCGCCCATGGTGCGGACGTTGTCGGCCTGCTTGGCGAACTCCGGTGATCCCGCATCGGCGGCCAACAGGGCGGTCATGAAACTGCCCACCTTGGCGTCGAGGCCGGGGATCTGGTCCGCCTCGACCTGCGGTGCCATCGCCGGGGCCTGGGTCTCGGCCACCTTGGCCGGCGGTTCCGGTGCGGTGAGGGTCAGGGTCTCGGTGGCCGCCGGGGCCTCCAGGGGAGCGGGAGCGGCAGCCGCCGCCCCGGGGTCAGGTTGGCCGGTCCCGTCGGTCATTGACAGTCTCCCTCTGTGGATCAGGTGATCGGTGCACTGGAGTGGACGCGCGCCGGGATGAGGTCACCCCGACAATGGTGGGGCCAAATCTACCCGCTGCCGGGAGCACTCGTACTCCGGGAACCCCCCGGACCCATCCGGAAGGGGGAGCGGGAACGAATTGGTGGCATGAGCACTGCCACGTCGAAGACAGCCGATCGGGTTGTCGGGGAGCAGCCCGGGCGGGCCGTACGCGCCCTCGCCGGTATGAGCAGCGCGGCCGTCGCACTCGCCCTCGGCCATCTGGCCAGCGTCCCGGCCCAGACGACCACCTCGCCGGCGATCCTGGTCGGCTCCCAACTGGTGGATGCCGCGCCGACCTCGGCCAAGGAGGTGGTCGTCCGCCTGCTCGGGACGGCCGACAAGCCGGTGTTGATCATTGCCGTCGTGTTGGTCACCGTGCTACTGGGCGCGCTGCTGGGCATGGTGGCTTGGGCGCGGCCGGGAATCGCCGGCGCGGGCATCGTGGCGATCGGGCTGGTGGGGGCGGTGATCGCACTGGTCCGCCCAGGAATGGGAGTGCTGGCGGCCATGCCATCCTTGGCCGCGATCGTCGGTGGGCTGATCACCCTGCGGCTGCTGGTCCGGCGCGGGGGTTCGCGCCCCGCCGATGACGGTGGAGCAGGTGGACGCGGTCCGTCCCGGCGCGTGCTGCTCGGTGCAGCCGTGAGCGCGGTCGTGGTCGCGGCCTCCGCGGGCGGGGGCGCGGTGCTGAACCAGGTGGCCCGAGCCGGTGACCTGTCGCGGCGGATGTTCAACCTGCCTCGGCCGGTGTCGCCGGCGCCGGCGTTGCCCGAGGGGGTTCAGGTGCCGGGGAACACCCCGTTCCGTACCTCCATCGACGACTTCTACCGGATCGACATCGCCCTGGTCACGCCGAGATACCCGGCCGAAGGGTGGACGCTGACCGTGGACGGTGCGGTGGACCAGCCGCTCACCCTCAGTTACGCCGACCTGCTCGAGTTGCCGATGATCGAGCGGGACATCACCCTCACCTGCGTCTCCAACGAGGTCGGTGGCCCGTACGTCGGCACGGCCCGCTGGCTCGGTGTTTCGTTCGCCGAGATTCTGGACCGGGTGGGCGTGCAGTCCGGCGTCGACCAACTCCTGTCCCACTCCCTCGATGGCGGGTACACCGCCTCGACGCCGATCGAGGCCCTCACCGACGGCCGGGACGCGATGATCGCCATCGCGATGAACGGCGAGGTGTTGCCGGACAAGAACGGATTCCCGGCCCGGATGGTGGTGCCCGGACTGTTCGGCTACGTCTCCGCGACCAAGTGGCTGTCCCGGTTGGAGTTCACCAGCTATGCCGCGAAGACGGCGTACTGGACGGACCGGGGGTGGTCCGTCGATGGACCGATCCTCACCCAGGCACGCATCGACGTACCGGACTCCCTCGGGACCCTCGCGGTCGACAAGCCGGTGCTCGCCGGCGTCGCGTGGGCCCAGCACCGCGGTGTCGAGAAGGTGGAGATCCGCATCGACGAGGGGGAGTGGCAGACGACGAAATTGGCCGCCGACGGCGGCATCGACCTGTGGCGCCAGTGGACCTATGTCGTCGACGCCGCACCGGGACGACACTCTGCCGAGGTGCGCGCCACCGACCGCACCGGGCACACCCAACCCGGCGAACGGCGCGAGGTGTTCCCGGCGGGTGCCACCGGATGGCACCGGATCCAATTCACCCTGGAGTGATCATCACCTTGAGAGTGATCATCACCTTGGGAGTGATCATCACCCTGGGAGTGCATACCCATCCGGTCTGCGGTCGGCATCGAATCACAGGCAGAGGGGCGCCAGGCGCCCCGGCCCGGGACCGACCTGGGCGACTCAATCAGGAGGACCGATCATGATCATGAACACCCAGCGCACGCGGATCGCGGCGCTCACCGCGGCCCTCATCCTGCCGCTCGGCCTGGCCGCCTGCGGTGGCGGCGACGAGTCGGCCGGCGGTTCCTCGGAGCCGGAGACGGCCCCGTCCAGCGCGCCGGCGTCGAGCCCCGCGGAGTCCCCGGGTGCGGAAGCGCCCTTCGGTGCCGCCTGCGCCGACGTACCGACTGAGGGCGAGGGATCGGTCGACGGGATGGCCGACGATCCGGTCGCCACCGCCGCCAGCAACAACCCGCTGCTCACCACCCTCGTGTCCGCGGTCGGGGAGGCCGGGCTGGTCGACACCCTGAACAGCGAGGAGGCTCTCACCGTGTTCGCACCGACCGACGAGGCCTTCGAGAAGGTTCCGGCCGAGACGATGGACGCGGCCATGGGCGATCCGGACGGGTTGCTCACCGACGTGCTGACCGCGCACGTGGTGGCGGGCCGGGTGGCTCCCGCAGACCTGGCAGGGGAGCACGACACCTTGAACGCGGACCAGCCGGTGACCATCGAGGGCAGCGGTGAGGACTTCACGGTCAACGGCACCGCGATGGTCGTGTGCGGCAACGTGCAGACGGCAAACGCGACCGTCTACCTGGTCGACGAGGTACTGCTGCCGGCCAGCTGAACGGCGCCGTTGGAACATGTCGCTGAACCAGGCCACTGACCGACTGCCCAACGTGTCGACCCGCGTCCGAGACCATCGGACGCTGGTCGGCACGTTCAGTGCGACGACGGCGTTCGGTGGGGCGACTCAGGCGTTCTGCTGGACGACTCAGGCGTTCTGCTGGACGACTCAGGGACCGTGCGGATCAATCGTGGATCCGGGAGTCGTCTCCCGACCGGTGCGGGGGAAGCCGGAGATGCCCCGCCAGGCCAGGCTGCTGACCAGCCGGGTGGCCTCGGCCACGTCGATCTCGCTCGCGTCCATCGACACCCAGTAACGGGCGCTCACCTGGGCGATCCCGACCAGGGAGATGGCGAGCAGTTTCGACTGATCGGCAGGCAGGCTGGTGTCATCGGAGATCACCTCGGCGACCGCGTCGGCGATGGTGTCGTTGAGTTCCCACAGCCGTTGCTGCACCCGGGGTTCGCCGGTGAGGTCGGACTCGAAGACGAACCGGAATGCACCTCGGGACTCCGACACGAACGAGTAGAAGGCGCCCATCGTGGCGTCCACTCGTTCGGCGTTGTCCTCGGTGGAGGCCAGGGCGTGGCGGACCGTGGCGAGCAGTTGCTCGCAGGAAGCGTCCACCAGGGCGATGTAGAGGTCGAGCTTGGAGCCGAAGTGCTGGTACAGCACCGGCTTCGACACCCCGGCCTGCTCGGCGATGTCATCCATCGCGGCGGCGTGGTAGCCCTTGCCGGTGAACACCTCACCGGCCGCCTCGAGGAGTTGGAGACGGCGCTGGTCCCGCGGCAGGCGGGTCACTCGGGTACTGGCCACGCCAGCATGCTACCTGCCGGTAACCACGCGGTGTCCGACCGTCGTGCCCACACTGGACGGCGCGGGTAGCGTGGGCGGCGCGTTCGAATGCTGCGGACGCGGGGACCGAGGAGGAGAGATGGACCTGCCGCCACTGGTGGATCCGGGCCCCCCGCTGACACGGGACGAGGTGGCCCGTTACAGCCGACACCTGATCATCCCGTCGGTCGGGATGGCGGGGCAGCGTCGGTTGCGCAACGCCCGGGTGCTGGTGATCGGCGCCGGTGGGCTCGGCAGTCCGACCCTGCTCTACCTGGCGGCCGCCGGGGTCGGCACCATCGGCCTGATCGACGACGACACGGTGGAAGAGTCCAACCTGCAGCGGCAGGTGATCCACGGCCGCGACGATGTCGGCCGGGCCAAGTTGGACTCGGCCGCGGCCCGGATCGCCGAGGTGAATCCGGACACCGAGGTGGTGCCGTACCGCACTCGGTTGGACACCGACAACGCCCTCGAGTTGTTCGCCGCCCACGACGTCGTCGTGGACGGGACCGACAACTTCGCCACCCGCTACCTCGTCAATGACGCGGCCGTCCTCACCGGCACGCCGTACGTGTACGGGTCGATCTTCCGCTTCGACGGTCAGGTCAGCGTCTTCTGGGCCGAGCACGGGCCCTGCTACCGCTGTCTGCATCCGAACCCGCCGCCGCCCGGGGCGGTCCCGTCCTGCGCGGAAGGTGGGGTACTCGGCGTGCTGTGCGGGGCGATCGGGTCCGCACAGGCGGCGGAGGCGATCAAGTTGATCACCGGCATCGGCGACCCGCTGGTCGGACGACTGCTCATCCACGACTCACTGGCTGCCCGGTGGGACCAGGTGCCGTTGGTCAAGGACCCGGCCTGCACCCTCTGCGGAGAGCACCCGACGCAGACCGACCTGCTTGACGACTACGACGCCTTCTGCGGAGCCCTGGGGGTCGAGGCCAGCCGAGCGGCCGCTGGGCACACGGTCTCGGTCGAGGACCTGCAGCGCACGCTGGCCGGTGGTGAGCGTGAGGTGCTGCTGGTCGACGTACGCGAACCCGCCGAGGCGGAGATCAACTCCATCCCGGGATCGAAGTTGGTGCCGCGGGAGGAGTTCCTGTCCGGGCGCGCGCTGGCGGACCTGCCCCAGGACCGCGCGGTGGTGCTGTACTGCAAGACCGGGATCCGTTCGGCCGAGTGCCTGGCGGTGCTGCACGGGGCCGGCTTCAGCGACGCGGTGCACGTCGGTGGCGGGGTCTCCGCCTGGGTGGACCGGATCGACCCCACTCAGGCGCGCTACTGATGCAGGGCTCCGGCCTCGGGCAAGGACCCGGGGGCCGATCGGGCAGACTACCGCCATGGGGAGCTACCGATGCAGCGCGGAGGACCGGGCCTGGAGTGATGAGGCCATTCGGCGGATCGAGGCGGATGCCCAGCGTTCGGCCGACACGCACCTGCACCAGGTGCCGCTGCCGGACGGCTGGGGGATCGACCTCTATCTGAAGGACGAGTCGGTGCACCCGACCGGCAGCCTGAAGCACCGGTTGGCCCGTTCCCTGTTCCTGTACGCGCTGGCCAGCGGGTGGCTGCGCCGCGGCACCACGGTGATCGAGGCGACCAGCGGCAACACGGCCGTCTCGGAGGCATACTTCGCCCGGATGATCGGCCTGCCCTTCGTGGCGGTGATGCCGCGAACCACCAGCCCGTCCAAGGTCACCCGGATCGAGGCGTACGGCGGACGGTGCCACTTCGTCGACCGCCCCCCGGAAATCTACGCCGAGTCCGAGCGACTGGCAGCCGAGTGCGGCGGCCACTACCTGGACCAGTTCACCTACGCCGAGCGGGCGACCGACTGGCGCGGGAACAACAACATCGCCGAGTCGATCTTCGACCAGCTCGCCCTGGAGCGGTTCCCGGTGCCGCGGTGGGTCGTGGTGGCGGCCGGCACGGGTGGTACCTCCTCGACGATCGGTCGCTACATCCGTTACCGCCGGCATGCCACCCGACTCTGCGTGGTGGACCCGGAGAACTCCTCCTACCTGCCGGGCTGGGAGTCCGGGGTGTCGGACTACACCACCGGGATGCCGTCGCGGATCGAGGGCGTGGGGCGGCCGCGGATGGAGCCGAGTTTCATCCCGACGGTGATCGACCACATGATCGGCGTCCCGGATGCGGCCAGCGTGGCCGCCATGCAGCACGTGGCCGAGTACACCGGTCGCAGCGCCGGCGCCTCCACCGGCACCTGTCTGTGGGGAGTGTGGGAACTGATCGACCAGATGCGGGCCGAGGGTGAACAGGGCAGCGTGGTCAGCCTGCTGTGCGACTCCGGTGACCTCTATACCGAGAGCTACCAGAACGCTGGCTGGTTGGCCGGGCAGGGCCTCGACCCCGCGCCCTTCCGAGAGCGGATCGACACGCTGTTGTCCGGTGGTCGCCTCTGACCTGGCGCGGGTCCCTGTTCGGGGTCTCCTCGAACCAGCCATTTGTCTGCCCAGGTCGACGCACGACGACCGGCTACGGGGAGTCTCCCGACCAGTCAGCACGAGGCCGAACACAGAAGAACCCCCGACCGAGACGGCCGGGGGTTCTTCCTTGGTGGCAAAACTCAGATCGCGCTGACCTGGTCGGCCTGCGGACCCTTCGGACCCTGCGTTGTCTCGAACTCAACCCGCTGGCCCTCATCGAGGGTCCGGAAACCCTGCGACTCGATCGCGCTGTAGTGGACGAAAACGTCCGGGCCGCCGCCGTCCACGGCAATGAAGCCGTAGCCCTTTTCGGCATTGAACCACTTGACGGTTCCCTGCGCCATGAAACATCTCCTAGCATCCGGCATTCGGAATCGCACCTCACGACTCCGACTGCTGCTGGACGCCAGTACAACGACGCCCGCGCAAAAGTTCTGGGGGCGTAGCACTTACCACGACACAGATCACTTGCATACAGCGGATCTAGCCTTGCACACCGGCGTTGACTTTGGGAACCCCAGCGCCAAAACCCCGCAGGCGTGTCTGGGACCGGGTGCTCAGCTGGGATCGAGCCAGCGTGCCGTGCGCATCACGACCCGGTCACCACGGATCGGCACGTCCTCGCTGCGGAGTCGGGCGAGCGCCTCGGACTCCAGCCCCCGGGCAGGCCGGCCATCGGCGCGGAGCACCCGCCACCACGGCACCGCCGCCCCGTACAGGGACATCACCCGGCCGACCTGGCGGGGACCGCCGGTGCCCACCCGTTCGGCGATGTCGCCGTACGCGGCGACCCGGCCTTCCGGGATGGCCTCGACGATCGACAGCACCGCCTCCACGTACGCCTCCCGCACTGCAGCCGCGTCGTCATCGGTTGGGACGGTCTCATCGACGCCGCCGGGTCGCGGGCTGTTCACCGGGCCAGACTAACCTTGGCCCCATGGGCAGGCTCCAGTTGATCAGTGCGGACGAACGCTTCCGGACGCAGACCGATTGGGTCGACTCCTTCTCCTCCTTCTCCTTCGGTCCGCACTACGACCCGGACAACGTGGCCCACGGTCGACTGCTGGTCAGCAACCACGAGACCGTCCGGTCCGGCACCGGCTACGACCCACACCCGCACCGCGACGCCGAGATCGTCACCTGGGTGCTGTCCGGATCCCTGCTGCACGAGGACTCCGACGGAAATTCTGGCATCGTGCACCCCGGGTTGGCGCAGCGGATGAGCGCTGGGAGCGGCATTGTGCACTCCGAGCGCAACGACGCCTACCGAATCGACCCGACCCGGCCCGAGGTCCCGGTGGAGTTCGTGCAGATGTGGGTCCGGCCGAACGAGAGCGGCCGTGCGCCCGCCTACCAGCAACGCGAGTTCGATCCCGCCGAACTCCGGGCCGGCTTCGTGCCGATCGCCTCCGGTGAGGATCCGGATGCGCTCATCGCCCTGGGCGCCCGGGCGACCTTCTGGGTGGCCGTCCTCGGTCCCGGGAGCACCGCCACGGTGCCGGAGGCGCCCTGGGTGCACCTCTACCTGGCCCGCGGGTCGGCTGAGCTGGAAGGGGGCGGACTGCTGCACGCCGGGGATGCCGTACGGCTGGTCGGTTCCGACGCGCTGCGCATCACCGGAGTGCTGGAGGCCGAGGTACTGGTGTGGGGGAGTGCGGAATGACCGTCGAGCAACCCCTATTGATCAGGATCTCCGGGACCGACCGCCCCTGCCTGGTCGGGGACATCCTGACCCTGCTGGCCGGCGCCGGGGCCGTGGTCGAGGACATGGAGCAACTCGTCGTCCGGGAACGACTGACCTTGGACGTCTTGGTGCGGCTGTCCGGCGCGGAGGACTCGGTTGTCCGCGACGTCTTGTACTGGGGCTTCACCGAGGGGCTCAAGATCGACTTCGAGCACGTCGCCCCGGTGTCTCAGCGTGCCGGTCGCCCCCGGCAGGCGGTGACGGTGCTCGGAGCGGTCACCGCGGACGCGCTGGCCGCGGTCGCCACCGGCATCGCCACCGCCGGCGGCAACGTCGACCGGGTGGTCCGGCTCGCCACCGAACCGGTGGTGGCCTACGAGTTCGTGGTGATCACCGACGAGGTGACCGCACTGCAGTCGGCCCTCGGCGAGGTGACCGCCACACACGGTGTCGATGTCGCCGTCCAGGCCCATGGCCTCGAGCGACGGGCCAAGCGGCTGGTGGTGTTGGACGTCGATTCGACGCTGATCCGCGACGAGGTGATCGAGTTGCTGGCCGATGAGGTCGGAGTGGCCGCCCAAGTGGTGGCGATCACCGAGCGCGCGATGGCCGGTGAGTTGGACTTCGAGGGGTCCCTGCGTGAGCGGGTCCGGCTGCTCAAGGGGGCGGACGTGGCGGCCATCGACCGGGCCCGACTGCGGATCCGGCTGACTCCCGGGGCCCGCACCTTCGTTCGTACGTTGAAGCGGTTGGGGTATGCAGTCGCCATCGTGAGTGGTGGCTTCACCGTCTTCACCGACCGGCTGGCCGCCGACCTGGACCTCGACCACGCGCACGCCAACACGCTCGAGGTGGTCGACGGCATCCTCACCGGAGAGGTCCTCGGTCCGGTGGTGGATCGGGCCCGAAAGGCCGAACTGCTGGCCGAGATCGCCGCCGCGGAACGGGTCCCACTCTCCCAGACGGTGGCGATCGGCGACGGTGCGAACGACCTCGACATGCTCGCCGCGGCCGGCCTGGGGATCGCCTTCAACGCCAAGCCGGTGGTCCGGGCCCAGGCCGATGCGACGGTGTCGGTTCCCTACTTGGATGCGGTGCTGTTCATGCTCGGACTGCGCGGTACCGAAGTTGATCATGCCCAACCGGGCGCACCTGCCCACGTCGGACCGTGCGCTGCCGCGCCGGCCGAGAAGGAGATTCGATGACCACCCTGACCGTCGCCCTGGCCCAGATCGTTGCCAGCGAGGACCCGGAACAGAACCTCGGCCAGGTGGCTGAGCAGACCGCCCGTGCCGCCGCGGCCGGTGCTCGACTGGTGATCTTCCCCGAGGCCACCATGCGACGCTTCGGCCTGCCGTTGGTACCGGTGGCCGAGACCCTGGACGGGCCGTTCGCCGAGGCGGTCCGCCGGATCGCCGCCGATCAGGACGTGACCGTGGTGGTGGGGATGTTCACCCCGGCCGGGGACGGGCGGGTGCGCAACACCCTGCTGGCCACCGGTGGTGGTGTCGAGGCCCGTTACGACAAGATCCACCTCTTCGACGCCTTCGGGCACGCCGAGTCCCGAACGGTCGCGCCCGGTGACGAGGTCGTCACCATCGAGGTGGACGGGACCAGGGTCGGCCTGGCCACCTGCTACGACATCCGCTTCCCCGAACTGTTCACCGCGCTGGCCGATGCCGGCGCCGAGGTGATCTGCCTCAGCGCCTCGTGGGGCGCCGGGCCCGGGAAGGTGGAGCAGTGGGAACTGCTGGCCCGGGCACGTGCTCTGGACAGCACCTGCTTCCTCGCCGCGTGCGACCAGGCGGATCCGGCGAGCCTGGGCGTGGTGAACACCGGGAGCGCTCCGACCGGCGTCGGGCACAGTCTGGTCGTCTCGCCCTTCGGTGAGGTGCTGGCGGCCGCCGGGGATGCCCCGGACCTGCTGCTGCACGAACTCGACCTCGGTCAGGTCGCCCCGGCCCGGAAGGTGTTGCCGGTACTCGCGAACCGGCGACTCTGACGAAGCCTGATTCAGGCTAAGTCGCCGCGCCCGGGGTGCGGTGATGTCAGGATGTCGGCATGGCGGAAGATCGGGGGCAACAGCGGCCGTGGTCACCCTTCCCGGTCCAGGACTGGAGCACCATGCCGCCCCGGCGCGGCGACGCGCCGGCCCCGCCACTCCACGCGCCGCCCGGCGTTCCCCCTGAACCAGCCTGGCGATCCGGCCCGACAGCGTCGCGGCGGTCCCCACCACGGTGGCTGCCCGCTGTGGTGGTCGGCCTCTGCCTCGTGCTGGTGACTGCCGGTCTGTACCGTGCCGATCGGATCGGCATCAGCGCGGCCGAGGTCGTGGACCGCTTCGTCCCTGCCGACGGGGCGGTGACCTATCTCGAGACGACCACCATCGGGGGGGCGGACAGCGAAGGGGCCGGTACCGAGCCGGTGCGAACCACCTCCGTGATCGAGTCCGCACGTCGGGTCGGGCCCGAGGCGCTGTTGTCGCTGGACTTCACCCTCGGTACCCAGGTGATCGGCTCGGTCGGGTCCGACCAGGTCCAACGGGTGCCGTTCTGGCGGACCACCACCACGCCCGTCCATGACGGTGCGGAGCCGGCCGGACAGACCACGCTGGTCTACGACCTGACCCGCGCCGTCGAACTGGTCGCCGAGTCCGGGCCCGAGGTGACCCGCACCTACACCCCGGGCCTGGTCGCCCTGCCGGCCACAGTGGCCGATCTGGACCTCGAGCAGGCCGACGGAGCCACGATCAGCTGGGACGGGTCCGGAAACGTCGCCGCGGACCGGACCTACTCCTACGCATTCAGTGGCCGGGTGGAATCACCGGGCTGCGTCCGGGTGTCGGGGGAGATCAACTACGCCGGCACCGACGGCAGCGACCCCACGACCCGTACGGTCGCGCAGTCGTGGTGCGCCGGTCGCGGGATGGTGGCGGTCGAGGACAGTGAGGGCGGGGTGGAGCGCAGTGCGCGGGAGACCGCTGCACCCCAGGTGGCGGTCGATCCGACCCCGCCGACCACCGACTGGGGTGACCCGGGCGAGTGGCGTACGACCGAGGTTGCCGCGCGCTCGGTGGAGCCACACCTCGGGGAGGGGATCATGGCCGGGTCACCCGGATCGCTGGCGCCAGTGTGGACCTCGGCCGGCGTGCTGGTCCGGGTCTCTTCCGCCCAGGACCTGGTCGGACTCGTCCCCGACTCCGACGGTGTCGCCGTGGTGGGTCGGTGGCGGTCGCACCCGGGCGGCACGGTGGTGTCGTTGACCGCGTTCGGGGACCTGGTGCTCGCGGCCACCTCCGAGCGGACCGTGGTCGGCTACGACTCGACCGGCGTACGACTGTGGACCACCCAGCTGCCGGACCTGGCCTTCTCCGCGCCGACGGTTGTGGGCGACCTGTTGTTGATCACCACCCTGTCCGGTGACGTGCACGGACTGGACCGCAGCACCGGGGCGATCCGCTGGCACACCCCGCTCCGCTCCGACATCGCACCGGCGACCGCCGTGGTGGCGGATGCGGACCGCACCCTGGTGATGACGCGCGGCGGTGACCTGGTCGCCCTGGCCACCGAGGACGGCGCCGAACTCTGGCGTACCGAGGTCGAGGACGGTGTGTTGACCGCGCTGGTCGACGACCAGGTCGTGGTGGCCTCCGACCTGGCCGTGTGGGGATTGTCAGCGACGGACGCGACGACGCGCTGGCGGACCCGGACCGGCGGTACGCCGCACGCACTGCAGGTCGAGGGCGACCGGATCCTTCTCTGGGCCCAGCAGGAGCTGGTGTCCCTCGGCACCGATGGCGTCCAGCACTGGGCCCGTCCCGCCACGGCACCGGCGGTGCTGTCCGGAGACCTGGTGGTGGCCCTGCACGATGATCAACTCGAGGCCGTCGACCGGTCCGGAGGGACCGTGGCCAGCACGACCATCCCGGTGCCGACCGCGGGTTCGAACCGACAGTTGATCAGTACACCCGACGGCGTCTGGTTCTTCGACACGGTGTGGGAATCTCGGCGGTGGTCACGATGACGGCCACGCAGGTACGCCCGTCCCCCGGGCCGCGGAGCAGGCCACGCGCGGTGGACCTGGTGCGCCTGTTCCTCCGCCGAGTCCTGGTCGAGCCGGTGCAGGAGGGACGGCTGCGTGACGTCGGCTGGCCGCCGGGACTGCGCCTCCTGGTGGTGCTCGCCGCGGGATGTTTCCTGGCCGGCGTCGGGCTCGTGGTTGCGTCCTCCGGACTCCGCTCGGTGCTCGATCTCGGGGTGCCGGCGACGGTGGGGTTCAGCATCCCGCGGCCGCTGCTCTGGGTGGTACTCACCCTGGTATTGGTGTCGGTCGCCCTGCTGCAGACGGCGGCCCTGCACGGGGTGTGGTGGTTCCGGGTGCTGGGCCTGCTCGGCACCCTCGTGGTGATGGGGTCGTGGGGATTCCGGGGCTTCCTCGGCGGGGCCGCGGTGGCCACCGCTGGCACCGCGTTGTTGATCACCACGTTGGTGGTGCTCGCGATCGTCCGTCGCCGGAAACCGTTCGTGTGGTGGGAGTTCCCGGTCGTGCTGGGACTCCTCGGCGGATCGGTGCTGGCCGGACTGACCAGCATCGGCTACAACGAACGCCAGTTCGGCTACGACCTCGGCCCGGTGCTGCTCCAGCAGTCCCTGCAGGTGATGGGCCAGTTCGCCCTGCCGGCGGCGATCGCCGCCGGTACCGCGGTCGCCGAACTGACCGTCTCGGCGACGCTGGTGGCCACCCGGATCACCCATCGGTACGCCTTCCGTCGGACGGCCTTCGTGATCTTGGCGACGGTGCTGGTCCTCCGGCTGGTCCAGAGCGGGTGGGAGGTCACCCATCTCGATCCGTACCGCCAGGACCTGTCGACGGTGCTCGGGTCGGCTCTCGGTGTCGGGTTGGTCGCGGTGGCGGCCGGGTTGCTGCTCCGGGTCGCCCACGCGCATGGCAAGCCCGTGCAGGTTTCGGAACTCTCCGACGACCTGTCCCGGCTGTCCCTTCCGTTGGGCGGGGCGATGATGCTGGCCCTGTTGCCGCTGCTGGTGCTGAGTTTTCTGATCCAGACGGTGATCGTGCTCGACCCGACGGGGTCGATCGCCCGGCTGCCCTTCGACTTCAGCGCCTTCGCGAGTGGCGGCTTCACGGCCACATCCCGGGTGCTGCTGGCCGTGGTGGTCCTGGTGGTGGCGGTGCGGGCGGCTCGCCGGGGACGGGCCGAACGGGCCGCCCTGCTCGGCTCCGTCGCCGTCATGTTGGTGCTCCGGTCCAGCAACTTCCTCACCCGGGGGCTGGTGCCGAATGCGACCGACCTGGGCGTGTTCAATCTGGTCGCGACCCTGGTCACGGTGGGTGTGACTGCCGTGCTGCTGGTCCGGCGCCGGCTGACCGGGGAGCGGGCCCTCGGGCTGGCCGGGTTGCTGGTGCTGTCCGCCCTGTTCGCCCACCGCGACTTCATCTCCGACCCGCTCGGCGTCGTACTCGGCTTCTCCGGGGCCGCCCTGGTGCTGTTCGGCCTCTGTTGGGACTTCCTCACCGGTTGCACGGCCGGCAACGAGGGGAGTGTCCGGTTCCCGCTGCCGAGCCGGGTGCTGCTGCTGTCGGCCAACTTCGTCTTCGCCGTCACCGTGCTGGCCTTCGTGTCCCTGGTCCGTGATCCCGGCGCCACCGTCAACCTGGAGGATTTCGCCACTCTCGGTGATGAACTGCTCGGCACCGCGCTGCTGGTGGCCGCCTTCGTCGGTGTCCTCGCCGCCATCCGCGGTGGTCGCTCGGTCGGCTGAGTCGCGCCGCACGTACGCCGGGACGGGGGTTGTCGGAACCGTCTGGTCGAATGGTGTCGTGTCCGAGACCAGCACCGCCCCGCGCCATCGGTTGGTGCGGCCTGCCGACGTCGCCGTCGACCCGCCGGAACTGGACGAGAGCCAGCGCCGGGTGGTCGAGCACCCGGGTGGGCCGCTGCTGGTGCTGGCCGGGCCGGGCACCGGGAAGACGACCACCCTGGTCGAGTCGGTGGTGCACCGGATCGAACAGCGCGGCCAGTCGCCGGACGAGATCTTGGTCCTCACCTTCTCCCGCAAGGCGGCCGCCGAACTGCGCAGTCGGATCACCGCGCGGCTGGGGCGCTCGGCCGTCACACCGCTGGCGATGACCTTCCACTCCTTCTGCCACGCCCTCATCCGTCGCTTCTCCGACCCGGACGTGCACGGTGGTCAGGTCCGGCTGCTGACCGCTCCGGAGCAGGAGTTCCGGGTCCGCGAGACGCTCAGCGGTAGCCAACGAGCGGAGTGGCCGGACTCGCTCGGCGCGGCCCACCAGACCCGTGCCTTCGCCACCGAGGTACGGGCCGTGCTGGCCAAGACCCGCCAGCTCGGCATGGACCCCGACGACCTGGTCGTCGCCGGCCGCACCGCCGACCGTCCCGACTGGATCGCGGTGGGGGAGTTCTTCGACGAGTACCTCGACGTGCTCGACGCCGAGCAGGTGCTCGACTACGCCGAGCTCGTGCACCGGTGCCGGATCCTGCTGACCGACCCCGAGGTGGTGGCCACCCTGCGCCGCGAGATCTCGGCCGTGTTCGTCGATGAGTACCAAGACACCGATCCCTCCCAGGTGCAGTTGCTGAAGGCGGTCGCCGGGAGCGGTCGGGACGTCTGCGTCGTCGGTGACCCCGACCAGTCCATCTACGCCTTCCGCGGCGCCGAGGCACGCGGCATCCTCGACTTCCCCGACCAGTTCCCCACCGTCGACGGGGACCGGGCCCCGGTCCTCGCACTCGGACGCACCCGGCGGTTCGGGTCGACGATCGCCGCGGTCACTCGACGGCTCGCAGACCGGCTCCCGGTGGCCCGGGCGATGGATGCGGAGATCTGGCGCACCTTCCGCTCACCCGAGGTGGATCCGGACGCCGGCAAGGGGCGAGTGGAGGTGTTCACCTGTGCCGGGACCGGTGCCGAGGCCGAGCACATCGCCGACCTGCTCCGCTCCGCCCACCTGCGCGACGGATTGGCCTGGGACGAGATGGCGGTGCTGGTGCGGTCCGGTCGCCGCACCATCCCCGGCCTGTGCCGTGCGCTGGTGGCCGCCGGGGTCCCGGTCGAGGTGGCCGGCGACGAGATCCCGCTCGCCTCCGAGCTCGCGGTCCGTCCGTTGCTGCTCGCCCTCGACGTCGCGGCGCGGGGGCGGACCCTGGACGCGGATGAGGCGAGCCGGCTGCTCCTCTCCCCGCTGGGCGGACTGGACAGTATGGCCCTGCGGCGCTTGGGCCGGGCACTCCGGGAGGCCGAGCGGGCCGAACTGGGCGGGACCGCGTTGCCCCGGCTCTCCGGTGACCTGATCTTCCGTGCGGTTGAGGATCCCAGCCTGCTGGAGGACCTGCCGGACGTACCGGAAGTGCGTCGGACGCGGGCGCTGGCGGAATTGTTGATCACGGTCGAGTCTTTGATCAACTCCAGCGCGACACCGGAGGAGGCGTTGTGGGGACTGTGGTCGGGCACGGGGTGGCCGGCCCGCCTCCGCCGGCAGGCCTTCGCCGGCGGCGACACCGGACGCAAGGCGGATCGGGACCTGGATGCGGTGTGCTCCCTGTTCGACATCGCGGCCCGCTCGGAGGAACTGTCCGGGCGTCGCGGCGTCACCGGGTTCCTGGCCGAGGTGGCGGCCCAGGAGATCCCGGCGGACACCCTGCGGGAGGGCAATCTCCGGGGCGCCGCCGTACGCGTGCTCACCGCGCACCGGTCCAAGGGGTTGGAGTGGCCGCTGGTGGTGGTCGCCTCGGTCCAGGAGGGCGGCTGGCCGGACGTACGCCGCCGCGGATCGCTGTTGGAGGCCGATCGACTCGGACGACACGGCCTGGCCGACCTGCAGCCGCCCTCGGCGCGGATCGCGGAAGAGCGTCGGTTGTTCTACGTCGCCTGCACCCGGGCCGGCCGTCGGCTGGTGGTGACCGCGGTGGCGGGGACCGAGGGGGAGGGCGACCAGCCGTCGCGTTTCCTCACCGAACTCGGGGTGCCGGTGCATCCGCGCCCGGGCCGGCCGCGGCGACCGCTGTCGTTGACCTCGCTGATCGGCCAGCTGCGGGCCACCAGCGTTGATTCGGAGGCGCCGCCCCGATTGCGGGAGGCGGCGGCGGCACGGCTCGCGGTGCTCGCCGACGCCCGTGATGATCATGGTCAGCCGCTGGCCTCGGCTGCCGACCCGGCCCGGTGGTGGGGGATGGACCCGACCACTCGGACCGAGTTGCCGGTATTGGCCGACGGCGCACCGGTACGGCTGTCCGGCAGCCAGTTGGCCGGGGTGCTCGGCTGTCCCCGGCAGTGGTTCCTGAGCCGGAAGGCGCACGGGGAGTCCGCGCGCAACACCGCGGCCAGTTTCGGGTCGGTGGTGCACGTGCTGGTGGAGCACTCGGTCCGCACCGGTACGGATCCGGCCGAGATGGCACAGCACCTCGACCAGGTGTGGGACCAGCTCGACTTCGACGCCGCTTGGCTCTCGGCGGTCGAACGGGCCGAGGCCGAGGCAGCGCTGGAACGGTACGCCGCCTGGCACGAGGCCCGCAGCCACCGGGAACTGCTCGGGGTGGAGGTCCGCTTCGAGACCCAGGTGGAGGTGCCGTTGCCGGCGGGCGGAACGGAACGGATTCACCTGACCGGGATCGCCGACCGGGTCGAGCGGGCACCGGACGGCCGGATCCACATCATCGACTACAAGACCGGGCGCCGGCCGCCGACCAAGGCCGAAGTGGCCGGGCTCGACCAGTTGGGGGTCTACCAGCTCGCCGTCCAGCAGGGCGCCTTCGCCGAGGTCGCCGGGGACGAACGACGGGTCGGTGGCGCCGAGTTGGTCTACCTGCGACTCAATGAGGGGAAGACCCCGTACCCGAAGGTGTTCAGCCAACCCTCCCTCGACGAGGTGCCGTACCTCGAC
>JBQDIN010000002.1:60053-116669 GCA_052094425.1 Propionibacteriaceae bacterium
CACGAGCACCTGGCCGCGGCTGCGGACGTGATCCGGCACGAACGGTTCGAGGCCAAGGTCGGCGACCAGTGTCGCTACTGCCCCTTCCGGGGCAGTTGTCCGGCCCAGAACGCGGGAAAGCAGGTGGTGCAGTGAGTGGGGTGGGCGACCTCGCGTCCCGTCGGACGGCCCACGGCCGGATCGCCGACGCCGAGACCCTCTGCGCGTTGCTGGACACGCCCTTCTCCACCGAGCAGTTGGCCGCGATCACCGCGCCCCTGGAACCGGGGGTGATCATCGCCGGGGCCGGTTCGGGGAAGACCACCGTGATGGCGGCCCGGGTCGTCTGGTTGGTCGGCACCGGGCAGGTCCGACCCGAGGAGGTGCTCGGGCTCACCTTCACCCGGAAGGCCGCGGCCGAACTGTCCACCCGAGTTCGTGATGCCCTGGTCGCCGCCGATGTCGTCGCCGCCGACGGCGTGGACGAGGCGGGTGAACAGGTGATCATGACCTACGACGCCTTCGCCGCCCGCATGGTGACCGAGCACGGACTGCGGATCGGCGTCGAGGCGGACCCGACCATGATCACCGGGGCGACCCGGTTCCGGCTGGGCTCCCGGGTGGTGGCTGCGGCTGCCGGACCCTTCGAGCACATCTCCCGGCTGCGCCCGGCGAGCATCACCGAACGCGTGCTCACCCTGGACGCCCAACTGCAGGCCCACCTGGTCGGCCACGCCGAGTTGGACCGGCACGCCCGCGAGTACCGGCTGGGGTGGTCCGCGGCACCGTTGAACAACCGCGGCAACGTGTTCGCCGACGTCAACAAGGCGATGGCCGTCGGGGAGGAACGACTCGAGTTGGCCAGTCTGGTGACCGATTACCAGCGCCTCAAGGCCCGACTCGGGGTGGTGGAGTTCGCCGACCAGATGGCGATCGCGGCCCAACTCGCCCGGGAGGTGCCGGAGGTGTCACAGGTGCTGCGCGACACCTTCAAGGTGGTGCTGCTGGACGAGTACCAGGACACCTCGGCTGCCCAGGCGCTGATGCTGCAGGGGCTCTTCTCCGGCCCCACCCTCGCCGAGGGCCGCAGTCACCCCGTGACGGCGGTGGGCGATCCGTTCCAGGCCATCTACGGCTGGCGAGGTGCCGCGGCGAGCAACATCCTCGCCTTCGCCGACGACTTCCCCGCGATCGACGAGACCCCGGCCCGCTCCTTCGCGCTGACCGTGAACCGGCGGTCCGGGAAGACCATCCTCGAGGTGGCGAACCGACTGGCCGAACCGCTGCGCGGAGCCCGGATCGCCGGGCGGGACCTGTCCGACAACGTGTTGCGCGCCCCGCGCGAGGCCGGCCCGGGCGAGGTGTGGGCCGGCACCTTCGACACGTGGCCGGAGGAGGTGGCCTGGATCTGTGACGAGATCGTCCGACGGGGCACCTCGCCCGAGGTGGACGCGTGGTCCGAGATCGCGGTCCTCACCCGGCGCAACGCCGACATCGCTCCGCTGTACGGCGAACTGACCGCCCGGGACGTACCGGTGGAGATCGTCGGGCTCGGCGGCCTGCTGTCGCTGCCCGAGGTGATGGACGTGGTCAGCACCCTGCGGGTGATCGACGACGTCACCGCCAACCCGGACGTGATCCGGCTGCTCACCGGGCCCCGGTGGAACATCGGTCCGCGCGACTTGGCTCTCCTCGGTCGCCGGGCGGCCGACGTGGCCGGTGCGCATGCTCGGGGTGGCGCGGAGACGCTCGGCCCGGAGCTGCTGGATGCCTTGGAGGAGGCCGTCGCCGACATCGATCCCACCGAGGTCGTCTGCCTGCTCGATGCGGTGGAGAATCCGGGAGAGGGGGGCTGGTCGGCCGCGGCGCAAGACCGCTTCAGCCGGTTCGCCGCCGAGATGGCGGCGCTGCGGGGGCACAGCGACGAGCCGGTGCTCGACCTGACCCGCCGGGTGATCGCCACGCTCGGACTGGACGTGGAGTTGCGCGCCACGCCGGACTTCGTCCGTACCTCGCGGCGGGACCAACTGGCGGTCTTCGTCGACGCCGTCGGCGACTACGTGGACGTGGACGGCGATGCCTCCCTGTCCGGATTGCTTGCCTACTTGCAGGCCGAGGTCGACCAGGGCACCGGGCTGGACCAGGCCGTACCGTCGGACCAGGACGCGGTGAAGCTGCTGACCGTGCACAAGGCAAAAGGTCTGGAGTGGCCGATCGTCTTCCTGCCAGCGTTGATGCAGGGGACCTTCCCGAGTGATCGCGTGACCGACAACTGGGTCACGAACCCCGGGGTGCTGCCGGCCGAGTTGCGTGGCGACGCACACTCGATCCCGCAACTGGCCGACGCCGACAGCCCGTCGATCGCCGCCTACAAGAGCGACTTGAAGGAACAGCAGATCCTGGCCGAGGACCGACTCGGGTACGTCGCCGTCACGCGCGCCAAGCGGGTGCTGGTCGGCACCGGTCACACCTGGCGTCCGGACACGGTCAAGCCACGGGTGCCGTCGGCCTACCTGACTGCGCTGTTGGCCGAGGCGGCGCGGCAGGACCGGGTGGTGTCCGAGGCCGTGGCGCCGGGGACCGAGAACCCGCTCGAGGTGCGGGCCGAACCGCAGCCGTGGCCCCGGCCCCTGGACCCGACCCACCTGGCGTTGCGGCGCGAGGCGGCCGAGCGGGTGTCCGCGGCCCGCGACCTGGCCGCGCGTACGGGGCGTTACGAGGCGCCCACAGCCGAGCCACTGCTGCTGGACGAGGAGAGCCAGGTGGCCGGGTGGGACGCCGACCTGGAACGACTGCTCGCCGAGGCGCGGCAAGCGCGTCGGCCCGTCGAGGAGGTGGAGTTGCCGCCCACCCTGTCGGCGACCGCGTTGTTGTGGGCCGCCGAGGACCCGGGCTCCTTCGCCGCCGAACTGGCGCGGCCGATGCCGCGCCGTCCGTCCCGCGCCGCCCGCTTCGGGACCCGGTTCCACGCGTGGGTGGAGCGCCACGTCGCCGGCCTCGGTGCCCAACCGCAGTTGATCGACGTCGAGGACCTGCCCGACCGGGCCGACGCCGGCGCCGAGGACGACCTCGACCTGCTCGAGTTGTGCCGCCGCTTCGCCGAGGGACGCTTCGGGAGTCGACGACCGTTGGCGGTCGAGGCATCGTTCGCCTTGTTGGTGGCCGGGCAGGTACTGCGGGGTCGCATCGACGCCGTGTATCCGGCCGGATGTGGTGCGGACGGCGGGGACCCCGAGCACGACGTGTGCGTGGTCGACTGGAAGACGAACCGACGCCACACTGCCGACCCGCTGCAACTGTCGCTCTACCGGCTGGCGTGGTCGGAGTTGCACGGGGTACCGCTGGAGCGGGTGGATGCGGCCTTCTACTACGTCCGCGAGGACGAGTTGGTACGGCCCGAGCAGTTGCTCTCCCGGGCGGAGGTGGAGGGCCTGTTGGCCGGGTTGTCGCAGGGGTGACTAGCCTCTGTGGCGTGGACGAGTGGAGTGAGCCGGGAATCCTCGATCGAGTGGACCTGCACCGCAGGTCGACCGAGTGGGTCGGCAACCTGTGGCGGCAGGAGGACACCCTGCTGCTGAAGATCAACGCCGAGTCTCGCTTCACCACCGATCCCGAGGGCACCCGGTTGCGGTTGGTCCGGCCGTTCGTCGATTTCGACGACCAGCGCCACGTCCTGCTGGGCCTGTACGAGGAGCGACCTGTCTTCGTGGTCGAAGCGCTCGTCGACGGTCCGGTGCACGACCTGCGACAGATGGCCGGGCAACTCAGTCAAGTGGAGCGCGAGATTGCGACGCAGGCCATCGCGGTGACGAACTGGCACCGGGCCGAGCCCCGGTGTGGCTTCTGTGGCACCGAGACCCGGCGCATCCGCGGTGGTCTCGGTCGGCACTGTGACACCTGCGGCAAGGAGGTGTTCCTGCGCACCGACCCGGCGGTGATCGTCGCCGTCGTCGACGACCGGGAGCGATTGTTGTTGGCCGGGCAGCGGACCTGGGGCACCGGGCGCGTCTCGATCCTGGCCGGATTCGTCGAGGGTGGTGAGTCCCTGGAGCAGGCCTGCCACCGCGAGATCGCCGAGGAGTCCGACATCTCGCTCGCCTCGGTGCACTACTTCGGCAGCCAGCCGTGGCCGATGCCGCGCTCCCTCATGGTGGGCTTCTTCGCGCGTGCCGCCACGACCGAGATCTCCGTCGACGGGGAGGAGATCACCTACGCCGACTGGTTCACCCGGGACCGGGTACGGGAGGAGGTCGCGGCGGAGACTCTGCGGCTTCCCGGACCGGCCTCGATTGCCCACCGGATCATCAACGCCTGGCTGGACGGGTACGCGCCCCGCTGAGTGACGGAGCCACGGGCTCGGCGACGCGCAGTGGTCGCCGGCTCCTCGGGACCATGTACCATTTGGTACATGACTGCTGAGTCGCAGGTTCCGCCCGCAACCGATCCCGTCCTGGTTGTAGGAGCCGGGCCGACCGGTCTCACGGCCGCGCTCGTACTCACGGCCAACGGCGTGCCCTGCCGCATCATCGACCGACGCGTCGGGGCCAGCACCACGTCCCGTGCCCTCGGTCTGCAGGCTCGTTCGATGGAGGTGCTGGCCGGCCTCGACGTCGCCCGCCGGGTGGACGAGGTCGCGTACCGGCTCTCCGGCGCCTCGGTGATGCGCGGGGACACGGAGTACGTCAACCTGCCGTGGGTGCCGCCGGCCAGCCCGTACCCGTACACCTATGTGTTGCCGCAAGCGGGATTGGAAGACATCCTTCGGGACCGGCTGGCCGAACTGGGAGTTCGGGTGCAGACCGGTGCCGAGGTCGAGTCCGTCGAACAGGACGAGACCGGGGCGCGGGTGCACCTGGCCGACGGCACCACTCTGGCGGCGGACTGGCTGATCGGTGCCGACGGCTCGCGCAGCACGGTCCGCGAGGCGCTGGACATCGGATTCCCGGGCCGCGCGACCGGGGAGGCCTACCACCTCGCCGACGCCGTGCTCCGCCTCGACGTCCCCTTCCGCGACAGCGGCATGTGGCTGGGGCCGGAGGGCCCGCTGATGCTGATGCGGCTGCCCGGCGAGCAGGATCTGTGGCGGGTGTTCGTCGACGTCACCGACGAGGCCCGCGACCGTGACCTGCCCGAGCTGACCGTGGCGGGGCTCGAGCAACTGCTGGCGGCGCGTGGGCCGTCCGGGGCGCGGGTCGAACGACTGGACTGGACGTCGGTGTTCCGCACCAGGGTCCGGCTGGCCGACCGCTACCGTTCGGGTCGGGCCTTCCTCGCCGGGGACGCCGCCCACGTGTTCCCACCCTTCGGTGGCCAGGGCATGAACCTCGGCATCCAGGACGCGGTCAACCTCGGGTGGCGTCTCGCGGCCGTGCGCCGCGGCGTACCGCAGTCCCTGCTCGACGATTACGAGCGCGAACGCCGTCCAGTGGCCCACGGCGTGATCCGAGACGTGGAGGCACGACGCCGTGCCTTCGCGCTACGGCACCCGATCGCCCGTGGGCTCCGGGACGCGGGCCTGCGGCTCGGGGGCAGCCGCCGGGGCGCCGAGTCGGGAAGCCTGGCGAACTCGCAACTGATGATCAACTACCGGGCCGCACATCGCGATCGTGGCAGTCGCGGACTGCGCGGCCTCCGAAGGGGGTCGGACCGACACGGCGCGCGGGTCGGTGATCGCGCACCGCAGGCGCCGTACGCGGAGCGCACAGTGCACGACCTCTTCGCACCCGATCACTGGACCCTGCTCCGGTTCGGTCCGGACGAGTCGGGCGGGATCGTCCGCCAACCAGGCCTGCACTCGGTGTCAGTCGACTCGGCGGCGGATCCCGACGGGGCCCTGGCCCGGGCGTACGGGTGCTCCACGGGCGGGTACGCCCTGGTGCGCCCGGACGGCTACGTCGGCGCCCGCGGCGACGATGTTGATCATGCACGGAGTGCGGTGGCGCGGGTGCCGGGGGTGGCGCCTTGAGTGCTCGGGACGACCTGCTCGAGCGCGTGGTCAGCCACGTGGCCACGCATGGGGTCGGGGACACCAGCCTGCGGACCCTCGCCGAGCAGGTCGGAACCAGCCACCGGATGCTGAACTACCACTTCGGTTCCCGGGAGGGCCTGCTGGCAGCGGTGGTGGAAACCACCTGGGGGCATCGCCAACAGGAACTCGCCACGCTGCTCACCGGATCCGGAGACCCGTACGAGGTCGCGACCGCCTTCTGGGAACGGCTCGCCGACGAGGCGTCCCGGTTCGGGCCGCTGTTCTTCGAGTTGGCCGCGGCCGCCATGCAGGGCCATTCCTGGGCGGCGGGCGTACACGACTGGGTGGATGCCTGGGCGCAGACCTGCGCGGACCTGTTCCGCCGCGCCGGCCACGAGCCGGACCGGGCGGAGGTCCTGGCCCGGATGACCGTGGCCGTGACCCGCGGCATCCTGTTCGAACTCAGCCTCACGGGTGATCGCGCCACCGCGGACGCCACGTTCCACGCGTACCTCGAATCGACGAAGCCGGAGTCACACCCGCCACACCCGTGACGAGTGTGCCAAGGAACCATGCGGTCTGCCGGGCAGATCTGCCCGGCACACTGCATGAGCACCACGCATGCGTGGTAAACCAACGGGGCCCTGCGGAGGTCAGGTGAGGCGGGCGCGGAGTCCGCTGGCACGGTTGGCGGGGCGGGTGACGGCCCGGGCGATCGCCTCGGCGCTGCCGAACACCTGGACGCGCCGGCTGGCCCGGGTGACGGCGGTGTAGAGGAGCTCGCGGGTCAGCAGGGGCGAATCCACGGGCGGGACGATGAAGGAGACGCACTCGAACTGGCTGCCCTGGGCACGGTGCACCGTCATCGCGTGCACGGTCTGGACGGTGTCGAGGCGGACGGGGGCGTACAGGCTCGGACTGCCACCGCGGGCGAAGGCGGCCCGCAGCCCGGTCGGGGTGCGCACCACCACACCGGTGTCGCCGTTGTAGAGCTCCAGTTCGCGATCGTTCACGGTGATCAACACCGGCCGGCCGGCGAACCACTCACCCTCCTGGCCGTACCCCTCGATGGCGTCGGTCAGCCAGCCGGTCGCCTCGTGCGCCCAGCGGGACACCCCGTACGGGCCGAGCCGGTGGGCACACAGCAACCGGTGCTGGTCCAGGGCAGCGACCGCACTGGTGACGTCCCCAGCGGTGGCTGCCGCGTCGATCGCCAGCCCGGCCGAGGTCACCTCGGCGGCGAGCCGGTCCATTCCGTCCGGGCGGGCCACGGCGAGGTCGGTCTCGACGAAGGTGACCTCGTCGCTGCCGGCCCGCAGCTCGGTCAGGGCTGTGTCGGCGTCGCCGTCGCGGATCGCCCGGGCGAGGGCGCCGATCCGTTCCCCGTAGCGCCACGTGTGGGTCAGATGCACGACGCCGCCGGCGACCGAGACCCGATCGGTGGGCACCTCCGCACCGGTCAGTGACTCCACCCGCGCGGACTTGGCGGCATCGATCGGCTGGACGGCTCCGGTGACGTCGGCCAGCACCGCGCCGGCCTCGACCGAGGAGAGTTGGTCCGGGTCGCCCACCAGCACCAGCCGGGCATCGGGACGGACGGCTTCGAGCAGGCGGGCCATCAACGACAGCGACACCATCGACATCTCGTCCACCACGATCACGTCGTAGGGGAGGTGGTTGTCGCCATGGTGGCGGAACCGGCCCCGGTGCCCGGGCAACCAGCCGAGCAGGCGGTGCACGGTGGAGGCGGTCAGGTCGCCGAGCCGATCCCGGTCCGCGGGGGGCAACCAGCGGGCGGCGTCGCGGACCGCCTCCTCCAACCGGGCGGCGGCCTTACCGGTCGGCGCAGCGAGGGCGATCCGGGGTACTCGACCGGGCTGGTCGCGGAGCAGGCTGAGCAGCCGGGCGACCGTGGTCGTCTTCCCGGTGCCGGGACCGCCCGCCACCACTGTCACCCAGGACAGGGCACTCACTGCGGCGGCCAACTGCTGCCGATCGGTCTCGCCGGGTGCCAGGCCGTCGCCGGTGAAGAGCCGGGTCAGACCGTCGCGCAGTCGGTCGTCGTCCACGGTGGGCGGTTCGGCGGCCCAACGGCGTTGCAGTTCGCGCCGGACCTGCTCCTCCTGCCCCCAGTAGCGCTCCAGGTAGAGCAGCCCGTACGACCAGCGCAGCGGTCGGTCACCGGGGCCGTCGGGGTCGGCGCGGACGGCCGGACTGGCGGTCACCCGCTCCATCCACTGATCGGGTTCCGGCCACGGGAGGTCGGCGGTGTCGATCGCCTCCTCGGCCTCGTCGAAGACCGTCTCGTGGACAGTGCGGAGATCGACGCAGACCGAACCGACTCGCAGGGCGCGGACGGTCAGGGCAAATGCCAACTGGACGGCGTCATCGGACTCACCGCAGATCCGGGCCACCCGGACGGCCGTGTGCACGTCCGCGGCGGCGAGCACGCCCGCCTCGTTGAACGTACGCAGCAGTCCGATGGCGCCCTGGGCCAATCGGTGGTCCAGTTCGCGGCCTCCTGTGTCGGTGCGGTTGTCGGTTCGGGGGGCGAGGTCGGGTCGGGTGCTGGTCACTGGACGTCACCCTCCGGGTCGGGGAGCGCGCCGGTGTCGGCCAGCAGGGTGGACAGGTCGGTGATCAACTCCGCGGGCGGGAGCCAACTGAACACCCCGCAGGGAACCCCGTCCACGACCGGGGTGTCCGCGCCGGCCATGCCGCGGACGAACAGGTAGAGGACCCCGCCGAGGTGCCGCTCCGGGGCGTAGTCGGTCTGGCGCCACCGGAGGAAGCGGTGCACCGCCACGCCGTACAGCAGCGCCTGGAGCGGATAGTGCGCCTCCATCATCGCCTCCGCCAACAGCGGCGGGGCGTAGTGGCCGAGGCGCAGGTCCGGCTGGGTGAGCGGGCCCAGCCAGTTGGTCTTGTAGTCCACCACCAGGTACCGCGGGGTGCCGTCGTCATCGCGGACCCGCAGCACCGCGTCGATGCTGCCGATCAGGAAGCCGCGCAGTTGCTCGGCGGCGAGCAGCGGGTGTTGCAACCGGTCCGGGTAGGGGGCCAGTGGGTCATCGGCGGGGAGGTGGCGGCGCAGCAGGTCGCCGACGCGGGCCAGGGTCGGCCCCCACACCCCGTCGGGCGCCACGCCGTGTGCACCGGGCCGTCGGTCGCCGCCCGCCAGCGGGAACTCGAAGTCCAACTCAGGGAGCCGGTCGTCGGCCGGGATGTCGCACAGCCGTCGGCCGAGGGCCAACGGACCCAACGGGGTCCGCAACGACGGCAGCAGTGACTCGGCCAACTGCTCGGCGGTGAACTCGGCCCCGGGCAGCCGGACGAGCGATCGCCGGGTCTCGGTGAGCACCTCGGCAGCAAGGTCCGATGCCTGCGGGTCCACCTCCTCGAAGATGGCGTGCACCGCGGTGCCGAAGGCCGCCCCGCGGGGAAGTTCCGCCATCGGCGACGGGCGATCGAAGTCGCCGCCCACGTACGAGGTCGCCTCGCCCGGCGGCAGGTCCGTGGCCGGTTCGTCGTCCTCCTTGTGTGGTTCGGCCTCGCTGCCCACGCCGGGGCCGCGCAGGTCGATCCCGTGCACTGCCGCGGTCAGCGCCGAGTACGAGGTCCGGCGCCAGACCAGGTCCAGGCCGCGGGTGAACCGGCGCAGGTCGAGGCTCTCCGGGTCGACTGCGGTGGCCCAGTCCGGGTCGGCGCGATCCGGGTCCGTACCGGCCCGGGGCGCATCCATCGACTCGACCGAGAAGAGGGCTGAGTCCAGGTGGGCGCAGCCGAACGGGGTGGCGTCGACGGGATAGCCGGCATCCGGTTCGACCCCCTCCCGCCGTGGGCCCTGTAGTAGTCGGTGCAGGGCCGACGCGGTGGTGTTCCGGGTCGGTGCCCACCAGGTGACGACCTGGTGGCGGGCCCGGGTGAGACCGACGTAGAGCAGCCGCAGGTCGTCCCCGGCATCCTCCTCCTGGCTGCGCACCAGGCGTTCGCGACGCCCGGTGGCCCGCTGCCCGCCGACGTCCAGCACGATGTCGCCGCCACCACCCGGGGTGGGGTCGTGCAGGCGCAGCACCTGTCCCTTGTCGTCGGGGACGTGTCGGTCCCAGGCATCCGGGAGGTAGACATGGGAGAACTCGAGGCCCTTGCTGCCGTGCACGGTCATGACCTGTACGGCGTCGGCATCGGTCTCGAGCCGCCGGGTGCGTTCGTCCGCGCCCGACGCCGTGGCCTCGGCCATCCGCTCCTGCAGCCACGTGATCAAGCCGGTGACGGCCAACTGCCCGGCGGACCGGATGGCGTGCAGGCTCTGGCCGATGTGCCGCAGGTCGGTCAGAACCCGTTCGCCACCCTCGAGTGCGAGGATTCGGCGGGTCAACGCGGTTCGTGCCGTGATCGACTCCAGCGCGGCGGCCACCCCGTGGTCGCGGATGATCCTGCTCCACGACCTGATCATCATCGTCAGGTCGGTCAACTCGTCGTCGTCGACGGTCGCCAACCGGACGAAGTCCCACCCGACGAAGCAGGTGAGCGCTGCCTTGCGCACCTGGCTCTGGTGCGGTTGCTCCAGAGCCTGCAGCAGGGTGAGCCACTCCTGCGCGATGTCGGTGGCGTACACGCTCGTCGCCCCGGACAACACCGCCGGCACCCCGGCCGCGGCCAGGGCGGACCGGATCTCCTCGCCCCGTCGGTTGGAGCGCACCAGCACCGCCACGTCGGAGGGCCGCAGCACCCGGGTCCCGCCGTCGCGTTGATCATCGTCGTGTTGATCATCGTCCACGCTGATCCGGTGGCCACCGGACAGGACCCGGGTGACGTCGTCGACCAGGTCCGCGGTGATCTCCGGGCGCACTCTGCCGACCGGCGGGAGCGGCTTCTCGTCCGCGCCGGACCGGACCCGCAGTCGTACCGGCGTGGCATCGGCCGGGTCGTTGGTGTGCAGCCGACGTTCCTGATGGTGGGCTCGGACCGGGTGCGCCACGATCCGCGGGTCGCCCAACGCGGCCCGCCCGATCAGGACGTCGAGGGCGTCGACCAGTGCCGCATCGCTGCGCCAGTTGGTGCCAAGGGTGGCAACCCGTCCCGACTCGGCGACGGCGGCCAGATAACTCTGCACGTCGGCCCCGCGGAAGGCGTAGATGGCCTGCTTCGGATCGCCGATCAAGATCAACCGCGCGTGGCCGTGGAAGGCCCGGCGGACGATGTCCCACTGCACCGGGTCGGTGTCCTGGAACTCGTCCACCAACACCACCCGGTAGCGACGCCGGAGCCGAGCGGCGGCGGCCTCGCCGTGGTCGGGGTCGGCCAGGGAGGACTGCAGTCGCAGCAGCATGTCGTCGTAGGTGTGCAGCCGCTGCAGTCGCTTGCGGCGCTCCACCTCGGTCCGGACCGCCAGTGCGTAGCGGACCTGGCGCGCGGCCACCGGGTCGTCGGCCGCGCCCGGATCGGGTACCAGCCCGGCGCTGGGGGAGCGGACCACACTGTTGGCCAGGGTCAGCGCCGGCACCGACTCGTCCCGGCTCCAGTCGGGATCCGGCGGGAACAACGGGAACGGTGGCTTCCGGTCCGCGTCGGCGAAGTGCTGCAGGTAGAGGTCGGAGGCCACCTCTTCGGTGAGCGCGGTCAGGTCCTCGACGAAGTGTTGATCACGCTCGACGTCACCGAGCACCCCGAGTCCGGACAGCATCCGTTGGCAGAACTCGTGCGTGGTCGCGATGGTCGCCTCGTCGAACTCGGCCAGCGCCCGGGCCAGTCGCTCGCGGCGCCGGCCCAACTCGTCGGGCTCGGTGTCGGCCAGCAACTGCGTCACCGTGTCCGAACCCACCGCAGCAGCGGGCTCCGTACCGTTCGCGTGCGCCCGCAGCGCGGCAGCCAGTCCACGCTCGGTCGCGACGAGTCGTTCGCGGACCCGCATCCGGAGTTCGTTGGTGGCCGCCCGGCTGAAGGTGACCATCATGATCTCCGCCAGGGTGACGTGCCCTTCGGCAATGAAACGAGCCGCCAACGCGGCGATGGTGTAGGTCTTCCCGGTGCCGGCGCTGGCCTCCAACACTGTGGTCCCGTCCGGCAACGGACCGCAGATGTCGAACGGCGCAGCACCGGTCTGGGCCTCCTCCGCGGCCTGCTCCCACGGAGCGGGCTGAGGAGGAGCAGCCTTGGTGACGCCGATTCCGTACGGATTGTGGGTCACGAGCGCAGCACCTCACTCGTCAGCAGGGGTTCCCAGATCCGGCAGGCGAGGGCGCCGAACCGAGTCGGCGCGGTCAGCCCGCCCAGGTTCTCCGCCGAGCGGCTCGGTGGTGTACGCAGGGTGCCGAGGTTCTCGACCGGGCCGAAGAAGGCGGCGAACGACTCGTCGTACTCCCGCTTCCAGACGTCCTGCAACTCACGGAAACGCCGGCGCACGTCACTCCCGGAGACCCGCATCTCGGCATAGGCACACGACGTACGGGGGGCATAGGGGAGCGGTTCGGACAACCCGCTGCGATACAGCTCGACCAAGGACTGCAGGGTCGCGCGGGCCACCTCGCCCGGCAGCGGCCGCAGGGTCGCGGTGCCCCGATTGCCGACCGTCAGGGCGGACCACTCGACCTCCGGACGGGTGGCGGTCAGGGCGAGCAACTCCAACCAGGCGGTGAAGCGGTGCTTGGGGGCGAGGGAGGAGTAGGTGATGGTGGTGATCGTGGTACCTCGGACGTGCGGGATCGTCCCGGTCACCGCAATGTCGTCGAGGCCGGCCAGGACGTCCTGGCCGTCGCGCTCCAGGTCCAGCACGTCGGCCGCCCCCTGGACCAGCGACTCCACCTTCCGCTCCACCTCGGTCAGCACCCGATTCCCGAAGCCGCGCGGTGGCAGGGTGCCCCGGCGCCACTCGGCATCGCGGGCCCGTTCCAGCGGTACCCCGCTGAGTCGCTGGCGCAGCAGACGTTCCCCGACGCCCCACTTGTCCAGTCCGTTCATCTCGACCGGGATCTCGTCGGACTCCGGATCGTCGGTACCGAGGTGGAGACCGGCCCGGTGGCGCAGCAGTGCCTTGGCCGGGTGGTTGAAGAACCTGATCAAGTCCGCCAACGCGACCGTCTCGGTCGCGGGGAGGTCGGGCAGGCAGACCCCGGCGTACGCGTCGACCGGTGGCTGGCGTTCGGCCACGGCGGCGCGGGCGCCGGCGAGTCCGGCCGGGTCGAAACTGAACGGCCCGTCGCCCCGGTCGGCGACGCCCGCCGCGGTGAAGTTGCGGGTGTCGAAGGGCTGCAGGGGATGCCGGGTGATCAACTGCGACGAGAGGGCGGTCCCGTCTGCGGCGGTGGCGGTCAGGTCGAGGGTGTCGATCAATTCGCCCAGCGGGACGGCCGGCGGCCGGACGGCGTTGGTGCGCGGATCGGCACCGGAGTGCACGATCACCAGGTGGTCCTCGGCGGACAGGATCGCGTCCAGCAACAACTGCCGATCCTCCGACCGCGGGTCCCGGTCGCCGATCCGCGGGTCCTGGGCCGAGAGGTCGTCGCCGTCGACCGCGCCGGCCCGCGGGAACACACCGTCGTCGAGGCCGAGCAGGCACACCACCCGGTGCGGTACCGAGCGCATCGGCGTCATGGTGCACATCGTCAGCGTCCCGGTCCGGAAGTTCGCTCTACTGGGCCGGCCGCGGAACGTGTCGGCGAGCAGGGACCGTACGTCGGGGAGGGTGAGCAGCACCTCGTCCCGGCCCTCGGCATCGGCGTCGAGGTCGGCCAGTTCGGTGTGTGCGTGCGCGAGTTGCCACTGGTCATCCGGCCGGACCGCGGTCAGCGCGGCCAGGGCGTCACGGCAGGCTGCCAGCCACTGCGGCAGCGACTGGGGTTGGGAGAAGCGACGCAACACCGTGCGGAGGCGGTCGATGAACTCGGCGAGCCGACCGATCAGCTCCACGTCGGAGGACTCCACCTCGTCCATTGGGAGCGTGGTCCCGATGAAGTGCTGGTCGTCCTCGGACATCGCCACCCCGAGCAGCATCCGGTCCAGCCCGGTGGCCCAGGTGTTCTGCTGGAAGGCACCCATGGCGAACCGGTCCCGGTGGGCGCCGTCCAGGCCCCACCGGATCCCGGAGCGGCGCACGAGTTGGTGGATCCGCTCCAGGTCGTCGGGCGAGAAGCGGAACCGGGTCATCACCGGGCCGCTGGCGCACAACTCCAGCAGCGTGGAGGCCTCCAGTCGTGCCTCGGTCAGGTCGAGGAGGTCGGCCAGGGTCGCGAGCAACGGATTGAGTTGGCGCAGGGACCGGTCCGCCAAGCGGACCCGGAGCCGCTGCGCCGGGTGCTCGGTGTCGGTCTCCTCGCTCCCGAGACCGAACGAGGCGGAGACCAGCGGGGCGAAGGTCTCGATGTCGGGGCACATCACCACGATGTCGCGGAGTTCGAGGGTGGGGTCATCGGCGAGCAGGCCGAGCAGCACCTCGCGCAGCAACTCCACCTGGCGGTCCGGACCGTGCGAGGCGTGGATCTGGACGCTGCGGTCCGCGGCCGCGATCGCGGGCAGGTCAGCCTCGGGGTCGAGCTGGCGGTCGATGACGAGGTCGCGTTGGAGCAGCTGCAGGACGCTGGCGGGCTCTGCCCGATCGGACGGGTGGTGGATGTCCCGGGGGGCATCGGTGAGGGAGGCCAGTACGAGTTGCAACTCACGACTGTCCCGGCCCAGGTACGACAGCAAGCGGTGCCTGGGGGAACCAGCGGTCTCGTCGAGCCGGCGGGGGAGCAGCAGACCCTGGTCGTCGCGGGCGTGCGCGATTCGGGGACGCAGCCGCTCCCACAGGTCGTCCGACGGGTGCGGCACCCACAGGTGCACCTCCCGGTGGGCGGCGAGGGCGGCCAGCACCTGCAGTTGATCAGTCGCGAGTCGGGTGGCCCCGAACACCGCCAGCCGGGGCGGCAGGTCGGTCAGGGCCGGGTCGGCCTCGAGTGCCGCGCAGGCTGACTGGTGCCGCTCGGCCGGGCTCGGCCGGTCGATGCTCGCCCGCAGCCGCAGCCACAACTCGGCCTGCCAGGCCAGCTCCTCCGGGAGCGACTCCCCGGCCGCGTCGACCCGTCGACCCGCATGCCAGGCCCGGATCATCTCCGGACGCTGCCGCGCATAGGTGGCGTACAGGGAGGCGAGGTGGGCCGCGGTCGCATAGCGCCGGCCACGGGTGTCGTGTCCCGAAGCCGGGGACAGGTGGTGGGCCAGGGGGGCCGCCCACGGCTCAGCCAGGCTGCGGTCGATCTCGGCCAGCAGCGGCCAGACCAGACGTCGGCGCCGCCACGGGTCGTCGTCGCCGCGGCCCAGCTGTGCCTCGAGGGCGCGGTCGGAGAGCCGGCGCAGTGAGCAGAAGTCGATCCCGGCGCAGATGCCGTCCCCGCTGCCGTCGGCACGCGTACCCAGCACCCCGGACAGGGTCTGCGACAGCCATCGCTCCACCCCCGGGGTGGGCACGCTGACCACCTCGGTGGCGAACGGATCCGCCAACGGCTCCCGCAACGACTCGGCCAGGGCGCCGGCCAACGTGTCGGCGCGGTCGGCGCGGTGCAGGTGGAGTGTCATGGGCCTCGGTACGGGGGTCGGAATGAATCCTTCCGGCCCACCCTAGGACCAGGCACCGACACCGGCGCGGTCAGGCGTCGAGCTTCTCCTGCACCTGCGCCACCGACGGGTTGGTCAGCGCACTGCCGTCGGCGAACACCAGCGTGGGGACGGTCTGGTTCCCGCCGTTGGCCTGCTCCACGATCGACACCGCCTCCGGGTGCTCCTCGATGTTGACCTCGGTGAAGTCGATCCCCTCGCGGCCCAGTTGGGACTTGAGCCGGCGGCAGTAGCCGCACCAGTTGGTGGTGTACATCGTGATCGCACTCATGGGTGAGGGAACGTTCAGCCACGAGATGCTATTCCGTACACCCGGGGGGATTGCCTGTGGGCGGGCCACCGGAGCGTCGGAGCCGCTGGTTACAGTGAGGGCGTGTTGCCCTCCACCGACCCGGAGCTCTTGCTGAGTTCCCTCGACCCCGAGCAGCGTGAGGTGGCCACCTCCCTGCAGGGGCAGGTGGCCGTGCTGGCCGGTGCGGGCACCGGCAAGACCCGGGCGATCACGCACCGGATCGCGTACGGCGTGGCCCGTGGGGTGTACCGGCCGAATGCGGTGCTGGCGGTCACCTTCACCACCCGGGCGGCCGGCGAGATGCGGGGACGGCTGCAACAACTCGGGGCGCACGGGGTGCAGGCCCGTACCTTCCACTCCGCGGCACTGCGCCAGGCCCAGTACTTCTGGCCCCGGGTGCACGGGGGCGACCTCCCGTCCGTGCTGGACAACCGGATGTCGGTGATCGCCGAGGCCGCGTCCCGGCTCCGCCTGAGGGTGGAGACCGGCACCCTGCGCGACCTGGTCGGTGAGATCGCCTGGGCCAAGGTCAGCAACGTCTCCGCCGACGACTACCCCAGGCTGGCGCCCCAACTCGGCCGCGAGCTGGCCTCCTTCGACGCGGAGACGGTGGCGCGGGTGTTCTCCTCCTACGAGCAATTGAAGCGGGACCGGGGCCGGATCGACTTCGAGGACATCCTGCTGTGTGCGGCCAGCCTGATCTCCGACCATCCACAGGTGGCCGAGCAGGTCCGCGGCACCTACCGCCACCTGGTCGTCGACGAGTACCAGGACGTGAGCCCCCTGCAGGAGGCCCTGCTGACCCTGTGGCGGGGGGAGCGGCACGACCTGTGCGTGGTGGGGGACCCGGCCCAGACGATCCACTCCTTCGCCGGTGCGCGGGCGAGCTACCTGACCGAGTTCACCCGGCGCAATCCCGACGCCAAGGTGATCAAGTTGGTCCGCGACTACCGTTCCACGCCCGAGGTGGTCCAGGCCGCGAACAAGATCATGGACGGCTCCCGGCGGACCGGTCCCGGCGAGGAGGCCCAACGCAGCGTCGTCACCCTGACTGCCCAACAGCCCAGCGGGCCGGCGGTGCAGTTCGCCCGTGCCGGCGACGAGGCGTCCGAGGCCGCCGGGGTGGCCGACTGGCTGGCTGGTCTGGCCGCCGAGGGAGTCGATCCCCGCGAGATGGCGGTGCTGTTCCGGATCAATGCCCAGTCGCCGTTGTTCGAGCAGGCGCTGGCCGACCGCGGCATTCCCTACCTGGTCCGCGGTGCCGAACGCTTCTACGAGCGCCTCGAGGTCCGCCAGGCCCTGCTCACCATCCGCACCGAGGCCCGCAACCAGGGTGGCGCCGACGATGAGCCCGACGGGCCGGACACGCTGGCCCGGGTGAAGGCGGTGCTGTCCACGGTCGGCTGGACCGCGGAGGCGCCCACCGGAGCCGGCGCCGTCCGGGAGCGGTGGGAATCCCTGGCCGCCTTGGTCAGCGTGGCCGAGGACCTGGTCGCCGCGGCCGACGCGGAGGCACCGGCCACCCTGGCCGACGTCGCGATGGAACTGGACCGCCGGGCAGAGGCTCAGCACGTCCCCACCGCCCAAGGCGTCACTCTGTCCACCATCCACTCCGCCAAGGGCCTCGAGTGGGAGGCCGTGGCGGTGGTCGGGGCGCACGAGGGGACGTTGCCGTTCGTGCTCGCCCAGACTCCGCCCGAGGTCGCCGAGGAACGCCGACTGCTGTACGTGGCGGTGACCCGCGCCAAGCGACACCTGCGGATCTCCTGGTCGCAGACCCGGTCCGGGTCGGGGAACCAGCGTTCGGCGTCCCGCTTCCTCGACGGTGTCCGCCCGGCCGGGCAGGACTCCGACAGTGAACGACGCCCAAAGCGGCAGCGGAAACAGCGCCGCAGTGCGATGGCCGACACCTGCCGCAGCTGCGGCAAGTCCCTGCACGACGGGAGCGAACGGAAGTTGGGTCGCCACACTGACTGCCCGTCCACCTACGACGAGGACACCCTGGCCGTGCTGCGGGAGTGGCGGCGGCAGGAGGCGAGCAGCCAGAGCCTCCCGGCGTACTGCATCTTCACCGACGCCACCCTGGTCGCGGTCGCGGAGGCGCGGCCGAGTAGCGAACAGGACCTGTTGCGCATCCACGGACTCGGACGCACCAAGGCCGACAAGTACGGCGACGCGGTGCTGGCCATCGTGGCCAGCGAAGGCACGGACGGAGCTGCGGCCCAACGGCTCGTCTGAGGCACACCACTGGTGGTCTCACCCTTCCGGGGGAGATTTCGAAGAAATATGACGAAAACCCGGAAAATCATTTGCGGGCCGGCAAGGGACCTTCTAATGTGAGTCAGGACGAACCCGCCGAGGGCTTTGTCACGACCAAATCCACAGCATGATCACGAGCCAATCACTCCATGATCATTTTACCGAAGGGAGGCGAATTGAAATGGACACCATGATCAACATCGACACCACGTACTGCGTGGCGCCGCTCGCCGCCCGCATCAAGTTCGTGCCAGGGATGAACTCTGTGCACATCACCGATACCGCCGCCATGGGCGGCACCGTCGGCACTGATGCCGAGTTCGCCACTCGTTCGGGACCCCCGCTCTGGAGTCCACCGGTCTAGCTCCACCCCAGACCGCCAACTTCCAGGCCGCGTCTCCCGAACACCCGGGATTCGCGGTCTTCGTGTTTCTCGGACCCTTCAGGGCCATCGGCCCACGAGAAAAAGTTAGTTGGTCAGCACATGAATTACCCAGGAGGTGACCTCGTGACTGCGCTGCTTCCGCAGTTGCCGGGCGCATCTGGCGGTGTCCACGACGGTCTGCCCTGTCACCGGGTCGATCCCGACCTGTTCTTCGCCGAGTCGCCGCTCGACGTCGAGCGGGCCAAGGCGATGTGCGGTGACTGCCCGTTGCGCAGCGCCTGCCTCGATGGCGCGCTGGAGCGCAAGGAACCGTGGGGTGTCTGGGGCGGTGAGTTGCTGGTGGCCGGAGCCGTGGTCGCCCGCAAGCGGCCCCGGGGCCGTCCCCGCAAGCACCCGGTCGAGCCGGCCGCGGCCAGCGCCGCCCCGACGCGGGGCGACTGCGAGCGCGCAGCATGATCAGTCACGAGCAGACAGCATGATCAGTCAGGAATGGGGGTAGGGTCGGTCAGCCGCCGGCCCTACCACCACTCATGATCAAGTTTCCCCTCGATGCTGCGGGCGTGCTCGCGCAGGCAGCGATCACAGAGCACGGTGCGCCGTCCGTCGGATTCGACCGCCGTGGACCAAGTGAGCGGAATCCCTTGCACAGAAGGGGGTTCGGCACCAGTTTGGCCGTCAGTCATGCCCTCGGACGACCGGCCGCAGCGGCTGCAGTGTGCTGACTCGTCAGCCACTCGACTCCTCCGGCGCGTAGCCGGGCAAGAACTCCTCCAACACGGCACGGAAGCGCGACCGCGCGTTCAGTTGCGACAGCACCGCCACTCCGCCCAGCCAGACCCGGTGGATCAGCAGGTACGAGGGTGGCAGGTTCAACTTCATTCCGACGCCGCCGGAGGCCGCGGAATCGGACACTCGGCGGTACTCGCGCCGCATCCATTCCCGGGTGAACTCGAACTCCTCCACGGCCGCAGGCTCGATGAACGGGTTGAGGTAGTCGAGCAGGTCGGTGGGATCGACCTCGTCCGCCAGGAATCCCTCCGCAATCAGGCCGTCGCGCACCCGTACGGCGTCGCCGCCCGCACCGATCCGCAGGATCCGACCCATCTCCCGCGGCAGCCCGTCGGGGAGTCGGGAGACCAGCCCCCAGTCGATGATGCCGAGGCGACCGTCGGGGAGCACCTTGAAGTTGCCCGGGTGCGGATCGGCGTGCAACAGCCCGGCGATGCTGGGGCCGGCGAAGAGGAACCGTACGTAGCGCAGCGCCCACACATTGCGTTCGTCCTCCGGCAGGTCGGCGACCGTACCGAACGGCTCACCGTCGACCCATTCACTGACCAGCACCTTCGAGGTGTGGGCGAGGACGCGCGGGACCAGGAACTCCGGATGGTCGGCGAACCCCTCGGCGGCGCGGGTCTGGTGCGCGGCCTCCACCTCGTAGTCGAGTTCCTCCGAGATCCGCTCGGTCAACTCGGCCACCAGCGGCTTCACGTCGATGCCGCCGGTCAGGGGTGAGACCACCGAGGCGAGCCGACCGATCTGCCTCAGGTCCGAACGCAGG
Organism: Propionibacteriaceae bacterium; assembly: GCA_052094425.1. Lineage (GTDB taxonomy): Bacteria > Actinomycetota > Actinomycetes > Propionibacteriales > Propionibacteriaceae > Microlunatus. The sequence goes on from JBQDIN010000002.1 coordinate 80,086, forward strand.
GCCTCTTCGGCCCCCGGGTACTGGATCTTGACCGCCACCGGTTGCCCGTCCTCGGCCCAGGTGGCACGGTGCACCTGTCCGATCGAGGCTGCGGCAGCAGGCAGCGGGTCGAACTCGCCGAACAGGCTGCGCCAGTCGGGACCGAACTCGCTGGCGAGTACCGCTTGGACCCGCGACATCGGCATCGGGGGAGCGGAATCCTGGAGTCGCCTGAGTTGGTTGCGGTACGGCGCGGCCACGTCCTCGGGCAGGACGGCCTCGAACAGGCTCAACGCCTGGCCGAACTTCATCGCCCCGCCCTTGAGGTCGCCGAGTACGCGGAAGAGTTGTTCGGCTGCCCGTTCGCTCATCTGCGTACTCACGGTCTGGGCCGGGGCGCCTCCGAGGCGACGTCCCCATCCGACGGTGGCGCGGCCCACCTGGCCCAAGGGCAGGGAGGCCAGCTTCATCCCGCGGGTGAGTGCCGAGCGGGCGATGTGGCCGCCCGACTGGCGGCTCGGTTCCGGCCCGGCGGTCCGGCCGGTGTCCTCGGAATCAACTGCCATGCCCCCATTCTGCCGTCCGAGCCCAACTGCAGCCGCACCGAGGGTGGGCCGGCCAGCGCCGCAGTCGGGTGGTGAACGTGTCCGGGGTGAGGTCCACGGTGCCGCCCAGCGTTTCCGCGGCCCCGCCGGTCAGCCAGGCGAGGGTCTGGGTGACGGCCACGGTGGCCGCCCAAGTGGCGATCGGGGTGGGCACGGTGATGCGGATCCGGGTCAGTTGGGTGAGCACGGTGGGCCAGTGCGGGTCCGCGTCGCAGTGGGTCAGGTCGAGGCAGCGCAGGCAGGCGCTGTGACCGGGGACCACCAGGGGGCCGACCGTCGCGCCGCTGCCGAGGGTGCGGACGAACAGGTGCGGTTCGTCGGTACGGACGAGTCCGTCGGAGACCGCCCGATCACACTCGGGGCCGTCGAGGGCGACCACGGTGAAGTCGGTGGACCCCGGGACGTCGGGTTTCTCCCAGTGGTTCAGCACGGTGACCTGGGGTCCCGGCTCGGCGGCTTCTTCCAGGTCGCGCAGCAGTTCGGCCCGGAGTGCCTCGGCCTGGCAGGCCGCAGCCGACGGTACCGGATGGTGCACCAGGTCGACCGGGTCGTTGTCGTGCAGGTGCAGAGTCTGGACACCGGCCTGCAGCAGTTGCCCGGCCACCCGGCTGCCGAGGGCGCCCGCACCCACCAGGCGGACCCGCGCAGTCGTGACGCCGGGCCGGTCCGAGGGGACCGGGCCGTCGCTGAGCAGCCCGGCCGACGCCAGCACGGTCAGGACCCGTTCGAGTACGTCCGGCGCGGGCCGTGCGCCGGACAGGCCGGCGAGGGCGGAGTGGAGCGTCCGGGTGCCGTCCAGTTGTTCAAGCAGCGTCGCGACTCCGGCCGGGATCCCGGAGAACACCAACGCGCGACCCGGCACCACGCCCACTTGCAACTCGCCCGGGCCGCGCCAGAGCACCGGGGTAGCTGGTGCCAACCGTGGGTGCCGCAGTTCCATGGACCCAGCCTGCGGGCTGCCGGGGCGTACGGCGCGAGTTGTCCACACGGGACCGGACATGACAAAGGGACGGACCGTGAAGGTCCGTCCCTTACGTCATGGTGCCCTGTGTGGGGCGTACTGCGTGTCAGGCGTTCTTGCCGAGGAACCGCGTCAGGTTGGTGCCGCACTCGGGGCACTTGGCCTTTGCCACGCGGGTGCCCTTGTCGTTGACGCTGACGTCGCCCGTGGCCTCGCGCTTGGCCTTGCACTTCACACAGTAAAACTCGCCGCTGTAGGTGTCTGCAGCCACGTTTCCTCCTTGCTCGTTGTTCTCCATCGATGGGTCAATCGGTGGAGCACACTGCATCCGCTGCAGCGCATTTCGCGGTAACTCTACGGCAGAACACGCCTGCGGTCACCGAAAACCGGCCCTCCGTGGCGGTGTGTCGCGCCGCTGTCTCGCGCCGCGAACCCCTCCGGGAAAGCCAAGACCCCCAGGAACGTCGGATCCGCTTGCCTTCCCCTGCGAGCGGGCCGACCATCTGGGGGTCTGGTGTGGAGAAACGCTAGCCCTCCACGCGGTGCGCGTCAAATGCATGTCCACGGCCTGTGGAAAACCGTGTGGATCACCTGTTGACGAACCGGGTCGGACGTGTGGATTGCTTGTGGACCGGGCGTGGACGGCCGCGTCGCAGGGCAGTTGTCGGCGCGGCGAAGTAGATTGTCGGCCATGACTCAGGTGTCGACATCCACGTTGGCGACGGCGGTGGGGATCGTGGCCGGGGAGCGGGTCGAAGTGCGGCGCAGCGCGCGGCGCCGCCGGACGGTGACCGCGTACCGGGAGCAGGGCCGGGTCGTCATCTTGATCCCGCAGCGTTTCAGCCGGGCCCAGGAGCAGGAGTCCGTGGCCGAGATGGTTGCCAAGGTGCAGGCCAAGGAGCGCGACGCGGCGCCGCCGGCCTGCGACGAGGCACTGACGGTGCGGGCCGCCGAACTGGCCGAACAGTGGCTCGCCCCCCGGCTGGGTCGTGCGCCCGAGCCGAGCGCGGTCCAGTGGGTGATCAACCAGAACCAACGGTGGGGCTCCTGCACTCCCGCCACCGGCGTGATCCGACTCTCAGACCGGATGCGGACCATGCCGTGCTGGGTCGTGGACTACGTCCTGCTGCACGAGTTGGCGCACCTGGTGGAGGCCAATCACTCGTCGCGGTTCTGGACCCTGCTCGCCGACTACCCGCGCACCGAGGAGGCCAAGGGGTTCCTGGCCGGATACGTGCACGCCCGGAACACCACGTGAGTGTCGTCGCCGATCCGCACCGGCTCGCTCTCGCGGTGGCCGTCGACAGCGCCCTGGCGCCACCCGGCGTCGACCCCGCCGCGTTCACCCGTGCCTGCCTGGCCGACACCTATGAAGTGCTGGCGGGCCTGGCAGAGGTGCAGGCCGGGGTGGCCGGGCTGTCCGACCAGGCGGCGGCCGACCTGCTCTGGCCGGGTGACCGTGCCCTGCCACCGGGCAGCCCGTACGAACTCGCCGGCGCCGTGGCCGGCGCGGGTGCCCAGGATCGTGCGGGTGCCCAGGCTCGTACGGATGCACAGGGCGTCGACGAACTGGTGCTCGTCGCCGGGGACGCGCCGGACCTCCCCGCACTGGTGATTGCCAAGATGTTCCGCGCCCTCCGCCGCGCCGAGGTGTGCGTGGCCCCGGATCGCACGCTGCCCGGCTGTGTCGCCCTCGGCGTACGACTGCCGTGGCCCGACTGGCTGCCCAGCCGGGTGGACCTCGCGGACCCACTGGCGACCGACCTCGAACACCTCGTGCCGGTCCGCGGGGCACTGGCCATCACCCCGGACTGGCATCGACTGCGGACGCCCGAGGCGGTGCACCGCCTCGACCCCGGGCTCGAGGGCTGGGAGGAGACCCGCCTGCTGTTGTCCTGAGCCGTCGGTCCTGAGCCTTCGAGGAGGCGGCCCGCGTGCTGCAAGGATGGACCCGAACCCATCGGATCGGCCGACGACGGAGGCGGGATGGTCAGTTTCGACCGCGGCAACACCCTGGCGGAGCGATTCCGCGCCCACGCCGGCGACGCCCAACACTTGTACGGTCACGCGATGCGCGGAATGGCCGATGACTGGGAGGCCGGCGGGCCGGTCCGCGAGATCTGCCGTGGGCACCGGGACCCCGAGGGCGCGGTCCTCCAACTGCGACTCCTGGCCGGGGTGTTCCGCCTGGTGCTGACCGGGCGGGCGGACGAACTCGTCGAGTTCTACCCGTGCCTGGACGGACGCCGGGACCCGGCCGAGGCGTGGCCGGTGATGCGGACCGTGATGGCACGGGAGGTGGAGGCGCTCCGCGCGGCCCTGCTGGTGCCACCCCAGACCAACGAGATCGGCCGCAGCGCCGCCCTGCTCGCCGGGCTCTTCGACCTGGTCCGCGCATCCCGCTGCAGCCGGATCCGATTGCTCGAGTTGGGCGCCTCCGGTGGGCTGAACCTGCTGATCGACCGCTTCCACTTCGCCGGCACCGGCTGGCACCGTGGCCCGCTCGACTCGCCGGTGCACCTGCTGCAGCCGATCGAAGGCGAGGTGGCGCCGGCCGACTTCCGGGTGGAGTCGGCGCGCGGGTGCGACCTGCACCCGGTGGACGTCACCACCGCGGCGGGCCGACTCGCCCTCACCTCGTTCGTGTGGCCCTTCGACGTGCACCGGCACCAGCGGTTGGCGGCCGCCCTGCAGATCGCCGTGGACCACCCGCCCACGGTGGGGGCCGGCTCGGCCTCGGTCTGGCTGGCCGACCAGTTGGCGCAGCCGAGCGACGACGGCGTGCTGACCGTGGTGTGGCACTCCATCACCCAGATGTACTGGCCGGAAGCCGAGCGGGACGCGGTCGAGGTGGTGCTGGCCGCGCACGGCGCCCGGCAACGACTGGCGGCGGTGGCGATGGAGTACGACCGCGCCGACCACGGCCGGGACCGGCCCTCCCTGACCACCCGGCTGTGGCGTCCGGGGGAGCCGCTGCGGCAGCACTGGCTGGGTACGGTGCACGACCACGGGATCCCCGTCCGCCTCGCTTGAGCGGCTCTGCCGTGAGCAGCGGTGGTCCGTCATCCGATCATGGTGATCACCCCCATGCCGGTGCGGGACATGTCGCTGACGAATCGTTGGGCAGCGTGCAGGAAGTGCACGATGTATGCCTCCTCCTGCACGAACGCAGCGCCGGAGTCGAAGCGCCGCAACTCCTGGCGCAGCATCGCTTGGACATCCTGGGGGCCGAGAAGGGCGAGGTCTGCCGCGATGGCCGCCACCTCGTCCGGCGCAATCACCCGGAGCCACGGATGCCAGGCCATGCCCTCCTCGACATACGTGACGTTTCCCTGGACCAGCCGATGAGAGGAGCGCGGGGTGGCGTCGCCCGACGTCAGTCGTTGGAGCCACCGCCAAGACTTGTCGAGATAGAGCATCGTAGGTCGAGTCTCCTCGGGGCCCCACGCGTCAGCCAACGGATCGGCGGAAACGAACAGGTGCGGCTCCCGTTGGGCGTGGTCGACGAACTCCGCCGCAAGGGGGTAGGCGTAACAGCGGATTCCCATGCTCGAAGTCTGGTGGTGCAGCCCGCGTCCGGACCCACCGTCGGCCTGCCCTGTGGACACGACGGTCCAGCCATCCGTACCTGTGGATCGACGAATCAGTCCGCGAGGCGGACTCGGGCTGCGGCAACCAACTCGCGCACGGAGTGATCGACCTCCGGAAGCGCGTCGACAGTGAACCAGCGCACGTCCACGGACTCCTCGCTGACCTGTGGCACCGCATCGCCGGCCGCGATCGCCAGGTACTGCACGTCGTGGTGGAAGGTGGGGCGGACCGTCCCACAGGGCACCTCGTGCCGCGACAGCACCAGGGGCGTGGGGGAGAGACACAGGGCGGTCAGGCCGCTCTCCTCGCGGGCCTCGCGCAGCGCCGCCCCGGGGAGGGTCTCGTCCTTCGGCTCGAGGTGGCCACCGGTCTGCAGCCAGCGGCCCAACTTGCGGTGCAGGGTCAGCAGTACCCGGTCGCCGGACGGGTCGACCACCAGCGCACTCGCGGTCAGGTGCGCGCCCGGACAGTTCCGGGACCAGCCGTCGGTGTGCGCGGACAGATGGGCCAGGTACTGCTCGCGCAGCGCGGCCTGGTCAGCGTCCGGGGCGATCCAATCGGTCAGTTCCTCGGTGGCACGAAGGTGCAGACTCATGCCCTGGGATTGTCCGACGGGGGATTGTCCGACGGGGGATCGTCGGAGGGGGGTTCGTCGGCAGGGGGACCGTCCGAGGGGGGACCGTCGCCCTCCTGCGACTCGTCCAGCAATTCGGCCAGGGCGGCGTCGAAGGCGTCGCCCTCGTCGGTCGCCCGCTCGCTCTTCACGAAGCCGATCGGGTCGTCCAGGTCCGCCGAGGTCGGCACCAGGTCGGGGTGGTTCCAGACTGCATCGCGGCCGTCGGCCCCCCGGGCATCGCGTACGGCGGCCCAGAGGTTGGCGGCGTCCCGCATCCGGCGGGGTCGCAGCTCGAGACCGACCAGGGACGCGAAGGTGGCCTCCGCCGGTCCGCCGGTGGCGCGGCGACGCCGTACGGTCTCGGCCAGCGCACCGGCCGACGGCATCCACTTCGCGGTGGCCTGCCCGACCACCTCGTCCACCCAGCCCTCGACGAGGGCGAGCATCGTCTCCAGCCGGGTCAACGTCGCCTGCTGCTCCGGCGTGCGGTGCGGTTCGAACAGGCCGCCCTCGAGGCTGCGGCCGAGCTCCTCCAGGTTGTTCGGGTCGAGGTCGGAGACTGCCTCCTCGAGCGCGGACGTGTCGATGGTGATGCCCCGGGCGTACTCCTCGACCAGGGTGAGGAGTTGACTGCGCAGCCACGGCACCGCGACGAACAGCCGCTGGCGGGCCGCCTCGCGCAGCGCGAGATACAGCGTGATGTCGGTGGCGGACTGGTCCAGCCCGTCGCCGAACTCGGCAATGTTGGTGGGCAGCAGGGAGACCTGTTCGGACTCGGTCAACGGCAACCCGATGTCGGTGGTGCCGACCACCTCGGCGGCCAGCTTGCCCAGGGCCTGCCCGAGTTGCAGGCCGAACATCGACGCGCCGGAGTTGCGCAGCATCGGGCCGAGCATCTGCTCCATTCCCGCCAGCCCGGGCACCTCACCCTGGCCGCCGAGGTCGGCCGACAGGGCGCCCTCCATTGCGTCGGCGATGTGCTTGGCCACCGGGGTGACGAGTCGCTGCCACACCGGCATCGTGCCCTCGACCCACTCGGCGCGGCTGAGCGCGGTGGCCGATCCGCCCACCCGTGGGAAGTCGGTCGCGGCGTCCAACCAGGTCTCGGCCAGCGACACGGCGTCGGTGATCGCCTGGCGCTGGGCGCTGTCGGGGGTCGGGTCGGCGCCCAGTCCGGCCACGGTCTTGCGGGCCGTGTCCTTGGTCAGGTCCCAGTTCACACCGCTCTCGGTGTCGGCTCCGCCGGGCCCGAACGGGCTGGCACCGCCCATCGAGGCGAAGGCGCTCTGCAACTGGCTGAACAGCGCGTTCATGTCCGGGGCGCCCTGTTGTCCGGGTTGTCCGGCCGCCCCCGGCTGTCCGAGTCCCATGGCAGAGAAGAGGGCCTCGAGCGGGTTCTGGGGATCGCTGTCGTCGCCGTCGTCCGGTCCGGTCTGCGGCTCATCAGCCATGGGGAGAACTCCTGTGGGTTTGGGGCTGCCTCCCATTGAACCGCACCGGACCAAGCCCGCGACAACCACCGACGAGGGCCACGGCCCGGAGGGGGGTGAACGCTTGGGTAGGGTCGGGGCATGTCATCGCGGGTGCGGCACTGCCAGGTGCGCGAGGATCCCCTGAGTGTGGACCGTCTCCTGGCCGCTGTTCGTGACCCCGCGGTCGGCGGCGTCGCCCTCTTCCTCGGCACTGTGCGCGACGTCGACGAGGGCCGCACCGTACGCTCCCTCGACTACACCGGCCACCCCAGCGCGGCGGACCGGCTACGCGAGAGCGCCGAGCGGGTCGCGGCCGCCCACGACATCGTCTCAGTCGCGGTCGAGCACCGGGTCGGACACCTCGAGATCGGGGACCTGGCCGTCGTGGTGGCCGTCGGCGCGGTGCACCGGCCGGAGGCGTTCGCGGCCTGTCGACACCTGATCGACGACCTGAAGGCCGAGGTGCCGATCTGGAAGGAACAGCACTTCGACACCGGCACCGCGTCCTGGGTGGGCCTGCCATGACCCGGCAGACCTGGGTGGCGTTCGTGGCCGCGGTCGTGTTCGTCGGATCGGCCGCCGTGATGGCGCTGGTGCCGGTGCCGTTCGTGACCTGGAGCCCGGGCGGAGCGTACGACACCCTGGGCGAGACCGACGGCACCCCGGCGATCGGGATCGAGGGGGTGGAGACCTACCCGACCTCGGGGCGGCTGGACCTGACCACGCTCGGCCTCACCCGGGCGGACTCCCGTCTCAGTCTGCCGGAGGCGACCCTGGCCTACTGGCTGCCGCATCGCGACACCCTGCCCCGGGAGGCGATCTACCCGGTCGGCAAGTCGGTCGAGGAGGTGGAGGCCGAGGACGCCGAGATGATGAGCAACTCCCAGGAGGAGGCGATCGTGGCCGCCCTGCGGGCCGCCGACCAGCCGGTCGCGGAGTTGCCCCAGGTCACCTCGGTGCTGGTCTCCGGGGCGAGCAAGGACCGGTTGGAGCCGGCCGACCTGATCGTGTCGATCGACGGCAAACTGGTCACCGACGTGGCGGAGGTCAAGAACCAGATCTCCAGTGCCGGGATCGGCCACACCCTCACCTTCGAGGTGGTTCGCGCCCGGGAACAGCAGACCGTCACGGTCACCACGGTCGAGTCGCAGGAGAACCCGGGCGAGGCGGTGGTCGGGATCACGGTGGAGATCGGCTTCCGGTACGCGGCCGAGGTGTCCTTCGGCATCGACCCGGAGATCGGTGGACCGAGTGCGGGCCAGATGTTCGCGCTCGGCATCTACGACAAGATCACCCCGGAGGAGTTGACGGCCGGCCGCCACATCGCCGGGACCGGGACGATCACCGATTCCGGCGAGGTGGGCGCGATCGGCGGGATCCAGGAGAAGGTCGCCACCGCGGAGAAGGCGGGCGCGACCATCTTCTTGGCGCCGCGGCCCAACTGCCGGGACCTGGCCGGGGTGGAGACCGACATGACCGTGGTCAGTGTCGACACCCTGGACACCGCGATCTCCGCCCTGGAGGCTGACCCGGCCGACCTGGCCGACGAGGACAAGGTGCCGCACTGCTGATGAGTGAACCAACCGACGACGTCCGCTGGGCCGAGACCCTGACCGCCGCCCTGGTGGAGATCGAGCACCACGTGGGTGAGCGCGGGTGGGACCAGCCGTCCCGGCTGTTCGCCCTGGTGCCGACCGCCGAACTGGTCGCCGCCGAGCCCTCGCTGGCCGCCGAGCTCGGCGTCACCGTCGGTGGGGACCGGTTGACCCCGATCGAGCAGGAGCACTTCGACCAGAGCGGCGACGTGCTCGAGGCGCTGCTCGGCATCGTCTGGCCGGAGTCGGTGTACGGGTGCGCGCTCGCGATCGAGCGGACCTTCCTGCCGGCCGAGGTGGAGGACGAGATTCCGGCGGATCCGGAGGCGGCCTCCGAGTTCGTGAACAACCATCCGCAACGCCAGGACGTACGGGTCGTGGTGGGGGTCGATCGGCGTGGCAACAACCACGGCGTGGCCCGCCTCGTGTCACAACCCGATGAACTTCTCGGCGGTGCGGAGCTGGTGCCCGGGCTCGCTCGTGCACTGGCGCATACCCTTGCAGCAGAATGATGCCCCGCGGGGACCTGAAGACCACCGTCCGAACGGGCGGGATCGATCGAGGAGAACACACACGTGAGTAGTCCACTGCCAGCCAGACCGCGGGGCGCGATCCTGCCCACCCTTGTGGTCGTGGGCGTCCTGCTGGTCCTCTTCGCCGGCTTCACCAGCGTCTGGACCGACCGGCTGTGGTTCCGTTCCTTCGGTTACGGCCAGGTCTTCTCCACCATGCTGTGGACCCGCGTCGGGCTCTTCGCCGTGTTCGGGCTGCTGATGGCCGTCCTGGTCGTGGCGAACGTCGCCATCGCCTACCGGCTGCGCCCGAAGCGGGACCGGCCGGGACCGCAGAGTCCCCTGCTGGTGCGCTACCGCGAGGTGATCGAGTCGCACCTCGTCCTGGTCCTGGCCGGGGTCGGTGTGATCGTCGGACTGTTCGCCGGCGGGACCGCTACCGCCCAGGCCACCACCTACCTGGCCTGGCGCAACGGCGTCCCCTTCGGTGAGACCGACCCCAAGTTCGGTCTCGACATCTCCTTCTTCGTCTTCGACTACCCGTGGGTGCGATTCCTGCTCTCCTTCGTCTTCACCGCGCTGATCTTCAGCGCCATCGCGGCTGCCGTGGTGCACTACGTGGTCGGCGCACTGCGGCTGGAGCGGGGCGGCGGTCGGCGTTCCAGCCCGTCCGCGCAGGCGCACCTGTCGATCCTGGTCGGCGTTGCGGTGCTGCTGCGCGGTGTCGGCTACTGGTTCGACCAGTACGGACTCGAGATCACCGACAGCAAACTGTTCACCGGTATCGGCTACACCGCTGACAACGCCACGGTGACCGCGAAACTGATCATGGCGATCATCGCCGGCCTCTGTGCGCTGATGTTCTTCGCGAACGCGATCCTGCGGCGCTGGTTGGTGCCGTTGATCGGGTTGGTGCTGATGGTGCTGTCCGGGCTGATCCTCGGCGTGATCTATCCGGCGGCCGTCCAGCAGTTCAGTGTGAACCCGGACGAGCCGGACAAGGAACGTCCCTACATCGAACGCAACATCGAGGCCACCCGGGCGGCGTACGGGGTGGAGGACACCGGTGTGGACGACTACTCGGCGACCACCACGGCCAGCGCGGGACAGTTGCGCTCCGATGCCGAGGCGCTGCCCGGCATCCGGCTGATGGACCCGGCGGTGGTCGGCCCCGCCTACGAGCAGTTGCAGCAGGTGCGCGGCTACTACTCCTTCCCGGACGTACTGGACGTGGACCGCTACACCATCGACGGCGAAGAGACCGACGCCGTGGTCGCCGCCCGCGAGATGGACGTCGATGGCCTGGACCAGCAGAACTGGAACAACCGGCACACCGTCTTCACCCACGGTTACGGGCTGGTGGCCGCCTACGGCAACAAGCGCCAGTCCGGTGGGGAGCCGGAGTGGATCGCCAAGGACATCCCGCCGACCGGCGAGCTGTCCGAGCACGAGCCGCGGATCTACTACGGCGAGATCCAGACCGACTTCTCCATCGTCGGCCGTCCCGCCGGTGCCGACCCGATCGAGTTGGACACCCCCGGTGGTGGTGAAGGGGGCAACCCGACTCTGTACGCCTACACCGGCGAGGGCGGCGTTCCCATCGGCGGCTTCTTCAACCAACTGCTGTACGCCGCCAAGTTCGCCGACGTGAACATCCTGCTGTCGGACCGAGTGACCGAGGCGTCCAAGATCATCTACGATCGCGGTCCGCGGGATCGGGTGCAGGCTGCGGCTCCCTGGCTGACCGTCGACACGAACGCCTACCCCGCGATCGTCGAGGGGCGGATGGTGTGGATCGTCGATGGGTACACCACCTCGGACGCCTACCCGTACAGTCAGCGGGTTTCGCTGGAGCAGGCGACCTCGGACTCGCAGACGAGCCAGGGCACCATCGGCGCCCAGCCGGACACCATGATCAACTACATGCGGAACTCGGTGAAGGCGGTGGTGGACGCCTACGACGGGTCCGTCGAGTTGTACGCTTGGGACGAGGAGGATCCGGTACTGAAGACCTGGCGCAACGCCTTCCCCGACCTGGTGCACGACCGGGCCGACATCTCCGATGACCTGCTCACCCACCTCCGCTACCCGGAGGACCTGTTCAAGGTGCAGCGGGAGATCCTGGCGAAGTACCACGTGACGGATCCGGGCACCTGGTTCCAGCAGTCCGACCAGTGGGAGATTCCGGCCGATCCGGTCGTCGGGACCGGGGTGAAGGAGACTCCGTACTACCTGTCGATCAAGTGGCCGGGCGACGAGGACGCGGTGTTCAGCCAGACCACCGTGTTCGTGCCCCGGGGCCGGTCCAACCTGTCCGCCTACATGGCGGTGAATGCGGACGCGAGCAGTCCCGATTACGGGCAGATGCGAATACTGCGGATGTCGGACACCACGCAGATCGACGGGCCGGGGCAGGCGTTCAACGCGATGACCACGAACGAGACGGTCGCCGAACGACTGAGACCCTTCTTGAACCAGGGCTCGTCGAAGGCGATCTACGGCAACCTGTTGACCCTGCCGGTCGGCGGCGGGCTGCTCTACGTGCAGCCCATCTACACCCAGCTCGACCGTGGTGAGGGAGGCTCCTATCCGGCGCTGCGGTTCGTGGTGGTGCGCTTCGGTACGGAGGTCGGCATCGGCGACACGCTGCAGCAGGCCCTCGACCAGGTGTTCGCCGGCAACGCCGGTGCCGACACGGGGGAGGAGGACCCGGACACGGAGCAGCCGGAGGAACCCGCGGATCCCGGTACGGGTGACCCGGACAATCCGGCCGCAACCGCAGCCCTGGAGAAGGCCGAGGAGGCCTTCACCTCGGCGGACAAGGCACTGAAGGCGGGGGACCTCGCCACCTACCAGACCAAGATGGGGGAGGCGCAGACCGCGGTCCAGGAGGCGATGGAAGCCCTTGGCGGCTGACCGGATGCGCGTCGTGGCATCCGGAGCCGGTGTTGCCGGTCCCGCAATGCAATAAGGGGGGACAGGAGCGGGCTCGTCGTGATGGGATGAGGGGATGTCCGTTGAACTCCCACGATCCCTGCCGTGGATCGAACGACTGGTCAGCATCGATACCACCAGCCGGAACTCGAACCTGCCGCTGATCGACGTGGTGGCCACGGAGTGTCGGCGCCACGGACTGGACCCACTCGTGTTCCCCAACGACGACGGGCGCAAGGCCAACTTGTTGGTCACCGTGCCGGCCGCTGACGGGTCACGATCCTCAGGGGTGGTGCTGTCCGGGCACACGGACGTCGTCCCGGTCGACGACCAGGACTGGCACAGCGATCCCTTCGCTGCCGAGGTGCGCGACGGCCGGTTGTACGGCCGCGGCACGGCCGACATGAAGTCCTTCATCGGGGTGATCCTGGCCCTGCTGCCGGAATTGGTCGCGGCCGAGTTGGCCGAGCCGGTCCACGTGGCCCTGAGCTACGACGAGGAGATCGGATGCCTGGGCGGCGCGGAGATCGTTCGGCAGATCGCCGACGTCGGGATGTCTCCCCGGGCGGCGATCATCGGCGAACCGTCGAGCATGCAGGTGATCCGGGGACACAAGTCGATCAACCTGATCCGGCTCGAGTTCACCGGCGTGGCCGCGCACTCCTCGCTGACCAACGCCGGGGTGAACGCCATCGAGTACGCCGCGGAACTGATCACCTTCATGCGTTCGATCGCCGACCAGTGGCGGGCCGAGGGTCCCTTCGACGAGGCCTACCCCCTTCCGTACTCGACGGCCAGTGTGAACGTGGTGCACGGCGGGATCGCCTCGAACACCGTCCCCCAGAGCTGCGTCGTCGAGCTTGAGTTCCGCAGCATCGCAGCCGTCGAACCGCAGCGGGTGATCGATCGGATCCGGGGCAAGGTCGACGAACTCGCAGGTCGGATGGGCGAGGAGGATCCGGCCGCCGGAGTCGAGTTGCAGGTGCTGGCGCAGGTGCCCGGACTGGAGACCGCCGCGGATGCCGCTGCCATGTCGCTCGGTGTCGCCCTGGGCGGTGAGCCGAGCGAGGGAAAGGTCACCTACGGCACCGAGGCCGGCCAGTTCGCCGGCTCCGGGATCGAGGCCGTGATCTGCGGCCCCGGGGACATCAGCCAGGCCCACACGGCCAACGAATACATCGAACTCGAACAGATCCGCGCGTGCGAACGATTCCTGGCGAAGCTGATCGACACCCTCGCACGACAGGAGACCAACCGATGAGCAGCACAATCGTGCACGACCCGCGCCGGGCGCGGCGCGCCGTCGTCGCTGCGGGGCTGGGCAATGTGCTCGAGTGGTACGACATCATCGTCTACGCCTTCATGGCGCCGGTGATCAGCGTCCTGTTCTTCCCCAACACCGATCCCACGGTCGCGCTGATCAGTACCTACCTCGGTGTGGGCGTCAGCTACCTGATCCGGCCGGTCGGCGCCCTGGTGATCGGCAACTTCGGCGACCGACGCGGCCGGAAGGCTGCGCTCACCCTGACCATCGGGCTGATGACGCTGGGCGTCGCGATCATGGCCTTCGCGCCCACGTACGCGACCATCGGGGTCGGCGCACCGATCGTGTTGATGATCTCGCGGCTGATCCAGGGGTTCTCCGCCGGCGGGGAGTTCGGCTCGGCGACCACGTTCATGACGGAGAACGCCCAGCAGCACAAGGCGTACTACGCCAGTTGGCAGGTCGCCACCCAAGGTGGGGCGATGCTGCTCGCCGGCCTGTCCGGTTGGCTGCTGTTCAGCTTCCTCGACCCCGACGCGTTGAGCAGCTGGGGCTGGCGGCTGCCCTTCATCTTCGGCATCCTGATCGGGCCGGTCGGGCTCTGGATCCGAGCCAGGATGGACGAGACCCCGGAGTTCGTCGAGGCCGAGAAGTTGGAGTCGGCTCCGATCGCGGCCGCGTTCCGGACGCACCTGGGACGGATCCTGGTGGCCGCGATGTGCGTGGGGCTGGCCACCATGAGCGTCTACCTGATCACCTACCTGCCTGCCTTCGCGATGACGCTGGGGCTGCCCGACTGGTCCGGCTACGCCGGTGCCGTGCTGGCCGGCCTGATTGCGCTGGTCCTCTCACCGTTGGTCGGCAAGCTCGCCGACCGCGTGGGCCAGACCCGGATCATGCTGGGCGCGGCGATCGTCGGGATGATCGTGGTCCTGCCGATCGTTCAACTGATCATCAGCACCGGGGCCGTCTGGGCCCTGCTGCTGGCCGAGGCTGTCCTCGGCCTGCTGATGGCGGCGTACTTTGCGCCGTTGCCCTCGCTGATGACCCAGATGTTCCCGGTCCAGGTGCGAACCACGGGGATGTCCGTGGCCTACAACGTCGGTGTGACGTCGATGGGCAGCTTCGCGCCGGCGATCCTCGCCGGGTGGGTGCAGACCTCGCTGCTCGCCCCGGGCTTCTACTACATCATCGTCGGGGTGATCTCGGTGGTCGGGCTGGTGTTGGCCCGACGACTGTACGACCAGCCCTAGCCCTCGTCGATCACCAAGTCGCGGAAACCCAACCCGCGGAGCGGTTCCGCGAGTACGTCGGCATCACCGGCCACAACCAGACTCATGGCCCCGAGGTCGACCAGCTCGTGGTACGCCGCGGTGGCCGACTCCGGGGTGACCGCCCGCAGCGCCGCGAGATTCGTGTCGACGTAGTCCCGGGGCAGCCCGGCCAGGAGTTGGCTGCCGGTCTGGTCCACGACCCCGTCGGCGGTGCCGTACCGCAGCGGCGCGACACCGACCTGGAACTGCACCGCGTCGGCCACCTCGGCCGCGGTGAACGGGCGCTCGGTGACATCGAGCAACTCTCGGGCCTCGGCCAACGCGTCGACGAGTACCTCGGTCCGGAAGGATCCCTGGACGGCATAGCTGCCACCGCGACGCAGCGGCCCGAAGAGCATCCCCACTCCGTAGGTGTAGCCCTTCTCCTCGCGCAGCACGGAGTTCAGCCGGGACAGGAAGGCGCCACCCATGGCATAGCTGGCGACCAGGGTGTCGGGCCAGCGCGGGTCGGTGCGATCGATCCCGAACCCTCCCAGCCGCAGATCTGCCTGGACCGCCCCGGCCCGGTGCACGATCCGCGAGGTGGGACGCTCGGCAGGCTCTGGGGACGCGTAGCCCGCAATCCGTTGGTCCGGGTTCGTCCAGTCACCGAAGGCCTCCTCGGCCAACCGGATCGGGTCGAGGCCGGTGAAGTCGCCGCCGAGCACCAGGGTCGCCCCCCGCGGCCCGAACCAGTCCCGGTGGAACCCGCGGACGTCCTCCACGCCGACTTGACCGAGTGTCTCCGGTTCACCTCCGGTCATCCGTGCGGCCCTCGACCCGGGCTCGAAGACGGCGGCCCGAAACGCGATGGAGGCGGTCTGCGCCGAGTTGGCGCGGACCTGCTCGATCTCGGCCAGGCGCAGGACGCGGTGTCGCTCGACGTCGGCGTCAGCCAGCGCGGGCTCACGCAGCGCCTCGGCGAACAGCGGCAACGCCCGTGGCAGCCGAGAGGCGGGGACGTCGAGCAGGGCGATCACCCCGGACAGGCCGAGGTCGAGCCCGAACGCGGCCCCTTCGGTCTCCAGCAGTTCGGCGAACTCCTCACCCGGGTGAGTCTGCGTCCCCTCGTCCAGGGTGCGGCAACACAGCGTCGCGACGCCCTCCAGATGGCGTTCCTCGTTGTTGAGCGGGAGGTCGAGCACCAGCGAAGCGGAGACGACGTACTGGCCGGGGAGGTCGTGCACCAGCACCTTCATCCCGTTGGACAGGGTGTGGCTGTGCGGGGTCGGGAACGCCCAGTCCGGTGCGGGGCGGAGTGCGGGCTGGGGGAGTGTGCTGGTCATCGTCCCTCCTTGCGGTAGGTCAGGGTGGCGCAGGTGGTCGAGGTGAGGAACGCTGCGGCCGCCCGGCGAACCTGGTCGGCGTCGATCTGGTCGATCTCGGCGAGCCGACTGTTCACCAGCTGCGGTTCGTCGCGCAGGGTGGCGTACTCCGAGAAGTGATCCGCCCGGGAATCCACTCGCGCGAGTGACTGCAGCCAGTGCCGCTCGAACTGGGCCTTGGCGCGGCGCAGTTCCGTCTCGGTCGGCCCCTCCTCGGCGAACCGGTCGAGTTCGGTGATCATCTCCTCCTCCAGACGGGCCGGCTCCACTCCGTCCCGGGCGCGTGCCTGCGCATACCCGAAGGAGTTCCCGCCGATCATCCCCAGGCAACTGGCCCCGGCACCCTCCGCGATCTCGGCCTCCCGGACCAGGGACCGATAGAGCCGTGACGTCTGCCCGTGGCCCAGCACCGTGAGCGCGAGATCCGCTGCGTCGAAGTCGGCCACGGCGCTGGCCGGCAACCGCCACGTCAGATAGACCGCCTCGGCCGGTACCTCCGCCGAGGTCTCGGCCCGCGGTCCGTCGGTCAGTGGGGGCAGCGGCTCGGGCGTCGGATCGGGCGGCACCTCTCGCGCCGGAATCCACCCGAAGTAGCGCTCCGCACCCGCGAAGGCGTCCTGTGGGGTCACGTCGCCCACGATCGACAGCACCGCGTTGCCCGGCACGTAGTGGGTGCCGAAGAAGTCGCGCACGTCGTCGAGCGAGGCTGCGTCCAGATCTTCCATCGACCCGATGGTGGTGTGCCCGTACGGATGGTCGGCGGGGAAGGTGAGCCCGATCAGTCGCTCCATCACGTCGCCGTACGGCACGTTGTCGTAGCGCTGTCGCTTCTCCTCCTTGACCACCTGGCGCTGGGTCTCGAGGTTCTCACTCGTCAGGGCGTCGAGCAGCGTGCCCATCCGATCCGCCTCGAGCCACAGGGCGAGGTCGAGTCCTCCCACTGGAAGCGCCTCGAAGTAGTTCGTGCGGTCGAACCAGGTGGTCGCATTCACCGATGCCCCGGCGGACTGCATCAGCGCGATGTGCTGCCCGGAAGAGACGTTCGCCGACCCCTGGAACATGATGTGCTCGAACAGGTGAGCGAAGCCGGTCTTGCCCGGCTGCTCGTGCCGCGATCCCACGTCGTACCAGAGGTTCACCCCCACCGAGGGAGCGCCGTGATCAGGACTGCTGATCACCCGCAGCCCGTTGGGCAGGGTCTGTTGGTGGATCGGGTAGTCGAGCTCGCGCATTCCCCCATCCCAGCACATCGCGATCGGGCGAGCGGGCACACCCGTGCCGATGATCCCGGTCGATCCTGTTTCGATCCGCATCCCCGTCACGTCCTCGGGTGGAAGACGACGGTCTTGACGCCGGCCCGATCGCTGAGCACCGCATGTCGTCGGCCGGGGTCGTGGATGAGTCGATGGTGGTGGCCGCAGAGTGGAATGGCCCGGTCCAGGTTGGTCTCCCCACCCCGGGACCACGGATCCTGGTGGTGCAGCTCGGTCCAGGCGTAGGGCCGATCACATCCGCGGGCTGCGCAGGCGTGGTACCTGGTCGCGAGGGCGGTGCGCTGGTGTTCGGTGAAGAATCGCTTCGTCCGCCCGACATCGACCGGGAAGCCGTCGCCGTCGAGGACCACGGGAAGGACACCGGCGTTGCAGGCGATTCGGCGGGCCTGACTGGCGGACAGGTCCGACCCGGTGTCGGTGTGCGCGGCGCCGGCATTCGCCCGGAGATCGGCGTGGTCGATGGTGACGACCACGGTGGCGGAGGTCTTGCCCGAGAGGTGGTCGGTGGGCAGATGCTCGAGGACCTCGATGAGGGCGAGTCCCTGTAGGTGGGGCCAGTCCACCTTGGCGAAGGCCTCGACTCCGCGGATGCCCTCCCGTTCGGCACCGAGACGGTGTCGACGGGGGGAGGCGATCTGCTGGATCACCTTCTTGAGGATGTTGCCGGCCAGGGTGGGGACGATGAAGTGGCCGGTGACGGTGCCGTCCTGATTGTCGTGCAGGGTGAGCCGGGCCTTGGCCAGTGCATCGGCTTCCTCGTCGCGGAGGGACTGGTCCTCGTGGGCGTCAACATCCTCGGGAGGGGTGTCAATGGCCTCGAGGATGCGACGGGCGGATCGTCGCAGTGCTGGCGGATCGAGGCGGCGGGCACGGTCGATCAGCGTCGTCTCGATCTGTTCCCGGTCGTGATCGGTCAAGTGCTCCGGGAGCTGACGGAAGGTGGAGGTGATCACCCCCGCGTGGTCGACGGAGACCACACCGCCGTTGAGGGCGGCACGGAGCAGTGGGTGTTCGTCCAGGTGATGGGCCAGGCGGGTGTCGGCGGCGGCCCTGGCCGCCCCGTGGTTCGACTGCGTGGCCACCCAGGCGGCGGTGCCGGTCATGCCGGCGCGATCCGCGAGCGCGGCCCGGTCGGCCGCGGTGATGGCGCCGAGACGCCGCGCCTGGAGCCGGGTGATGACCCGGTCGAGGAGTCCGACCTCCGTACTGACCTGTGCTGCGGAGAGTGTGTCGACGGCGGGCAGGTCGTCGATGAGCGTCTCGATCCGGTGCAGGTGGCGCACCAGCAACTGCGGCGGTGCCGCGGTCGGTTGCTCGTCGATGAGTGCTGCCATGAACACACTCTATCCGAACAGATGTTCGATTACCAAGGTTGCGCACAGCCTTTCCCGCCGGGGCATGATGTACCGATTGAAGCGCCGAGGGACCAGCAACCACAGGTTGCTGGTCCCTCAGTCAAGTTGGGTGAGAAGGGACAACGAAACTGTGAAGTCCCGTTACGCCACGGCGGTGCCTTCGAGCTCGACCATCTGGCCGGGGACCGCCAGTCGAGTGACGCCGAGCATCGTGGTGGTGGGTGCCACTCCGGAAACACCCAGCCGACCCGCCAGCACGCCGTAGTGCGGGAACAGTGCATCGATGTCGGTGGTGTAGACGTTCAGCCGCACGAGGTTCGACAGCGCCATGCCGGCTTCGGCGAGCACGGCTTCGAGATTGTCTACGGCGAGCGTCAGTTGTGCGGCCATGTCGCCGTCGTGCTCGGGCTTCCCATCGCTTGTCATCGCGGTCTGCCCGGAGATGAACAGGGTTCGGGTCTGCCCGGACACCACCTCCCCTTGGTTGAACCCCATCTCCAGGGACCATGTCACCGGATTCACTGCTGTTCGTTCCATTGCTGCTCCGTTCGGATCGTTGCGCAGGCGTACGCCTGTCTCGTCGGCGTCCCTGACGCCGCACGATCAACCTCTCAACGAATCACGACAACCTCTGTCAGGTTTTCTCCTAGACTCTGTTCCATGCGTGCTGACCGATTGGTCTCATTGGTGCTGCTGTTGCGCCAGCGTGGACGCATGACCGCAGCAGCTTTGGCCACCGAACTGGAGGTCTCCACCCGGACGGTGCTGCGTGACATCGAGGCGCTGTCCGCCAGCGTTCCGGTCTACGCCGAACGTGGGCGGCACGGTGGGTTCGCCCTGCTGCCGGGCTTCCGGACCGAGCTCACGGGGCTGAACCAGGACGAGGCGCTCGCCCTGCTGACCGCTGGGTCGAGGCGCGGCGAACAGGTCTTCGGTCTCAGTTCGGCGCTGGCCGCCGCGATGCGCAAAGTGGTCGACGCACTCCCTGAAGGACATCAGGCCAGCGTGGGGGACGCAGCCCAACGATTCTTGATCGAACCCGAATCGGATCTGCTCTCGCGGCGACTGGTCACCGAGGACGTGGCCGACGCGGTGATGAGGGAGGTTCGCCACGCAGTCCTCTCCGGACGCAAACTCCGCATCCACTACTCGGCTCCCGACCGGGTGCCGCACTGGCGCACGGTGGACCCGATCGGCTTGGTCACCGTCCGTGACCGCTCCTACCTGCTGGCCACCAAGTCGGGCGAGGACCGTACCTACCGGCTGTCGCGGATGCTGGCCGCGGAGGGGCTCCCCGAACCGGCACAGCGCCCGGATCAGGTGGACCTCGACCGAGTCTGGCGAGAACGCAGCGCCCGATTCCTGTCCGATGACCACCTGCCGGTACGGGTGAAGATCAACCCGGCCAGGCGAGAAGAGTTGCTGAACACCGCGCGAGCGGTCCGCGCCGAAGAGCCCGATGCTGACGGTTGGGTCCGGTTGGAGGTGACTTTCGAGGACCTTCGGCACGCAGTCTGGGCGCTGTGGCAACTCGGCGCCGACGCGGAGGCACTCGCTCCGGCATCGTTGCGTGCCGCTCTGTGCCACCGCGCGGCGATGATCGCCAGTCGCTACGCGCCGGGGCAGCAGTAGCTCGGCTGATCCCGGCCCCAGTGCGTCGGCTCAGTCCTGCCAGTGGAAGGTCGGCTCGATCCGGATGCTGGAGCGGAGGCTGTGCGCGACGAAGCACTCCCGATGGGCGACGTCGGTGAGGTGGCGCAGTCGGTCGTCGGAAGCGCGGGGGCGATCATTGTCGGCCAGGGTGATCATCGGCCGCAGGATCACCCGCCTGATCCGCACCGGCGCGACGTCCACCGGCATCTCCGCGATCGCCTCGTCGGCGTAGTCGACGACATCGAGCCGCGCTCGGGCTGCGACCGCCAGGAAACTGAGCAGTTGGCAGGAGGAGGCCGCCGCCAACAGCAACTGTTCGGGATTCAGCAGTTCGGCCTGCCCGAGGAAGGCCGGGTCGGCCGTGAGGGTCAGTTCCTGCTCTGCCGGCCGGGCCCGGACGCTGTGCGTGCGCTCGTACTCGTTGTACCCCTCGCCGGTGCTGCCGGCCCAGGTCAGCGCGGTGTGAAAGGAGTGGATGGCCTCGTCCATGAGGGCATCGTACCCACCGTCACTTCTTTCGGTTGTGCCGCGGATGCGGCCCCGGGAGTTCGGCCAGTACCTCTCGGTAGCGCCCCGAGGGGACGCCGAGTTCCAGATCCTTGTCCAGGGTGGGAATCAGGTACGGCCTCGGCCCGAGCGGGATGCGCAGCCGACCCTCCTCGCGAGAGTCGCGGTGGTGTTCGGCGCCCTCGATGGCCGACAGGGCGTCGGAATCGCGGGGCTGGATGAGCAGGGCGAGGCCCGCCGGCTTGCTGCCGCCCCGTCGGCTCGGCCGGTGCAGGGATGCGACCCGGACGTACTCCACCTCGTCCCAGGTCGCGTTCACCGGGTGCTCGTCGGACAACTCGAGACCCTCCGCCGTCAGCAGCAACGACTTCTTGCGGAGGAAGTTCGGCCCGGTGAGAATGAGCCCGATCGCGCACACCAGCAAGACGCCGGCGATGATCCACGTGCCGGTCGGCACGCCGCCGTCGGTGGTCAGCGCGGCGTACAGGGCGGCGATGACGAACACCATGCAGAAGGCCGGGCCGGCCAGCTGCTGCGCCTTGCGTAGCGGCGGGTACGACAGGTCGATGCGCACGCGGTCTCCTCACGATTGGTCCCGGACAGGATAGGTCGTGCCCGGCCGACGTGCCTGCGGACCCTCAGGTGCGTGTCATCGTTCGGTGGGGGATCCCGTCCTCGAGGAACTCCTCGCCGACCGGTGTGAAGCCGTGGCGGGCGTACAGGTCGACCAGGTGGGCCTGGGCGTCGAGGCGTACGGGAGCGTTCCCGGCGACGTCGAGCGCGGCGGTGATCAACTTCTGGCTGAGTCCGTGGCCGCGGGCGGAGGAGCGGGTGCACACGCGGCCGATCCGCAACCAGGGTGAGTCCTCGTCGACCAGCAGGCGCAGCGTGGCCAGCACCCGGCCGTCCTCCTCGACGAGGAAGTGCCTGGTCCCCGGGGTGAGGTCACGACCGTCCAGTTCGGGGTACGGGCACTCCTGCTCGACCACGAACACGTCCACGCGCAGTTGCAACAACGCGTACAGCAGTCCGGTGTCGAGGTCGGTGCCCAGCACGTGCCGGACGACTGTCTCACCCATCAGGGGCGCCACGATTCTTGATCAATACCCTAGGGGGGTATAGTATTAGTTCCACGAGGCCACGATACCAAGTGACTGCCGTCAGTCGGGCAGTCCCGGGGCCGCTGGAACGAAGGGGAGCGCGATGAGCGTCGACGAGCAACACGCAGGACATGGCTACATCGGCCAGAAGGACGCGTACCTCAAGCGGCTGCGCCGGATCGAGGGACAGGCCAGGGGCCTGCAGCGGATGGTCGAGGAGGAGCAGTACTGCATCGACATCCTGACCCAGGTCACGGCGATGACGAGGGCCCTCCAGTCCGTCTCGCTCGGCCTGCTGGAAGAGCACCTGAGCCACTGCGTCATGCAGGCCGCCGCGAACGGCGGGGCCGAGGCGGAGGAGAAGATCAAGGAGGCCTCGGACGCCATTGCCCGACTCGTTCGGGCGTGAGAGCACCGCCCAACACCACCAACGATCACCCATCGAACCAGAAGAAGGAGCACCACCATGAGCACCGCCACCTACACCGTCACCGGCATGACCTGCGGGCACTGCGTGACGTCGGTGACCGAGGAGGTCAGTGAGGTCCCGGGCGTCAGCGACGTCCAGGTCGAGCTGGAGTCCGGCCAACTGACCGTGACCAGCGACGCCCCGGTCGAGTCCGCTGCCGTCCGGGCCGCCGTCGAGGAGGCCGGCTACCAGGTCTCCGATGCCGCCTGATGAATGGTGAGTTGATCACGTGAGTACCCCTGTCAAGCTCGTCGGCTACCTCGTGGTCCTTGCCGCGGTGCTGTTCGGCGCGTACGCCATCGGCAGCGTGGTCGGCCCCGTCGGCTAGAGCACCTCAACCACAGAAGGACGAGAGAACATGAGCACGGTGCACCACACGACCCCCGACATCGGGGAGCTCGAACTCGCCATCGGTGGGATGACCTGTGCGTCGTGTGCGAACCGGATCGAGCGCAAGCTGAACAAGCTCGACGGGGTGAGCGCCACGGTCAACTATGCGACCGAGAAGGCGAGGGTCAACTACGACGAGGGAGTCGAGCCCGCAGCCCTGGTCGGCGCCGTCGAGCAGGCCGGGTACACGGCGACGCTGCCGAAGCCCAAACGGCCGAGCGGTGCTGCCGGCCACGGGGACGCGCCCGCAGCGGATGAGGATGCTCCGGTGCGGGCCCTGCGCAACCGGGTGATCATCTCGGCCCTGTTGTCATTGCCGGTGATCGCGATGGCGATGGTCCCGGCGTGGCAGTTCACCTACTGGCAGTGGCTCTCGCTGACCCTCGCGGCTCCGGTGATCGTCTGGGCGGCTTACCCGTTCCACAAAGCCGCGTGGGTCAACCTCAAGCACGCCACCGCGACGATGGACACGCTGATCTCGATGGGCACCATCGCGGCCCTGCTGTGGTCGTTGTACGCGCTGTTCCTCGGCTCCGCCGGGATGCCCGGGATGACCCACCCGTTCGAACTCACGATCGGGCGCACCGACGGGGCGAGCAACATCTACCTCGAGGTCGGGGCCGGGGTCGTCACCTTCATCCTGCTCGGGCGGTACTTCGAGGCCAGGTCCAAGCGTCGTGCCGGTGCCGCCCTGCGTGCCCTGCTGGAGCTCGGCGCCAAGGAGGTCTCGGTGCTGCGCAACGGCCGCGAGGAGCGGATCGGCATCGACACCTTGGCCGTGGGTGATCACTTCGTGGTCCGCCCGGGCGAGAAGATCGCCACCGACGGCCGGATCATCGACGGCTCCTCGGCCGTGGACGCCTCCATGGTCACCGGGGAGTCCGTGCCGGTCGAGGTCGGTCCCGGTGATGGCGTGGTCGGCGCCACCGTCAACGCCGGCGGGCGGCTGGTGGTGGAGGCCACCCGGGTCGGGTCGGACACCCAGCTGGCCCAGATGGCCAAGCTGGTCGAGGATGCCCAGACCGGCAAGGCGAAGGCGCAACGCCTGGCCGACCGGATCTCCGGCGTCTTCGTGCCGATCGTCATCGCGATCGCCGTTGCCACCTTCGGATTCTGGGCCGGGTCCTCGGAGTCCGCCGCGGCTGCGTTCACCGCCGCGGTCGCGGTACTGATCGTTGCCTGCCCCTGTGCCCTCGGCCTGGCCACTCCGATGGCCCTGATGGTCGGTACCGGACGCGGTGCCCAGTTGGGCATCCTGATCAAGGGCCCCGAAGTGTTGGAGAACACCCGTCGGGTCGACACCATCGTGCTGGACAAGACCGGCACCGTGACCACCGGGAAGATGACCTTGCTCGAGGTGGTCACCGCCGATGGCCAGGATGCCGGCGAGGTGCTCCGGCTCGCCGGAGCGGTGGAGGATGCCTCCGAACACCCGATCGCCCGGGCCATCGCCGCGGGAGCGAGGAGCCGAGTCGGCGCGCTGCCGCGGGTCGAGGACTTCGCGAACGTGGAGGGCCTCGGCGTGCAGGGCGTCGTCGATGATCAAGGAACCAGCCGAGCGGTCCTGGTCGGTCGCCCGCAGTTGATGGCAGCCGAGTCCCCGTACCTGCCGCCGATGCTCGAGAACGCGATGCAGGCGGCGGCCGAGCAGGGTCGTACCGCGGTGGCAGTCGGCTGGGACGGTGAGCCACGCGCGGTCCTGGTGGTCGCGGACGCGATCAAGCCCACCTCGGCCGAGGCGATCAAGCAGCTGCGTGGCCTCGGGCTCACCCCGATCCTGCTCACCGGCGACAACGAGGCCGTGGCCCGGTCCGTGGCGTCCGAGGTCGGGATCGACTCGGAACAGGTGATCGCGGAGGTGCTGCCGTCCGAGAAGGTCGACCAGGTCAAGAAGTTGCAGGAGCAGGGCAAGCAGGTTGCCATGGTCGGCGATGGTGTGAACGATGCCGCCGCCCTCGCCCAGGCCGATCTCGGCCTGTCGATGGGCACCGGTACGGACGTGGCGATCGAGGCATCGGACCTGACTCTGGTCCGCGGTGACCTCCGTGCGGCCGCGGACGCGATCCGGCTCTCCCGCCGTACTCTCGGCACGATCAAGGGCAACCTGTTCTGGGCGTTCGCCTACAACGTGGTGTTGATCCCGGTGGCCGCCGCCGGCCTGCTCAACCCGATGCTCGCCGGCGCGGCGATGGGCTTCTCCTCGGTGTTCGTGGTCTCCAACAGCTTGCGGTTGCGGGCCTTCAAGGCGGCGAACGCCTGACCGGCGGGACTGCCTGTCTCGGGGCGGCGTCAGCGGTCCGCAGTGGCGGCCAGGTGGGCCAACTCACCCAGTTGCTCCACGGTCAGGCCGGGGTAGCCGTGGCAGATGCGCCGCCACCGCGCCGGCACCGCGGACGCACCCCAGCGGGCACCGAGCAGCCCACCGGCGATGGCAGCCACGGTGTCGGTGTCGTGCCCGATGTCGATCGCCGTCGCGAGGGCGTCCTGCAGGTGCTCGCACCCCGACCCGTTGTCGGGGACGGGCGTGTGCACGATCGCCGACCATGCGGCCTGCAGGGCGGTGACCACCCAACCGTTCTGGCGGAACCGACTCGGGTCGGACTCCTCGGCCTCGTCGATCCTTCTGGTCCAGTAGTCGGCCGCCTCCGCGTCGAGGGAGGCCAGCCCGGAGCGCAGGTCGAACTCCCCGGTCAGGATCGCGTGCCGGATGGCCAACGACCACAGCACACAGGCGTCCTGGCGTGTTGATCATGGTGCGTGAGCGCACTCACCAGCCGGGCTGCCTCGACCAGCGCGGCCGGATCGTCCAGGTGGGCGAGGGCGATCGGAGCGGTCCGCATCAGGGAGCCGTTCCCCCCGGTGCGACCCGTCCGGGCGTGCAGGTCGGTCGCTACTGCGGTCAGGGAGGTGCCGGTCGGATTCGGCCCGGCGACGCCGAGGACGGATCGGGTCTGATTGCCGATGTCGGGTGGCCCGGAGTCGTACCAAGCCCGGAACCGTCGGGCGATTCCGGTCAGCGCCGCCTCGGTCCGTAGATCGGCGCCGCTGGCCGCCATGTCAAGGACGCACCAGGCCATCGTCGTGTCATCGGTCCACTCACCCGGCGCGAAATCCCCGAGTCCGCCACCGATCATCTGCGGACCGTCGCTGCCGACCGTCGCCACCTCGAACTCGTACGGCGCGCCGAGGGCATCCCCGACGGCCGTACCGAGGACGACACCGCAGGCGCGGTCGAGTTGTGCAGTGGTCAACTTCATCTCAGACCGTCCTCGTGTCGGTGCGATACATCAGATCGCCGAGCGTATCGATGACGGCATCCAGAAGCGCGGAGTGGGTTGGCCGTCCGTTCTCGGCACGACGGGCGCCCGAATGTCGCCCAACTGGCCAAGTCTGTGGATGATTGACTGGCCCGTGGGCAGTCCATCTGATGAAGAGTGGTTCGTGGAGCAATTGCTTGCGCACGCCACCCCTGCGGAGCATGGCGCGCTGCGCCGCGGCCTGCGCGACAGGGAGGTGGCCAGCACGGGTACTTCCTCACGCCCTTCGACATCGACGAGGGTGAGGAGGGCATGCCGGAGCACGATGTACGACTGGACCAGTTGGTCGCCGCCCAGTCCGACGAGCTCTGGTACGAGTACGACTTCGGCGACGGCTGGGAGCACGTGCTCAGGGTCGAGGAAGTGCTGGCGGGGTCGCCGGGCGGCTGGCCTGCCCGCCGGAGGACTGCGGCGGGCAGGGTGGCTGCACGGACCTGGCGGCTTGGGTGCCGCAGTGGGTACGACGACTCGGTGCTGCCCCCGAATTTCGACAACGCCGATCACGGCCTCGCTTGGCTGCCACCCAGGTGGCACCCGGATGTCTTCGTGGTCGAGGGGCTGGGGAAGGGGTCCGATCGGGATGCCGGTTGGGTGGCCCTCGTCCTGGCCGGGAGTGGTGCGCCCGTCGAGGACTGGTACCTAGAGGTCGGTGAACTCCTCTTCTTCCTTGGCTGGGGTGCCGGCCATGACGCGTACTCGCCGCCGTCGGGGCACAGTCTGACGTTGCTTGTCCTGAAGCACTTTGCCGGTGACCCACGGATTGCGGTGGGGTGCTCGGAGTCGGCCATGCCGTCGCGGCCACCGCCCGTGCGGCGAGCCGTCGCGATGCTCCCGCGCAGCCTTGAGGCACGGCGCGTACGACGTGGTTCAGGCGAACGGGGCCAGGGCGAAGCGCCCCCAGGCGAGGAAGGCGAACATGCCGAGGAAGGCGACGTCCCCGACCATGTAGTTCCACTCGTTGCGGCGGAATCGGGTGGTCGCCGCGCCGGCCATCACCAGCATCAGACCGCACGCGGCCAAGGGCACCAATACGGGTGCGATGCCGACCACGGCCGGGAGCACCAGGCCGACTGCACCGATCATCTTGGTGACGCCGATTGCCTTGATGTGACCGGCACCGAAGTCGTCGACCCAGTGCTGGCTGGCTGCGAGTGAGCGGTACTTCTCCTTGGTCAGGAAGGCCTGACTGGCACCTCCGACGGCGTAGGCGACGGCCGCGACGCAGGCGATGATCCACAGGGCGATGTTCATACCGAATACTCCTTCGTGGTTACGGCGGTTTCGTGGTTACGTCGGTCCATGCCGACTCGTCATCTCCCATGACGGATCCACCTGAGGAGAGGTAACTGATGACGACCGAACCCCAACTGGCCGAGGCATTCGAACACCACCGGACCCGCCTGCTCGCGGTCGCACACCGCGTGCTGGGGTCGCGGGCCGATGCCGAGGATGCAGTCCAGGACGCCTGGCTGCGGCTGTCTCGTCAGGACCCCGAGACGATCGACAACCTCGCCGGCTGGCTGACGACCGTGGTGAGCCGGATCTGCATCGACACGCTGCGCTCCCGCAGCGCACGATCCGAGCTCTCGATCGACCGGGACGGCCCCGAGCTCGTCGTGACCGAGGACGTGGACACCCCCGAGGACGCGGCGGTGTTGTCGGACTCGATCGGGTTGGCACTCCTCGTGGTGCTGGGCTCGCTCCGCCCAGACGAGCGACTCGCGTTCGTGCTGCACGACATGTTCGCGGTTCCGTTCGCCGAGATCGGCCGGATCCTGGACAAGTCGACCGACGCCGCCAAGATGCTGGCCAGCCGGGCGCGCCGCAAGGTCCAGGACGTGCCCCAGTCCGACTCGAGTCGGCAGGAGCAGCGCGAGGTGGTCGATGCCTTTCTCGCCGCATCCCGGAGCGGCGACTTCGACGCCCTGCTGCGCGTCCTGGACCCGGACGTGACCTGGCGCAGTCACACCCCGCGCGGTGTGAGCGTCAGCGTCGGACCCGAACCGATCGTGGACAGGATCCGGCGGGGACGGAAATCGCGAGTCCGTGCGGGTCGCGTCCTGGTCAACGGCGAGCCGGGGATCATGGCGTGGAGCCAATCCGGCCGACCCATCAGCCTGATGGCCTGCACGGTCGAGAACGGTCGCATGGTGGGCGTCGTGTCCGTCGTGGATCCGGTGCGCTTGGCCGGCCTCGACCTACCGGACCCACCGGCTCCGGCTGACGCTCCTTGACCTTCGTGCATGAAAATACTTGCCAAAGTGGAAAGTACTTCCTATGATGAAGACGCGAAATCATCGCACCGACGAAGGAGCAGATCATGACCAAGGCCACTCGAACGGGAAACATCATCGGCACGATCACCCTGGCCCTCGCCGCCGTCGGCATGGTTGTCGTGGGGGTCGCGGCTGAGCGGCCGTTCTTCTTCATGTCCGCCCTGCCGCTCGTCATTGCGGGTGTGGTCATGGCCGCCACCCACCGGGGAGCCGCCCGCAAGGCCACCGCGCGTACGGCCGCACAGCTGTGAACGACTCGGCCGATGAGCAGCTGGCTGCGATCCGGGCTGCTCAGGGACAACTCGGGCCGGCCCAGGGTCGTGGACGGCGTCAGCTGGCTGGCTTGTGCATCGGTCTGGGAGTGCTGCTCGGAGCGATGCACCTGATCATCGTCGTCCTCCCCCCGGGCCGTGAGTTGCGGGGCTTCCAGATTGCCTGCGCCGTGGTGGTCGCGGCGATCCTGCTGTTGACCTTCGGCTACGTCCGGGTCCGACGGGTCGTCCCGCGGGGCGGCGGACGCCGCTACCTTGTCGCCCTGATGGCGAGCCTCCTGCTGTACATGGCCGCGCTCGTCCTGGTCCTGGTGGTGGGGGAGACGCTGCCGGTCGCCTTCGGCGTCGCCGTCGTCATCGCGGCTCCGCTGGTGATTGCGGCTGTCCGCGAGGTGCGGCAATGACGGAACACCCCCGCCTCCAACTCAACAGCCACTTCAGCAATCCGGCGCGGTTGTCCCTGATGGCCGCGCTCGCCGGTGCGGACGAGATCGATTTCAAGACCGCTCGCGACAGCCTCGGCCTGTCCGACTCCACCCTCTCCAAGCACGCCAGCGCACTGGAGGCCCAAGGATATGTCCGTGTGCGCAAGGGATTCGTCGGAAAGCGGCCCCGCACTTGGTTGTCGCTGCCGCCGACCGGGCGCAAGGCTTTCGACGCGCACCTGGCGGCGCTGCGCCAACTCACCGCGGGACTGTGAGCGCGCCCAGGTCGGCAGGGCGGTCGACGCCGTGCTGCCGTCGTCGATCCCCGCAGGATGGTCAGATTCCCGGTGGAGAGGTGTCCAGCTCTCCGGTAGCGTGATGGCCATGTCTGCTTCTGCTGCGGCCGCTGCCGCCGTGACGAAGGTGCTCCGCTAGCGGCGGAGTGCTCGTCTTCTCAATCTTCTGATGCTTCGCCGCTCCATGGCCAGTCCGGGGCGCCTCCTTGCGCTGCCCGGAGTTCTTCTTCTGAACAATGGAGCACGCCTTGTTTCCAACTATTCTTTCTGCGCGCCTTTCTGCACGCTGCGGCGATTCGCGGGTGCGGGCATGGATGACGCTTGCCTGCTTGTCCATGCTGCAGTTCCTCATCGCGGTCGACGTGACCGTGGTCAATGTCGCCTTGCCGTCCATCGGCGCCGAATTCGGTGCCGATGCCCGGCAACTGACGTGGGTCGTCGTGGGCTACACGATCACCGGCGGCGGGCTACTGATGCTCGGCGGCCGACTCGGCGATGTGCTGGGGCAGCGACGGCTGCTCCTGACCGGCACGGTGGTGTTCGGCATCGCCTCCCTCCTGGCGGGGCTTGCCCCGACATTCAACCTGCTGGTGGCGGCGCGGTTGCTCCAAGGCGTTGGAGAAGCACTTGCTCTGCCTGCTGCAATGGCCGCGATTGTTCTCGTGTTCCCCGAAGGCGCCCGCCGATCACGGGCGTTGAGTGTGTGGGCGGCGGTGGCCAGTTGCGGTCTGGTGCTCGGCTTCATCCTCTCCGGGGTCATCACTGAGTTCCTGGGGTGGCGTTGGATCTTCCTCGTGGCAGTGCCGTTCATCCTGTTCGTACTCGTTGCGACGATCATTCTCGTTCCGGCCGACCGGGCGCGAGAGCACGCCACGCTGGATCTGCCCGGGGCGGTGCTGCTGACCGCGGCCCCGCTCCTGTTCGCCTTCGGCATCATCGAAGTGGGAGAGGGTGATGGCCTGCCCCGGTGGTCGGCCGTGGCGGCGCTGGCCGGCTCGGTGCTGGCCGCCGGCTTGTTCGTCGCGGTTGAGCGACGCACAGCCAACCCGCTGGTGCCCTTGGGGCTCTTCCGCAACCGGCCTCGGGTGATGGCCAACCTCGCGACTGCTCTGCTCAGCGCCGCCTTGTCCACGTCGTTCCTGCTGTTCACCTTCCATTTCCAGACCCGACTCGGACTGAGTCCGTTGATCACCGGACTGACCCTCGTGCCACTGGCGCTCTCGCTCGTTGCGGCTGCCACGTTGGTACCGCGACTCCTCGGGCGTTGGGGAGCGCGGTTCTGCGCCATCACCGGAATCGGATTCACGGCTCTGGGGATGGTGGCCATTGCCCTCACCACCCAGCTGGGGGCACCTGCTCCATGGATGATTCCGGCCATGATCCTCATCGCGGCCGGGATGGGGTTCGGCCTGGTTGGACTTCAGTACGCGGCGGTCACTGGGGTGACTGAGGAGGATGCCGGTACCGCTTCCGGGATCCAGCGGGCGGCCGACCAGCTCGGCGGGTCCACCGGCATCACGATCTACATCGGCGTGGGCTTCGCGGCTGCCCTTGGGGGAGGAGATCCTTTTCTGATCAGCAGTGCACTGGCAGTATCGGGACTGATCGGCGCGGGGCTGATCGCCATGCGCATCACGATGCCGACCCATGGAGCACAGTAGGTGGCGTAGGAGGGGGAGGTCTCCTTCGACATCGGCTGACGTGGAGAGCTGACAGCACCGGGCCTGCGGGGGCAGGCGGGTGTTGTCGTGCGATCATGAGGCGTGGGTACGACCGGCGTTCCCGCCAGGAGTACGTCATGTCCACCATTCATTGGGTCGAGAACGAATCGACCCTGTCTGCCCGCTGGCACTCCGAAAGCGGCGCCCCGGCACCCGCCGATGTGGTCCTGGTCGACGATCGCACGACGGCGAAGTCTGCCTACCGGCTGGCGCGGGCAGGCACGGGTCTGTTGTGGCGAGGCGACTTCCACAATGCCCGCCAGCTGATGCGGGCGATGGAGCGCCGGCTCGTACGAACTCACCGCTCGGTGGGGGAGTCCGATGCCGCCACCCAGTTCGTCCAGCACCGGGCGGAGCGTGCCGCTCGGGCCGAGCTGCTCGGACGGTTGTTGGTCCTGCTGGAACCTGATCACTCCCTCGCCCTGCGGCGGGCCCCGGATGTGCGACGGGCCTGCGACCACGCGTACGGCCCAACCTCAGACAGCGCGCCCGTGTGCGTGTCGCTGAACGAACTTCTCGGCGTGATCAG
This sequence comes from Propionibacteriaceae bacterium, assembly GCA_052094425.1. Taxonomy (GTDB): domain Bacteria; phylum Actinomycetota; class Actinomycetes; order Propionibacteriales; family Propionibacteriaceae; genus Microlunatus. The sequence continues at coordinate 111,837 of JBQDIN010000002.1, forward strand.
CGGCTACCAATGGCACCTGAAGGGCGTGGAGGTTGCCGCGCTCGGCGCACGGATCCACCCGGACTACGGCGTCTTCTCGCCGACCCGGGCCGAGTACATCGACCTCGTGGCCCAGACGTCCTGGCCGAGAGGTGTGGCCCAGCCACGCGTGTTCGACCTCGGCACCGGCACCGGGGTCCTCGCCGCAGTCCTCGCGCAGCGGGGAGGGCAGGTGGTGGCCACCGACGTCAACCGGCGCGCGGTCGCCTGTGCCCGTACCAACATGGACCGGCTCGGCTTGGCCGACCGCGTTCGGATCGCCGAGGCCGATCCGTGGCCCGACGGGCGGGCTGACGTGATCGTCTGCAACCCGCCCTGGATCCCCGGCAAGCCCACCTCGGACCTCGAGCTCGGCGTGTACGACGACCAGTCAGACATGCTGCACCGTTTCTTGGACGGTCTGGCCGACCACCTCTCCCCGGGCGGGGAGGGATGGCTGGTGCTGTCCGATCTCGCCGAGCACCTCGGGCTGCGGACGCGTGACGAACTCCTCGAACGGATCTCCGCGGCCGGCCTTCGGGTCGCTGGCCGGCAGGACACCACGCCGCATCATCCCCGGGCCACCGACACCAGCGACCGACTGTACGACGCCCGAGCCCGTGAGATCACCTCCCTGTGGCGGCTGGAGCGGAACCACGCGTCACGATCCATGACCAGCAGAACGACCGACGCCTGAGAGTGGGTGCATCGTCGGGGTTGGAACGATCCCGGGCCGCTCGTGCACACAGGGAGTGCATGCACGCACAACATTTTCGCCTGTGTTTTCGCAGGCATCCCGTCGTCCACGCCCGATACGCTCGTAACTGATCGATTGGGGGAAGCCGTGGCTCAGTGGACCGTGGAGTATGAGGTCCAGTTTGAACGGTTCCTGCTGGGGCTTGGCGAGTGTGAACAGGCCGTCCTCGATGCGGGCATCAGGCACGTGCTTGCAGAGCGCGGGATGGACATCTGCGCGGGTGAATGGGGCAAGCCGTTGAGTGACGGACTGTATGGGTTCCGCGTCAGAGGGTCACTGCAGCCATTCTGTCCGAGGCCGGCGAGACTGTCCCCGTCGACCTGACGAATGCCGTAGACCGGCAGGTGCTGCTGCGGGTGTTCTGCACGTTCCACGGACGAAGGATCGTCCTGCTGTTCAGTGGCTACGACAAGAAGAAGGACCCGTCGAAGCGTCGGCAGGAGCGGGAGATAGCGCGGGCGCGGAAGGCGCTCAAGGCGTGGCGACGGTCCCGTTGAGGGCGGACGCCACGTGGCGTACTATGGGTTTTGACACATACTGGAGGAGGGCATGATGGCCAAGAGCTACGACGCACTCGCGGCACGCGCCAAGAAGTCCTGGTCTGATGACGCGCACCGGGTGAATCGGGCGGCTGGCAAGGTCTTCAAGGCAGAATTGGACCTGCAGCGCGATTTCGGCAGGGACATCGCGAATGCCCGTCACAGCCTCGGGATGACTCAGCCTGCCTTGGCTGAGGTCACGGGCATCAACCAGTCGGAGATCAGCCGTATCGAGAACGGCTTGGGGAATCCGACGTTGGAGACGATTGCGCGCCTGACGACCGCTCTTGAGCAGAGTCTGAGGTTGGCACCTGCGCAGAACACCTGAACCAAAGGAGCGATCCCGCAGGGGAGTCACCCAATTGCCATCTGATGGGCCCAGGGACAAAACAGAACCGGCCCTGACTGGATGAACATCCAGTCAGGACCGGTTCCACTGTTGGTAGCGGGGACAGGATTTGAACCTGTGACCTCTGGGTTGTGGTTCGAGTCGCGCGTCTCCCGCCTGCCAGTGCCCCTTTTCCTTGTGACACAGGGATATCGCCTGCCATGGAGTGCTGGGGACTGCTGCCGAGAGACGCCGAAGTACGCGCAACTGTGCGTACTTTTGTGCGTACTTGCGTGCGTGCTCAGCTCGTTCGGCGGTTGCGGGCGGCCTCGCCCAGTGCCGACAGGTCCGAGGCGTCGGTGTAGTGCCTGGCGCGGACCTGCTCGGAGTTGCCGAACTGCGAGTCGAGGACGGCGGTGGGCACCTCATCGCCGTACAGGGTGTGCAGGGTGGTTCGCCAGACGTGGGAGCGCTCGGTCTCGAGGACCGCCACGCCGGTCTCCTCGGCGATCTCGAGGTAGAGATCCCGAGCCGCCTTGTTGCGGTTGTCGCGGTCCCACGGCCTCATCGGATCGGTCGGTGAGCCGATGACGAACTCCTTCGACCGGGAATGCTCGCGGCGCTCGCGCATCCGCTCGATCACGCGGTCGTCCAGGATGAGGACCACCCGATGTACACCGCCCTTGGCCACGTCCTCCGTGATGCGGATGGACATGGTGTGGTCGTCGTCCTCGACGTTCTGCCACCCGATCAGGTTGGCCTCGGTCGACCGCAGCCCGGACGCGGCCTGCAGCAGGGCCTGGTCGATGGCGTTGCGCCGCTTGGCGACAAGGTGCTCGAGGCTCCACCGGCCCTGTCGGCGCACGACCCCCCCGGCCGGGTCGAGGTCGAGGAGGTGGACGAGCACGGTCTCGTACTCGTCCACGGTGAGTGCCCTGCCTCCGCGAGTCCGACCTGCCTTCCTGGTTCCGGTCAACTCGTCCAGGGACACCCCGGCGATCGGATTGCCCTGGATCAGCTCGTCTCGGGTGAGTCTCGTCTGGACGTACTTGGTGAGCACCGTGCGCGACTGCCTCGCGGTCTCCCTGCCGTGCAGGGACGCGATCTCGGTGAGCAGGTCCTCCAGGGCCTGGAACCGGGTGCCGGAGGCGATCGTGTGCCGCCGGAGCCCGTGCCGGTGGCGGTGGCCGCCGTTGTCGCAGTCGCCCAGGAGCAGTCCGAGGGCCAGCTCGTACCGGTCGAGGGTCAACGGGGCGAGACCGGCCTTCTCCATGGCTGGCCTTGAGACCTGGTCGATGTAGTCGGCGATGCCGTGGCCGGGCTTCCAGTCACCATTGGAGCCTGCTGCGGCCTTGATCTCGTCGAGTTTCCTTCTCGCGCGGCGTCGAGCTTCGCCGATCGTCCTGCCCTTGGACCGGCGATTCACCAACCTCGATCCGTCAAGGGGCTTGTACCGCCAGTCCAGCCAGTACGAGCCGTCCGGCCCGAGGCGCGGCGTCGATCGGGTGATGGTGTCTTCACCGGGCGCCAGCTTTGCTGTCGTCGCGCGCTTCCCGGAAGTCACCGGGTACCACGCCGGCCGCGCTTCACTCCATGTGCCTCGTCGTAGGCCTGCATGACGTGCTTGGGGATCCGGCCCCGCAGCTTGACGCCGTGGTCCCGCTCAAGTGCCCAGGTGCGGATGGCCACCCGCTGTTCGGGTGTCGTGTCGGGAACCTCCCGCCTGGGCTGGTCCGACCCAGGACGGCTGACCCGCAGGTACGGCTCGAGCAACGTCTCGAGCGACTCCACCTCCTCTTCGGTCAGGTCGACCGCACGCCAGTTCCCGTCGAGACCGATGCGCGTCTCGATCGCATCGCTGGCACCGCTGAGGTCTGACGTTCTGATGGTCACGGTGGCCATGATCAAGGCCGTCCGGAAGTCGCCCGGACCTGATCCTCGAGCCACTGGTCGAGATCGACGACTCGATAGCGCACGAGCCTGCGGATCTTGGCGTAGCGGGGACCGGTCCCGAGATAGCGCCACTCGCGGATGGTCGAGTGGCCGACGCCCAGATAGTTGGCGGCTGCAGCGGAGTCCAGTACAGGACTGGGCGTGGTCGTATCAGCGGAGATGGTCATCTTTCCCCCTCGGAGAGTGACGTTCTTGGTCATCTCCGAGCCCGGGGAGTACTCGTCGCGCGTGGCGTTACCCAACAACTTTACGCTCTCGCAGGCCTCTGATGCCTGCCCGGCGGACACCCCGCCGCCGAAGCGTTGAAGATGCGGGTAGCCCGTGAGTACCTATTCTATCACTCGTTTCGGACAATCTGTTGATGATCGAATGAGCGACTCATCGGCCTAGGACTGGTCCTACCTCCCGTCAAGATCGGTTGCCAGTCAGTACGATCATGCGGCCCTCGGACTCTCGACCACATCTCCTCACGTACTTCCTGAGGGGGCGCTGCTCCCTACGATCGTCGTCAGAAGAAGGAAGTCCCTATGCTGTGTCAGGCCCACCAATGGTCCTCGTCAACACCAGTCTCGGCCTGGCCAGCGACATCGTCGATGATCATCGGCGTCCAGCCACCGAGCGCAGCCGGGGACAAGCAGGTGGAGCAGCAGACCAGGCCGAGCGCACTGCACTCCAGCAGCATGTCGCGTGGGTGGCCTGTGTTCCAGTCACCGGTCTCGTGGTCGGGCCCGGGGATGGTCCCGCAGTAGGGCAGCAGATCGCCCATGTCCGCCAGACCGTCGCCGGGGTTGACGTAGAGGTGGTGCACGATGTCGACGGGCCGCTTACGTTTACGTTTGCGCATGATGCCCATCGTGCCACCGGTTTCTTGGGAGTCCCCAACGCCGCTTGACGGGACGAGTGCGTGGGCCTCTGGCCCCAGAGTCGAATAGTTTGGCCACAAACGCCAGGGAGATGATCATGACGAAGAGGGCCGCGAACCGAGCCTTGAGTGCCTCCGCATTGGTTATGAGTGCTGTCCTCGCACTCTCTGCCTGCGGGGGAGACGACCCCCAGGCCCCTGGAGCCGGGAACGAGACCGGTGGCGATGACACTGCGGCCGCGATCACCTACGAGTTCGAGGAGGCACGGGTCGACCACCAGTCCGAGGCCGAGCCGTTCGTGACCCAGGACTCGCCGATCAAGGTCACGTTGTCCGATGATCTGGCTGCGGTCATCCCCGATGCCAACGACGTTGC
>JBQDIN010000002.1:116679-127189 GCA_052094425.1 Propionibacteriaceae bacterium
GAGGACCTCGTGACGCCGACGGCCTTCGGCACCGGGTCTTGCCGCGTCGACTTCGAGATCACCTACGCCGACGGAGGCCTGGATGCCTTGAGGGAGCCACCTCCGGAAGAGAGCAGCGCCAGTCCGGAAGAGACCATCGCCAGCCGCCTGCTTGTCACGAGGAGGGGGAAGCCTAAGCCACAGATTGTCGACGTGCTCCCCAGTGACGACGAGCTTGGGGAAAACACTGTGTACATGACCGAGGATGCCTCGCAGGTCACCGTCGTCTCTCCCTGCAGCGACCAGGCGGATGACGCGGTCGTCACTCTTAGGTTCCCGTACACGCAGCCGGCGGGCCCAGAGAACAAGGCGAGCCCGAGCAGCTGGGACTTCGCCGATGTCGGTATCGGCGTCGCCGCCGGCACCCAGGCCGGCTCCGATGGCCAGACCACGATGATCACTGCCAGAACCGCGGCCGGGGTCTCGCCCTCGGGCGCTTGGCAGGAGCCGACGAGGTGAGCCGGCGCTGGGCTGATGAGTGCCCCGATGCCCTCCAGGTGTTGGTCGACCCGTCGATTCGGCTTGCCGACGACAACGTCGCCTCGCGGTGGGCCCTGCCTGCGGGGTGGGTTCGCATCGTCAACGGCCTCCACATCAACCTGGTCGGCCTCGTCGGTGAGTACGAGATCGTCAGGGTGACCAACAAGATGTCGGCCCTGCGGTACGCCATCGACTGGTTGCAGCCCGACAACGGGGGACCCGACGTCTGGCAGGCGGTCAACGATTACATCGGCCGAGCCAAAGACGAGTCGCTGTCCGTCTGCGAGTTCTGCGGTGGCCCGGCGGAAGGGACGATCTCGTTCGGCTCGACCCGGTGCGAGGACCACTCCTCGATTCCCGGGGCGATCGCCAGGCCACCTGGGTGGCGGTCGTCCGCCGACTGAAGTGCAACCGAGTGCGGCCCGAGGCCGAGGAGTGGGCGTGGTTCACTCGAGCGAAGACAAACTGAACTTGGGCTGACCGTCGCTGATGCGGTACACCGGCTCGTCCTTGAACGTCACCAGCTCGACCCGGTGCCGCGGATCGAGACCCAGGCGGATGCGTACGTCCACGTAGAAACCCAGGTCGCGTGCCCCTGCCGCCCACACGCGGATGCCGGAGAGGTGCACGTCGCGGAGCATCGCCTCGGTCTCGGAGGACGGCTCGTCCACGACCGCTATCCGCGCCATCTGTCGGTTCAACAGGTGGGCGAGACCGCCGTGCGGCTCGTGCTCCCGTACCGCCGGCATCCGAAGCTCCAGCTTGTGTGACACCTCCGCGAGGCATGCCAAGGGCTTGGCGCTCTCGCCGAGTCCCGCGATCCGGCCGTGGTCCGCGACCACGTGGGCGAAGGCGGCCAGCAGCGAGGTCCTCCCGCTGGCGGCCGGACCGTCGATCAGGATGTCGGTGCCGCGGTGGATCCACTCTTCGAGCCAGAAGGCGGCCTCGGCAGGGAGGAAGTCGATCAGCGTGGGCATGGTCTGATTATCGCCTGCCGCGCCATCGCCGCGGCATGGAGCCTGCAGGTCATTGACCGTGCTCATAGACAGCTGTGTTCGTGTGAGCTCTGGGATGAGAGGCTGAGTCATGGCTGTTTTCTCAGAAAGTGATCGCCGATCGATCGATCAGGTGTGCGTGGAGTGGCGTGATGGCTCGCTGGTCGGGGATGCCTCGTTGCTTCATCCCGATGAGTTCCCGACTTGCTGGTCAGAACGTGAGCTCGCAAAGTTGAACACCATGTTCTGGGACAACCTGCTGGAGGGAGAGCAGGGAGGGGGAAGCTTCGAGAGCAAGTGGGAGCTGCAGCTGGAGGAAGCTTCCGTCGAGGTCAGGGTGCTGGCCGCCGAGTGTCTGTTGATCTACTACTTGATCACTCAGTCGGTAGGACCCAACCGGAAGCTCGAGATGATCAACAAGACCATCGGGTCTGATCATGCACAACTGCAGGTGCCTGGCGACAGCGTGGTGCATGAGGCGTTGCAGAGCTGGATCGCCAACCCTGGTCAGTACTACAACACCCGCCAGGACGTTCATGTCGGCTACCTAATGGACCTCGCCCTGCGACTGAAGAACTTGTCGCGCGACGAGCGAGTCGGGCTGCTGCATGACAACCCCTGGGAGTTCGCGCGGTTCGCTGAGACCGGTGAGCGCCACAGCGACGCGATGCGCAACGTCATGTGTCATCTGCTGTATCCGGAGCACTTTGAACGGATCGCGTCCAATCGACACAAGGAGCTCGTCCTCAAGGCGTTCGGCGACCTCGACTCCAGTGGTCCGGACACGGGCCAGGACGAGAGGCTGTATTCCATCCGGCAGGCGCTGAAGGAGCGATTGCCCGATTGGGACGAGAGGCGACGCGACTACTACCAGTCCGACCTCGAGCCGATCTGGCGTCCAGTGGGCAGGTCGGACGAGGACGCCTCCTTGGACCCTGCCTTCGCACTGGAGTTCAAGAAGCAGATCGTCTTCTACGGACCTCCAGGCACGGGCAAGACCTATCGTGCCGCCCAATTGGCCGAGAGCTCGATCCGGACCGCTGCGTTGCATCGCTGGGGCGTGGCTGACTACTTCAAGGATGTCGCCACGGTCGACCGGGCCGTCGACGACCACGTGACCCGTCTGCAGATGCATCCCTCATACGGCTACGCGGAGTTCATGGTCGGGTTGCGACTGGATGCCGACGGTGGGACCAGCTACCAGCTCGGGGCGCTGCCACGGTTGGTGGAGCGGATGCGTGCCGAGAAACAGGAGATGGGCGAACGTGCGCTGCCGCACGTACTGATCCTCGACGAGATCAACCGCACCGATTTGAGCACGCTGTTCGGTGAGGCGTTCAGTTCGATGGAGCGGGACAAGCGCGACATCGAGATCGACCTGTTCGCCGAGGGCGACGACGGTGAGCCGATTCGGTTCGCGATCCCGTCAGACCTGTACATCATCGGGACGATGAACGAGATCGACCAGTCGGTCGAGGCGCTCGACTTCGCGCTTCGTCGCCGGTTCTTCTGGTTCGCCACGCCGTATGAGGAAGAGGACCTGTATTCGATCTGGGACGTGCAGTGGACGGAACAGTCGGTCACGGTCGAGTGGGATGACGCCATTCCCCAGCTCGAGGAGCTGGCCGGGTGCATCACCCGACTGAATGCAAGGATCGGGGAGCTGCCCGACCTGGGACCGGAGTACGAGCTCGGAGCAGCCGTGTTCGGTGACCTGCCGTACTTCATTGACCGCGAGTGGCGCAACAAGCGCCACGGCCGCCGCGCTGGCCATTACCTCTGGGACGCCAAGGGCAGGACGCGTGCGCCGCTGCGGTCGCTGTGGGCATTGTCGATCCAGCCTGTCCTGGCTCAGTACCTGGCCGGCTCGGATCGGCGCGCCCACCAGCTCGCCGAACTCGAAGAGCTCTTCCTTGCCCGGCCTACGAGCTGACCATGGACACCAGGAAGCGACGAGCTTCAACAGAGGCACCGCCGAATCGGTTGGTGATCAAGGACCTGACCCCGGAGGCTGGCTGGGACCGTCGTCCCTCTGAGGAAGAGCAGACCTGGCTGGCTTCGATCGCCGAGCTGTCGCCGGAGCCGTACGTGCTGAACGCGCAACTGCAGGCCGACCACCAGCCGACCATCGAGCCGATCCTGACCCGTGACATCGACGGCTGGCGCGCGAATCGATACATAGGCGAAATCCGCCATCAAGGCAGGACCCTGATCATCGAGCCGCGTTTGGGTATCGAGACGATCATGTCGTGGATCAGCACGATCCTCAACGTCCAGGTGTTGCCGCAGACCGCTGCACCCTCGACGGGTGTGACCAGTGTGGTCACCCAACTGTTGGCAGCCCTGTGGCGTGCATCGGTCCTCACGGCAGGCCAGCACGCCCTGCCCAGGACAGGTGTGAAGATCAGGTCACATGGCCTGGCGGTGCGCGGACGTCTCGACGTGGCTGCGACCGCGCGTCGGCGAGCAGCCGGACATCGCGATCTGGTGTCGGCACAGGTGGTGCGCAGCTACGACAACGCGCCGGCCAGAGCCGTGGTCCTCGCCGATCGGTACTTCGACCAACGCCTGGCAGGTGCCCGCTGGCGAGGGTCCCGACTCGACGAGCAGATGGCGGTGCTGCGAGCCGCTATCGGGTCACGACCGCCGGCACCGACACTGCACAAGATCCGGACAACTCGGTATAGCCCCATCACGATCAAGTGGCGACGGGCGGCCGAGTTGTCATGGTGGATCCTGAACGACGATCCGCTCGGTGTGGTTGCGGAGGACGAGTCGACCCACGGGGTACTGATCGATGTCGCCGAGCTGTGGGAGCTGTTCGTGCTGCACTGTGTTGGCCTGGCCGCCGAGCAGCCCGTGCGGCATGGAACGACGACGGAGACCTCGGGTCACCTAGCCCGCTCTCTGGTCGACCCTCATCGCACGATGGGCAGGCTCTATCCCGATGTCCTGGTTGGGGAGGACCCAGTCACGGGACTGGTGGACGCCAAGTACAAGAGGCTCGGCGGCAGGCGAGGCGTCGATCGCGAGGATCTCTACCAGCTGCACGCCTACTCGTCTGCCTTCGAGGCACCGATCGCGGCGCTGGCCTACCCGTCCGTCAGTCACGAGGTGCCTTACGATGAGCGCCGCAGTCCGTGGCGGACCAGCACCGGCACGCTGTCGTTCCTCACCTTGCCGACCGAGACAGATGGCTGTGTCGACAAACTGACGAGGTGGTTCGGTCAGAGCGAGGCCCCGTCCTGACTTGACACCTCGTACTCACGTCTCCGTTGGGCAGATGGATCCTTACCGCTGGCCGGCAGGTTCGTCTCCTGGTGGACGGGCAGATCGTCGAGAACACCCCGGACTCCTCGACTATGCCGTCGGGCTCATTCCGTTCTATAGCCGGACCAAGTAGCTGCCCCACCGCTCTGCCGTCACGCCAAACTCCGCCATCTTTGGAGTGCTTCGTCCCAGCAGTCCAGACCATCGAAACTAGCTACCGTCCGAATATCGTGACCCTCTGCCTCATCGGCCACTATCCGAGTTCGACCAGGTTGCTTACCATCGACTGCATCGATGCGCATCCTCAACTCACTCTCCACAAATGCACCTAGATTACATGCCATGACTGCGGCAACAAGGTCATGAACGATCAAGTCAGTTCCGCAGCCATGGCGCTCCTGAACTAGGCTAGATTGAAACTCAATCGACTCGGAGATCAGGGCCAAACGCTGGTCGCTTCCTCCTAGGGCACGGACAGCTCGAGCCATACCAGGAGACAACGGTGCACGAGAGGTCACGTCAAGGGAGACCATCAATGGACAGTCAAGCATAGAGAGGAGTGTATCCATCGCAATGGGATCGAAACCAACATTATACTCAGTCTCCTGAGATTCCGAAAAATCGCCCGCCATCATGACAGCAGAATCTAGCCAATCGAGGCAACCTAGTTGTTGGAGTGCGTCAACAAGCAACGGGACGGGGCCGGTGGTCAGCAACGTTACCGAACTTGATGGCAGCCCAGCCGTTGCGTCGGATAGATCGCTCTGCCACCCTGATATTGTGGGCCGCGTCAATACTGGTATTGCAAGGTCAAACAGGTCGAGAATCGCCTCTAACGTCGCAACATTCTCTGCCACGCTGCGCAATCCCGGCTCCACAGCAACTCCAGCCAGTGTGTGCTCGTGTGATCCAGCGAGGAACAAGAGTGCAAGAACGTCGTCAAACGCCATATCTGAATCAAGAATGAATGTCGCCAACTCTAGACGTCCTTCCGGAGAACTATCTGGAAACACTCCGTGTTGTCGTAAGACAACATATTGAACCGGGTGCATCGAGCAACCTCAAGGAGGCCCAGTTTTGCACATAGCGACGAGATCGAATCAGCTGAGAACAGCTCCCAACTAAAGGTACCGACAAGATCTTCATGATAGAAGTTGCGAACTTCCAGCCTCTCTTCTGAGGCCGAGTAGTGCGCCGTGGCACGCGGGCCTATCTGCTTCATCCAGCGACCTCTAGGAATCCACCAATCTCGATTGTAGAGATCCAAGATCAATGCTCCGCCAGGCATAATAGTCTCGGCAATTGATTGGAGGACTTTGTGGTTCTCCGCAGACGTGAAGTATCCAAATGACTGCCATAAGCTAATCACGCCTCCAAGTGAAAGCTTCTGCATTGGCAGTTTGCGCATATCACCACACACAAAAGCCGCGTTCGTGAAGCCGCCAGATGCCGCCGTTCTGGCGGCTTCACGAACGGCCCATTCTTGGACATCTAGCCCCAGGACCGAAAATCCACACTCAGCAAGTCCCAGAGAATGGCGGCCGGGACCACAACCAAGGTCTAGAACACGATGCGCAGAGATCGGCCCCAACTGATCGGCCAAGAATCTCACCTGCTGGGCAGTGTAACGGGTGCTGGCGAACTTCTCGAACCATGCCGATGTATAGTTATTCACGAGATCACCTGTTCGACGTACGCTTCCAGTGAACTTACGACCTCGTAACAGTTTTGTGGATCGTAGTCTCTCTCATCGTCCACCAAGAAGCCAGTATAACCAACTGACACAGCTGCTTTCACGTTGTCAAGAGTATCGTCCACCAGAGTCGCCACCTTGCGTCCAGCCCTCTCCTGCTCGCTTACGATTGCGCGGAAAAGTGCGGGATCCGGTTTAGCCATACCCACTTCCGATGAGATGACCACACCGTCGAAGAATCGCAGCAGGTCGCGATTCTCGAGCCATACCCGCAACGAGGGCAAAGCATTCGATAGCAGAACGATCTTGTCGCCAGTTCGGCAAAGTCGTTCGAGAGCCGCCAAGGCTCCAGGCATAAGCACCTTGTGATGGCTATAGTGGACCTCTTCAGCGAGTGCCGCAGCAACCTCTGACTCTAATGAGATTTTACAGGCATCCGCCACGGACATGATCACCGAGCGCCAGAGCGCGGCCTCGACGCTTAGGCTGAGCCGACTATGTGCGGATACATTCAGTAACCCAGAGGAGCGATCTAGCACCTGCCTCCCAAGCGTTACCCCGAACTCCCTCTCGAACACCCGAGACAGACGTATCTGTAATGGTGCCGAGGTTGTCGACAGAACACCCTGGTCGTCAATGACATGAATCATATCCATTCGACGCCCTGTATCAGAGGGGGGGTCTTCCCATCAGCTTTGACAAATTGAGATCTAGTGAGACGATTAATCTCCACCGAGAAGTCCTTCAACTCCAACCTGAGAGCGGCATCGACGGCCGCCACATCCTCCTCACCATCGAAGTACACCACGAGCGCACCCGGTCGTATCTGCCTCGCTTGGAACGCTGTCACATTAAGGGACTTCATCGCGCCTGCAACGTGAGCGAAATCGAGGCGAGAGCCATCGCCGCACGCGAGGTACTGGCCGTACCGGCCATGAACAATCTCTAAACAATGTCCTGGCTGTCCGCACGGACAATGGTTGATCAGGATCCGGCCAAGGTCGCCGGTTGCGTACCGCACCAGGGGCATCGCATGCCGAAGGAGTCCGGTCACCACAATTTCTCCGAGGCTCCCCGGAGGCACAGGCGACGTTGACTTCTCCTCAATTATCTCGACATAGACCCTGTCCTCCTCGATATGGTACGAGCCCGCGACACACTGAGCAGCAATTGTTTGCACCTCAGTGAGTCCGTAGGCGTCGATAACTGGTGCATCGAATGCAGACTCGAGAAGCTCTCGCTGCTTCGGCAGCAACTGCTCGCCCGTTGTTGTAATCGCGACCAGTCCGAGACCCTTTGCCTTGTCGATGAGGACATCTGCCAAATCGAGGGCGCGAGTCGCCTTACCTCGAAACTCATGCGGCCGGTACTGACGCAACGCCGAAGTCAGTTCCGCCGGCGACCATGCAGTTAACGGAAGATCGAAATATGCCATCTGGGCGTTGCCGTCGCTCGGACTCACGAAGCTCGTCCACGCGGTCATGTCACGAACTGGATGAATCAAACGTCGACCCCACGGCGGGGAGCCCCGGAGAGCCGCGCGGCGCATAGAGTTCACTCCGACCTGCAGCCAGTCGTCAACATCCAGAAGCACATCCAACGGCTCGCCGGAGGACCCACTGGTGGAGACCACGATCGTGCTGGCGGGATCGACATCGGGAGCCACGAACTCCATCCAGTGGCTTGCGACATCAGTTCTCCGGACCAGAGGCACGGACTGCAGGTGAGCTTTTGCATCCGTGGGGGAGATCTCGTCACACAGCTGTCGACTGTAAGCGGGCACCCTGCTGGCTGCTCGAAGAGCTTCAGCGAGCTTCTCGCAGTCGCGCTCTGAACTCGACCCGCGAGCCGGGTTGCTCCTGGTCCACAACTCCCGAAGGCGAGGCAAGTAGCGGCGATCCTCTGCAGCCTCATCCACGAAATTCTGAATCTTCACCCTCGCCCCCTTGGTGGCACGTTCATCGTCCTCCTTCGTCCAGACCGTCGCGCCCGCGGGGGCCCGACGAGGACTCCCCGCCGGGCCCTTGGCGGTCAGATCTTGCTGTCCGCGGCTGCCATGACCTTGCGCAGCTCACGCAGCAGTTCCTCCTTCTTGATATCCATGCCCTCACCTCCCTTCGCCCTAGAACGTCGTTGCAACACCGGACGGTGTCGCACGTCTCATACGAACGCACCACGCCCCGTCCGCAGCCCACGTTGCGCCATCAGTCGGTAGAGGACGTAGCCGATCAGGAGCCAGCCGGTGCCAACACAACCCTCCAGAACTAGGTCATGAGCAAAGGACTCGCCTGAGACGGACAAGCGAAACGCATTCAAAGCGTGTGTCAAAGGGAGAACCTGGCCAACTTGTGCCAAGGGGCCAAAGAGACTGGCCGGGACAATTGCGCCAGAGAACAAGAGAATAACAATTGATGCGCCATTGTGGAAGAGGTCACGAGCAGACGTTCCGATCGCGGGGCCTATGACCACGAAGCCAAACGCTACACAGCCAAAGATGGCTGGAATTGCTAGCCAGAGAGACGATGCCCATTGGACAAGGATGGTAGCCTCGCCAAGGACCGCCGCCGTCACAACTACGACGACCAGGCATGTGGCGAACGCGCGAACACCTAGCGGTATCGCGCGAGCAATATAGTGCCCAAATGGCCTCATTCGGGAACGATGCAACTGCCCGAACGTGTCGAGGTATTTGTCGAGCACAGGTATGTCCGCCGTTCCGGCGAGACAGTCAGTCGTAACAGCGAGAAAGAAGATTCCGGAGAGAGCCAAATGCAGTCCCTCGTCTCCGTACGCCAAACGGGCGAGAAGACAATAGATCACTGCCCTTATCACGGTAGGGAAGACCTGACCCGTAAGCCACACCGGCCAGGGTGAGTCGTGTCGCAAGTAGAGGAGTTGCTGACGCGCATTGGCGAGGAGGAGGTCAGATCGCACCCAATGTCCCCCTTCTCACGGTTCGCGCTATCGCACGTCTCAGAAGCAAGGTCCCAACGCACACATAAATCAAGGAAACTGCCACCGCACCCATGACTGAGGGCCAGTGGATCGAAGTAAGGGAGCTCTCAAAATACTTGTGGGTCCAAGTCAAATTTAGGACCATGCTAGTTCGCTCGACCCAGTCGGGAAGGAACGAGAAGGGAACGAGTACGCCACTCAGAAGAAGTACGGGCGCACCGAGGGCTGTGGCTAGATGGTTCGCATGCCGACTGACCAATAGTAGACTACCCACCAGAAGGCTAGCGCACACACCTGAAAACACCACCAATGCGATGCCTACCGCAATTACTCCGGCCGACCCCCGCGCTAACGTTACGCGGAGCACAGCCGCATACGTCAACAGGCTGAGAGAAATATACATCAGGTCACAAAGCAGAGAGCCGACGGTTTTCCCGACAAGTACGGTAGCGGGATTTGCGACGCCTCTCACTGAGGACGCCAGCACACCCATTCTCCTCTCGCGACGAAGAATGCCCGCGCCGCTCCAGAGCGTCGACGCCCACAAACTAGCCAATAGGACTCCAGCGATCGCCTGTGTTAATTCGGTCTCGTCGAGCGAGAAGCGTCGGGGCAGTATTACGAGTGAGAACCAAAGAGCCGGGCCCATCACACCATTCAGAATGTTGAACGGGTGCGATACGGCGATCTTGAACTGAAGTTGTGCCACCGTGCAGAAGGCCTCTAATGCCCTCACGGTGACTCGGGCTCCTGATTCGCTTCCGCGTAGGCTTCGTCAAGCGAAGATGGGCGCACGGTGAGCTGGAGTACATCTCTATCTGCCAACTCGGTGATTACTTGCCTCAAGCTGTCCATATTGACTGAAGGAAGAAATCTCGTCCATTCTGTCGCGCCCTCCCCATCTTTGATCATTGCGGTGACAACCGCCTCGTAACCCGCCAGAGCTTTGAACTCTGAAAGCGTAAGATCCTGCGTTAAACGTCCAGACCTCAGCATCAGCACCCGGTCAGCCATGCGCTCTATGTCGACGAGATTGTGAGAGGTCAACAGAACGGTTGCTCCACTCCGACTGGTCTTC
>JBQDIN010000002.1:127199-165177 GCA_052094425.1 Propionibacteriaceae bacterium
TCTGAGATTCTCTGCTTCTGTTGGGTCTAGACCGACTGAGGGTTCGTCTAGCAGCAGAACTGGAGCCTCGGTAAGGAACCCAATCGCCAGATGCAATCTCTGACGCATTCCCTTCGAGTATTCCCCCACTTTGCGCTTTGCGGCTTTTCCTAGACCTACGGTTTCGAGCGCAGCATGCCCATGCCGGCGTAGATGGCGATGGCTCAGTCCTCGAAGGACCCCGAAGTAGAGGAGGTTGTCAAGACCGGTCAACATGGGATATAGGCCACGGTCGCCGCCAAGGACCAGGCTCGTCTTTCGGCGCACATCCGCTGCGTCATTAACAACGTCTAGCCCCATAACTCGTGCTCGCCCTGAGGATGGCCAGAGCAGAGTCGCAAGGATCTTTGTCAGGGTAGTCTTTCCTGCACCATTCTCACCGAGAAGCGCTATTATTTGACCTTGAGGGACCTCGAACGAAACATTGGCGAGCGCATCCAACCGCTGCCCGCCACTGCGGAACTCCCGACTCACGTCCTCCAGTTCAATTGCGGCCATCATCCTATTCTACCCTGTTCGTTATCGATAATTCCGTAATCGCCTAGAGTTTCTAGAATGTGTTTAGTGCTGATGAAGCCAAACGCGCGCGCGGCGGGCAATTTGAATGCGCCATAGGTAAGCAGGCCCGACAGTGGAGATCGATCTGGATAGAACACCATACTTTTCTCTCTTGAGTGTTTGTGTTCGTATATCATCGAGAACTCTATCGCGGGGCCGAGCATCGAATCCTCCAATACGAGGATAATTAGGTCTGCTTCTCGGATAAGCCGCTGGGTACGCAGATAGACGTTCGTCTCATCCCGGTAGTTGATCTTTGGGCTCGTTGTATGCCATCCACTCCTTTCCAATGATCTCAAGATCATGAAGATCCGGTCCAATGAGCCCGATTGGACACTTGGGTGACGTGAGGGCGGATACGGTCGGTCGCCATTAAAGATGCTTCGCATGTACAGCGGAGGGTACGGATGAAAGGCGCCAAGGACTAGTGCCCGATTCCGACATGGCTGGTGGAGGTATTCTATTTGCCCGTCGTAGTCGCGACATAGATCGAGAAGGCTCTGAGGCGTGTCGGCACTGATTCTCCCATCAAGCGTTTGCAGGGGGACTGACTCCCAGCGGTGTTGGTGAGGAACCTGTCTACCTGTACGAGTGGCTAGAAGCGCGGCGGCGTGTGGTCTTCCCATCTCTACCAACGCCGCAATTGATCGGGTGATATTGTCGTCGCTAATCATCTCGAGATCAATATCGAAGAGACAGCGTTTGCGAGTCCTATCCTTTCCTGTTGGCTGAAACAGGTAGCGAGGTGAGAAGAACGCGTGGAATACATCGTCCTCGCCCAGGGTGTCAAACTGCACGATCCGCCACCTCGCCTTGAACACGTGAGGAGGACCGCGGAAGTGCGCATGCCGACGTCCAGCCGAAATCTACTGCATCGCGCCAGTTCCAGAACGGGTTCTGCATGCTCTCACCGATGATGCGCCGGAAATATTGGGAGGGGATCGTTTCTCGTTGATACACGTTGAACAGATTGACACTACCGTGCAGCAAATACTCTTCAGTATGGTAGGACGCAAGACTACCAATGTGGGAACTTGACGAGGTACATTTGAAGCCATCTGCCAATAGCTGGTCTGGGAGATATCGCGTCTCAAGTGGTACAATATGTAGGTGTGCGTGGTTTATGCAGCAGTATCGGTCGGGCTCTGAGGTTTCTGTCGAACCGTGCTCAAACATGGTCCATAACTCATGATCATCTTCGCCGCCTACTTCCCCTGCAACGTGGCGGAGGATCCGATCAATCTCGTTCGGCCCTCGATCTTCAACCGTTGCCGCTATAGACAGATAGTGTTTGTTCGGGATCAGGAGCTGGTGGTTTGGCACTAAGGGGGCGATATCCTCAACGATTCGGAAATTGTTGGACCTGTACACCTCGTGCGTTCGAAGGTCATCGTCACCGGGCTCGCAGAACGGACACGTACTCATGCTCGGACCCCATGCATCCACTCAGTAAACTTTGGCGCTAGCGACATGTTCTTGGATGATTCGGACTTCGCTCGTCGCCAGTCGCCCATGCTGGCCATACCGATCGATTGTGCGATTGCCTCACGCAACCTTAATCTTTCGAGTCGTGTTGCCTGTTCCTTGGATCCGGGCAGAAAGAGGGTTTGCATTAACTGCTCATCCGATTTCTGCTTGGTTCGAACGTAGGGACGGTTCACCGCAATGATTTCTTGCGTCTCGTCCAGCTCGGTCGAACGATAGCTCCGAAGAAGATGTTGGAAGTCTATTGCAGTAGGCAGAGCGCAAACATGGGCATGGTGCCGGAACCGTCCGGTTGGATCTTTTCGGTTTCCTCCCCCGGCCCTTCCTTGTTCGTAGAATACACATTCAGTGGTTCCAAGGACTTCTTCGTAGAACTGTGCTACGCATGACTCAATGATGTCCAGCTCTTGAAGATGGCTTGGTTGTGTTTTTGAGTATGGTAGAATCAGGAGAAATCCCTCACAGAGGGCGCCAACAGGATCCAGGACGAAGAGACGCCGCCCGGAGTACAGGACTCCCCGCCGCAGGCTGTCTGTCCCAAACCAGAGTGCGCAGAAGGCACACTCTGCGTTGTCCACCAGATCCTCCGTGGCCATTCCTCGTCCCTCCATTGAACTGAGGTGTACGTTGTATCATAGAGTGGGTCAGGTCTTCGAGCGCTTGCCCGGTGGCGCGCTCGCGTTGACGGGGGCAGCGACACCACCGCCCTACCACTATTCCCGCGATCTGGTCGGTCGCTGTCCGCCTACCGTTTCCGGGTGAGCACGCCGTTACGGCGCAGAGCTCCCAGGATCGAGAGAAGCTGCTGCGATCAAGCCGTTTGCCAACTCAGCTTCATCCATGCGGGTCACGTGACGAGGCACGCCAGCGTCTTCAGCCAGATTGAGGACGCTGGTCCGAGAGATGCCATGGCGCGCAGTGATGGTCGGCGCGGGGGCGCGTTGACGACGGGCTGACACGGGTCGTGGTACGCGCAGAGACTGGAGTCAAGCCCGGTCTCGAACCGTATGTGACGGTGCTGTATCACGACGGACTCGAGTACCGGTACGGGTGGGGACCACGAGCTCAAGTTCGGGAGAGAGGAGGACATCCTGAGCTGAGCGGTCCGTCTCACAGACATCTCCTTGTCGAGACACAACGAGACCCCGCGATTATGCGGGGGTCTCCGTCTCAGAAGTCAGTCTCGTGTGGCGTCCGGTCGTCACTCGTCTTCAAGGAACATCCTCTTGAACAGCTCGCGGGCATCGACGACGCCGCCGGCGGACTCCTCAAACTCATCCCTGGAGACGTCGTCGTTGCCTTCTTCCGTGAGCGTCCATGTCACCGACACGCTTGTCGTGTTCGGATCACGGGTGACGATCACGTAGTCGTCTTGGTCGCTGGTCCATGGCGTGTTGGGGCGGAACGACTCCGGAGTGAGGGTCACCTCGACGTTGTGGCCGCGGTTCTGCCATGCGATCGGATGGTTGCCTCGCGCGGGCTGCAGCGCGTTGTGATCGAACTGCATTCTTCCATGGGGATTCTCCTGACGCAGCACCGGTTTGATCACCTGTTCAAACCGCACATCCTCGAGATTCCGGTGCCTGAATGCTTCACAGTCATGGAAGGTCACAATCAGCTCGGGCCTGGAGATCGATCTGTCGAGACTGACGACCCGGAGCCCGGTACCGGGCAGGCCAGCTCCGAGAAGACGTTCCCGTCCCTTGGACAGGTTGGCCTGCAAGTGACGCTGCCACTGGGCCAGCCGTTCCGCCCGTTCCTCGGTGGAGAGGGGCTGGCTTCGGAATCCAGGCAACTGCGGAGGGAACATCGAGACCGGCGCGTCGGTCGGCGTTGTGCGCTGCTTGTTGAATTCGTTCTCCGCGTGACGGTAGAGGTTCCGCAGGACCTCGTCGACCAGTTCGACTCGATTGATGGTGCCCAGGACCTGTATGTCCATGTCGATCGGTGGCTTGCCGCCACCACGCGCTCGCTCAACGAGTCCGAGGAGCTCGCCGGACCGCGCAGGGCGAGAGTTGCTTGCTCCTCGCACGTAGACGGCCCCGTCTGCCAGGTTGTCCTGGCCCTTCTCTCCTTGGAACTCCTTGTGGCACGGGAAGATGGGCTGTCCGTCCTGAGGTGGCTGAGCCACGACGAACAGCACCTCGCGGTCGTCATCAACGCCGATCCTCCCGAACTCGAATCCGGGGAACTGCGGTCCGAGATAGGGTCGCAGGCTGTTCTCCAGATCATGCGGCTCGACGCCGCGGTTCACGCCGACGGCCTCGTCCTTCCGGACTCCGATGACCAGCACCGCGTAGCCGTGAAAGTGCCGTGCCGCCTGCTTGGGTAGCCGGTTCGCCGCGCTCAGCAAGAACCTGGCGACCTTGGCAATGCCGATCTTGGTCGTGACATCGACATCACTCTTGACCTCGAGGTAGGTCGTCTCTGCCTCGTCGCCGACAGCCATAGCGTGATTCAGGATGTTGCGCCAGGCACGTTCGCCCAGCGGGATCACGTTGGTGTCGAGGGACACGGGCAGATCGTCGGACGCCACCGTCGGGGAGTGGTCTTCAGGCATGGATTGATTGTCCCACCCGGCGTAGAAGGTTGTGTCCTGCAAACGATCGGTGGTCAGGACTGTTCCCGCCCGTCCTGAATCCGGGGCAGTACCCATGTCCCTGGTGTCTCGTAACCATGTCCTGTAATATTCCTGTTGGACGTACCAAGTTACGAGACACAAGGGATGCCGATGGACATCGGATACGCACGAGTCAGCGGTGAGAAGCAGGACCTCGCCCGTCAGGTCGATGAGCTGAGCGGGGCCGGCTGCGACGTCGTGGTCGAGGAGAAGGCCTCTGGCAAGCACGGCGCGAAGCGTCCGAAGTGGGATGAACTCATCGACCCCGATAGCAACCGGCTGCGTGCCGGCGACAGGCTCACCGTCGTCGAGCTCTCCCGCCTGGGCCGGTCGACCACCCAGCTGACAGCGCTGCTGCGCGACCTCAAGGAGCGCGATGTAGGCCTCCGGATCCTCAACCTGGGCATCGACACCTCGACGCCGGCGGGCGAACTGATCTTCACGATCGTCGGTGCCGTGGCGCAGATGGAGCGCGACCTCATCGTGGAACGCACCAAGTCGGCCCTCGAGGCGAAGCGGCGGCGCGGTGAGAGGATCGGGGGTCGCAAGCCCCAGCACACCCCGGAGCAAGTCGCCCGCGCCATGCACATGCTCGACACCTCCGACCTGACGGGCCAGGAGGTCGCCAACGCCGTGGGGATGAGCAGGTCGAGGATGTACGCCCTGGTCTCCCGGGCCCGGTCCGAGAAGGAAGCGGTCGGGTGAGAACACGCCCGAGCCGTGCTCGGCACGATCTCGCACTGGTCTCCGCGCACCGGTGTCGCGTCACTCGCTGCGATGACCAGATCCAGCCGTCCACCGGAGTCAGTGATGCCCCCGGCTACGTGGTGAAGGTCCCGACCAAATTGACGCACAGTCGGTTACCGAAGCTGTAGTGCAGCAGCCTGCGTCGGTGCATCTGATGCACGGCCACACCCGGCGCGATGCCCAGATCCCGAGCTGCACTCGCGATCTCACGGTCCTTGGAAAGACCCCTGAACGGCTCCATGCCGGACTCGCCGAACAGCACATCCATGGCGAACCTGTTCGCTGCCTTCTCCGCGTCAGTGTTGCGCCGCTTCTCATTGCTGTACTCGAGGTGCATCTCCCCGCGAGGGTCATTCAGGACGTGCCCGATCTCATGGAACAGGGTCCAGATGACGAAGCCGTCCTTGCCCCAGCGTCCGGTCTGCTGGATGACGGGCACTCGCTTGTCGATCCAGCGGGTCATGCCCAGCAGCGGGAAGCTGCTAGGGGGATCGACCACCATGAAGACCACGCCAACGTCGGCGAGCATGTTCGCCATGTCCCTGAGCATCGTCGCATCCGGCGTCGCTGCTCGGGTGCGCAAGGCCGAGAGCGCATCCCTCAAC
The DNA here is from genome assembly GCA_052094425.1 of Propionibacteriaceae bacterium. Lineage (GTDB taxonomy): Bacteria > Actinomycetota > Actinomycetes > Propionibacteriales > Propionibacteriaceae > Microlunatus. The sequence continues at coordinate 133,254 of JBQDIN010000002.1, forward strand.
TTGTCCGGGTCGAAGTTGTAGCCCCGGCCGCGCTCGAAGGGCTCGGCCAGCTCAGCAGCACGCAGCCAGGTCGTCAAGAGTGTCTTGTCCACCGTCGACCCCGACTCCTTCAACGCGGCCAAGGCGTAGTCGCCGCTCGAAGCTTCCTCATGAAGGTGGGTGTAGGCATCCCACGTCCCACACCTGTGGAATGCGAGGAAGTCCGATACGAGCTCCCCCGGGTTGCGCTTGTTGGCCTTGGTCACCCCGAGGCTGCGTAGGTAGGTGGCCGTGCTGGGTGCAATCTCGTCGGCATAGTCGGCAAGGCTCTCCTCGTCGGCGATCCTGGCCAGGTCAGCTCGGTACAGCGCCTCGTACTTGAGCCATGCCCTCGCAGGAATGCCGACGACGCGCTCGAGGCGCATCGCGGTGTCGTTGGTGATCGGTGCCCGCCCGTTTACGATCTCGTTGACCTGCTTGCGACTGCTGCCGAGGAGCTCAGCGACGCGCTGCTGAGAAAGGCCCTGATCCTCGATCCACTCCTCGAGGTACTCCCCGGGGGCGACGGCGTAGTCGGTGGTGGTCATGGTCTCTCCTCCCTCTCAGTGGTAGTCCTCGATCTCGATCACGGTTGCTCTGGCGGCGCTGAGCGAGTTCAAGGGCGAAGGTTCCACGAGAATCCGCCAGTTGCCGCTGAGTTCCCCCGCCCAGATCCCAGCGCGCTTCCCCTTGAGGTCATGCCAGTCTCCACCAGGGTCGTTCTCGGGGAGGTCCCCAAGTGCGTCCGCGGCTCGGAGGGCGTTCATCCGCAGCCTGAGCTTCCTCTGGATGTCAGGGCGTCTCCGCTGCATCTCGCGTTGGTTGGTGCAGAGTTTCCTCAGCTTGTTGTTCTTGTACTGTACGTCCAAGGTGCTGTCACCGATCTCGTTACACTGTAACACGTCCGACAAGGACATTATGCCTGCATCGGCGGGTCCCGCGGCTCAGGCAAGCCCGCCCCTCGCCCGACTCAATCGAGGACTATCCGGGACAGCCCGCCGTCCCGTTGGTGACCCGGACAAGAAAGCGCCCCCGTCGCGCTGCGGCGGGGGTTGGCCCAGTGTCTGTGCGAGAAGTCCTGCTCTCGCTTCTACCGCCAGTTTACGACAACACTGGTGGATATGAACGGCCGACCCGGCGTCTCACGACGCTAACCGCGCCGCTTCCTTCCTGTCAGCCAGCCGATCCACCAGCCTGTCCACTCCGACCACCGTGTCGACGACGTGTACCCGGCCGCCGAACCGGCGGATCTTGGAGTGCATCTCCAACTGGTTGCGGCGCGGGCGCTCGCGGGGTCGCTTGACCTCGACGAAGACGGTGGCCTGCGGCGTGACGACGATCCGGTCGGGGACGCCGTTGCGGCTGGGTGACACCAGTTTCAGACAGAGGAAGCCCACCTGCCGACAACGGAACAGCAGATGGGCTTCGACGTCATGCTCGATCATGGTCAGGCCGCCTGACTGGTGCCATCCTCGGTCTCGGGCTCATCCGGCTTGCCCTTCGCCTTGAACCGGTTGACCAGGCCGGCGAAGTAGGTGGGGGCGATGAACGCGCCGAGGGCGATGCCGCCGCCGATCAGCAACAGGCCCGGGTTGGTGGCCACGATCAGGAGCCGGACCACGGCGAACTTCACGGCGACGTACAGACCGGCGACCACCGCGCACCACAGCATCGGTCGGAGATTCGGGGACCGGTCTTTCCACTCGGCCGCGCCCTGGTACCAGGACAGCGCGATCCATCGCAGGTTCTTGAAGCTCCCGGTCATCTCCCTCGGGGTGTCGGGGAGCTTCTTGCCGAACATGTCCGGGGTCCGGATCAGGCCCCGCTCGATGCGGTCCTTGGCGAACCCGACCACGAACACGGTAAGGAACAGGGCGGCGGCATCGAGCCAGCCGACACGGGCCATCCACCAAGAACCCAGGAAGATCCCGACCCCCGCGACCAACGTTCCGAGGATTCGGAACAGCTCGTTCTGGGTGGTGGCCTGGTGGGGACCACCGATCGTAGTCATCACTTATCATCTCCTTCGTCGTCATCGAACATCGAGGTCTCCTCGTCGGACGGGTCGTCGCTGGGCTCACCCGAAGGCGAGGGATCGTCGGACGGCTCGTCCGAGGGCTCCTTGGTGGGTCCGCCCGTGGCGCAGTCCACCTCGAACTGGTCCTGCAGCGCCCTGCCCTGGGTGCCGGTGGCGGAGTGGAAGGTGTTCTCGCCGAGGCGGAGGATGGCACCGTCGGAGAGTGCCTCGACGGTGGTCGTGTCCTCGTCGGTGTATGAACCGCCGTCGAACCAGGTGATGGTCGCGGTCGGCTCGCCCTCGGGCTTCTCCAGCTCGCCGAACCCACTGTCCCGCGGGTCGGTGGTCACCGAGTCGCTGGGCTTCTCGCTGGGCGACGGCAACGGCTTCTCCGACGGCGACGGGGACTCGGTCTCGTCCGGCTCCTCCGACTCTTCGTCCTCGGGATCTGGCTGCTCCACGACGCAGATCTGCCGCGTGACCTGCACCTCGGTGCCGGTGAAGGTGAGGGTGAACAGTCCGCCGTCGGCGGCGAGGACGTAGTCACCGTCGAAGTCCACCTCGGTGACGGACTCACTCGTCGCGGTGGCCTCCGGCCCAGAACCCGAGACGGGGTCGGTGCCGCACCCGGTCAACACCAGCCCGGCGACGGCGACCGCCGTCCCGGCTGTCATGAACATGATCTTCTTCATCTCAAATCTCCCTTTCTCCCTTTGGTCCTCGTCAGCGCGGCTCAGAAGTCGGCAACGGTCTCGCCGGCTTCCTTGCACATGGCGAGAAATCGGTCCCGTTCCGGTTCGATGTCGGACGTCGCCCGGTCGTCGTCGGGCATGCCCTCCTCGACCAGGTGGTTCTCGTTGATCTCGAGTTGGCTCTGCAGGCCGGACACCTCGCCCCCGTCGGCGGCCAGCGGGTTCGCCTCGTCCCAGGTGACCTCCCGTACGCCGTCCTCGTCGGGGCCGAGCGTGCCGGTGGCGTCGATGATCTTCCTGCCGAGGCAGTTGACCTGCTTGTAGCTGAGGTCCTCACCGTCGACGCGCCACCAGTCGACCTTTGGACTGAAGGCTTGTATCGCGTGCAGGTAGACGGTGACATCGTCATCGGCGTTGGTGATCTCCGGCTCAGGCCTGCCTTCATCACGGCCCTGACTGGTGAACGGCCCACCCTCACACCCGGTGAGTGCCAGACCCACCACCAGGCTGAGGGCCGCCGTCTTCATGATCATCGTTTGCATGAGTCGTCACTCCTTGTTGTTCTTGGTCCTGTCCCGGCTGACCAGCTGGGCGATCGTCCGGCGGGTGCGTTGCTGCAGGCTGCGTGACACCGACGGCGGGACGAGGAACAGCGCCACGGCGAGGCCGAGCAGGAAGGCGATGATGGTCATGCCGCTCCCTCCTCGTCGTCGGCGAAGACTGGACCTTCCTCGTCGTCGGCCAAGTCCGGTTCGATCACCGTCTCGCAGACAGGCTTCTCGCCCCCAGTGATGGCCGGCACGGGTTCAATCGCCTCGAAGTGTTCGTCGGCTCCGGCGAGAGGATCGAGGCGGATCTTCTTCTTGTCCGGCGTCTCGATGTACCTGCCGTGCTTGTCCGTCTCCGGCTTCCGGACTGCCCGCCGGGGCACTGCCGCCCAGCCGGACTCGTGGATGTAGATGCCCGCGAGGAGCAGTCCGAGCGAGAACTGGACCCAGAGCCAGGTCCCCCAGAACTGGCCCCAGTCGACGTGGAGCACCAGGTAGCGAGGCCACACCGAGACCTCGACCGGGCTGCCGTGGTCGAGAAGGAGCCCGCCGCCGACTCCGGCGGCCGCTGCCGCGACGTACCAGGGCCAGTCCCACAGCCTCCCGATCCTCGGGGCCAGCGACCACAGAGCGCGGTAGATCGCCGCCGCGACGGCAATGGCACCGCCGACCGCCAGCCACACCGCGCCATAGACGGCCGGCACGATGATCATCCGTGCGACCCGGTCGGCCGCACCGTCGTCCGACGTCATGAGTCGGGTGAAGAGGCGATCGGGCACGTCCGAGTGGAAGTCCGATTCGCCGACACCGCTCCCGCCGCGCGTGAGCCGATTCGCCTGCCGTGACAGCAGCTTCGACCGCCGTCGACGCACTGAGGTCTGCTTCGAACGATTCAGCAGCCAGGCCGCCCGCTCCCTCTCCCATCGCGACACCTTCATGATCAGGATTCCTCAGCGATGCAGGCCTCGAGCTGGTCCTTGGTGACGGAGCCGCCGTTGCTCTCGATGCAGGCATTGACCAGCCGCGTGTGGTCCTCGCCCGCTGCACCTGCGCCCCAGCCGCCGCCGATCACGACGCCGACGCCGACGAGAGTGCCCACGACGAGGAGAAGTGCGATCGCTCCGAAGATCAACTTCCCCATGCCTTGCCTCCTTGCTGTGTGCACCATTCGCCATGTTTTGGCGTGACAGAAATGCTACCCTGGGAGGGCAGGGAAAGCAACGACCAAGGAGAGATGCAGTGAGAGATGCAGTGAGCAGAGCCCTCAAGACGAAGCAGTGGGTGCCTCTGTCCGATGTCGAGCGCGAGGCGCTGCGGACCGAGGCTGCTGCACGCGACGTGACGGTTGGACTGCTCGCCCGAGCCCTCCTCCTCTACACCCTCGACCGCATCGACACAGTCGGTGTCGGTCGCCGAATCGAGGAGGAGAAGGCCGAGACGAGGCGACGGATCAGCGACGGGGCCCGGGCCGCGGCTCTGACCCGGTGGGGCAGTACGGAACGGAGCACGAAGTGAGTCTGGTGGAGAAGATGATGAGCAAGAAGGCAGAGGCCGGGACTGCCGCACCGGAGGTCCTCACGTCGCCGTACGTCGGTCGCCTCGCCGACGATCAGGACCCGAACGGCGACGGTCGCAATGCTGGGCGACGGAAGGAACAGTTCGCCCTCGGTGGCCCGCACACCCTGCTGGTCGGTGGAACCGGCCAAGGGAAGGGCCGCAGGGTCATCATGCCGAACATCATCATGTTCGGGAGGAACCCGGTGATCGCGATGAGCACGTCGGGTGACCTCGTCGAGGGCACGATCCGCAAGCGCGCATCGCGCGGACCCGTCTATCTGCTCGACCTCTGCGACGAGGTCCTGGACTCGGAACTGAGCGGCGTCGACGTGAAGCGCGTCGTGTCGGATCCATGTGCCCTCGTCACCAACGACGACGAGGCCAAGATGATGGCCGACACGCTGCTCAATGCCGATGCCTCCGGCTCGCCGAACGGCGGGGGCGGTGACGACGGCCCGTGGAAGGCGAACGCCGCGCGACCGCTGGCCGCGCTCCTGCGGGCCGGTGGTCAACTGCCCAACCTCGAGACCGGGCAGGCCGTCCCCGGCGGCGGCATCCGGTGGGTTCTGCAGGCGCTCGACGATGTCGACAACGACAGCCGGGACTTCATCACGCCATGCTGGAACAACGCCTACAAGCGCACGCTGGGACTGCTCGAGAGCACCCATGCCCCCGCGCTGCGTGCACTCAAGAACATGGAGTCGCGGCAGAGGGAGTCGGTCGTGTTGAGCATCCGCAAAGCACTCGACCCCTGGACCCTGACCACGGTCGTCGGCGGTGACGGAAGCGTGGCCTTTGTTCCCTCGATGCTCGAGGAGCAGGGGGCGACGCTCTACCTGGTGGCACCCATGGACGGGTCCGCAGCGGGTGCCGCTTGCGCGGTCATCGAGCAGAGCATCCAGTACTGGCGACGCCGTGTCGGCATGAGGATGCCGACACTCGGGCTCTTCCTCGACGAAATCGCGAACTGCGCCCCGCTGGTGAAGCTGCCGAGCCACATTTCCGTGCTGCGGAAATATCGGGTGCACCTCGTCGCCGCTGTCCAGACCGTCATGCAGCTCAAGCGCGTCTGGGGTGAGGTGGGCATGGAGGAGATGCTGCGGACCTTTCCGTCGTTGCTCCAGTTGCCCAACACGCCGGATCGCGAGACCTACGAGTTGGCGAGCTGGTTCGAGGGCGAGAACGAACGGGTGACCAGCACCACCGACGGGTTCGGCAAGGCGTCCCACTCGAACGAACGCATTGAGCGGGTCGCCGCCTCGGAGCTGATCCCGCGAAAGAAGGGGCTCGGCCGTCTCTTCGACTGCGGAGCGCCGGGCGTCTTCGTCAAGGTCCCTGACATCACCGAGACGGACCTGCAGGCCTGAGGGGGCGGCATGACGGACTACCTCGACGTTCCGTACGCGGAGAAGGACGACGCCAAGGCGTTCGGCGCTCGGTGGGACCCGGCGGCCCGAAGCTGGTACGCGCCCGACACAGCCGCCATGCGGAGGCTGGCCCGCTGGAGGCCCAAACCCACGCTGCCCGAGGTCCTTCCGGGAGAGGGCCGGGGCTTCGGGTCCGGCCTGTTCGTGGACCTGGTACCGCGCTCCTGCTGGTTCACCAATGTCCGGCACTGCGTGGCGAAGTCCGAGTGGGACCGGGTCCGCCGGATGGTCTATGGCCGCGCCGAGGACCGCTGCGAAGTCTGCCAGTACGCGCCCGCCCGCGGGCGGGGTGAACTCCTTGAGGCGCATGAGCGGTGGGCCTTCGACGACGCGACGCTCACCCAGCGGCTCGTCCGTCTCATCGCCCTGTGCAGCGGCTGCCACGAGGCCACCCACTTCGGCCACGCGCAGCTCAAGGGACGCGCCGGCGAGGCCTTCCTGCACCTGATGCGCGTGACCGGGATGGACGAGCACACAGCGTCCGAGCACATCGACGAAGCGCTCAGGACCTGGCGTAGCCGCTCAGCTCGGGACTGGGTGCTCGACCTCTCGATGCTCCTGGGCGCAGGAATCGAGCTGGCACCGCCGCCCGAGGCCGAGACCCGTCGCGGCATCGCTGACCGCCACCGCCCCGACCGTCTCAACTGACCACAAGAAGAACCACAACCAGGAAGGAATGATCATGGTGCTGAACAGGAAGAAGAGCCCCGAGCTCCAGGCGCTGCTCGAGAAGCAGGCCGAGAACGACCGGCTGATCAAGGAGGCCGAGCAGGCCCAGGAGGCCAAGGAGGCCGTCGCCGTGCAGGCGGCCAAGCGCAACGGAGCCGCGTATGCCGGTGTCCTGCTCGACCTGTGCGAGACGCTGGCCATCGAACCGGAGCACCCGCGCATCCGCAAGGGACCCAAGGGCAAGGGCTCCGTCGAGGTCCCGACCGACCCGGACCACGAGTTGTTCCTGACCCGGGTCAACGACATTCTCGAGAAGATCATCGCCGCTGCCGACAAGGATCTGCTTGCCGAGTTGAGGCTGGCCGACAACAGGGCCCGCGACCAGCGCCGCGACGAGCGCGAGAAGTCCCGCCGTTCGGCCAAGGACCGTGTCGAGCCCGCCATCGCCGCTCCCGAGACCCACGACAGCGACTCCACCGAGGCGGACGTCGCCGCCGAGTTCACGCCCATGAGCGTCCACTGATTCCACCGTCACCAGAACCCCGGTCACGAAGTCGTGGCCGGGGTTCTTTCATGCACCAACCCTCGATCGCCGAGCCTCGATGCTGTCGGTGGCAACGCCGAATGTGGGCCCTCGGTGGAGCCAAGGGGAGATGGGACGCACGTAATCTACGGCGGAGCCGTAGTCGTGACAACGCATCCTCGCGGCACACCATGCGCCATTCTAAACCGTGACCCATTTGCTACACTGGGTACATGAGCAAAGGTGGGTTCGTCGCGTTCCGCGGTTCGTCCGCGGTTGCTGAGTCGTACCTCGCCGGAGAGCCACAGGAACTCGACGCTGGCGTCAGCGCCGCCTACCTCGCGCACGCCGACCGCCCCTTCCAGCACGGCATGATCACCGTCGACGGCGCTGAGGTCGACGCACTCACCCGCAACGAGTTCCGTGCCTGGGCCGAGCACATCGACCCCGAGACAGGTCAGGTCCGCGGGCGCTTCCGTACCAAGACGACTCGCTCGCTGGACAAGGACGGCAACCTCGTCGAGAAGGTCGGTGGCACTCCTCTCTACCAGGAGACCCTGGTGTCGGCGAGCAAGTCACTCTCGCTGGCGGCGGCGTCCAACCCCGACATCGCCGAGGCGCTGGAGGGCGCGATGGAGCGGTCGACGGTCAGGATGGCCGAGGCATTTCATGAGCACGCGGTGACCCGCGTCGGAAGGCGCGGTGAGCAGGAGCAGCAGAAGTTCGACCGGATCGAGTTCACCTCCGTCCAGCACCACACGTCTCGCACTGGTGACCCGCACGAGCACCGGCACGTCCAGTTCCTCACCACAGGCCTTGTCACGCTCCCGAACGGCATGCAGGAGTGGCGGGCTCCAGACGGCGCGGTCCTGTACCGCCTGCCTGAACGCCTGCATGCGGCGGCCGACCTCTCTCTGTCCACCGACGTTCAGCTGCGCCAGGCGATCGCCGATGCGGGTTTCACATGGGAGCCGGGAGAGGGCGGCGGCAAAGTTGCCGAGTTCGAATCCCTCACGGACGAGTTCTCCCAGCGACGGGACCAGGTGGCCGGCCGCCGAGAGATGCTCGAGGCGCAGTGGCGAGCCGAGCACCCACGGCAGGAGCCGAGCCCGAAGCAGCTCCGCACGTGGGACAACCACGGCTGGGCAGCCACGCGCCCGGAGAAGAAGGAGCTCGAGCAGGAAGCCCGGGAGGACCAGGTCGACAAGCTGGCGGGAGTCCAGCCGACCAATACGGGTCACGCAGTCACCCGGGAAGCCGTCGGCCAGGTCGATGCGGCCTTCATCGCCTCCGAGACGTTGGCCGACCTCGCGGCCCAGCGGTCGGCATGGTCGACCGCTGACGTGAAGGCTTCTATCGACCGCAGCTTGGCGCGGACCCACCTCCTTGGCGACGAGGGGATCACCCAGTTGCAGGAGGCCTCGCTGGAAGCGGCGCGGGCGGAGCTCGTGAGCTTCTACGACCACGGTATCGACATCGAGGGCGCGCAGCACTACACCTCCAAGGCGGTGCTGGCGACCGACCGGGCGATCGAGGGCAGCCTGCGCCGGCGTGCGCAGTGCAACGGTGTCGGCGGCGCGGTCGAGGTCGACCGGGGCGGATTCGAGCTGACTGATGGCCAGGCGGCCGCGGCACGCGCCATCACGGGCACGCACGGGCTGGTCGTCGTCGAAGGCGCGGCAGGCACCGGGAAGACTGCACTGTTGTCGGCGGCAAACGAACAGATCCTCGATGAAGGACGCCGGATGGTCGCCGTGTCGCCGACGAAACGCGGAGCCATGGAGATGGCCACGGAGATCGGTGCGCAGGGCAACAGCGTCCATGGCATGCTCGTCCGGGCCGGGGCGACGTTCGATGATCGCGGCCGGTGGGCGCTGCCCGAGGCGTGGAAGAAGCAGCCGAGCGAATCGGCTATGGACCAGAACACCGTCCTCGTCGTCGACGAGGCCGGCATGCTCGACATGGGCACCGCCGAGGTCCTGCACAAGTACTGCGAGGACACCGATGTCCGTCTCGTCCTCCTCGGCGACCGCAAGCAGCTCGCGGCTGTGGGACGTGGCGGCTATCTGCCCAAGGCCGTGCACGCCGCGACCTCGGCTCACGACCTGCGCGACGTGCGCCGGTTCCAGACCGCCGACGAACAGAACGATCAGGAGTACGCCGACGCAACCCTCAAGCTGCGCGACCGGGAGAACCCGGCCCAGTTCTTCGACCTCCTGCACGAGCGGGGACACGTCCAGGTCGGCGAGCCCGACGAGGTGCTCGAACGAGTGGCCGAGACCGTGGCACTGGAGGTCGATGCCGATCGGACTTCCGTCGCCGTCGCGTCGACGAACGCGACTGCTCAGCGCCTCAACCACAAGGTGTACGAACGGCTGGTCACCTCCGGTGCGATCGACGATCAGATCACCGTCGAAGGTCGAGACGGGGATCCGATCGCCGTCGGCGCGAAGGTCGCCACGCGGCAGAACGACAATGAACTCCAGGTCGCCAACCGGCAGACGTTCATCGTCAAGAGGGTCAACAGCGACGGCCGCGTCATCGTCGCCGACGAGGAGACCAGGCATCACTCGACCCTCGACGCCGAGTACGTGCAGCAGAACCTTCAGCTCGCCTACGCAGTGACGGCTCATGGCTCGCAGGGGATGACCGTGGACACCGCCCACACTGTGCTCTCGGACCAGATGGACGCCGCCGGGACGTACGTCGGGCTTACTCGTGGCCGTCGCGCCAACGTGCTCCACGCCGTTGCCACTGATCTCGACGATGCCAAGGCGCAGTTCGAGGCCGCCGTCGACCGCCAGGGCGCGGACCAGGGCGTCGACGAGGCGCAGGCACGGGCGGAGCAGGCGCGGGAGGGCCTGCTCAACCAAGCTGCCGAACAAGTCCGTCCCGAGATCGCCGTCGAGGGCGTCGACACCGAGGCACTGCACGACGCAGGCGAGGACAGCACAACCACCGCGAAGGACACCTCGTCGAGTTCAATGCTGCACGACCTCGCCTCGGAGTCGGAGTCGCCGACGATGCAGCGAAGGCTGACCCGCCTTGCCGAGATCCAGGAGCAGTGGCACGAGGAGATGCCACGGACCGACGATGAGCGTCGCGCCTTTGAGAGGCAGGTCTCGGCCGCTGGCATCGGCCGGACGACGCTCGAGCACGAGGATGTCGAGGGTTCCACCGATGCCGAACTCTACGGACTCCTGATGGACCGAGTGGAGCAAGGCGAACTCGCCAACGCGGCCGGCGAGAGGAGGGATGGCTTCACCCGCGATATCGAAGACCTGAAGGAGTTCCAGCGGACCCGCGATCCGTTCGGCGTGCACGGCACCGGTCAGAAGATCACCATCGCCGAGGAGGGCCTCGAGTTCGAGCGAGGCTTCATCGATCGCGTACGGACCGATCGGACCAACGGCGTCTACTCGACGCGGGCGCACGAGGTGCACAGGCACTACCAGCGGCACGACCGCGGCACCGACACCGGGGCGTCGGGTGCCGAGCAGGGCGTGCAGGCAACGCAGGCCAGAGCCCGGATCGAGACCGCGTCGAAGAACCTCGCGCAGGACAAGGGCCGAGCGGACGACCGTGAGCCGACCCAGAGCCAGGACTACGACCAGTCGATGGGATGAGAGAGGTGACAACCCACGGGCTCTCAGCCCGATGAGCACGCAGACCGAACCACAGCAATGACGAGGAAGGACCAAGACCATGGCACAGAACGAGATCGATCAGGAGAAGTACGAACACATCCGCGAGATGCTCGCGAACGAGAACAAGGAGGCGGTAGCCAAGCGGTACGGCGGCCAGGAGTTGCACTCCGAGGAGTACCGCTTGGCGCAGCGCAGCCTGCAGGCCACACGTCAGCGGTACCGCAACACTTGGGAACAGGCTGCCGGGGACGATGAGCAGGGGCATGTCGAGGGAGATCAGGAGGACCATGACGAGCAGGAGCACGAGGGGCCCGCCGACTCCAGCTCCCGGGACTCCGCTGCTGACAACTCGCAGGACGCCGCCCACTCCAGCTCCCGGAACACCGAGGATGACGACTCGCAGGAGTCCTCGGCTCAGTCTGAGCAGACCCGGCGCATCACCGAGGCCGACGCCAACCTGAACAAGGACAGCCAGGCGCAGCAGGAGACGGGGCGTACACGTGGTCAGGACTCCGCTGCTGACAACTCGCAGGACGCCGCCGACTCCAGCTCCCGGAACACCGAGGATGACGACTCGCAGGAGTCCTCGGCTCAGTCTGAGCAGACCCGGCGCATCACCGAGGCCGACGCCAACCTGAACAAGGACAGCCAGGCGCAGCAGGAGTGTGAGATGACCCGGGCCAACGACCAGGGGTCTGACCTGTCCAGGTGAGCACGTGGGAGCTCCGTAAGAGGGTGCGGATCGGTGTTGGCACCCTCTTCGTCGTTCACTGCGGGTCATGGTTCTGCTCATAGATGTGGCGAATGTGTAGTAGCGTCTCGATGGTGAGCACGCCACCACCATCAGAGTCAGAACAGGACCTGCAGCCGGTCGAAAGTGAGCTGCTCGACGCCCAGTACCGCAAGTCTGGTCTCACCGTGGCCGACCTCGCGAAGTCCACTGGCATCTCGGTCGGCGCGATTCGCATCGCCCTCTCGGGCGTCCGCTACCGGGACGGGCAACCGCGCCGCGTGGTGCCGCCCGACCAGACCGTGGCGAAGCTCGCCGCCGTCCTCGGGCTGTCCCCGAAGGCTCTCACCGGTATCGGCCGTTCCCGAGCCGCCGCGATCCTCGCAGAGGGCCAGGGCTCGACTGTCAGTGCCGAGCCCGACCTCAACTCCGTGGCGGCGATCGCTGGCCGGCAGTCGGTAGTCCGCCAGATGTTGGCGATCGTCTCCACCGAAGAACTGCGCGCGGAGCTCGACCGCCGCACCGCCGAAGACAACGAGGCCATGGACGCCGCAGCCGCGGAACGACGCGAGGCGGACCAATAGGTCGCCCACCCCCGTTGCAAAGCCCGCGCTCAGCCCGAACCCGTCCCTCGATGAGTGGTGGGCGTTCCCACTTCGTCTGGGCCAGATGCCAAGGTCGATGACCTAGTTGCTTCGATCCTCTCAGGTGCCGCGGTCACCACCTCCCTCCTCGCCTCGTCGGGAGGCGGGCTGCTCCCCGGGATCGGTGTCAGGGAGAACGACGGCGTTGGGGGGCATCGGCCGTGCCCGACCGATGTCGAGTCCGCCAGCGTGGCCCAGGGTTTCGAGGACGAATGCAAGGGTCTCGGGATCGAGGCCTGTCACGGCGTCGCCGAGGTCGACCGGGTGGTCCGTGCCAGCAGCGAGGCTGGTGGCGATGGCCAGTACCCGGCGCTCACCGCCGGACAGGACACCGGCCTCGGTCGCGGCGACGCTCGGGTCGAACCAACAATGGCCGTCGGCGTCCTCCCTCATCCAAGGGCCGTGCAGGAGCCGGCCGCTGACGGCGTCGATGAGCAGGTGGACCGCCGCCTCCACGGGCAGCACACCCCGGGCCCACCGGCGCAGGGCGTCGGTGACATCGTCGTCGGTGGTGGTCACTGGTTCTCCTCGCGCCGCCGCTTCAACTCAACGCACGTCGCGCCCACTCCCTGCGACCAGATCCGCCACGTGTACCCGTCGTCGTCCGTGACCTCGAAGGTGGGGCAGGTGCGGCGAAAGGCGTAGTCGGCCTGCGGCACTGGATCTCCTTCGGCGACGGCCCGCCGGTTGAAGGCGATCGAGTTCGCGAGTTCGTCAACCTTCATCAAGGAGACGTTGAGGTCCCGGTCGGCGTGCCAGATCAGCACGTCGGCGACGGCCTCGTCGTAGAGGGGATCCGTACCCGGCTCAGGCATGTCTGGCTCCGGCATCGGCCACCCCAGCGCGAGGAGCCAGCCCGCGACGACGCGTTCGATCCAGGCGACACTTCGGCCACGCTTCCGAAGCCCTTCGATCAGTGCGCAGACGGCCTGCGGCGCAGGTCCGATGAATTCCACGGCCTGCTCCGCGCTCACAGGCGACGAGGTCTTCCTCGCCATCGCGAGGATCTCCTCGAGGCGCTCGCGGGAGGGAATCTGGATGATCGCGTCGCGATCGTCCTGGTCGGTCGACATGAGTTCGCTGAGCCATTCCTGGAGATCTTCGGGGCTGTGCCCGCGGTGGTTGCTCATCGGCTCCTCCCATCGTCGCGCCGAAGCACCTCGACGCCATCGGGGTGCGGCAGGGCGACCTTGATGCCGTGCTTGACCCTGATGTGCTCGAAGAACTCCTGGACCCCCGGGTCGGCGTCCGGGTCGCCGTTCACGACCTTCTCGAGCTCTCGCCGGAAGTCGGCATCCGAGAGGGGCTTCCATCGCCTCGTGTTCATGACGTCCGCCTGGTGATGTGTGCGGCGTGGGCAGGGGGAGACTGCTGTCGGCGCAGGAGTCCGCGGTAGTTGGCCTGCATCTTCGGCCTCCCCAGTTCCTCCTGCGTGTACCGGCTCGGATCGCCGGCGCAGTTGGGGCTGTACCAGTTCTCCAGTCGGTACTCCGCGATCAGCGGCTCCGGCTCAATGATCATCTGCCTGGGACGGATCTTGCGGTTCTTGTCCGGGCAATGCCACTCGGGGTCGTTGCGCACGATCGCCACCAGGTCGGAGACGAACTGCTGTCGCGACACCATGGGGGGAGAGCCGGTCGACACCCGAGCCAGCCAGGCTCGCTGCAGGTCGTACAAGAACGGGAACGGCAGGAGATCCCAGGCAAACCGGTTGCGGAACTCCGCCCAGAAGGCCCTGACCACGGTCATCGCCTGGACGGGATCCTGATGCTCTTCATCGGGGAGGACACAACCGCAGGCATGTTCGTCCAGGGCCTCCCGCGCCCGGAGAATCGCCTTCTCCAAGGTGCCGGTGGTGGGCGAGTCGACCCGGGTCTGGTCGAGGACTTCGACGGCGGCGGTGATGGCCGTCTGCAGGTGTTCGCGGTGGTTGGCCGCGCGGTGATCCTTGAATGCCTCCCTGATCTCGGGTCGGTCGCGAAACCACTCGCCATCGACACGGAGGTGGTCGAACTGCCGGTGCAGCTCGCGCTCGACAGGACGAGGGGCGTCGGGGATCGTGTCGACGAGCTCCACCTTCGCGGGGGTGCCGTGCCGTAGCTGTCCCAGGCGAACCAGGGGGTCGCCGTCCGTGTAGCCGATCTTCACGAGGTGCTTGACGAGGGGTCGCCCTTCGTCGTCATCGAACGTCCAGGTGGCGCGAGCGAGGTAGACGGTCATCATCAGGTCCCTTCAGTGCGACCTTCGTGCAGGAACGTCGCCATCCGCCGCCACCGACGGAGATCGTCACGGGTGCCCGTCAGCCAGACGGCCTCGTCGTCGTCGTCGTCGTGGTGGACGGTGGTGATGTCCCTGGGCCTGGGTACGCACCGACCGCAGTACCACTGCAGCCGGAGCCGGTGGAGGTACCAGGCGCCAGCGCGTCCGGCACCGCAGCCGGAGCACACCGGCGGCGGGTCGTCGAGGTCGACGGTGGCGGTGCACCAGATCGCCACCCAGGCCGTGCCGAGGCCGTACCACCCGCCGGCCTCGTCGATCTCGACGCGCAGCCCGGCCTTGGTACCGAGGAGCTCCAGGGCGGCAACGTCCCGCTCGTCGAGACCGTAGGGCTGCAGTACGAGGACTCGGACCTCGCCGTCCTGGCTCACCCACGAGGTGACGTGGTCGACGACCGAGGACGAGATGTCGATGCCGGCCGGCTGCAACTCGTCGAAACCGGCACCAACGCCGTACTGGCAACGGCAACGGCCGCAGGTGCGTCCGCCCCGCCAGTCGCCTATCATCAGCCAGTGCAGGCATCGACTGCCCGTCGAGAGGCGCAGCGAGTTGTCCTGTGCCCAGGAGACCATCGCCGCTCGGCTGTCCAGGCGGATGTTGGGCCCGTAGGGCCACTCGGTCCGGCCTCCGTCCGGACGGGGCACCCCGACGGTGGGGCCCGCCTCCTCGAGGAGGTCCCGCCACAGGCGGCGGGTGTCCTCGTCAGCGTGCCGGAAGCACATCCGCTCCTCCTGTCCGTCGCCGGGGATCACCCCGTGGTGCCGACAGCACTTTCGATCGGCGGTGGTCATGCCGCATCTCCCTTCTTGAGGCCCTCAACACTCAACGCCACCCGGTTCACCGCCGCCGGATCAGGACGGCTGCCATCGGCGATCCAGGCGTCGTAGACGTCCCGTCGGACCAGGCCACGGAGCTGGCGGGCCACCTTCTTGTGCCAGAAAGCGTTGGACTCGTACTGCCACTTCCAGACGCCCGGGTCGAACTCGAACGGGTCGAGTACGGGCTCGTCGGCGCTCAGCCACACATAGGCGCTCAACTTGCGGTCCGCCCCCGAGGGGGTCGACGGCACCACCCACTCGGCCGGGTCGAAGAGGGTCTTGATCTCCTTGGTGAAGGTGTTCTGATCGACCGGGTTCGCGCGGACGCTGCGATCCCGCAGATCGGCCTTGTAGAGCGCGTGGAGCATCGCGAAGGGCAGGAACGGCCGCTGGAACTCGTCCTTGTACTCCTCGAAGAACGCGAGGACGGTGTTGGTCTCGACCTTGTGCCGGTGCAGGGCCCGCTGGACGCTCGGCGGCTCATCGAGCTGCCAGTACTTCGGCATCTCGACGAGAACCTTGTAGGCGATGTACTCACACACCTCCCGGCGAAGGAGGTAGTCGGTCTTGATCGCCGGATCCTTCGCCGCGCCGGTGAACCGCTGGGTCATCGGGATGATGGCCAGACGCCGGTCCATCGACTCCGACTTGTCCTGGAAGTTCAGCGCGCCGTTGAGGGTCAGGACGGTGAAGATCCGGGGCTTGTAGGAGATCGGCGTCTTGTGCTTTCGGTCGATGGTGATTGGATCGTTGGTGATGATCGACTTGAGGTCAGAGGCGTCCTTGATGAACTCCCCGACCGGCGTCTCGTCCGGCAGGTTGAGCCGCTTCCCGATCAACTGCTCCTTGCCGAACTGCGACGAGTAGGCCTTGAGCGGGACGCTCACGCAGTGGCGTTGGCCGACCAGGGCTCGGACGTGCTCGAGGATCGAGCCCTTGCCGTTGGATCCTGACTCCGAGTGCATGGCGGGCATCACCTGCCAGTCCACCGACGGGCGGAGCGCCGCGCCGATGACGCTCTGGCAGTACTCGCGGGTCCCCTCGTCGGGCACGGTCTCGCGCCACCAAGCCTCGTAGTTCCAGATGACGTTCCCGTCGTCGTCGTGGACCTCTGGGACCGGATGCTGCTCCTCGATCAGGTCCGTTTCACTGTTACGGGCGAGGTACACGTGGTCGGGGGAGAACGAGATGCGCTCGTCAGTCCGGTAGTCGTAGATCAGGTTGCCCATCACGACGAGATCCGGGTCCTGGTCCTCGGTGACCTTCGGTGCGAACTCGCGAACGGAACGCTCGAACTCGGTGAACCAACGGTCCGTGTTTCCGTAGTTGAACTGGCGGGCCAAGCGGGACAGGAGCCCGAGGTCCGCTCTGCGGTACAACCCGGCGAACTCGTCGTCCTCCTGGTAGATCGCCAGGACGCCGAGCCCGTCGTCGGAGTCGGCTCCGCCCGGGGTCACCTCGGCGATGTGGTGGAGGCGGTGCACGATCTGCGCGACCTGGACAGGTTCGAGCTCCTTGATCTTGTTGTGTCGGCTGCCCTTGTCGTCCTTCGGAAACTTGCGATTCTCCTGTTCGATGATCTGGTTGACCGCCGCAACCAGCTGCTGACGGATGAGCCACGGTTCGGGCGGGTCGTCGGGATCGATGGTCTTGACGTAAGCGAGAGTGACACGCTGGATGATGTGGTCGCGCAGGGCGGGCGCGTCACGCTCGGCGAACTCGTCGGAGACCCGACGCATCATCTCGATGACGGCGGGGACATTCTGGTGCTGGTACCGGGACCTCTTCAGGTGGTCCCGCGTGCCGCCGGCATCGTTGTTGTTCGTGGGGTCGTCCTGTAGACTCATTTGTATAAGTCCTTCGGCTAGTACAGGAGCTGGAACTCCTGCTGATGGATCAGATCTTGTGGGAACCCCGGCTGTCTCGCCGGGGTTTTCGCATTCCCGGCTTCATCAAGCCGCCCGGGCATCGACGGGGACGGCCAGCAGGTGCAGGTCCGACTTGCGAACCCGATAGGCGTTCCCGACCTGCACGGCGGGCAGGAGGCCGGCGGTGATGCGGCGGGCGTTGGTCTTGCGACCTCCGTAGCCGAGTTGCTCGAGTTCCCGGAGCGAGTACAGCCGTTCAACGCCAGCGTCGTCCTTGGCGGCAGTGGTGTCCTTGTCCATCGTGAGAAACCTCCCCTCCATCCCTTTCCATCTCTGTGTGGTGTGGGTCCTGTGGTGCAGGGCCTGTCCCAAGAATACCCGAAAATATCCAATTTGGGCACATTTTCCCTTATTCGGCCTTGTAAACCTGCTGTCAGAGGAGTAGCTTTCTCCTCGTAAACGAGGAGAAACGATGCCTTCACCAGACACGAAAAAGATCTTCGCCAAGCGTCTGCGTCAGTTGCGTCGGGCTGCCGGCCTCACCCAGACCGACGTCGCCGAGGCGATGTCGCGCCTACTCGGCCGGCAGGTCGTCGGGACCGCGGTGACCAAGGTCGAGTCGGGCGAACGTGCGGTTCGCCTCGACGAGGCCGTGGTCGTCGCCGAGATCCTCCAGGTGCCACTCGAGGCCCTCGTCACCGAGAAGGACCCGGTCAAGATCGAGATCGAGGAACTGCGCGATCGCTTCAAGGAGCAGTTGGCCCGAGGCCGACAGGCGGAGGACGAGTTCCAGCAGGCCCAGGCGGCGATGATCGCCATCGAGAAGCAGATCGCCGCCCTGGAGAGGAAGCGCGAGGACGAGGTCGACGTGACTGCCGAGGAGGCGGACCGGTCCCAACCCGTTGAGGAGACGACGCCCGCGGTGAGGGGTTGACAGGTGGAGGAGGTGGTCGTGGGTGGAGGGAGATGTTGGGAGAGAGGTCGGGCTTGAGGCACTGAACCACTCCCGAAAGCCTCTGTCTCACCTCCGTGCCTCACCGGTTTCTCCTCGTCTACGAGGGCTTCGCGACGCGTCGAGTCACGGAGGCACGATCTCGCAGAAACCTTCTGTACACCACCAACACGGGACTGTGGATTCGCACGCGTGCATTAGGTTTTCGAGAATCAGTGCCTCAGTGCCCCAAGGAAGGAAGAAACCCTCGTTTACGAGGCAAAACGGTTGAGGCACTGCCTGAGGCACTGCCAAATCGGCAGTGCCTCAGTGCCTCACCCTTGCCAGGTCTCCCGCCCCTACCCCAACAACCTCTTCTCTGTCAACCCATCCCACGCGGATCAGCCCCTCCCGCACGCACGCGCGCACATCACCACAGAGTCGGTCCAACTCCCGCGGCCGGGTGGGCCCCTCCCGCACCCACGCGCGCACATCCCCTCAACTGGACCGTGTCCCGTCGTCGTGGACGCCGCCGCCAGGTGCGGTCACCTGCGAGGTCGGCGTCGGCGGGTCTCGTCGGCCATGTCCTCAACGACGTCGTTGATCGAGCCAGTCATGTCGCCGGTGAGTTCGAAGCCGGGCCCGGAGAGCCCCGCCCGCCACGGGCATTCCCCGCGTCGTCAGCGCCGCCTCGTCGCTGACCGAGCTACCATCATCAAGTCGATGAAGACGAAGACGGCGGACGACCCGAACACCGCTACGGAAGGGCGTCAGTGCCCGTTCTTGGGCTTTTGCAGCAGTCCTCGCAACTGGCCATCAACAGCGAAAGCCATGAAGAATCCGAGGATGATGGCCGTCGGAATGCTGATCAGCACATTGCCAGCGAACGATGTCGATTGGTTGACAAGGCTTACAACGAGAGATATTGCGAGGGCTATGCCGCAATTTATTCCAGCTAACAGCATGAACCGTTGGAACCATGGCAGATCTCGCTTCTTCATTATGGCCACCTTTCAGCAGGCGTTATTCCAATTGATGATCATCTCCGCGGAGATGACGACGCCGGCACAGACCACCCCTGGCACCACCCCAGCAAACGTGATTCCACCGCAGAGCAGGCCACTACCAACCTTCCAGAGAACGAACGCCCCCCACGCCTTCGCGCATTCCAGTTGAACCTTGATGGGGCCAGCCGGGGTTTCGTATGTCCCGACCTCGAGTTGGTTGACAGCAACGACCTCGTCAGTGGCATCATTGACGAGCTTTACTTCCAACTCTTGGCTAGTTGTCGATATAACATAATGATGGCCGCTTGAGTTGGCTTTGATGTCCTTGACTTGCTGCACGGTCGATAGAGCAGCAAGGCCTTCAATCTGTTCGTCGGGATCAGTGCCCAAATCTTCAAGGGCCTGGTAGAACGACTCTGCGGACCGCAGTATCTCCACCTTTAAGGCGAAGTCGCCAGGGCTTGCGTCGCGGGCAATGTTGATTGCTTCCTCGCGTGAACTCGCGCCAGTTGTTTGAGAAATGATTTCCATTTCTGCATTGCTTGGAGAGCTTGACGCTGTCCCGTCAATGCCATCTGCCGCATGAACTTGGAGGGGGAACAGGATGCTGGCCACCAGCATGGCTGCGGCAACGGCGATTGCAGTACTAGCTCTGACCTTCATTCGGGGATCCCTTCGCCAGTATCCCCGAGTTCAAGACACTTGGAGCCTGCCATGAGCCTTGGTGCGTGTCAACAACTCCGAGGATGGATTCGCGGTCGGGATGCGGGCGTACTCCAGGTGTTTCCCCTTGTCACACGCGGTTTCACCTTGAGTTGATCCAATGAGCCACGGATCCCGAGAGAACCCCATGTAACGCAGGTGCGGGCCGACCAACCGGACGCATGCGCTCCTTCGTCGATTTCCTCAATCCAATGGCTCATCACGACCTGAAACCCTCTCTGACAAGGGGGAACATGTGAGTCACGCCCTGAGTCCCGGCCGTAACGGGTCTGACTCAGCGACTCAACCCGACCCCACCCTCTTCCTCTGTCAACGATCCCGTGGAGCAGCGGCTCCTTCCTCACGCACCGGGACTACGCCCCGCGCCCAGGAACGAGACACGTGGCCGTTGATCAACGCCGGAGCGAGACTGATCGGGAGGGACCCAAGATCATCTCCCGGGCGACGACCTCAACCACCCGACCTGGTGCCCTGACCATTCGTCGACGAAGGCCATGCTTGGGCCGCCGGCGTCAGGCATCGCTCGACGAGCCTGGGGCGTCCCCGCGCATGTCCTCGACGACGCCGTTGATCGCGGAGGTCATGTCGTCAGTGCGTTGGAAGCCGGGCCCGGACATCTGCGCCCACCACGGGCACTAGCCACCGTGGTTGCCGGAGTCGCAGGCGTGGGGGCCATCGTGGTGGTGCCAGCCGTAGGCGCGCTCATGCTCGGCAGACCAATGGAGGCAGCGGATGACGCCTCGGCGAGAGCGGTCAGCCATCACGCCAGCCCGAGCCGCAGATCGACTCCATGGACCATGTCAGTACAGCGTGACCGCGTCGATGATCACGGCAGGGCCCCTGAGGTAGGGCATGGACGTCGTCAGTCGGAACGTCCGGATCGAGCTCGTTCACGAAGTCGGTGACCATGTTGCCGATGCTAGCCATGACGTGTCGTCGCATCAGGCCTCCCCGTCGTGGAACAGCCACTCCTCGGCGCTCAGGTAGTCGTCGTCTCCACCGTCGATCAGGGCTGGGAGGTGTGACGCATGTGACCAATGCGATCAGTGGGACGCGCGGCGGTCCTCGCACGCCACCCGGGATGCGGCGATCGGCTTCGTCCAGTGCGATCGGGCTCGTGCGGAGCTTCAATCCGCCGCCCTGGGGCTTGATGCACCGTCGACCGCAACGGCCCCGGGCTCGGAGGGTTCTGCGTGACGCTGCAGGCTCGGTTCACTCGACGATCTCGCGGTCGGGCTGAGGACAAGCTCAGCGATCGCTGGCGTTGATTCTCTTGATCAAGGTCTCGAATCGATCGAGCGTCGCATCACTGAGGTTGTCCCGTCTTGACGGGTTGCGGAGGAGCACGTCGGCCGGGCGGTAGTGGTCGTACGGTCCACCACGGAGATCCGCGAGTCTCCTCACGACGCGATCACCGTGGCCGAGGTCGTCAACTGACACAGAGGTCCCAAAGGCCTCGTTGTAGAGGCTGAGGTACTCGGCCACCTCGAACAAGTCCTCGACATCGGAGTGCCGCTGTCCGGTTACCTCGCTCACCGAGATGATCCGGTCGCGCCGGAGTCGGGCAGCGTCGACAGCCTTCTGCAACCGATCCGCACCCTCAGTGCCCGAGTCAACAAGCACAGTCACGTCCATGTTTCGCCCCATGAGCGCGACGAAGGCTGGGATGTTGGACGCTCCACCCGCAGGTAACACGCGCCAGCGTTCATCCAGTCCAGTGCGTCCACGATCTGTGAGGGTCCTGCTGATTGTGTCGAGGTAGATGTAGTCGCTCGGGCCCTCGACGAGGAGGTTCGACGGGCCGATGAACAGGTGCTGCGCGAGGTCGTAGCCAAGAGCCGCCTGCAGGGGAAACAGACTGCCCTCGCCGACAGTGAGCGCCTCACGGGTGACGGTCGCACCGGACTTGGGACCACCATCCTCGACGATCCGGACGCGGTCGATCCTGTCGGTCTCGACCATGAAGGGGCTGTGGGTCGTGTAGAGGACTTGGACGGCGGTGGCCAGACGCTCGTTAATGAACCGGACGAAGTCGCCCTGCGCCCGGGCGTGGAGTGTGAGGCCAGGCTCGTCGAGCAAGGCAACCACGGGCTCATTCCGACTCTCGAACTCGGTGAACGCCGCGAGGAACGAGAAGAACCAACGGAATCCCGACGATCTCTGGGCGAAGTTGTTCGTGAAGGAGTGACGAGTGTCCCTGACTCGGATATCGAGATAGGTACGCACCACGTCGTGGTGCTGGGGCGAGACTTTCTCGATCTGCCGGTCGACGTCGAACTCGACCTGGAGGTTGTCGTTCTGCTTCCAGTACTCGAACACCTGCTCAGTCAGTTCGTGCCCCACGGCCTCGAGCTCGGACTTCCGGTCCTCGTAATCACTGCTCGCGACGGCCCTGGGCGTCGTGCTGGCGAGCCGGAGCAGGGCGCGAGCGGTCTGATCTGCTGACGAGCCGACCTCGTCGTCCTTGTCGGCGAGATCGTTGATGTTGATGCGACCGTCCAACTGCGAGTAGTCGGAGAAGTAGAAGAAGCTCGGAAGTCTGCTCTTGAGCACGGCGACTGCAGTCTTCCTGACGTCCTTGTCGGGAAGGGCCTTGAGTGCTCTTCTGATCCGGGCGACCTCCTCCGCGGTCTTCTCGTGCTGGTTGTCTCCCTCGCCAGCAAGAAGCGCTGAGCAGACGGATTCGATTCCGTCGAGGTCAGTGACGTCCTTGAACTGGTCCGAGGTCTTCTTCCTGATGTCCGCATCATCGAGCAGGTTCTGGACCGCGCGCTGCGCGTCCCTCGGAATGCTCCAGACGTGACCCTCGGAGTTGTACTTGCGCGAGACATTGATCTCGTCTGAGGTGATGACACCCTCACCGAGCACTGCCCTGAGCGATTCCCGGTCCTCCTGCTCGAGCGCAAAGGTTGCCGAGATCGGCTCGGCGTCGTCGATCGCGCCCTCTCGCCGGTCCTTGGACAGGAGCCAGCGGGGGTAGTCGCGCTGCTCGTCGAAGCCCTCGCCGCCGACAGGGTTGAGACGGTGAAGCGCGGAGAGAACCGCAGTCTTGCCGGACTCGTTCATGCCAACGAGGCATGTGACGGCCTTATCGACATCGATCTCACCGGTGTCGATGATGTTGCGGAACTTCCGAACCCGGAACTTCGACAGTTGCATAGATGGCTCCCTCAGACGTCCCACTTCTTGCGGTTGCAGGGCTGGCAGAGCATGACGCAGTTCTCGGCGACGGTCTTGCCGCCCTTGCTCCAAGGCGTCTTGTGGTCGGCCTGCATCTGCTCGATCTCGAAGTGCTCGCCGCAACCGGGGCAGACGCCCTTCTGCTGCTCGTAGGCGGTGCGGCGCATCCGGTTGTCGAAAGCGCGGATACTCAGGTGCTTCTCGTCGCCGGTGAGCAGGTAGGGGTAGACGCCACGGTAGCTTGTCACGTCGGGATCCGTCATCAGCGCCGCGACCTGCTTCTCGAGCTCGGCCGGGTCGAGGTCGGCATCCTTGAACTCGTTGTAGAGCGGACCCCACTTGACCGAGCGCATCTCCGAGCGCTTCATGGGGAAGGTGGTCTCGACCCAGTCGATGACCTTCTTGAAGTAGAGCCACAGGGGGTTGGCGTTCGGGTCGTGCTGGTGAGCGGCCATGTAGCCGTCGACGTCGCCGTCGTTGATCCACTCGATCGCGGTCTCCAGGTAGTCCTGGCGCAGCGGCGACCCGGTCATGTAGTCGGAGCCGATCACGTAGGCGGGGCAACCGGTCTTTGAGAAGTACTTCTTCGCCGCGGACACCCACAGGCCGTGGTAGACGGCGTTGCGCAGCTCCTGGTCGGTGAGCTTCATGCCGGCGATGTTGATGGTCTTGAACCAGTCGAGCTTCTCCGAGTCCGTGCCTTGGCAGAGGTAGACCATGAGCTCGTAGTCGAGGATCTGGTCCTTCTGGTCGTCCTGGAGGTTGTGGAAGGCCAGCTGGTGCCCGCCGATGGGGACCGAGAAATCGCCCTCCACGTACTGGCAGATGGAGATCGTGCGCTGCTGGCCGTCGATGACCTCGAACGTGCCATCGTCCTGGACTGCCCAGTACAGGACATTGAGCGGGAAGTCGCGGCGCAGCGTGTCGATGACGGCGTCGCGCTGCTTGTCCTTGTAGACGAACTCACGCTGGTAGGGCGGGCGGACGTCGAGCTTGCCGTCGTACGCCGTCACTCCCAGCTCGTCGTTGTCCTCATACCCCTCGACGAGGTCGCGGACCCGGATCCGTTCGAGTTCGATCTTCATGATGCCGCGTCCTTGCGCTGGATGAGGACGCGGGCGAACAGCTGGATGTACAGCTCGCCGTCGACCTCGTAGTAGGTCTTACCAGCCGGCGGCGAGTCAACCTTCATCGCCGGTCCGTCGTTGAGTTTCGATACGGTGCTCTTGACTCCGGTCGCGCTGATCTGGGTCTGCTTCGGATAGATTTTCGCGGGCTCTCCCAGCGGTGCCTTGGCGATCCCGACGATTTCGAACTGATCGGCGCTGTACTTGTGCAGGAACGTGATAGGCACACCCATTACGCCGACGTAGTCCATCGGGATATCGACCGTCTTGGCGACCTCGATGGCTTCGTAGTTGTCGTAGGTGGGGTACTGCTCCGGGTCATAGGTCTTGAAGAGGATCAGGTCCTCGTGGCGCTTTGAGATGTCGAGGTTGGTGAACCAGCACATGTTCCCGAAGCTCCGCCACTTCTGACCGGTGTCGTCCTCCCAATACCGCGTCGCCCGCGGCTCGTAGTGGTCGGGCACCTGGAACTCCATCTGGCCGTTCTGGTAGCCGAGCCACATCTTGTCGTCGCGCAGCATAGGAAAGATCTCCTGGTAGGTCACGGCGTTCTGATTGCCGAGGATGAGGAACTTCTTGTCGTGCTCCAGCAGCTGGCCGACGTACTCGCGGAACAGCGAGAATGGCGGATTGGTCACGATGATGTCGGCCTGCTTGAGCAGTTCGACACTCTCGTCGCTGCGGAAGTCGCCGTCGCCGGTCAGCGGGCGAACCTCGATCTCGTCCCGTCCGGGCAAACGGTCTCCGTCCTTGTCTCCCTCGTACTCGAGCCACACAGCCTGGTCAGCGTCGTTCTGGCTGAACAGGTCGGCGCTCTGGTTCTTATAGCAGGTCGCGATGAGCCTCTTCAGGCCGAGCTTCTCGAAGTTGTGGCTGAAGTAGTGGAAGAAGTTGGAGACTCGGGGATCGTCGCAGTTGCAGTAGACGACCTTGCCCTTGAAGTGCTTCCGGTAGTGCCGGAGCTCCTTCTCGATGTCGGTCAGCTGCGTGTAGAACTCGTCTTCCTTGGCCTTCTTCGCGGTCCGCAGATGGCGGTACGCCGACTTCGTCGCCTCTGCTGTCATGCCTGCTCCTGCCCTTCCGACCCTGCGCTGCACCGCCGGGGAGTTGGGGCGCGCCTTTCGACGCCACTCTATCGATGATCACCGACAACGGCGGGAAGACGAGGCCGATGCACCTGAGACGACGTTGAGGATGCGATCGGCAGCCGGAAATCTGGACCGGCGTCAGCCTTCGTGCTCACGGCGGTGAAGGTAGTGCGTCCCTCCGGGCGGGAGGGCCAAGCGGGTTACGTCGTGGCGTGCTGTTCCTCGTAGGCACGGAGCACGTTCTTGAGACGACGCTTGGTGACGCGCTTGTCCTTCGCCTCGGCCTCAAGCCGACGACGGGACTCGACGCGCAGCGCCCGGATGGACTCCTCAGTGCGCTCGGCGACCTTTTGCTCGGACTTGGTGAGCATCTCAGACACTGTCGTCATCTCCTTGCGTTGACTCCACTGTACCGGAGGGGTCCCTCATGCCGTCGAGGACGCGCGGTCCCTTGTTCATGGCCAAGGTCAAAGCCATGATCCTGGCCATCGTGATGACGGAGAGCCGGTCGACCTCGACCAGGTCCCCCACCTCGGGGGCGTTGATCGAGAGCATGCCGAAGACCACTCCGTCGGCCTGGACCGGGACCGAGATGAACGTCTTGTAGGGCCTGGTGGCCCAGTCGACGCGGGGTGTGGGGTCTGGTTCGTCGTAGATGACACAGCTGGTGTCCTTGGATGACATCAACGTCCAGATTGGGTGATCCGGGTCGTCCCGCTCGAAGAACTCGGTCGATGCCTGATCGACTCGCCCCCGGCTCTTGGGGTCGCGGAGGACCCGAAGGTCGTTCTCATCACGGGTCAACGGGTAGTACGTGGCACGGACATCAGTGGCTGTCGGTGAGTTGTGGGCACTCTGAATCAGCGGGATGCGCAGATCCTGGAGTGCGGAGGTCCTGGCGGTCTTTTCCTTGAAGGCCACGCCGTGGGCACTGTCCAGCAGTCCGATGAGAGCTGTGAGTGAGTTCGTGACCGCACTGATCTCGGCCTGTTTGGCCCGTTCCGTCTCTTGGCTGTCATACCTGTCGGCAATCTTGTCCGCAGCGGTGGCCACGATGGCTGCCGCGCCGGCCGCGATCAGGGCCCACTTCGCCCAGGGGTCGAGCTGACCCTGAGCATCCACGAACAGTAATGGGGCCACGAGGGCGACCAGGGCCGCCAGGCTGATGGTGACCGTGAACACCCACTTGTCGCGTAGCCACAGAGCGGCACGCCCGATCTGCCAACGCAGACCTCGTGGGTGGTGTTCAGGTGCCATGGGCACAGTCTGGCACCAGGCACGCTGTGAATGCCGGAGAATCTATGTCCTACCCGAGACCCTGTCTTGCCGTGAAGCCCACAGGGGACCTGCCTGCCTCCACGCACCCTGGCGGATGGCTATCCGGGGGAGAGGTTCTCGACCTCGCGCGGAGGGTTTCGTGGACCGTGCGTACTTTTGTGCGTACCTGGGCCTGATCCGTGGCATGCAAAAGGCCCCCTGACTCGGCGTTTAGCCTTGTCAGAGGGCCTTTTCTGGTAGCGGGGACAGGATTTGAACCTGTGACCTCTGGGTTATGAGCCCAGCGAGCTACCGAGCTGCTCCACCCCGCGCTGCGTCGACAACTGTAGGACATGGGTTGCCGAAACTCAAAATCGGGGTGACGACGGGGGCCGAACGCGATCATCCGGCCCCCGACCGAGCGTCAGCCGGCCTGGGACTCCGCGGCGTCCGGAAGGATGCCGGTCATGGGCTTGCCGGTCTCGAGGAGGGTCTTCATCGAGGCCAGCACCCACGGCCAACCGCCACCGCCGGTGCCGGGGTTGTCGCCGCCGGCGGTCTGCCGATCGGTCTCCGGAGCGTTGGTGACGTCCTGGCTCAGGGTGAGGTGCGAGGGGCCGCCCTCGTACTCGGTGATCTCCCAGGTGAGGGTCACGGCCGGCTCCTCCAGCCAGACCGGATCCCAGGTCTGGACCAACTTGCGGGGCGGGTCGAGCTCGATCACCTCGCCGCTGACCACGACGCCGGACATCCCCATCGTCTCCATCTCCTTGCTGGCCACAGTGGTGTGCTTACCGCCGGGGGAGAGGTCGTAGGCGACCGGGGCGGCGTAGCCATACTTCGTCGTGTACTCCGCGGACGTGATGGCGTCGAAGATCTGCTGGGCCGGGGCGTCGATGTAGATGCTGTAGATGCGGGTGTTGTCGCTCATGATCATTTCTCCTCGTGGTCTTCACTCGGTCGCTGTTCGAGGCTCTCCTTGAGGCCCAGCAGCGACGTGGCGATGTGTTCGGTGTGGGTGGTGTACTTGCCGATCCACCGTTCGTGGATCGACTGGATCGGGACGGGGTTGAGGTGGTGGTGCTTCGTGCGTCCCTGCTTGCGTGGGGTGACGAGGCCGGCCTCCTCCAGCAGTCTGAGGTGCTTGGCGACGCCGAACCGGGTCATCTCGGTCGTGCCGTTGACGATCTCCTCGAGTTCACCGAGCGAGCGGCCGTCTCGCTCGAAGAGTGCATCCAGGAGCAGTCGGCGGATCGGATCCGCCAGCGCCTTGAACACGAGATCATCGTCCGACATGACTCGAACAATAGGTGACCAAACAGTCACCTGTCAACGAATCGACCAAGGGGGAGGCTCGAGAAATGTTCTGGACGTTCTTGTTCAAAATCTTCTAGGGTGGCCTCATGGCACGACCGCGCGAGTTCGATGACGCCGCAACCCTGCACGAGTTGACCGACGAGTTCTGGGATCACGGCTACCACGCCACGTCCACTGATGACCTCTGTCGGCGGACCGGACTGTCGCGCAGCAGTCTCTACAACGCATACGGCAAGAAGCGTGACTGCTACCTGCAGACACTGCAGTGCTACTCCGAGCAGAGCAGCACACAGCGCCAGGAGATCCTCGCGGGCGAGTTGGGTGGCCGGGAGTCCCTGCGCGTGTTCATGATCAGCGTCCTGGATCGACAGTGGGCCGACGCCGATCGCCGCGTCTGTCTGATGATCAACGCCAGTGTTGAGGTCGGGCCCTCCGACGAGGGAGTCCACGATTCGCTGCAGCGCAACGCGATGGGCTTCCGGGCTGCCGTGCTCGAACTGGTCCAGCGGGGTCAGGGTGACGGGTCGGTGACCACCGCACAGTCGGCCGAGGCCTTGGCCTTCGCCCTGCATGCAAGTCTCGACGGCCTCCAGGTCCAGGGGCGGATCGTCGATGACCGGTCCATGATCGACGAGGCGGTCGACACCCTGCTCGCCCTGCTCTGACCAACGACCCGCCCGACGACGGAGTCTGGCGCGTCCACATTCTGAACTGAATAGTCCAAAACGTTCCAGGAGAATCCGTGACCACCGTTCACGCCGCACCACCGAAGACGCGACTGCCCCTCGCGACCTACGTCCTCGCCCTCACCGTCTTCTGCCTCGGCACCTCGGAGTTCATGCTGGCCGGACTGCTGCCGGAGGTCGCCGCGGACCTCGGGGCCTCGATTCCGTCCGCCGGCCTGCTGATCAGCGGCTTTGCCATCGGCATGCTCGTCGGTGCGCCGGTGATGGCCCTGTTGACCCTGCGGCTGCCCCGCAAACTCACCCTGGTCGGCGCCGCGGCGATCTTCGCGGTGATGCACCTGATCGGTGCCGTGAGCGACGACTTCAGCCTGCTGATGATCACGCGGGTGGTCGCCGCCGTGGCCTGCGCCACCTTCTGGGCTGTGGCTGCGGTGACCATCGTCGCCATCGCTCCGGCCGGAATGACAGCCCGAGGCCTGGGAGTCCTCGTCGGCGGACTCACCCTGGCCAACCTCATCGGCGTACCGCTGGGGACCTGGGTCGGGCAGGCGCGCGGGTGGCAGTCCGCCTTCCTCGCCGTCGCGGTGATGACCGTGGTCGCGACCGTCGCCACGGTGCGTTGGGTGCCGGAGACCGCGCGCCGCAACAGGACCGTCGAGGCAGCACCGTCGACAGTCGCGGTCCTGCGAACCGAACTCGGCGCTCTGGCGAACCGTCGTCTCTGGCTGGCACTCGGCACCACCGCCGCCTTCCAAGCCTCGGTGTTCGCCACCTTCTCCTACCTGGCGCCCCTCCTGACCGACGTCTCCGGCCTCCGTGCCGCGACCGTGCCGTTGGTGCTGCTCGTGTTCGGGACCGGGTCGTTCGTCGGCATCACCGTGGGCAGTCGGTTCGCCGACCGCAACCTGCTCGGCAACGTGATCATCTCGCTGTTCGCCACCGGCGCCGCCCTGTTGGTGCTGCGGCTGGTGGCCCCCAGTGGACTGGGGGTGATCGCCGCGGTGTTCGCCCTCGGGGCCGCCTCCTTCTCGCTGGCCTCCGCCCTCAACGCCCGGGTCTTCGTGCACGCCGGCTCGGCGCCGACCCTGGCGTCGGCGTTCAACGTGAGTGCCTTCAACGTCGGCAACGCGGTCGGCCCTTGGCTCGGTGGTGTGGTGATCGGTGCCGGGCTCGGCTACCTGGCGCCGGTCTGGGTCTCGATCGGCCTGGTCGCGGTGGCCCTCGGGTTCGCGGGTACGTCGTGGCGGATCGAGCGTCCCGCGCGGAGGGCCTCGGCGGCTCCGGCCGCAGCACCGCTCGTCGAATGCTGCCGGGACTGACCCCCGAGCGACGGATCACTCCATGTCGGGGATCAACTCGACGGCATCCCCGAACGGGAGGCCACACAACTCGAGCAGGTCAGCCAGCATCGAGCGCATCTGGGCCACCACCACGATGCCGGACAGGGATCCGGTGATCTTGAGGTTGACCGAGTCCTGCCCCAGCCGAACCAGCCGGTTCCGGGCGGCGGTGGGCAGGCGACGGTCGTACAATTCACTGGCCATGAACTGCAGGGCCTGGGCGAGCGAGTCCATGAAGGCCAGGGTCGACAAGGGAATGTCCTCCCCGCGCCACAGCGCCACGGCCGACCGCCGCGCCAGCACCCGGAAGTTCCGGCTGACCCGGTCCAGCGGGAGAGCCAGGTCGGCGTAGGCCTGCGCCGATCCGGTCTGGCTGCGCAGGAAGGGGGAGTAGCGCACCACGGCGAGTCCCTCTTGCCCCGCCTCCGCCAGTGCCTGGAGCCGGGACTCCGCGCTCCGTGCCCGGTCCAGGATCTCCTCGGCTGCCTCCGGGTCCCGATTGCGCAGTGCGGTGGCGGCCCCGGCCAAGGACTGCGCCATGTCGGTGAGCACCTCGGCGGCCAGGATCCGGGGACGCCGCAGCGGAGCCACCGGGGCGACGGTCGCGATCACCAGGGCCAACACGCAGCCGACCAGCGCATCGAGCCACCGGTTCAGCGCGACGTCGGGGGAGGCGACCAGGGTGATCACGATGATCGACTGGACACCAGCTTGGATGATCATCAGGTTTCGTGCGCCGAGCAGGGTCGCTACCGACATGGCCAGGGTGCCGACCAGGATGATCTGCCACACGCCGGTCCCGAAGAAGGTGACGAAGATGTCGCCGATCAACACGCCGACCGCGACGCCGATGCCGACCTCGACCGCTCGGGTCATGCGCTGGCCGAAGCTGAAACCGAGGGTGATGATGGCCGCCACCGGGGCGAAGAAGGGCATCTCGTGACCGAGTACCGAACCCGCAACCCACCAGGCGAGGCCGGCCGTGACACAGCACTGGATGATCATGAACAGCCGACCCCACCAGCGTTCCACTCGGCGCTGGACGGAGCGGCTTCCGGCGCGGGCCGTCCGTTCGCTCAGGTCGAAGGCCCGAAGGGTCATCTTCTGCAGGGAGAATCCTCGGCGGTCCATGTCGCCATTGTCTCCCGGATGGGTTTCGACAGGCTCAACCGGCGTAGAGGACTGGGCCCAACCAGCGTCAGGCGTGCCTCAACCAACGTCGGGCCGCGGAAGGGGTCAGTGCTTGGTCAGCAGGCTGCGGGCGACGTAGGCGTCGTCGCGGCGGTACTTGGCGAAGCCGAAGCCCTCCACCGCGTAAGTGACCTCGAAGCCGTGGTTGACCGCATTCGCCTGGAAGGCGGCCGGGCTCACGAACCGGCGGTAGTGGGTACCGGTCACCTTCTCGCCGATGGAATCCCGCACCGTGCGGTACTCGACGGCCAACAGGTCGCCCGGCTTGGTGAGGGCGGCGGCGAGCGCGAGGAAGCTCTGCTCCTCCTCGTCGGTGATCGCGTGCACGAAGAAACGGGCGTAGACCACGGTCGGGCGATCCGAGTCCGGGACTCGGGAAGCGGCAGTCTCGTCGTCGATGGCCGCCACCTGGAAGGTCGCGGACTCGCCCAGCGCGGCGGCCAGTTCCGAGCAGGCCTTCACTGCCTGGTCCGACCCGTCCAGACCGTAGACCTCATGCCCGTGGGAGGCGAAGAAGACTGCGTCCCGACCACCTCCGCAGCCGACGTCGATGACTCGATGGGGCTCGGCCAGCTCACCCGCCACGAAGGCGGCGAACTGGGACGGCAGGGGGCGAGCGGTGGTCGCTGCGGCCGCGTAGAA
>JBQDIN010000003.1:0-10026 GCA_052094425.1 Propionibacteriaceae bacterium
CGATCACATTGAACCGATTCAGGTGGCGGGAGAAGTACACGTACGCCCGAGCACTTCTCAGTGGGGTGCGGTCCGACGTCATCAGGTGGTCGGCGGTGGTCCACCCACGATCCCGACACAGTTTCCTGGTCTCGACCTCGTGGGTGCGGCGGAGGCGCAGCCCGGCAATCCGCTCCGCTACGACACCGAGGGCGTCCATCTCGGCCAACGCCTGATCATCGGACAGTTGCCAGTTCCCGACGGCGACCATCTGGTCCAGGCCAGCCCTGATCCAAGCGAGGGGGTCCCCGTACTCGGTGGTGTCCGTCGTTGTTGACATACCCCTATTCTAGAGTTGCCCACTGACAGGAATCCCGTGTGTGCACAGGGAATCCGAGAACTTCACGAGATTCTTGAGGCTGTGAGAAGGGGTTTCGACAGGCTCAACCAGCGGTTCTCACGTCGATCGAGCTTGTCGAGATCAGCGGTTTCGCTCACCTCAACCAACGTCCACCGGGCTCGACCGGGGTTGCGGTGTTCAATCGGCGGCGAGATAGCTCGCCAGGGAATCGGGCCAGGGAGCAGGCCGGAAACCAGTGCTGCTGATCTTGGTCAGGTCGAGGGTGCTGTGCTGTGGCCGGGGCGCTGTGTCCTTGCCCCGGGTGTACTCCTCGGTGCTCACTGGAGTGATCCGGTCCGGGTCGTGGCCGCCGGCCTCGAACACCGCCCGGGCGAGGTCGGCCCACGAGGCCGGCTCCCCCGCCGCGGTCAGGTTGTAGGTGCCGTACGGGGCATCCGTCTCGAGCAGGTGCGCGATGGCGCCGGCCAACTCATCGGTGAAGGTGGGGCGACCGATCTGGTCGTCGATCACCGACGGGTCGATGCCGCGGTCGGCGAGGGAGGCCATCGTCCGGACGAAGTTGTTCCCGTCCCCGACCACCCAGCTGGTCCGGAGCAGGTAGTGCCGAGGCGCGGAGCCGACCAGCAGGTCCCCGGACGCCTTGGTCTGGCCGTACACCCCGAGCGGCGACAGGGCCTCCTCCTCGGTGTGCACCTCGGTCGTCCCGTCGAAGACGTAGTCGCTCGACACGTGCACCAGCCGGCAGCGCCGTTCCCGTGCGACCTCGGCCAACACGCCGACCGCGGTCGCGTTCACCGCCCACGCGCTCAGGCGACCAGCCGGCATCTCGGCGCCGTCCACGTCCGTCCACGCCGCCGCGTTGATGATCACGTCGACCCCGGACCAGTCGCGGGATCGGATCGAGCCGGGATCGGCGAGATCCACCTCGCTCCGACCGAGTGCCACCGCATCCGGCAACCGGGCCATGAGCGCCTGACCGAGTTGACCACCCGCCCCGATGATCACGGTGCGTCGCGGCGCCATCGGCGTCACGTCCACCAGCAGCGGGTGATCACGGTCGGCAGCGGAGAGCTCGGTCTGCTCCGGCGGGGTCGGCCAGGCGATGCCGAGTGCGGGGTCCGCCAGATTCACGAAGGTGTAGGACTCCTTGGCTGCCGGGCTCCAGTGCTCGTTGACCAGGTAGGAGTAGGCGGTCTCGTCCTCCATGGTCTGGAAGGCATTGCCCACTCCGCTCGGTACGAACACTGCACGGTCCGGCCCCAGTTCCGCGGTGACCACTCGCCCGAAGGACTCCCCCGCGCGCAGGTCCACCCAGGCGCCGAAGATGCGACCGGTCGCCAGCGACACGAACTTGTCCCAGGGCTCGGCGTGCACCCCTCGGGTCACCCGGCCGGCATTGAAGGAGACGTTGTTCTGGACCGGCCCGAAGTCGGGGAGGCCGAGGTCGACCAACTTCTGCCGGTGCCAGTTCTCCTTGAACCAGCCGCGGTTGTCGCCGTGGGTGACCAGGTCGACCAGCAACAGGCCGGGGATGTCGTTGCGGTGGACGGCGAGTTCGCTCATTGGCCGACCTCGCGATACTTCGCCTCGGTGGCCGCCTTCTGTGGTTGCCACCAGGCCTCGTTCTCGGTGTACCAGCTGATGGTGTCGGCGAGGCCCTGCTCGAAGTCGGAGAAGGCGGGCGCCCAGTCGAGTTCGGTCCGCAGCCGGGTCCAGTCGATGGCGTAGCGGAGGTCGTGACCGGCCCGATCGGTGACGTGCTCGAAGTCGTCCTCGGCCCGCCCCATCAATCCCAGGATGGTGCGGATCACCTCGATGTTGTTGCGCTCTCCGTCGGCGCCGATCAGGTAGGTCTCCCCCGGCGTACCCCGGTCGATGATCCGCAGTACGGCCGCACTGTGGTCAGCGGCGTGGATCCAGTCCCGAACGTTCTGTCCGGCACCGTAGAGACGCGGTCGGCGGCCCACGAGGATCTCGGTGATCTGACGCGGGATGAACTTCTCCACGTGCTGGAAGGGCCCGTAATTGTTGGAGCAGTTGCTGATCGTCGCCGCGATCCCGAAGGAGCGCACCCAGGCACGCACCAGCAGGTCGGAGCCAGCCTTGGTCGCCGAGTACGGGCTGGACGGATTGTAGGGGGTGCGTTCGGTGAACCGGTTCGGGTCGTCAAGCTGCAGGTCCCCGTACACCTCGTCGGTGGAGATGTGGTGGTAGCGGGTGCCGTGCCGCCGGACCGCCTCCAGCAAGGTGAAGGTGCCGACGACGTTGGTGTCGATGAACGGCGACGGGTCGCGCAGTGAGTTGTCGTTGTGGGACTCCGCGGCGTAGTGCACCACGCAGTCGTGCGCCGCGACCAGGTCGTCGACCAGGCCCGCGTCGACGATGTCCCCGCGGACGAAGGAGAACCGGTCGGCCGGAAGGCCGGCCAGGGATGCCTCGTTCCCCGCATAGGTCAACTTGTCCAGCACCGTCACCGTACCGTCGGTCTCCGCCAGCACGTGGTGCACGAAGTTCGACCCGATGAAGCCGGCGCCGCCGGTCACGAGATAGGAAGTCACCGCTCCATCCTAGGCATGGATTCGGCGCGGAGGCGGGCGGTGCGGAGCAAATGCTGCCATGCTGGGAGTCATGCGTGGCATCATCCTCGCCGGCGGCTCCGGCACCAGGCTCCATCCGATCACCATGGGCGTCAGCAAGCAGTTGGTGCCCGTGTACGACAAACCGATGATCTACTACCCGCTCTCGACGCTGATCTTCGCTGGGATCCGGGAGATCTTGGTGATCACCACGCCGCACGATGCGGAGTCGTTCCGGCGCCTGCTCGGGGATGGCTCGCAGTTCGGCATCGAGTTGACCTACGCCACCCAGCCGAAACCGGAGGGACTCGCCCAGGCGTTCGTGATCGGGGCCGATTTCATCGGGGACGAGAAGGTCGCGCTGGTCCTCGGGGACAACATCTTCTACGGACCCGGGATGGGCAACCGACTGGGCGAGTTGACCGACGTCGAGGGCGGCGCCGTGTTCGCCTACTGGGTCGCGAACCCCACTGCCTACGGTGTAGTCGAGTTCGACGCCGGGGGACGAGCGATCTCCCTGGTGGAGAAGCCGGAACAGCCACGCTCCTCCTACGCCGTGCCGGGCCTGTACTTCTACGACAACGACGTGGTCCGGATGGCGACCGAGTTGGAGCCGTCCCCACGGGGCGAGTTGGAGATCACCGACCTGAACCTGGCCTACCTCGAACAGGGCCGGCTGCAGGTGCGGGTGATGCAGCGCGGTACCGCCTGGTTGGACACCGGCACCTTCGAGTCCCTGAACGAGGCGGGCAACTTCGTCCGCACCCTCGAGGCGCGGCAGGGGCTCAAGGTCGGCGCCCCCGAGGAGGCCGCGTGGCGCCGTGGGTTCCTCTCCGACGACGAACTGCGCGAGCGCGCCGAGGCACTCTCGAAATCCGGCTACGCGACCTACCTGCTGGCTGCCCTGGACCAGCAGCACTGATCCGGTCCCACCTCACGCCGATCCTGTCCGTCGAGATCATGGTTTCGGCAGGCTCGACCAACATGGCCCGGGCCGTACTGGATACCATCCACGGGTGAACGAGATCCTGCTGATCGCGACGGCGGCCCTGTCCCTCGGGGTCGCGCTGGCGGCCCTCTGGTGTGTCTGGAAGGACCGCCTGCCGGGCTGGTACCTGGTCGGCGCGCTGGGTGCCCTGGAGGTGGTCCTGATCGCGGTCGCCGTCACCGGTTTCATCCAACTCGGACTGACCGAGCGCCCGGTGCACGGACCGACCCTGGTCGGCTACCTGGTAGCGGTGTTGCTCTTCGCTCCGGCAGCGACAGTGTGGGCGTTCATCGAGCGCAGCCGGTTCGGCACCCTGGTGATCACCCTCGCGACGGTGGTCATCCCGGTGTTGTTGTTACGGGCCTGGCAGGTCTGGACCGCAGCATGAACACGACCGACCGTTCCTCGATCAACTCGGGGCCAGGCCGGGTGATCACGGCGCTGTACGCCATCCTCGCCCTGGCCGCCCTCGGTCGTTCCTCGGTGCAGATTCTCGGAGAATTCGGCGAGGCGCCCTTGGCGTACGGCCTCTCCGGGGTGGCCGCGGTCATTTACGTGCTGGCCACCTGCGCGCTGATCATGGGCGATCGGGCGTGGAGTGTCGCCGTGGTCGCGGTCAGCATCGAGATGGTCGGCGTGCTCGCAGTCGGTGCGCTGAGCTACACCCGAACCGAACTCTTCCCGGACCAGACCGTCTGGTCGCACTTCGGCCAGGGGTACGGCTTCGTGCCGCTGATCCTCCCGGCCGTCGGCCTGTGGTGGCTGCTCAAGGGATCCCGTACGCCGCCGAGGGCTCCGCGGGTCGAACCGGATCCGCCGGCGGAGGATCCCCCGACCAGCCGGAATCACGGCAGCGCCTGAGCCGCGGCCCGTTCCGCTCCCTCGGGGGTGTTCCAGAGGTGGAAGGCGACCCGGGCCCGGCCGGCACGGCCGGAGGCGGTGAAGCCGCCGGCGGTCAACCGGGCCAACGCCTCCCCGTCGGTGTCCGGCCAGGTGACGATCGCACTGTCGCCCGCTGGTAGCCCCATCCGGTCCCGAAACGCGTCGGCACAGGCCAGCGCGTGCTCCCGCGCCTGGTGGGCATCGATGCCGGCAAAGAGCCGGAGTGCGGGTTCGGCGCCGATCCAGACCGGCCAGGCCGGGGACAGGTCGAAGCGCCGTGCATTAGGGGCCAGTGGCATCTCCGGCCCGTAGCAGGCCGACCACGGGTCGTCGCCGCCGTACCAGCCGCTCAACATCGTCGGCATCTCCGCCAGTCGTTCGCCCACCGTGGCCAGGGTCACGCCGCGGGGCGCGCACAACCACTTGTAGGTGTGGCAGACGCTGGCGTCGAAGCGGCTGGCCTCCACCGGCATCCAGCCGGCGGCCTGGGTCACGTCGACCAGGGAGAGCGTGTCGTTGCGGGCACAGGCAGCCAGGACCCCCTCCGCGTCGGCGATGGCGCCGGTGGCCGACTGCACGAGGGAGAACGACACCAGCCTGGTGTCCGGGGTGATCTCGTCGGCGAGGCGTTCCAGCGGGACGTGCCGGACCCGGAGATCGGACCGTGCCAGGAACGGGAACACCGTGGAACTGAAGTCCCCCTCGACACACAGCACCTCCGCACCCGCCGGCAACGACTGCGCGACGGTCCCGACGAAGGGCGACACCTGCGACCCGATGGTGACCTGGCCGGCCGGCACACCGACGAGCGTGGCGAAGTGGTCGCGGACCTCCTCCACCACGCGGCTGACCTCCGCGGTGCTGACCTGCCCGACGGTCCAGTCGTCGAGGTGGGAGCGCAGGACGGCGAGGGTGTCCCGCGTCGGCAGACCGAGGGTGCATGCCGACAGGTATCGGTCGGTGTCGGGCGCGAACTGTTCCCTGGCCGCGGCCAGGCTGCTCCGGGTGTGCATGGATTCACTGTGCGCGATCGGTGTTGCCCCTGTCCACACGAATCCCCTTCCCGAGGGCGGCCGCTGGGTGGTGTCCCGCTGCCGACACCACCCTCGGTGGCCGGGAGCGGTCTCGACGAGTTCGACCCGAGGGCGGCGGCTAGTTCTCCAGTGCGTAGAAGCCGCTGGTGGCGTCGAGGTAGCGGGCGACGATCTCCAGCTCGTCGGGGCTGAACTGGCGGCTCATCTCGTCGAACTGCTCGTCGGTGCTTCCGTAGAGCGTCTGCAGCGGAGCGATCGCCTCCGGCACCAGCTCGAGCACGGTTCTGCGGCGGTCCGCCGGGTCAGGGGTCCGGCGTACGTATCCGGCGGCTTCGAGTCGGTCGACGAGCTTGGTCACCGTGCTGGCGGGCATCCCCGTGGTCGTGCTGATCTGGCGCGGCGTGTGCACGTCGTCGCGCAGGACCAGAAGGTGCAGCGTCTGCAGGTCCGTCACGAGCAGACCATGGTCACGCGCCACCCGCTCGTTGCTCAGGATCGCGTGGACCAGCTGCCGCTGCATCGCCGCGCGCACCCTCACCACCAGTTCTTCGGCCACCCGTGAACCCCCTGCTAGAGTTACTTCCGCATCGGTACCATACACATTCGGTACTACTTAGCCAGTGTAGCGGCCTGCTCG
This sequence comes from Propionibacteriaceae bacterium, assembly GCA_052094425.1. GTDB lineage: Bacteria > Actinomycetota > Actinomycetes > Propionibacteriales > Propionibacteriaceae > Microlunatus. The sequence goes on from JBQDIN010000003.1 coordinate 6,458, forward strand.
ACGGGGTCGACGCGGTGGTGAGCACGCTGGATCACCGCTGCCGACATGGCGACCGCGTTGCTCGACATCGCAGAGTGTGCGGACCTCGGCCGCACGCACGTCTACGTCGCGAACTGACCTGACACCCAGCAACTGGAGGAAGAGACATCATGATCTTCAAGGAACCGCTCGACGGCTGGTTCACCCACCTCGCATGGAACATCGACCTACGATTATCGGGCCCGTTCGTCCGTGCAAGCCAGTCACGCGACGAACATCGAGACCGACTGGCGACGCTCGCCCGCCAAATCTCCGAGCAGCCGGGGTGACCACCGCCCATGCACTGGAGGCGACCGTCATCGCACCCATCAAGGGAGGCCCCGAGTACGACCTGACGCTCCTGGTCCACTCCGTCGAGCCACTGCAGGCGGAGCTCATCGGCCGCGCCAGCGAGTCGGGATTCCCTGAGCCGGTGCTTGCGCTCACAGCCAAGAACTCGGGTCTGATTGGCGACACCGAGGCTCAGGACGGGGAGATCCTGCTCAATCACTTTGTGGGAACGGCGTCGCCACAGGTTGCTGTGGAGACGTGGAAGTCGGTGTCGACCTGGTACCTCGACAAACTGGGCGTGGACAACTCGACTCTGCTCGAGTACACGGGCGACCCGCCGTTCCTCCTCATGAACTATGCGCGCCTGCCCGGGAAGGTGGTCCCGTTCCTCGCGGGCCAGCTCACCCGTCCGAGCTTCTACCGCGTGGTGCGCCGGCAGCTGCACGAAGCCGGGATCACCCCGTACCCGCTGTTCGCCAGGAGAGCGAGTGCGTGACCGAGGGGTGTAGCGCAAATGCGGATGTCGGCCTAGGAGAGGCTAAGTCGTCACCTTGCCGCCCCACATTCTTCCAGTTGCCGGTTGAGAAACAGCCAAATTGGCTGTTGCCTGCGCCGGGCCGATCCCCTCCAGCGACTCGGCGTGAGTCGTTCAGCTGAGCCAGTCGTTGGCCGCGGCGCGGGCACGGGCGCCTTGCATCAGGTCTTCTTCGAGCGGGTGGAGGAAGGGAAGAGGCGGGTTTCGACCATGTCGGCGAGTTCCTTGCCGTAGGGGTGGGGATCGAACTCGGAGTCGCGGGCATGCCGTTCGGCGGCCGAATCGATGGCGCCACGGATGATCATCGCCACTGTTCCGGTGTCGATGTCCGGCATTCGCGTGTTGCCCTGCTCGCTGGCGAGCAGGTCAGCCAAGTCGAGCGGGAGCAACTCCTCCGGCCAGCGTTCGGCGCTGTCGATGATATCGGCGAGCCGACGGCGGTCCGGGCTGCGATAGGTGGCGCCGAGCTCGACGATGGCAGCGATGTCGCGGGGATTGTCGGCGATGAAGTCGACGTTGGCGCAGATATAGGCGCGGATCCGGCCGGACGCTGTCCCCTCGGCAGCGACGGCGTGAGCAACGGTGTCGGCCAAGCGGGTGTGGACCTCGAGAACGAGCGCGCCCACGAGAGCGTCCTTATCCCGGAAGTAGTGCAGGATCGCGCCCTTGCTGGCCCCGATCCGCTCGCCGATACGCACCAGCGAGCTCTGTGCCCAGCCCAGCTCGACGATGGTGTCGATCGCTCCGCGCAGAATCTGAGCGCGCCGACCGCGCTCGGTGAAGGTCATGGCCTCAGGGGCTCGCTGCGTCCACACGAGTGGTGGCTCCTCTCGTCGAAGGGGTTCAAGGATTGGGGCTGATGTGTCCGCTCTATCCATACCGACTGGATCTGTTGCCGACCACCTGGTTTTATCATAGACCATATGGAATGTCTGCACGGGCGCCCTGAGCCGCGCAGGATATGAGAGCGCGGGGCGGAGGCGGTATGAACGACATCGTGAGGACCAGGTCCGGCGCGGTCCGTGGTGTGTCAGAGAACGGGATAGCTATTTTCCGCGGGATCCCTTACGCGGCGCCGTTGCGCGGTCCCCTACGGTTCCAGGCTCCACTTCCCGCGCCAAGGTGGGATGGCGTCCGTGACGCGCGGTTGTACGCGGCGTCAGTTCCCCAGCCGGCACATCCTCAGGCACCGCGGGCCGGGGTCGATCCGCAGTCTCTCACCGTGAACGTGTGGTCGCCGCAGATCGGGAGCGGCGACCTGCCAGTCATGGTGTGGCTGCACGGTGGGGGGTTCATGGGCGGATCTGCCAACAGTCCCGACTTCGAAGGAACGCCACTTGCCCGCGCGGGCGTCGTGCTGGTGTCGGTGAACTACCGCGTCGGGTATGAGGGCTTCGGATGGGTCTCCGACGCCGCATGCAACCGCGGCGTGCTGGATCAGATCGCCGCCTTGGGCTGGGTGCAGGACAACATCGCCGCCTTCGGCGGAGATCCAGGCAACGTGACAGTGTTCGGTCAGTCTGCGGGGGCGTCGTCGATCGCCGCGCTGGTCGCCGGGGCCGACTCGGACGGGTTGTTCCAGCGCGCGATCGTGCAGAGCCCCGGCAATGTGTTCGTCCCCTGCGACGAGGCACGCGCTGTCTCGGCGATGATCACCGACGAACTCGGTGTTCACCCGACGGCCGAGGCTTTGGCGGACGTGCTTCCGGAGGCGATCCACGCCGTGCAGTGGAACCCGGTCGTCGTCATGGCTGCGGAACCGAGTGCCTGGACGCATCCGCACAGCCCGTACGCATTCGTCCTTGACGGTGAACTGCTCGACGAGCGCCCTTGGCTGGCGATGCGTCGAACCGGGATCGGGCGGTCGATCGACCTGATCTGCGGCTCCACCGCCGACGAGGCCCGTCTTTTCACCGCGGGTCAGGATCCGGCGGCGGCAGATCCCATCCGAGCCGCCCGAAGCGTGGGCTTGGATGCCGCGAAGGTGCAGGACTACCGGCGGGCCCGTCCTGGCATCACCGATGCCCACCTGACCACATTGATGGCCTCCGACGCGATGTTCCGGATGCCTGCACGCTGGTGCGCGCAGGCGCACGCCGGCATCGGCGGACGTACCTACTTCTACGATTTCGCCTGGGCACTGGACGCTGCCCGGGGTGCCTGCCATGGTCTGGACGTGCCGTTAACCTTCGGGATCCCGACTGGCCCACTGGGAGCGGACCTCTTCGGGGAGGCGGTGCCCAGCGAGTTCGAAACCCTGTCCGCCGCGATTCGCGCGGCCTGGGTTTCGTTTGCCGCCACCGGCGATCCCGGCTGGCCCCGATATCAACCCGATGACTGGCCGACTCGTATCTGGGAACTCCCTCCGACGGTCCAAGCCGATCCGACAGCGGCCTCCGGTGCGATCTGGGACTAGGGCTGGCCTAGGAGGGAATCTCCACCCGGACATTGGGCGCGATCGAGAGCGACGCCTGACCGAGCCCGGCGCGTCGCGGGGAGACGTCCCAGGGTACGGCCGAGCGCGGGACGTCGTCCCCGGCGGACGTGACGACGAACTCCTGCACCCGCGGCGGGTTCATCGCGTTCAGGTGCACCATGCAGATCAACTCGCCCCGTTCGCCGGGGATCGACCAGGTCACGTCGGCTGCGGTCGCGGCGGACACGACCTCGCGCACCGGGCGTTCGGGAAGTAGCGGACCCATCTGGGCCACCAGGCCCTCGATCT
>JBQDIN010000003.1:10036-113690 GCA_052094425.1 Propionibacteriaceae bacterium
GGCACGTCGTTCGGCCAGGGGTCGGTCGAAGTCCACGTTCTCGGCGAACAGATCCGCGGCCACCGCGTCGTCCCAGTCACGGACCAGCGACTCCGCAGCCCGGCGTGCGGCGACCGTCTCCGGCCACAGCCGCACCACGTCGGCCGGCGCCCGATCAGCCTGTAGGGCGCGGTGCAGGCCGTCCTGCGCCAACATCCCGGCGCTGCCGCGGTGGCTGTTGCTGAGCACGACGATCCCGTGGCCCGACACCGGATGCCAGCACATGTACAGGCGGTATCCGGGAAGCCCGCCACCGTGCGAGATGAGCACCCCCCGGTGCAGGTGATGCTCGACCCGGAGGCCGAGGCCGTACCCTCCGGTGCTGTGCCGCCAAGCGCCCTGGGCATCGAGCGCCACTGTCGGCGGGTCCATGATCATCAGGCGTTGCATCTCCCGTCGGGAGGCCCTACTGAGGAGACCGTCGCGCGAGTCCTCTGCCGCCGGGCGGAAGGCCGCCCCGAGCCAGGTGATCCACGTGGCCAGGTCACTCACGCTGCTCTCGAGACCGCCGACGGGGGCGAAGACGGTCGATGGAACCGGCGGATAGGCCACCCAGTCATGGTTCGGGTCCAAGGCATAGCCCGACGCCCGGACGGCCGTCGACTGATGCGGACCGACCGTCGTCGACGTCATCTCGAGCGGCGTGAGGAACTCCCGCGTCACGAAGTCGGTGAACGGCTCCCCCGTCGCCCGCTCGATCGCCACCCCGGCCAGGGCATAGCCGACGTTGGAGTACTCGTAGACCGCCCCGGGCAGGTGGCTGTAGCGCAGTCCCCGGCTCACCAGGTCAAGCAGGTGCTCCTGCGTCATCGAGACCTGTGGGTCGACCCAACCGTTGTCCTCGGTCAGGCCGCCCGACATGCTGAGCAACATCCGTACGCTGGGTGGTTCGCAATCCTCCTCCGCACCGGTCGCCGCGTACTCCGGGACGAGGTCGGTGATCGGCGCCTCGAGGACCAGCAGCCCGCGGTCTCTGGCCAACAGGGCCGCGGCGGCGGTGAAGCTCTTCGACATCGACGCGATCGGGAAGACGGTGTGCTGATCAGGCACGTCCCCCTCGTCGTTGGCCCGCCCGAATCCGGCGGCATGCCGCAGCCCGTCGGCTGCGACCAGCCCGTAGGCCAGTCCCGGTGACTGGTCGGCGCCGACGTGGCCACCGAACAGGGCATCGAGCTCTCCGGTGATCGGGACCGCGGTCCGTTCCGTTGACATCATGATCACGCTTCCTTCGCTCGCGGGCTGGGCCACGCCACTCTTTCACAGGACCGGTGGTGATCACGTCGGGGCGGACGTGTGCGATGCCACCCGGCTAGAGTCGGCTGCTGAGGGAGGAGATCCGATGCTGTTCGACGACACTGCGGTGCCGCGGCCGCGACGCGACCTCGCACCGGGTGCCACCTGGGTGCCGGACTGGTTGAGCGTGGACCAACAAGCCTGGCTGGTCGGACAGTTCCAGTCCTGGGCGGCAGGGCCGGTGCCTGCGCGGTCGGCCACCGTTCGCGGGCACCCGATGAGTGTGCGTACGGTCTGTCTCGGGTGGCACTGGCGGCCCTACCAGTATTCCCGCGAGGCGGTGGATGTGAACGGTGAACGGGTGCTGCCGCTCCCCGACTGGCTGGTCCGGCTCGGACAGCGAGCAGTCGCGGAGACGACCGGTTCGGAGGAGGCGGGGCGGGCCTACGCTCCGGACGTCGCCCTGGTGAACCACTACGACGCCTCGTCCCGGATGGGGATGCACCAGGACAAGGACGAGCACTCGTCCGCCCCCGTGGTGTCGCTGTCGATCGGGGACACGTGCCGATTCCGCTTCGGCAACACCCAGACCCGTACCAAGCCGTACACCGACATCCTGCTCGCTTCGGGAGACCTGCTGGTCTTCGGCGGTGAGTCCCGAATGGCCTACCACGGTGTGACCACGGTGCACCCGGGCTCGGCGCCCGACGGCTGCGGATTGACCACCGGACGGATCAACATCACCCTGCGGGAGACTGGCCTTCATGATCGAACCCAATGATCTGGTGATCGGCGACGACGGACTGGCCCGGCCCCCGTGGGCCGCGGTGGACCCGTTGCTGCGTGACTACTACGACACCGAGTGGGGCATGCCCGTCACGGATGAGCAGGGCCTGTTCGAACGGATCAGCCTGGAGGCCTTCCAGTCCGGGCTCTCCTGGGCCACCATCCTGCGCAAACGCCCAGCCTTCCGTACGGCCTTCGACCTCTTCGACCCGGACCTGGTCGCGGCCTACAACGAACGGGACGAGGAGCGGCTGCTGGCCGACGCCGGGATCGTCCGGAACCGGCTGAAGATCGGCGCCACGGTGCGGAACGCGCGGGCCACCGTGGCACTACGGGAGAAGGGTGGCTTGGTCGACTTCGTCTGGGCCTTCCGGCCGGACCAGACGCCACGACCTCGCACCCTCGCTGACGTCCCGACCACGTCCCCGGAATCAGTCGCGCTCTCCAAGGCCCTCAAGAAGGAGGGGTTCACCTTCGTCGGCCCCACCACGATGTTCGCCCTGATGGAGGCCGTCGGGATCGTCGACACCCATCTGCTCGGCAGTCACCGGCGCGGCACCTCCGGCCTCTGGTGATCACTTTTCCGGAAGTTGTGGGCGGCGGCGGAACAGCGTCGGTCGAGCGGCGGCCAGCAGGCTGACCACGGTTGCGCCGACGGTGAAGGGCACCGGGCCGAGCGCGACCATGGCGGCCGTCGCGGACCCTTCGAAGCCCAGCACCTCGTGGGTCAGGATCAACTGGGAGCCGGTCTGGAAGGCCGTGTGGAAGCCGATCGAGGTCCAGACCGTGCCGGTGACCATCCGGAGGTAGCCGAAGGCGACCCCCATCCCGGCGAACAGGCTCAGGTCCAAGATGCCGGTCCAGCCCCGCAGAGCCAGGGCGAACCCGGTGAACATCGCGGCCTGGACGATGATGATCGACCACCCGCCCAGCCGTTCGGACAGTACGTCGGTGACGTGGCCGCGGAAGACGAGCTCCTCCGGGATCGCCTCGCTCACCAACACCGCCACCAGTAGCAGTCCGACCAGCAGGACCGCGCGGCCGGCCCCCGCGCCGAGGCTCCAGCGGACGCCGAGCAGGGTCAGCACCGCGAAGGTGGCCAGGGCAGGTACCAGCCAAACTGCGAAACCGGTGAGGAAGGCCGACACCCGGGCCGGCCGCGCACCCGTACCGCCGCCGGTGACAGTACGGGCGCGGGTACGGACCAGCCGCATCGAGAGCATCACCACCACGATCAACACCGCACCGGCACCGATCCGGCCGAGCAGGGTGGTCACCTCGGTGGCGGCACCGCCACCGTCGGTCAGGCGAACGATCACCACCATACCGAGCAGGGTGACCAGTACGGGCAGCAGCAGACGGCCAAGGAACCCCGCCAGCCCTCCCCTCGGTTGGGAGCGGCCCGAGTCGCCCTGCTCCGGGACGTCCACGGGGTCATCCTGTGGGGCGGTGTCCGAGTCGACGGTGTTCATCCGGTTCCTCCGTACTGGGTGGCGACTGTGTGGAAGGCGAACTTGGGCACCCACGATCCGTCCGGGCGGACCGCGACGATGCCGTAACTGGCCCGGTCGAGGTCGGCACCCGGCTGGGTGGAGTGGGTCAGGGTCGGCTCGCTGAATCCCCAGACGAAGGTCCCGTCCACGCCGGCCCCGGCGAATTCGGCGAACATCTCGCCCAAGTAGTCCGACTGGTCCTGTTCGTCGCGCTCGACGGACTCCGGCACCGTCATCCGTCCCTCCCGGTCCTCCTTGATCACGTCGGAGGCCATCGAGGCGTTCGCCGAGGCGCCGCGGTAGGTACAGCTGCCGAACTCGAACACGTACACCGGCCGTCCTGCGGCGTGGTGGCGGGCGACCTGCTTGCGGATCCCGTCCGCGAAGCTCCACGCGTTCGCCGCGTCCCGGTAGGCGTCCAGACCGACGACATCGAAGGCACTCCAGTCCGGGTGCTCCCAGTCCCCCGCCCCATAGCTCACCGGGCCACCGAAGTGGGACCGGGCGATGGCGGCGAGCTCGGTGAGGAATCGACGGAGCCGCCAGTTCGCCAGCGGCAGCAGGACGGCGGTGAAGGGCAGCAGCACGCCACGCTGGTGGAAGGTCCGCCCGGGCAGGAAGCCACGGGTCGACAGGCTGAGTTCACAGCCGACGTTGAGTGCGACCCAGGAGAACTCGGATCGCAGTTCCTCGGCTGCGGTCGCCACCACCGCGAGGTTCTCGGCCACCTCGGCCCGGTTGCCCTCGAACAGGCGGGGCTGGAGCCAGACACCGAGGCCCTCCTCGCGCGCCATCCGGGCCGTCTGCACCAGCCGCTCCAGTTCGGTGGCCATCACCAGCACCCAGGTGCACCCGAGCCGGTGCCGGATGGCCTGCAGGTCGTGTCGTACGGCAGCGACGTCCCAGACCGGTCGCGAGTCGAAGTCGTGCTCGTAGCGCACACCGGCGTCGTACCCCATCCCGCGGACGGCGAAGGCCGGCTCAGTCATCGGGGTGCGCCCCGAGCATGCCCAACAGCAGGTCGCGCAAGTGCTCTCCGTAGTCGACCAGGTCCACATCGGAGTGGATCTGGGACCGGCTCAGACCGCCGTCCAGTGCGTGCACAATCGTCGTAGTGGCGACCCGGAGATCGACCTCGCGGAAGGATCCGTCCGCCATCCCAGCGGTCAGGATCGCCTCCAGCAGGGCGGTGTCGTCCTCCCCCTCGACCTGATAGAGCGGCACCCCGTCGGCGTCACGGTGCGAGACCATGATCTCCAGCGCGGCGAGCATGGCCGACCGGTGGTCACGCATGAAGGTGAAGTAGGTGCGGACGTAGGCCGTCAGCTGTTCGGTCGGCCCCTCGACCTCGGCCACCGCGGCCATGATCAACTCGCCGAGTTGGCCGAAGACGTGCTCAGTGACCTTGAGCAGCACCTCCTCCTTGCCGTCGAAGTGGTAGCTGATCACACTCTTGGACGTCTGCGCACGCTCGGCGATCAGCGCCAGGGATGCCTTGTGGTATCCCACTTCGTTGACCGCGGTGATCGCCGCGTCGATGATCTGGGCACGCCGCGCGGCCTCGATGAAGGAACCGCTGCGTGGTCGGGTCGAATCAGGCCGCATGCCCTGATTCTAGGCCAATCGGCCTGCTTTGTCAGATTCGCTGCCCAGGATGGGCGGCGAAGGGCCGTCGCCGGTCAGCGCTCGGGGTACGGCTCCGGCGTCGTCTCCGGATCGTCATCGGTGGCTGCCGCGAGGCGCGGTACGGCGACATCCAGCAGGGCGGGGATGCTCAGCGGACTGTTGAACCCGAGAGCGCCGGCGAAGTCGGTGGTGAAGTCCTCACCCAGAAACACGGTCCGCCCCTCCTGCACCGCGGGGATGCTCTGCACCACCGGCAGTTCGCGGATCGCCTGCGGCACGCCCTCGGCAACCAGCACGTCGGCGTCCATCTCCTGGGCGATCAGCTCGGCGCTCACCTCACCACCTGTCTCCGGAACGGTGAAGCCGAGTTCGGTCAGCCACCCGGTGCGGTAGTCGTCGGCCCCGAGGCTGTAGGTGCCGGACTCGCTGGCCCCGAGCGCGAACCGGGCGTCCTTGCCGGCGAAGTCGGGATTCTCCTCGACTGCAGTGGCGAACAGTTGCTCGACGTCGGCCACCAGTTGCTCGGCCTCGTCGGCCTTGCCGAGGGCCTGACCGGTGATCTTGGTCTGCTCCTGCCACGGCGTGGCACCGAGGGCGTGGGCATCGCTCTGGGCCACGGTCGGCGCGATCGAGCTCAATTTGTCGTAGTCAGCCTGCTCGAGGAAACCGTTCACGGCCATGATCACGTCCGGCTCGAGGGCGGCCACCTCCTCGAAGGCGATGGCCTCTGCTCCCACAGTCGCGATCTCCTTGCCCCGTACGGATTCCGGTGCCCAGGGACGGTTCGGCGCGTCATAGCCGAGGAACTCACGGACACCCACCGGCTCCACGCCGAGGGCGAGGACGAAGTCCTGCTCGTTGAAGCCGACGGCGACCACGCGCTGCGGTTCGGACTCGATCACGGTGGAGCCGAACTGGTGCTCGATGGTCACCGGAAACGCTCCGCCAGCAGCATCCGGCGATGCGCCCGGATCGGGGTCGGCGGGAGCGGAGCCGTTGCAGGCGGTGGTCAGGACCAACAGCGCGGCCACGGCGGCGGCCAGCAGGGCACGGGGACGTCGCACGGCATCCTCCTCGGATCGGACTCGGTTTCGCGCAGTGAGGTTAGCATCACCTCACCTGCAACTCCGGATCGCCCGTCCTCCGAGATGGTGTGTCCTCAGCCGTCGGTGGCGCGTCGCACCACGAGCTCGGCGCAGAGCAGGTCCTGCAGGGCCAGGCCCTGGGACTCGAACAGTGTGATCTCGCTCGCCGTACGTCGCCCCGATGTCGGGTCCTCCAACACTTCTCCCAGGTCGCGGACGTGCGTATGGGGCCACCCATGGACCTGCAGGTCGCCGCACTCGGCAGCGGTACTGTCGGCGTGGTCGAGCACGATGTGGTCCGCGCGTTCGAGCACCCGCCGATCCACCTCCGCCTTTGCTGCCAGGTTCGACCCCACCGCGTTGACGTGGGTCCCGACCGGCAACCAGTCCCCCGTCAGGACGGGAGTGCTCGATCCCGTGGCGGTCACCACGACATCGGCGGTGGCCACAGCCTCGGCCGCGGTGTCGGTACACACCTCGAGACCGAGGCTGTCACGGAGCCGGGCCGCGAAGGTGTCCCGGCGTCCCGCGTGCCGACCGACGACCGTGATCGAGTCGATCACCGGTCCGCCGAGCCCGGCCAGGGCCACCAGCGCGCGGGCCTGGTACTCGGCCTGGAAACCGGTTCCGATCAGCGCGAGGGTGGAACTGTCCGGTCGGGCCAGGGCACGGGTGGCGACGGCCGTGGCCGCTCCGGTGCGGAGCTGCCCGAGCCGATTCGCCTCCAGCACGGCGAGCAACTCCCCCGTCAGCGAGGAGTAGACGAGCTGGACCAAGGTGGTCCCCTGGCTGACGTCCTGGCGTACCACCGTGTAGCTCTTCACCCCGGCGACCCCCCGGGTGGGGGCCAGGGCCCACATCACGTTCAAGGTCGCGCCCTCCTGGGCCGTCCGCTGCCGCGGCGCGTTGGTCGCCTGTCCGGTGGCCAACAGCCGGAACCCCTGCTCGGTCTGCTCGATCGCGTCCTCGATCGGCAGCAGGCGGGCCACGTCGGCGTCGGTGAGGAACAGCATCAGGCCGCGCCGTAGAACAGGATGCCCGGCTCGAGCCCGGCGGCGAGCCCGAACAGCAGCCGCAGCCGGCACTTGATCGGGGACAGGTCACCGCCCGAGAGCAGCCCTGCCGACAACAGGTGCACCTCCGAGCCGGGCCCGGTGTAGGTCTCGGTGAGGACCTGGGGCCCGTCGGCGCACCGACTGGCCAACACCACCGGGGTACCGGACTCGACCAGGGCCACCACGTCCGCGGCCATCGCCGGCGGCAGGTGTCCCCCGCCCGTGCCGGCCACCACCAGACCGTCGACCTGCCCGGCCAGCGCACGCACCAGCAGCCCGTCCGCTCCGGCCACCGCCCACAGCAATTCGACCCGCTGCGCGGGTGCCTCGGTGACCCGGAGCAGCGACGACTCCGGCGACGGCGGTTGCAGCAGCCGGACCCGCTCCTCGACCACAGTGGCCACCGGGCCGACCGGTGGCGAGGCGAACGCGGACACGAGTGCGGAGTGCCGCTTGGTCACCGATCGCCCGGCATGCACCTCGTCCGCGAACACCACCACCGGCCCGTACACCGCCAAACGCGGATCGGCCGCCGCCACCAGGCTCGCGTGCACGTTGGCGGGTCCGTCCGCTCCCGGTGCACCGGGTTGGCGCATCGCCCCGGTCAGGACCACCGGGACCCGGGGCTCGAGCAACAGCGACAATGCGTACGCGGTCTCCTCCAGGGTGTCCGTGCCGTGCGTGATCACCACCCCGTCGGCCCCGGCCGCCACTTCCTCCTCGACCGCCCGGGCGAGTTGCCACATCTCGGCGGGACCGATGGCCCGACTGGACACCCGCATCACGTCCCGGCCGTGGACCTGCCACGGACCGCGGCCGCCTTCGGCGGACAGGTCCGCGGCTCCACGGCTGTCCGGCACCGATGCGGACTGGACCGCGGAGATGGTGCCACCAGTGCCGAGCAGGCTGATGCGTGGGCTCATGCTGACTGGCCGCCGAAGAGGGACCGGCAGTCCGCCACCTCCACCAAGTTGGTCAACCGGTGCCACAGCCCGTCACTGGTGGAGGTTGCCGCGAGCGTGTCGAACTTCTCCCGGAGTTCCCCGACGGTGAGTGGATCGCTGTGGTGTCCGTGCGGATTGTCCACTCGCCGGGTGATCGTCTCGTTCCGGGAGACCACGGTGACCCGGGCCGGAGCGGCATCCGGCCAGCACTCCTCCAGATCGTCAGCCGCCTCAACGGTGACCCGTTCGGACCAGGCTGCTACCTCGGGCCGGTACTGGAATGCGTCCACATCGGTCCGACCGAGCAGGATCGCGGTGGCGACGGCGTACGGCAGGGAGAACCGGCCGGAGAGGCTGTTCGCCCTCGCCGAGCGAGCCAACTTCAGGTTGTTGCGGACGGTCTCGACCCGGACCTCCTCGATCTGATCGGCGGGCGGCAGCGGCTCGCCCAACAGCGCGTCGAGAGCCGCATGGGAGAGGGCGCAGGCGCTGTGTCGCTTGAAGTAGTTGCGCTGGATCCCGAGCTGATCATGGTCCAGCGGAGCACACAGTGCCTCCGGATCCACCACCGACCCCGCGACCTGGCCGTAACTGGCCTCCAGTGCCTGGGACGACCCGGTGAACCCGGCGGCGGCGAGGGCCGCCGATCGGACGCCGATCTCGTTCGCCCACCCCGTGTAGGTGTTGCGGACCGTGGCCCCCTCGTAGCACGGCTGCCAGACCGGCAGCAGCGGAGTCGTCGATGCGATCCGAGCTGCCTCGACCGGGTCACTGCCGAGCAGCTCGGCCACGGCCACCGCAGCCCCGACGGCACCGAAGTGACCGTGCGGGTGCACCGGGTAGGTCAACCGGAAGGCGGTGAAGAGCCGGCTGGTCACCTCGTAGCCGACGATGACCGCGCGCAGCAACTCGGCCCCGGTGGCGCCCTGCTGTTCGGCCACGGCCAGGGCCGCGGGCACGACGTGCATGGCGGGGTGGCCGGTCGGCCGCATGCCCTCGTCCAGTTCGATGAAGGTGCCGGCGGTGGCATTGAGGAAGGCGGCAGCCTCCGGGTCCGCGCTGGCCGGCGACGGGCCGAGCACCGTCGCGGGTCCGCCACCGGCGCGAACCGCGGTCAACTTGATCATCTCCGGCGACCGCGCACCGGCCAGGATGACCCCCAGGGTGTCGGCCACGATCAGGCCCGCCCGTTCGAGACTGGCGGCCGGCACCCGGTCCAGGGTGATCTCGGCCGCTGCCCGTACGGCCGCGCCGAGCAGGTCTTCCGACGGTGCCTCAGTGGTCATGGCGCACCGAGTGTTCCGCGGGGACGAAGCGGCCGCGCCGGGACCCGACGGGTTGGCCGTCGCGCCAGGCCACTTCGCCCCGCAGTACGACGCACTCCACGGCACCGCGGAGGTCGAAGCCGTGCCACGGGCTCACGGGTTGCTTGGCCCGGAGGTTCTCGTTGCGGATCTTCGTCTCGCCCTGCGGGTCGATGATGGTCAGGTCGGCGTCGCTGCCGGGTTGGATCACTCCCTTGCGCGGGAACAGCCCGTACAGCTTCGCGGTCGCGGTGGAGATCACCTCGGTGAAGCGTTCCGGGGTGGTGCGCCCCTGCAGCATCGCGTCCACCAGGACCGGACCGAAGGTCTCACACCCGACCGCGCCGGCGGGCTGGGTGGCGAAGCCCTGCGCCTTCTGCTCCACCGTGTGCGGGGCGTGGTCAGATCCCCAGGACTCGATGGTGCCGTCCGCGACGGCTGCCCAGAGCGCCTCCTGGTCGGAGGCGTTGCGGACCGGCGGGTAGACCTTCATCACCGGCCCGACACGGTCGTAACTGTCGGCGGTCAAGGTCAGGTACTGGGGACAGGTCTCGGCCGTGATCGAGATGCCCCGACTCCGCGCGGAACGGACCGTCGCAGCGCCCCGCTCGGAGGCCATGTGCACGACGTGGAACCGGCAACCGGTCGCCTCGGCGAAGTCGGCCGCGATCGCGATGGCGGTGGACTCGGCCACCGCCGGTCGGGCCGCCAGCAGGTCGTCGTAGGTCTCGATGGGGTGACCGAGGGCCTCCTCGCTGGCGGTCAGGACGTGGCGCTCCTCGCAGTGCGCGGCCAGCAGTCCGCCGGCCGCAGCGACCTCGGTGAAGATGGCGAGGACCTCACCGTTGTCGGGCGGCGCCAGCAGGTTCTCGGCCGGTTCGTCCTTCAGGTTGTAGACGAGTTGCAAGGTGTCCTTGCGGAGGGCGTACCCCCAGAAGATCTTGATCGCGACCGCACCGGCGCGCACCAGCGGGCCGAGCTCGGCCAGGTTCTCCGGTCCGATGGAGATGCCCCACAGACCGAAGTCGACCCAGGCGTTCTGCTCGTGCTGGATCCGCCGCTCCTCGAACAGTGCGGCCGAGGAGACGGGTGGAATGGCGTTCGGCATCTCCAGCACGGTGGTGACGCCACCCGAGAGGGCGCCCCGGGTGGAGTGCGCGAAGTCCTCCTTGTCGGTCTGCCCGGGGTCGCGAGAGTGGACGTGCGGATCGATGAAGCCCGGGAACACCAGCTTGCCGCCGGCGTCCACCACCTCGTCGGCATCGACGTGCACCCCGGGCTCGACCAGGGCGGCGATGCGGCCGTCCTGCACCCAGACGTCCAGGTTGTGCATGCCGTCCGGAGTGGACACGGTCCCGCCGCTGATCAACAGACTCATGGAAGTGGATTCACCTTTCGTCATTTCCTGTTCGTCGCCTTCCGCTTGGAGGATTCCCGGGCCTCAGATGCCGAGGAACGCCTTCCGGACGTCGTCGTTGTCACGGAGTTCACTACTCGCTCCCTCGAGGACGATGCGTCCTTGTTCCAGGACGTAGGCCCGTTCGGAGTACTTCAGGGCCGCCGTCGTGTTCTGCTCCACCAGGAGGATCGTCGTCCCGGTCTCGTGCACGGCAGCCAGTCTCTCGTACATCTCGCCGACCACCTTGGGCGCCAGTCCTTGGGACGGTTCATCCAGCATGATGAGTCGCGGCTGCAGCATCAGCGCCCGGCCCACCGCGACCATCTGCTGTTCACCACCGGAGAGGGTGCCGGCCAACTGCCGTCGGCGCTCCCCCAGGCGCGGGAACAACGACATCACCAACTCCAGTGCCTCCCGACGAACTTCCTTGTCCCGGCGGAGCCAGGCGCCGGCCATCAGGTTGTCGAGCACGGTGAGCCCGGGGAACACCTGGCGTCCCTCGGGGACGTGCGCCACCCCGAGCGCGGGGATCTTGTGCGCCGGCCGTCGAACCAGTTCGGTGCCGTCGAGGACGATACTCCCCGAGCGGGTACGGGCGGTTCCGGAGATGGCACGCAACAGCGTCGTCTTCCCGGCCCCGTTGGCGCCGACCACGGCCACGTACTCGCCGGCCGCTATCTTCATGGACAACTCGTGCAGCACGTCGATGCGGCCGTAGCCGGCGGTCAGTGCATCCACGGTGAGTGCGGCGGACATTCACTCCACCCCCAGGTAGGCGGCGATCACCTTCGGGTGCCGACTGACCTCTTCCGGCTCACCGTGCGCGATCACCTCGCCGTAGTCGAGGGCGAGGATGCGGTCGGAGATGTTCATCAGGGCACGCATGTTGTGCTCGATGATCACCAACGTGGTCGCTCGCTCGTCATTGGCACGTTGCATCCGGATCAACATCTCGTCGACCTCCACCTCGTTCAGTCCGGCCATCACCTCGTCGACCAGCAACACCTCGGGCTGCATCGCCATCGCCCGCGCCAACTCACAGGTGGAGCGTTGGGCCAGAGTGAGGTCCTGGGCCTGACTCTCGGACACGCCCTCCAGCCCCCAGAAGGTGAGTTCGGCCCAGGCGTGGTCGCGGGCGGCGTGGAGGTTCGACTCCCGGCCGAGGGCCGCGACCGCCACGTTGTCGAGCACCGACATCTCGCTGAACACCTGCACGGTCTGCGAGGTCTTCACCAGGCCGGCGGTGACCACCTCGTGGGTGGGTCGGCCGACCATGTCCCGATCGCGGAACCACACCTTCCCGGAGACTGGCGGAACCACGCCCACCATCGCGTTGAAGAGGGTGGACTTGCCGGCGCCGTTGGGCCCGATGATGCCCAGCACCTCCCGCTCGGTGATCTCGAAAGAGACGTCCTTGAGTGCCTGCAGCCCGCCGAAGCGCTGGCTGAGCTGGTCGATGCGCACGATGCTGGTCATCCGGATCCTCCCGTCACGCGACGCCACACCCGGTGCAGCCACCACCCGACCCCTCGGGGCTGGATGAGGATCAACGCGACCAGCACCACCCCGTACGCCAACTGGCCGAGTGCCGCCAGTTGGCCGGTGAGCACGATCGAGGCGATCTCCGACAACGGGAAGAGCAGGGCGGCGCCGATGGCCGGCCCCCACCAGAAGTTGACCCCACCGACGATGGCGAACAGCGCCAGGTTGATCGAGGTGTTCCAGTTGAAAGCGGTGTCGGGATCGAGGAACTGCAGCACACAGGCGTACAGGGATCCGGCCAGCGACACGATGATCGCGCTCACCACCAGCGCCTGCATCTTGGTCGCGAACAAGTTGATCCCCGCCAGTTGCGCGGCCTGCGGGTTGAGCCGGATGGCGTTCAGCCGCAGGCCGAGCCGGGACCGCTGGACCGTTCGTGCCGCCACGAGCGCGGCGATGAGCAGGCCGGCCGCGATGTAGAAGTAGGGCTCCGGCTCGGCGAACTGGAGGGCCCAGAAACCGTCCAGGATCGGCAGCGAGATACCGGACGAGCCACCGGTCAGCGGATCCCAGAACAAGGCCAGGATGTGGAAGATCTGCAGCAGGGCCAGGGTCGCCAGGGCGAAGTAGTGCCCGGAGAGCTGGAACGTGGGCCAGCCGATCAGCAGCGCCACGACCACCGAGACCACGACGCCGGCGGGCATCGCCAACCAGGGGCTCCACCCGTACGTGCCCTGGAAGATCACCACCGCATAGGCGCCGATCCCGAAGAACACGGCGTGCCCGAGGGACACCTGGTTGGCGAAGCCGCCGAGCAGGTTCCAGCCGGTGGCCGCGGCGGCGAAGATGCAGACCAGGGTCAGGATCCGGATGTGGTACTCGTTCGTGAGCATCAGCGGGGAGGTCAGCAGCAGGGCCAGGCAGACCACCGGAACCACCAGGTTGAGCCGGCTGCGCCGGGGCTGTGGACGGCTGCTGCCGGTGCGCGACAGTTCAGACACGGGCGACTCGGACACGATTCATCACCCCTCCCGGGATCAGGACGAGGACGCCGAAGAAGACGACGAACACCACCAGGTTCTGCAGTTCCGACGGCAGTACGAGGGTGGTGAGCGACTGCAGCAGGCCGACCACCAGACCGGCGAGGATGGCACCCCGGACCGAACCGAGGCCACCCAGCACGACGACCGTGAACATGATCAACACGTACTGCTGTCCCACGGTCGGATACACCAGGGTGTACGGCAGGATCACCGATCCGGCGAGTGCACAGAGTCCGGTGCCGATGCCGAAGGCCACCATGTACATCCGACGGGGGCTGATGCCCATCAGCTCGGCCGCCCCACGGTTCTGGGCGGTGGCCCGCATCGCCTTGCCGAACTCCGTCCGGTTCAGGAACAGGGTGAGTGCGAGCGCCACCACCAACGAGTACAGACCGGCGAACAGGTAGGTGGCCGGGACCGTCACCCCGAAGGCCGAGAACGCGCGGTCCTGGTAGGCGGTGTTGACACTGCGGAAGTCCGTGCCCAGCAGGGCAGCCATCCCGTTGACCATGATCAGCCCGAGGCCGACCGTGGCCATCACCTGGGCGACCGGAGGTGCCTTGATGATCGGTTCAATGATCACCCGCTCGGTCAGTGCTCCCAGGCAGAACACGACCAACCCGATCACCGGTGCCACCAGGAGTGGGTCCAGGCCGAACTCGGTCGAGGCGAGGTAGCCACCGAACATCCCCAGCATCAGGAACTCACCGTGGGCGAAGTTCACGATGTCCATCACCCCGAAGACCAGGGTCAGCCCCACCGCCACCAGGGCGTAGATGCCGCCGATCAGGAGCCCGTTGACTATTGCTTGGACGAGATCCACTCCGCGCCCCTACTTGGTGGCCCAGACGGGCTCGTTCTCGGCCACCTCCGGGGGCCACACGCCGACGAGCTTCTCGTCCTGCCACTGGGTCATCAACGGCACCGCCTCGGCGTTCGCGCCGGTCTCGTCGAACTCGACCTTCCCACCGGGCATCGAGCCAGCCGCACCCTGGTCGAAGCTGCCCTCGTGCAGGACCTTCGCCAGTTCCTCCGGGTCATCGGTGGGATTCTCCTCCAACGCCTGGGCGAACACGTACACCGCGGCTGCGTTGTCGTGGGCCTCCTGGGGCATGAACTCCCCGTACTCCTCCTGGTACTTCTCGGCGATGTCGCCGTACTGGTCCGGATCGCTGGTGTTCACGCTGAGCACCCCCTCCACCTCGGCCCCGAGGCTCTTCTGGAAGTCGGGGGTGATGAAGCCACCGACGCCGCCGACCACGGGGACCTCGCTCCCCCGCGCCTTGAGGGCCCGGGTGAGGAGCACTCCGTCACTCACGTACGACACGGCGAAGATCACGTCCGGGTCGGCGGCCAAGGTCTTGGAGGCGATCGGACTGGCGTCGGAGATGGTCGGTGAGTACCCCTCGTAGAGCACCACCTCGAGGCCCGACTCGGCGGCCTGTTCCTGCAGGGCCTTGGCCTGGCTCTCCCCGTAGGCGTTGTTGGCGAACACGATGGCGGCCTTCTTGAGGTCGACGCCGGCGTCCTTGGCGATTTCGACGGTGTAATCCATCTGCGCCTTGCCGATCCGCGAGGCGGGGGCGGGCAGCTGGAACAGGTGCTGGTAGCCCTGCTGGGTCAACTCGTCGCTGAAGGAGGTGGTCAGCAGCGGCACCTTCTTGCGCTCGGTGACCCGGGCCACGGTGATGGTCAGACTGCTGGCATAGGCGCCGATCATCGCCAACGGCGGATCACCCTTGGCCAGGTACTGGGTGGTGGCGCTGGCGGCCTTGGCGGGATCGCTGGTCGCGTCGGCGACATCCAGCTTGATCCTCGCCCCGTCCATGGACTTGATGCCGCCGCTCTCGTTGATCAACTTCACGGCCAGTTCGATGCCCTTGCGGGAGTTGTTGCCGTTCTGCGCCGTCGCCCCGGTCAACGGGAGGACCGCACCCAGCCGTACCTCGTCGCCAGACCCGCCCGACCCCTCGTCCCCGCCACAGGCGGACAGCAGCAGACTGGCCGCAGCGACCAACGCCACGGCGAACCGGATCCTCCCCCGTCGCCCGGCACCCCGACAGTTCCGCATCGCACCCTTGCCATTCATCACTGCTCCGCTCCCTAGCGAAATCAACGTTGCATGCTTTTTGTATGCAACCGCGATGACAGCGTCAAGTCAAGGGGGTGGAGACATTTGTCTTCCCGGGCGAAACCGCGGCGATCGAAATCGGGTGGCGCGACGGCGCTGACCCGAGCGGGTCAGGAGCCGAGCAGAGTCGAGAGCCGCAGTTCGCGGGCCCGGCGCATGTGCGCCCGGGCCGACTCCTCGGCCGCGGCCCCGTCGCCGTCGCGGATTGCGGCGATGATGGCCGCATGCTCGTCCAGCACCTCGGCCGGACGACCGTGCTGGGCGAAGGTGGTCACCGGCAACCGGCGGACGGCGTGCTCCACCTGGGTGAGGAAGCGCTCCAGGTACGGATTCCCCGAGGCCTCGCGCACCAGGCGATGGAACACCAGGTTGATCCGTGCGAGCTTCTTCGGGTCGCCCTTGGCCTTGGCCATCTGGTCCTGGCAGCCCTGCATCTTCGCGACCAACGCCTCCGGTCGGCGGAGCGCGGCAAGCCGTGCGGCCAAACCCTCCAAGTCCTCGCGAACCACGTACAGGGCAAGGACATCCTCGAGGGACAGGGGTGCGACCACGGTCCCGTGGTTCGCCGTCTTGGAGGCCAGCCCCTCGTCGGCCAACCGGCGCAGCGCCTCCCGCGCAGGTGTCCGACTGACCCGGAAGGCCGCCGACACCTCGTCCTCACGCAACCAGGTCGAGGGCGCGAGCACGCCGTCCAGGATGGCCTCGCGCAACGCGCCGGTCACCGCCTCGGTCGTCTGTCCCCGCTGCGGCGACACCGGGAGGTATCCGGCGATCAGCCCGGCCAGGGACCCACCGGAACCGCCACCGACCTCCACGGTCGAGCCGGCCTCCCGGGCCTTCGACTTCTTCCCAGCGGCCATGACCTCTGCTCCTCCGGCCTCTCCGACACCCTCATCGCCCCCGCCGAACGACGCGGGTCACAGGGACTCTATCGCGCCCGGGCGCAGGACCCGCTCAACCAACAGCCTGGAGAATGATAGACATTGGATGCAATGTGTGTGCAATATTGCCTCCATGATTCCCTCTTGGAAGGAAGACCGGCAGTGACCGAAGCGGAACAGGTGGACGTGCTCGTCGTCGGAGGTGGCAACGCCGGGTTCAGTGCAGGCCTCGCCGCCGCCGAACGCGGGCGCCGGGTCCTGGTGCTGGAGAAGGGCAGCGAACCGGAGTCCGGCGGCAACAGCTTCTACACGGCCGGGGCGATGCGGATCGCCCACCACGGACTGGATGACGTGCGTCCGTTGCTGGAGGAGGACCCCCGCACCGAGGTGACCGAGCTCCCCCCGTACCCGCCGGACGCCTTCCACGCAGACATGTCCCGGATCACCGAAGGGGCCTGTGACCCCGCCCTGACCGAGGTGCTGATCCGCGACAGCAAGTCGGCCCTGGAGTGGCTGCACTCGCTCGGCCTGCGGTTCCGGCTGATGTACGAGCGCCAGGCCTACCAGGACTCAGCCGGTGGCTACCGATTCTGGGGTGGGCTGGCGATCGGCACCGTGGACGGGGGCAAGGGCCTGATGGCCACGCACGCCAAGCTCGCCGCGGACCACGGGGTCGAAGTCCGCTACAGCCAGCGGGTCACCGGCCTGCTCACCGACTCCGGCCGCGTCACCGGCGTACGCGTTGACGACGGAGCTGGCGAACACGCCATCCGCGCCGGGTCCGTCATCCTCGCCGCCGGCGGCTTCGAGGCGAACGCGGCCATGCGGATGGAACACCTCGGCCCCGAGTGGGAGCACGCCAAGGTGCGCGGCACCCCACTCAACACCGGTGACCTGTTCCGAGCAGCTCTGGACATCGGCGCCCAAGCCGCCGGCGACTGGACCACGTGCCACAGCGTCGCCTGGGAGACGAACTCCCCCGCCTCCGGTGGGGACCGGGAACTGACCAACCAACACACCCGGGGCAGTTACCCGCTCGGGATCGTGGTCAACACCGACGGTGTGCGCTTCGTGGACGAGGGCGCCGACTTCCGCAACTACACCTACGCGAAGTACGGGGCCGCGATCCTTCGTCAGCCCGGCGGGGTCGCCTTCCAGGTCTTCGACGCGACCACTCGCCGCCTCCTGCGGGCCGAGGAGTACGACCACGCCGGTACCACCGAGTACACGGCGTCCAGTTGGGCGGAGCTCGAGGAGCAACTCCAACTCCCGATCGGGTCGCTGGCGGCGACCGTAGCCGACTTCAACTCCTCCATCGCCACCGGCCATGACTTCGACCCGTCCACCCTGGACGGCCGCTCGGCGGCCACGAGCCCACCGAAGACCAACTGGGCCGCCGCCCTCACCGAACCGCCCTTCTCCGCCTTCCCCGTCACCTGCGGGATCACCTTCACCTTCGGTGGGCTGCAGGCCGACACCGACGCGCGGGTCCTTGATCAGGACGGTGACCCGATCCCCGGATTGTACGTCTGTGGCGAGATGCTCGGCGGCCTCTTCAGTGGCAACTACCCCGGCGGTTCCGGGCTGACCTCCGGCACCGTCTTCGGCCGCCGGGCGGGCTCCTTGGCGTGAACGGACTCCCAGCCGGTCGAGCCTGTCTGTCGAGGCCACCGGGGTGACCCTGAGCTCGGGGTCGACATCCGACGTACTTGTGATGGCGTCCGGGGGCGACACCGCGCGAGAGCGCTGTCTGATGTGTCCCCAACGTGGTGGTCATGGACAAGATCAAGACTCCCGCGGCTCCTCGTCATCATCCTCGGCGCCTTCGCCCTGACCCGGCCGATCACGAACACCGTCGCGGACCAGGTCGGCTGGGACAAGCCGGCCGCGGTCCCCATCGCGTTCACGGTGCTGATCACCGCAGGATGGGTCGCGGTGGTCGGGTTCAGCCGGGTCCCCGAGCCGGTGCTGACCCTGGTGTTCGCCGGGCTCACGTACGCGGTACTCGCCACCCTGCTGAGCGCCATCGTCTCCGTGCCGCTCACCGGTACCCTGCAGGGCCCGATCGCCAATCCCGTCGCGATCATCCCGATGCTGTTGATCAACGGCGGTTGGGGACTGTTGGCCGGTGTCGGGGTCCTGCTCGTCCAGCGCGCACGCGGCGTGAACAACACGAACGCCCGCTCGACCGCCCCCACCGGCTGATGTAGTCCTGGGGCTCGCCGAGCATCAGGGCGCCGCCGACCTCGTCGACAGCCACCCAGGCCCCCCGGCTCACGGCACCATCTCCGGACCCGCTGCACCTGCTCCGGCCGCTGGGAGAAGGGAGTGGTGCCCCATCCTTCCTGTCCCGAGACGCTCAGCTGCGGAGGAACTCCGCCGTCCGCTCATCCTGGCCGAGCAGGGCATGCCCGGCACCCGGCTCGAGGTGCGTGCGTACGTCGGGCAGCAGGGTGGCGAGACGGTGCCGGGTATCCCCGGGATGGAACACTCGGTCCCGCTCCCCCAGGATGGCCAGAACCGGCATGGTCAGCTGTCGAAGTGCCTCGTCCGAGAACACCGGATAGGGCTCGGTCCGCGGCCGGAAACTGCGAAACACCCGACTGACCTCGTCCAGGACCTCAGGATGACGGTCGTGGGTGAGCCCGGTGATCATCTCCGCCGAGCGGCGTTGTCCGAACGCGCCGAACCGTTGCAGCAGAAGCGCTCCGAGCAGGCTCCAGGTCGCCTGCCGTCCGATTCCGGCGGGGCACAACAGGGCGAGCCGACGCACCCGGCCGGGGTGTCGGGTCGCGAAGTCGGTCGCAGTCCAACCACCGAAGGACATCCCGGCAAGACTGGCGGTATCGATGCCGAGTTGGTCGAGCACCTGCCCCAGCCAGTCCGCGCTCGCAGGGCTGCCCAGGTCCGGGCGTACCGCCTCGCTGAGTCCTGGCTCCCCGAGCAGGTCGACCATGATCACCCGGTGGTCGGTGGCGAGGTCGACTGCGGCCTCGCGCCACACCGCGCTGTTCGCGCCCCCGCCGTGCAGCAGTACGACCGGCGGAGCATCCTCGTCCCCGCAAGTCAGTGCGAAGGTCCGACCCTGTTCGGTGTCGAGCTGGTGGCGGCGCAGCGGTATCGGCCACGCCGAGAGTTGTTCCTCGTAGCGACTCTGCACCGCGGCCGCACCGGCGTCATCTCGCCACACGGCTCCGGCTCCTTCCGCCTTCCTCGTCACTTCCTGCTCCTCACTCGGGTCCCTGCTCATCGACTGGACGCTAGCCCGTGCCGGGGTACCGGGGTCAAGCGGATTTGCCGGAACGCCAGTCGCCTTCTCCGGCGGGCGAGAGATGACTGCGGAGATGGCCGGTCGCCCGGCAGCCGGTGCGGTGTAGCGTGACCAGCGACCGAGGCGTTCCCAGGAACCGAGAGCGGCAGGAGAGGTGTTCAGTGACTTGCGGAATCCAGGGCGAGCCGACCGGGACTGCTGACGGGACCGGATCCGCACCGAACATCGTCCTCATCCAGGCTGACCAACTGGCCGCGGACGCCTTGGGAACCTACGGAAACCGGGTGGTGCAGTCCCCCCACATCGACGACCTCGGAGCCACCGGTGCGGTGTTCGACCGGGCCTACTGCAATTCGCCGTTGTGCGCGCCGTCGCGGGCCTCGATGATGACGGGGCGGCTGCCCTCCGAGATCGACTGCCACGACAACGGGGACGACTTCTCGGCCTCGGTGCCCACCGTCGCCCACCACCTCCGGGCGCTCGGCTACCACACCACGCTGATCGGCCGGATGCACTTCGTCGGACCCGACCAGCACCACGGCTTCGAGGAGCGGCTGACCACCGACGTCTATCCGGCCGACCTCGACATGGTGCCGGACTGGCGGCTGGACGCAGGGGAACGACTCCCCTGGTACCACGAGGCGGACAGCGTCTTCACCGCTGGCGTCTGCCGGGCCACCGTGCAGCAGGACTTCGATGACGAGGTGACCTTCCGGACCCTCCGGCACCTCAACGACCGGGTCCGCGCCGACCGCGCCCGAGGCCAGCGGACACCGTTCCTGCTGGTCACCAGTTTCATCCACCCGCATGATCCGTACGAGCCGCCCCGCGAGCACTGGGATCGCTACGAGGACGTGCCGATCGACGCACCGAGGCACCCCGATCCTCCGCCCGACGACCCGCACACACAACGGCTCCGGGCCATGAGTGGCTTCGACGTGCGCCCACCGGACGAGGCCCAGACCCTGCGGGCCCGGCGTGCCTACTACGCGGCGGTCTCCTACATCGACGACCAAGTCGGACGGATCCTGGCCCGGCTCGAGGACCTGGGCCTGGCCGAGGACACCGTCGTGATCATCACCAGCGATCACGGCGACCTGCGCGGGGAGAAGGGTCTCTGGTACAAGATGTCGCCCTACGAGCAGTCCGTACGGGTGCCGCTGCTCATCCACGGTCCCGAGCACCTCGTCCCCCACGGGCGCTTCGACACCCCGGTGTCCCTGCTGGACCTGCTGCCCACCGTGGTGGCCCTGGCCGGCGGCGACGACCAGGGCCCCTCGCTGCCCGACCTGGCCCGCCGGGAGGCAGCCGGAGATCCGGTCGAGGAGCGTGAAGTCGTCATCGAGTACCTCGCCGAGGGGGTTGTCGCCCCCCACGTGACGCTGGTCCGCGGTACGGAGAAGTTCATCCGGTGCCCCGGCGACCCGGACCAGTTGTTCGACCTGGCGGCCGACCCCGATGAGCTGGTCAACCTCGCCGACCGCCCGGACCGGGCCGAACAGGTGGCCGGGTGGGCCCGTGCGGTGGACGAACGTTATGACCTGGCGGCGCTGGCGGAGCGGGTCCGCGCCAGCCAGGCCCGGCGTCGCCTGGTGAGCCGTGCGCTGGCCACGGGGAAGGTGCGCCACTGGGACCTCGACCCCGACCCGGAGCAGCGCTACGTGCGCGGGGACTTCTGGGCGGCGCTCGACCACGGGAAGATCGTCGACCCGGATCGCTGACGAGACCGCGATCATCGCCTGTGCCAACCAGCGCGAAAGCGCGGTGTCTCAGCGCCAACGGAAGGTGCGCACGGCCAGGAAGATCAGGAGCGCGGCCCACAGCACCATGGCGACGATTGCGACCACGGGAACCGGCTGCCCGTACCAACCGGCTGTCAGCGCCTGCGACGCAGCGCCCAGCGGTGTGACACCCGACATCTGTCGCAGCGACTCAGCCATCATCGGCCCCGGCGTCCAGACACCTGCGGTGAACAGGGAGGCGACGAACACCAGCATCCCGATGCCGTTGGCGTTCTGGGCCGAGCTGGCCCTCGCCGCGATCAGCGACCCGAGCGCGAGCATCTCAACCGCGGCAAGCGCGAAGATTCCGACAACCAGGAGGACCGATTGGGGCGCCTGGGCACGCAAGAGCGCCATGGCGGCCAGTACGGCGATGATCGCGCCGGCGACCAGCGACGAGGCGCTGATGATCACTTGGGCGAAGAGCACCCGATGCGGCCCGACCGGGGTTGTCGCCAAGCGTCGCAGGATGCCCTTCTCCCGATAGCCGCCGATGGCGGACGGAAAGTTGGTGAGGCTGACGCTGCCGAGTGCCACGGTGAGGGCGATCGGCACGAAGAGGTCGATGGTTCGCAAGTGTGCGAAGACCGGATCATCACCGCCGATCAATGAATCGGTACCTGGAATCACCAGACCCTGCATCAGCAGCAGGGCTGCGGGGAAGAGCAGCGCCATGAAGATCGCGGTCGGATTGCGAAGGAGGAGAGTGGCCTCGCTTCGGGTGAGGGCGGCGAGTGCACTCATGATGCCGCCTTCCATTCCTGGCTGTCGGCGTTGTCGTCGATGATCGCCAAGTAGGCGTCCTCGAGGGTCGCCGGGAGCCGGCCACGGCTGATGCGTGCTTGGTCGATCAGCGTCTTCGGCGTGCCGGTGGCGATGGAGCGACCGTGATCGATGATGGAGAGCTGATCACAGAGCGTCTGGGCCTCGTCGAGAAAATGGGTCACGAGCACGACCGTGACACCGCGTTGACGGATGCCGTCGATCAGTCGCCAGATGTCCCGCCGGCCTTGGGGATCAAGACCGGTGGTCAGCTCATCCAGGACCGCGATACGTGGGTCACCGATGAGTGCGAGGGCGATCGACAACCTCTGTTTCTCGCCGCCGGAGAGTTTGCCGAAGGCGCTCTTGCGCAGGCGCGTCAGTCCCACGGTGTCCAGCAATTCATCCGCACGGAGCGGGTCGGGATAGAACGAGGCGAAGAGATCGAGCGCCTCGCCGACGCGCATGGCGTCGGGCAGTTCCGTTGCTTGAAGCTGATAGCCCACGTGGCGGCGGAGCTCGGTGACATGGCTGGCGGGGTCGAGGCCGAGAACCCGAAGGTGCCCGCCATCGGCCTTTTGCATGCCGGTCATGCATTCGACTGTGGTGGACTTTCCTGCTCCGTTCGGACCGAGGATGCCGAAGATCTCGCCTTCCTCGATGCTGAGATTCACGTCGTCGACTGCGATCGTCTTCGCGAAGGTCTTGCGCAGGTTGCGCATTTCGACAATGGGCATGCTGGCGCCTTTCAGGCAGACTGCAGCGCGAGCGGCTGCAGATGAATGGAGACGGTGCGGCGCCACCGGAAGGCCGGGTGGCTCCGGTCTACTCGGCGGTGGTTTCCTCGGTGTGATGTCGCTTGCGTGCCGGCCAGAGTCTGGACAGCCACCACACCACCTGGACTCCGATGATGATTGCTGCCCCGATCACGATGTCGCTGATTTTCCAGCTTTCGGCACCGCTGTGTTCTCGGAGGACCAGGTAGCCGTAACCGAGTGCGGCGGCAACGACAACGAGGCTGATCAATTGGGGGACCCAGCCACCCACTTCCCCGGTCAGTCTGGTGGGAGCGAGCACGGTCCACAGAAGGTTCAGCAGCATGAGTCCCACCACGCCGGCGCCCATGCCGACGATGTAGGCGGTGACGTCGGCCGGCAGCTCGCGACGAACGAGCCACAGGATGACCAGGACCAAGCCGAACAGCAGGGCGAGCGCGGAGATCGCGGCCTTCACGATCGACCAGACAACGGGCAACTGTCTTCCACGGTCCTGTCGCTTGCGCGGGATGTGCGCCCAGGCCTCCGACTCCAGGTACCTGCGGGCGAAGACCGAGCCAGCTATGACGACGATCGGAACCAGGATCGGCGTGACGTAGTTGTTGCTGATCGACCACAACATCGCAGCAAGGGCGAAGAACACGGTGGGGAGTGTCAGGACCGAGAGCCACCACGCCACGACGAACGGCTTGCGGGCGTCGGCGAGATCGAGCGGATGCACCAGGGGGTGGCTGGCCGCGTCGGGCAACGCGACTGCCTCGTGGATGTTCTTCATGATTTCCTCCATGGAACCCTGTCGATGTACGGGGGCCGCAGGCCGCTCCGGCCGATCTCGTAGACCTTCTGGCGCGAAACACCGACTTCGGCCGCGACCGTGACGGCGCTGTAGTCGTCGAGCAGTTGATCGACGGCAACGGAGCGCACCCCGGACGCCCTCGAGTTCAGGTGGGCCGAAAGGGCGCTGACTTCTGCCGCCAGCAGGGCGACGGCCAGTGTGCCGCCGAACGCATCGGCCCAGTTCGGCTCGCCGGACGTTGCGGCGGCGTAGAGTGCGTCACCTCCGTCGGCAAGGACCTCCTGCAGCAGGTTCGGTGTGATATCGCTTGCGCAGAGGCGGTCGACCACTTCATCGAACCCGGGAGCATCGGGCGAGCGGTGCGCGAGCACGCTCACCCACTGCTCGTTCTGGGTCAGCGCAGCCGGAGTTTTGTCACCCCGGGGTTTACTGGTCATGGATCCATGATCACCGGAGGAAGAGGGTGCTGTCAACCCCCGGGTGACACTTTCGCAGCCAGGACCAGCAGCCAGGACCAGAGGTACCGCGTTCAGAAACGACGAAGCCCTGATGAGAACTACCGTCTCATCAGGGCTCATCCGTCGGGATGACAGGATTCGAACCTGCGACCCCCTGACCCCCAGTCAGGTGCGCTACCAAGCTGCGCCACATCCCGAAGTTCTCGCGCATTGTCACGCGGTCACGATCGGTTACTGTACTACGACTTCCCGCCCCTCTTCTCCCGGGCTCGCACCTGCAGGTGGATCGGGGTTCCGAGGAAACCGAACTCCTCCCGCAACCGGCGCTCGATGAAGCGCAGGTAGCCGTCCTCCAGCTTCCCGGAGGTGAACAGGATGAAAGTCGGCGGGGACGTCTGGGCCTGGGTCCCGAACAGCACCTTGGGCTGCTTGCCACCACGAACCGGGTGCGGGTGGGAGGCCACCAGGCGTCCGAGGAACGCGTTCAACTTGCCGGTGGACACCCGGGTCTGCCAACCGTCCAGGGCCGCGCGCACGTGCTTGCCGAGCCGGTCCACGCCCCGGCCGGTCTCCGCGGAGAGGTTGATCTTCTCGGCCCAGCCGAACTGCACCAGGTCCCGCTCGATCTCCCGCTTCAGGTAGTAGCGGCGCTCGTCGTCGGTGAGGTCCCACTTGTTGAACGTGATCAACAGGGCGCGGCCGGTCTCCTGCACCTGGGACATGATCCGCAGGTCCTGCTCGGTCACCGGCTCGGAGGCGTCGATCACCATGACGCACACCTCGGCCCGCTCGATCGCGCCCTGGGTGCGCAGGCTCGCATAGAACTCGTGCCCGGAGGCCTCCTTCACCCGGCGCCGGATGCCTGCCGTGTCGATGAAGTTGTAGACCTCACCGTCCACCTCGACCAGCTCGTCGACCGGGTCGACGGTGGTGCCGGACACGTCGTCGACGACCACGCGCTGCTGGCGGGCCAACTTGTTCAGCAGGCTCGATTTGCCGACATTCGGCTTGCCGACGATCGCGACCCGGTGCGGGCCGCGTTCGGCCTCGGTCTCCCGCGGTGCCTCCGGCATAACCTCCAGCAGTGCGTCGAGCAGATCGCCGCTCCCCCGCCCGTGCAGGGCGGAGACCGCGTACGGCTCCCCGAGCCCGAGGTTCCACATGCTGGCCGCCTCGGCCTCCGAGCGCTGGTCGTCGACCTTGTTGGCCGCGAGCAGCACCGGTTTCCTGCTCCGCCGCAGCACCTCCACCACGGCCTCGTCCTCGTCCAGAGTGCCGACCGTCGCGTCCACCACGAACAGCACCGCGTCCGCCGTCCGGATCGCCAACTCGGCCTGCTCGGCGATCCGCGCCGCCATCCCGGTCGCGTCGGAGGCCCAGCCGCCGGTGTCGACCAGGATGAACTCCCGACCATTCCAGTCAGCGTCGTAGGAGACCCGGTCCCTGGTCACGCCGGGCACGTCCTGCACCACGGCCTCGCGTCGACCGATGATCCGGTTCACCAACGTCGACTTGCCGACGTTGGGTCGGCCCACGACGGCGACCACCGGCGGGATCGGGCGTGAGTCAGTTGTCTCGGTCATGGTCTGTTGCACCTTGGCCTTCGTGATCAGGTACGGCGTGATCGGCTACGTCCCGGACCCGAGCGGGTCGGAACCCATCGATCCTACGTCACCGGAGCGGGGTTGCCGAGTTGATCACCTTCGGGCAGGCGGAGTGGGTGGGGGCGGTCCCGGCAGCGGCATGCCGGTCAGGTGCTGAGCCTCCTGCAGGTGGTCCACGCAGCGCCTCCGGACCTGTTCGGTCAGTTCGGCGACGCGGACCTTGCGGCGGGGCCACCGGACCTGCTCCACCGGGATCGGGTCCCCGTACACGACGTGCATGGTGGCACCGCGGGGCGGCAGCGACGTGGTGGTCCGACCGGGTTGGCGGGTGCCTAGCAGGGCGACCGGCACGATCGGTGCGCCGGTGACCATCGCCAGGTAGGCGGCCCCACCACGAGCCCATTCCATCTCCCCCGCGGCCCGTCCGCCTTCGGGGAACACCGCCAGCATGTGCCCCTCGCGCAGGACCTGGACCGAGCGGCTGATCGCGGACGGATTGGGCCGCGTCCGCACCACCGGCACCTGGCCGATCAGGTGCAGCGATCTCCCCTTGCCGCGGAACAGTTCCTCCTTGGCCAGGGCGAAGGTGAGCCGAGGGGTGCAGGCGACCATCAGGACCCCGTCGATCACCCCGATGTGGTTCGCGGCCAAGATCACCGGTCCGGCGGGAATCCGCTCCGCGTGGTGCGCCTGCAGGTCCCACCAAGCCCGCAACAGCCGGCCGGCGGGACGCTGGAGCACGCCGAGGAGTCCCGTCCGTGGCGCCGGGAGTTGATCGACCCGCGGCAGGTCCGCCCCGATCAGCGTGCTCATGCCCCGATCAGCTCACACACGGTTCCGACCCGCCCACCCAACTCGTTCATGATTGGCTGCGCTGCTGCACGAGTCCGCAGATCGCGTCGATCACCTGGTCCAGGCTGAGGTGGGTGGAGTCGATCTCCTGCACGCCGTCGGCGGCCTCGGTGAAGGCCGTTACCCGGGAGTCGTCCCGGTCCCGGCGGATCACCTGGTCGACGACGGCAGTCTGGGCGACGTCGTCACCCAGTTCGGCCTGTCGGCGCGCCACCCGGGCCTCGGGATCGGCCACCAGCAGCAACCGGATCGGGGCCCGGGGTGCCACCACCGTGGTGATGTCGCGCCCCTCCACCACGATGCCCCGGGTCGCGTCGTCGATCACCGCGCGCTGCCGGGCGATCAGGTCGGTCCGGACGTCCGGCACCGAGGCCACCAGGCTGACGGCTGCCGAGACCCGTGGTTCGCGGATCGCCGCTGTCACGTCGGTGCCGTCGATGCTGATCGTGAACGCGTCCGGATCGGTACTGACGTCGATCGGGGCGCTGGAGACCAGGTCGATGATCGCGGCCTGGTCGGTGCGGTCCACTGCGCGGTCCAGCACCAGCCAGGTCGCGGCCCGATACATCGCCCCGGTGTCGAGGTACTCCAGTCCGAGTCGTGCGGCCACACCGCGCGAGGTACTGGACTTCCCCGATCCGCTGGGCCCGTCGATGGCCACCACCAAGGGGGTCGAGGTGCTGTCAGGTTCGCTGCTCATCCGATCAATCCCGTCGTCGGTTCCTCAAGTCAGATCGCCTGCTCCGGCGATGTCGTACGAGCCTTCCGTACGGCCGGTGCGGGGCAACACGCCCACAGCGTAGCGGTCAGGGCTGGACCTGCCAGCCCGCCTCCGTCATCACCGAGCGCAGCGCCTCGGCCTGGTCGGCGGTGACGGCCAGCGAGAGGTAACCGACCTCGCGGGCCTGGTCGTGCTCGATGGAGACGTCCTCGACGTTCACGCCGATGTCGCTGACGTCGGTGAAGAGCCGTCCCAACGCACCCGGGGCATCCGGGATCTCCACCACCACGTGTTCGTACGCGACCGGGGCGGCCCCGTGCTTGCCGGGGATCCGCAGCGTCCCCTGCACCCCCGTCTCGAGGTGTTGGCGCACCGCCGCGGGGTCTTCCGCCAGGGCGCCGAGTACGGCGGTGAGGCGATCCCGGATCGCCAGCAGTTCGGGGCGGATGGCGACCGCGTTCGCGGCCAGGATCTGCTCCCACAACTGCGGGTCCCCACCGGCGATCCGGGTGACGTCGCGCAGGCCCTGCCCCGCCAGTTCCAATTGCTCTTCCGGCAACGCGGTGAGGTGCCCGGCCACCACGGCCGACATCAGGTGCGGCAGGTGCGACACCCGGGCCACCGCCGCGTCGTGCACGTCCACGTCCATCCGCACCTGCCGTGCCCGACAGGCCGAGATCATCCGTTCCACCTGGGCCACCGCGGTCGGTTCCGAGGCCGAGTGCGGGCTGATCACCCAGGTCCGGTCCTCGAACAAGTCGGGATGGGCGGTCATCGGGCCGGAGTACTGCGACCCCGCCATCGGGTGTGACCCGACGTAGCGGGACAGGTCCGCCTGCTGGGTCCGCAATCCGGCCAGCACGGACGCCTTCACCGAGCCCACGTCGGTGACCACGGCGTTCGGGTACGAGTGCAGGGCGTGCGTGATCACCTCGACCAGGGCCGCCGGCGGGACTGCGGCGACCACCAGCCCCACCTCGTCGCGGATGGGTACGTCGATGCTGCCGGCCCCCAGGCTGGCCGCGACCCTGGCATGGCTGATCCGGCTGTCGCGCAGGTGCACCGGCCAGCCCGCGGCGGTCAACGCGCAACCGACGGAAGCACCGACCAGACCGGCACCGATGATCACCACCACCGGCGGATCGGAGGGTGGTGTGGCGGGGGGCGTGGTCACGAGGTGGCCGGCTCCAGGAGCTCGACGAGGCGGGCCTCGGGCAGCCTGAGGAACTTGCGTTTCTGGCTCCGGGTGCGGTCCAGTACCGCGACCTCCAGTGCCTCCACGGCCAGTTCCCGGGGTTCCGCCTCGGCCCCGCTGTCGTGGCTCAACGCCTTGACGGCCAACTGCAGGGCGGCGGCCTGGTCGAGGCCCTCGGTGTACCCCTCGGCGATCACGTCGGTGATCGCATCGGCCGAACCACCCATCACGGCGAATTTCTGCTCGTCCCCGACCGACCCGTCGTAGGTGAGGCGGTAGAGCTGGTCCTGGCCGGCCTCGAGGCCCAGTTCGGCGACGATGATCTCCACCTCGAACGGCTTCTCGCCGCCGGAGGAGAAGATCGTGCCGAGCACCTGGGCGTACACGTTGGCCAGGCCGCGCCCGGTCACGTCATCGCGGTCGTAGGAGTAACCGCGCAGGTCGGCGTGCCGGATGCCGGCGATCCGCAGGTTCTCGAACTCGTTGTAGCGCCCGACCGCGGCGAACCCGATCCGGTCGTAGATCTCGCTGACCTTGTGCAGCGCCTGGGACCGGTTCTCGGCCACGAAGAGGATGCCGTCGCGGTAGCGCAGCACCACGACCGAGCGGCCCCGGGCGATCCCCTTCCGGGCGAAGTCCGCCCGGTCCTTCATCTGTTGTTCGGGGGCGACGTAGAACGGCATGCTCATGTCAGCGGTGCTCCTGGTCCGTCGGGGCGTTCCATCCGGGCCGCGACGATCTCGTCGACCAGACCGGCCACCCGATCGTCGGCGAACTTCTGCACGCCGTCGGGAGTCGCGACCATCACCACCGGGAAGATCCGGCGAGCCAGGTCCGGCCCGCCCGTGGCGGAGTCGTCGT
Source organism: Propionibacteriaceae bacterium (assembly GCA_052094425.1). GTDB lineage: Bacteria > Actinomycetota > Actinomycetes > Propionibacteriales > Propionibacteriaceae > Microlunatus. Next base: position 39,615 of record JBQDIN010000003.1, read on the forward strand.
CGGCCGCATCGTAGAGGGCCTGGACGACGGCGGTGGCACAGCCATCGGCGTCGAGGTCGGGACGGTACAACTTCTTCAGCGAGCCGCGGGCGTACACCGAGCCGGAACCGACCGAGTGGAAGGCGGTCTGCTCGTACCGGCCACCGGTGGGGTCGTAGGAGAAGATCCGGCCCTGCCCGGCCGCCGGATCCCAGCCAGCGAAGAGCGGCACCACGGCCAGGCCCTGCATCGCCAGCGCAAGGTTCTGCCGGATCAGGGTGGCCAGCCGCTTCGCCTTGCCGTCCAAGGAGAGCGGCGCGCCCTCGATCTTCTCGTAGTGCTCGAGCTCGACCTGGAACAGGCCGACCATCTCGACCGCGATCCCGGCCGCGCCGGCGATCCCGATCATGGAGAACTCGTCCGAGGCGAACACCTTCTCGATGTCGCGCTGGGCGATCATGTTCCCCATCGTGGCCCGTCGGTCCCCCGCCATCACCACTCCACCGGGGAAGGTGGCCGACACGATGGTCGTCCCGTGCGGGGCGAGCTCACCGGCCCCCGGCCCCGCGGAGCGCGACGCCGGCAACAGGTCCGGGGCGTGTCCGGAGAGGAACTCGGTGAAGGACGAGGATCCGCCGCGCAGGAAGGCGTCGGGCAGCCCCCGTCCGGAACTGCCGCGTGCTGTCTGGCTCACTGTCCACCCTTCTGGACGAACGATCGGACGAACTCCTCGGCGTTCACCTCGAGCACGTCGTCGATCTCGTCGAGGAAGGAGTCGAGGTCGGCATCGAGGTCGGCCTTCTCCTCGGTCGCAGCGGGCTGCGCCTCCTCGACCTCGGTCTCGTCCTCGGTGCGGCGGGTGCGCGGTCTGCTCTGCTCCGATTCCGGCATGGTCAACCTCCTTGGATCTGTTGACCAGCCTAGTGCTTGCCGACGGAAGTGTGTTCGAGGGCAAGGCGGTGGTCCGTGTGGATGCGCGGCCAGGCCGACGAGAGAGCGAGACCGGGGTCTGTCTCGTGACCGGGGAGAACGCCGCCGAGCGCCGCAGGGGCACCGAAGGGCCCCGGAGAACTTCCGTCGGTGAGCACTAACGACCCAGTGCGGCGAGCAGGGCTGCAACGTCCGGTGCGCCGTCCAGCAGCTCACCGACCTGGTCCCGGGTGCCGCGCAGCGGGTCCAGCAGCGGCAGCCGTTGCAACGCCCGCCGCCCCGGTACGTCGAGGATCAACGAGTCCCAGGAGGCGGCGACGATCTCGGACGCGTACTTGCGCATGCACTCGCCGCGGAACCAGGCGCGGGTGTCGGACGGGGGCGTGGTGCGCGCCCGCTCGATGTCGGCGTCGTCGAGCAGCCGCTCCATTCGTCCGGCCCGGACGAGCTTGTGGTACAGGCTGCGGGTGGGGTCCACCTCGGCGTACTGCAGGTCCACCAGGGCGAGTTTCGGGTCGTTCCACTCCAGTGAGTCGCGCCGCCGGTACGAGCCGAGCAGTTGGTACTTCGCGACCCAGTCGAGCTGGCCGGCCAGTCCGAGTGGATCGACGCGAAGCTGGTCGAGGACCTGCTGCCATCGCTCGACCAACTGCTTGGCGTCGGCCAGTTCGACCTCGGTGAAGGTCTCCCCGTGCTGCTCCAGGTGCTCCCGTACCGCGGCCAGGTAGCGCTCCTGCACGTCGGTCGCCCGGACCCGGCGGCCGTCGGCGAGGTCGACCGTCGCGGTACAGGTGGGGTCGTGGCTGATCACCTGCATCGCCGCCACCGGTCGGGCCAGCCGCAGTTCGGACACCTGTTCGGCCAGGGCGCCGGACTCGATCACCCGCAGCACGAGTGCGGCCGTTCCCACCTTCAGCCAGGTGGAGACCTCCGCGCTGGTGGCGTCCCCGGTGATCACGTGCAATCGACGGTGCCGGGTTGCGTCGGCATGCGGTTCGTCCCGGGTGTTGATGATCGGCCGGTTCATGGTGGTCTCGAGCCCCACCTCGGCCTCGAAGAAGTCCGCCCGTTGGCTGATCTGGAAGCCGGGCTTCTCACTGGCCTGCCCGAGGCCGACGCGGCCGGCACCGACCACCGGGATCCGGGACACCAGGAACGGGGTGAACTGGGTGACGATCCGGTCGAACGGGGTGGCCCGGTCGACCAGGTAGTTCTCGTGGGTGCCGTACGAGGCACCCTTCCCATCGGTGTTGTTCTTGTAGAGACGCACTTCGCGGCCGAGCTGACGGCTTGCCGCCTTGGCGGCCATCGCCATCACCACGTCGCCGGCCCGGTCGTACAGCACCGCGTCCCGGGCGGTCGTGACCTCGGGACCGGAGTACTCGGGGTGGGCGTGGTCGACGTAGAGCCGGGCCCCGTTGGTGAGGATGACGTTGGCCATCCCGAGGTCCGCGTCGGTCAACTGGTCCGGGTGGGCTCGGCCGCGGTCGAGGTCGTAGCCGCGCTGGTCCCGCAACGGGGACTCGGTCTCGTAGTCCCAGTCGGCCGAGTTCCCGTGCGCCAGCGCCGCATAGCCCTTGACCACGTGGTTGGACAACTGCATCGGATGCAACGCGTCTTCGGACGGCCCGGCCACACTGATGCCGTACTCGGTCTCGATACCCATCACCCGGGTGGGACGCAGCGCGGAGGTCATCCTTCGAGCCTAGTGCGTGCCACCACGAAGCCCGTACGACGACCTGGCGCGGGACGCGGCGGCGGGCGGTCCCCCGATCGGACCTCGTACGCTCGGTGTCGTGAATCGTTTCCTGCCGTTGGCCCTCGATCTGGTGCTGATCGTCGTCTTCGCCACCATCGGTCGCCGCACCCACGCCGAGGGCCTCACCCTGGAGGGGATCGCCGGCACCGCCTGGCCCTTCCTGGTGGCGTGCGTGCTCGGCTGGCTGGGCGCGCGAGTCTGGCGGGATCCGCTGCAGTGGCGCCGAGCCATCTGGCTGTGGCTGGTCACCGTGGTCGGAGGAATGGTGGGGCGCCGACTCACCGGCGACACCACCGAGCTCCCGTTCGTGATCGTCGCCACCCTGACCCTCGCCGTGTTCCTGCTCGGCTGGCGGCTGGTCGCCCGGCTGGTCCGGCGGCGGCAGACGGCGAACGCGGACTGAATCCTCCGACCGGGTCTCAGTCCGTGGTCGCGCTGATCGCGAACACACCACCCTGCGGATCCGCCAGGACCGCGTTCCGGAAGCCGGGGGTGTCGAAGGGTGGCATCAGTGCGGTCCCGCCCAACCTGCGCGCCTCGTCGGCGAACGCGTCCACGTCCGTCACCGCGAAGTTCACGCTCCAGTGCGGGGGCACCGAGAGCCCGACCGTCGAGGACAGTACGGCCACGACCTCGTCTCCGAGACGCCACTGCGCGAACGGGGCATCCGGCACCTCGGCGACACTCCAGCCGAACACGGTGCCGTAGAAGGCTGCGGACTGCTCGGGATCGGGGCTGTGCAACGAGGCCATCTGCCACGTGTTCGGTTCGTCCACCCGTTCGACGCCCCCGAGTCCGCCCGCTTCCCACAGACCGAAGGGCACACCGGTGGGGTCCGCCAGCGTGGCCACCCTGCCGGCTGCCGGGACATCCACCGGATCGACCAGCCGGGCTGCACCGGCCGCCTCGGCGGCATCGAGCGACTGTCCGAGATCATCGACGCGGACGCACACACGCCACCAGACCGGGGAGCCGGGCGGCGTCCGGGTGATCCCGGCCACCCGGTCCCGGTCCAGCCGTGCGATGGCGTAGTCGCTGTCGAGACCCGAGTCGGCCGCGTCGAAGCTCCACCCGAACAAGGGTCCGTAGAACCGCATTGCCGCAACCGGATCAGGCTGCAGGGTGTCGACCCACGCCGGTGCGCCCAGGGGGTGGTCGTCCGTGCGCGACATCCGATCCTCTCGCAGGGAGTCAGAGGTACTGGCCGGTGTTGGACAGCGTGTCGATCGAACGGCCGGACTGACTGCCCTTCTTGTTCGAGATCAGGGTACGGATGAAGACGATCCGCTCCCCCTTCTTGCCGGAGATCTTGGCCCAGTCGTCCGGGTTGGTGGTGTTCGGCAGATCCTCGTTCTCGACGAACTCGTCCAGGCAGGCCTGCATCAGGTGGTCGATCCGGACCCCGCGTGAGCCGGTGTCGAGGAACTCCTTGATCGCCATCTTCTTCGCCCGGTCGACGATGTTCTGGATCATCGCCCCGGAGTTGAAGTCCTTGAAGTACAGGACCTCCTTGTCGCCACCGGCGTAGGTGACCTCGAGGAACTGGTTCTCCTCCGACTCCTCGTACATCCGGGTGACGGTCCGGTCGATCATGGCATCGCGGCAGCGCACCGGGTCGTCGTCGAACTCGGCCAGGTCCTCGGCATGCAGCGGCAGGGTGTCGGTGAGGTACTTGCTGAAGATCTCCTTGGCCGCCTCGGCGTCCGGTCGCTCGATCTTGATCTTGACGTCGAGCCGCCCGGGGCGCAGGATCGCCGGGTCGATCATGTCCTCCCGGTTCGAGGCGCCGATGATGATCACGTTGTCCAAGCCCTCGACCCCGTCGATCTCACTCAGCAACTGCGGGACGATGGTGTTCTCCACGTCGGAGGACACCCCCGAGCCGCGGGTCCGGAAGAGCGAGTCCATCTCGTCGAAGAAGACGATCACCGGCATCCCGTCGGAGGCCTTGTCGCGGGCCCGCTGGAAGACCAGCCGGATGTGCCGCTCGGTCTCACCGACGTACTTGTTCAGCAGTTCGGGGCCCTTGATGTTCAGGAAGAAGCTGCGGCCCTCGCGACCGGTGCGTTCGGTGACCTTCTTGGCCAGCGAGTTCGCCACCGCCTTGGCGATCAGCGTCTTGCCGCAGCCGGGCGGCCCGTACAGCAGGATTCCCTTGGGTGGCTTGAGTTCGTACTCGGCGAACAGGTCGCGGTGCAGGAACGGGAGTTCCACCGCGTCCCGGATCGCCTCGATCTGGCCGCCGAGTCCGCCGATCACCGAGTAGTCGATGTCGGGGACCTCCTCGAGCACCAACTCCTCGACGTCCATCTTCGGGATCACCTCGTAGGCGAAGTGCACCCGGTGGTCCACCATCAGCGAATCGCCGGAGCGGAGTTTCTGCTGCTGCAACTCGTCGGCGAGCCGGACCACGTGCTCCTCGTCGCCGTGGCCGACGACCAAGGCCCGCTCACCGTCGTCGAGGACCTCCTTGAGCACGACGACCTCGCCGACGCTGTCCACCGCGAGTGCGTCGACGACGTTCAATGCCTCGTTCAGCATCACCTCGTGGCCGGGGGTGAGCTCGGCCAGGTCGACATCGGGACTGACTCCCACCCGCATCTTCCGCCCGGAGGTGAAGATGTCGGCGGTCTTGTCATCAGGGGCGCCGATGAAGACACCGAAGCTGGCCGGGGGCTGGGCCAACCGGTCGACCTCGGACTTGAGCGTGACGATCCGTTCCCGGGCATCGCGCAGGGTACTGGCCAGCCGCTCGTTGTTGGCCGTACTGGCCCGCAGTTCGGCCCGCGCCTCAGTGAGTCGGCGCTCCAGCATGCGAAGATCGTTCGGGTGCTGGGACACCCGGTCGCGGAGCCCGTCCAATTCCTCAGAGAGGGCGGCCACCTGTGCCTGGAGCGCTTGTGGATCGCTGTGCGGTGTCGACATCGGTGACCTCCTGTGTTCCTTGTATCGACCCTACAGGCGATGCAAGGCCCCACCGCGCAGAATCCACCCGAACTCCGACGGAACTGCCCGCCCACCCCCCGATTCCGGATCCCGGGGTGGATTGTGCGCGGTCCCGGCCCGGCTCAGCCCTCTTCGGTGACACCGGGGGGACGCGGGCCGCTGTAGTCCGGGCCGTACGCGCCCGGGGCGGGCCGGCGCTTGCGGGCCGGGGCGGTGACGCCGGGGGCGAGTCGGCGGGCGGTGATCAGGAAGCCGGTGTGACCGAGGCCGGTGTGGCTCGGTCGGATAGCGAGACCTTCGGCGTGCCAGGAGCGGACCATGTACTCCGCCGCCTCCGGTTCGGTCCAGCCGCCGTGGGCCCGGAGGGTGTCGACGGTGCGGCCCAGCTGGGTGGCGGTGGCGACGTAGCAGCAGAGCACCCCGCCGGGGACCAGGAGTTCGCCGACGGCATCGACGCAGTCCCAGGGCGCCAGCATGTCCAGCACGACCCGGTCCACCTCGTTCGGGTGCGGCTCCCCCTCAGCAGAGTCACCAGCAGGTGGTCCGTCCCCGGCTGCGGCGAGTTCGGTGACCAGGTCGCCGACATGCACGTGCCAGGCCGGGTGCGGGCCGCCGAGGAAGTTCTCCACATTGCGGCGGGCGATCGCGGCGAAGTCGTCGCGGCGCTCGTACGAGTGCAGGGCACCCTCGGTACCGATCGCCCGCAGCAGGGCGCAGGCGAGGGCCCCGGACCCGACTCCGGCCTCGAGCACCCGGGCCCCGGGGAAGATGTCCGCACCCATCACGATCTGGGCGGCGTCCTTGGGATAGATCACCGCGGCGCCACGCGGCATGCTGACGGTGAAGTCGTTCATCAGCGGCCGCATCGCCAGGTACTTCGTGCCGCGCACCGACGTGACGACGCTCCCCTCCGGTCCGCCGATCAGGTCGTCGTGGGCGATGCCGCCCTTCGCGGTGTGGAACTCCTTGCCGGCTTCCAGCACGATCGAGTGCCGACGCCCCTTGGAGTCGCTGAGCGTGACCCGCTCCCCCTCCCGCAGGCTGCCGGTGCGTACACCGGAGAAGGTCGATTCGGTCGGTTCGGTGTCAGACACGGGCGACTCCCCACAGCCCCAGGTGCCATCCCGACCCGAAGGAGGTGGGGGCGATCTCGACACCCTGGGCCAGATAGATCTGCTCGTCCTGCTGGTCGAGCGGGAGGATCAACTCGTCCTCGGCGGCCGCCTCCTGCAGGTCCGCCAGGAGGTTCATCGCGGCGGGAGACACCGGGTCCCTGGTGGCCCGGAACCGGGCCTCGATCTCGGCCACCTCCTTGGCGCTGTCGGCGCCCGGGTGCTCGAGGTAGGGCTGCAGCCAGGCGATCGCCGTACTCGTCCATGCCTTCCGGTCGTGCAGCACGAGGTCGGTGTTCGAGTCGTCGGCCACCAATTTCACGCTCAGTCCCCCGGTGTCCTCCAGCCGGCTCCGAATCGTGGAAGCCATGTCGTGCGCCTCCGGCACGGTGGAGTCGTAGCCCAGGGTGAGGCGGACCCGCTTCTTCCAGCTGATGTCCACGTCGGCCTCGCCACCGGTCTCGAAGGACGACGCGTGGCCCAGTACACCGAGCGGCACCACGGAGTCGGTGACGCGGTCCTGCTGCAGGGCGGTGGCGATCGCGGTCCGCACCGGTTCGTGCCCCGCGTAGTCCGAACCCGGGTTCCACCACAGTTGGCGGATCCGGGTGCTGGGCATGATCTGCTGGATGTAGCCGTCCTCGGTGCGGCCCTCTGCCGAGGCCTCGACCTGCTGGACGAAACGGTTCCGGGCAGGGGCACTCAGGCCGCGCCACACCAGGTCGACCTCGCCGGCCCGCATCGCCTCCTCGATCGCGGCCGAGTCGTCGGCCCGCACCAGGTCCACCACCTGCGATCGGGCCGCCGTGCGGCCGACGTACGTGCCGTGGGCCTTGAAGGTGATCCGTTCGGTGGAGTACTCCTCCATCCGGTACGGGCCGGAGCCGACGGCCTGTTCGGAGTTCGGCCGGACCGAGTCCGGGTCGTACACCTCCTCGTCCACGATGGAGGCGGCCGGCGAGGCCAGCGCGAAGCCGAACTGGGTGTCCTCCCGGGACAGCACGAATCGGACGGTCAGGTCATCGGGGGTCTCGATCCGCTGCAACGAGGACAGCAGCGAGGCGGACGAGCCCGCCACGTCGAGGCGCAGCGCTCGTTCGACGCTGAACTTCACATCGCTCGAGGTCAGCGCGTGGCCGTTGTGGAAGGTCAACCCCTCGTTGAGGGTGCATCGGTAGACCTTCGGAGAGTCCACGATGCAGTCCCGGGCCGCGTCCGGCTTGAGCACGTCCGCCCCCGGCTCACCGACCATCAACCTCTGGAAGACGTTGAGGGCGACGGTGGTCGAACCCTGATCGACCACGGCAGCCGGGTCGACGACCTCGAAGCGGTCGGTCGTCATCACCGTCACGTCGGGGACACCCGGGGTGGGGCTCGGTCCCGGTTCCGTCGGCGTGTCACACGCGGCCAGTGCCACGGCCAGCCCGACGCACACCAGTCCGGCGAGGGCGCGATGGACGCGCCCCTCAGCCACGGTGGTCCCCGGTGCGCGCCTCGGGACGACTCGGCGACGGCGCCAGGAAGGCGGCCAGGTCCTCGGTCCCGAGCCCGGCGAGGGAGTGCACGAAGTGCCGCTGTGGGGCGGCCGGGATGTCCACCATGTGCTCGATCGCGACCACCACCGCACCGGCCGCATTGCCGGAGTCCGCACCGGTGGTGGAGTCCTCCAGCACCACACAGTCGGCCGGATCGACGCCGAGCCGGGTGCATGCGGTCAGGTAGGGCTCCGGATCGGGCTTGCCGCGGATGACCTCATCGCCGGCGACCACCACGTCGAAGGACCCGGCCGGAAGCCGGGTCAGGACGGCGTCGAGCATCCGCCGGTAGGACGCCGACACGAGTGCACACGGCACCCCGTCGCGGCGCAGCTGGCCGAGCAGGTCCAACGCACCCGGTCGCCACGCCAACTCGTCGCTGGACCCGATCCGCGCCACCACGGCGTCGGTGAGGACGTTGCTCACCTCGACCGGGTCCAGGTCGTCGCGGCCCAGGAAGTCGACGATGTAGCGACCGGTGTCGATCAGTGCGTTCCCGACCAGCTGGTGGGCGTGCTCGAGGCTCCAGTCGGTGCGCCCATGGCGCTCCATCAGCTCGAACTCGGCCTCGATCCAGAGCGGCTCGGTGTCGGCCAACGTCCCGTCGAAGTCCCACAGCACGGCAGCGGGGCGGGTCGGGGATGTCCCGGACGGACGTGGGCGGGGGCCCACCACCGCAGGTTCAGGTGAGTTCATGGCGCGCCCATCCTCCCAAACATTCCATCGCCCCCCAAACCTGGGACCGCGGACTACAGTTGTGGCCATGACGCCCCCCGACCACCGTGATCGACCCGTCGACCTGAGGGATCTTCGCAATCCGGTCGTGGTGGCGGCCTTCGGCGGCTGGAACGACGCGGGCGGGGCGGCCACCCAGGTGATCGAGCACCTGATCGAGGTGTACGACGGTGAGTTCGTCCACGGCCTCGACCCGGACGACTTCTACGACTTCCAGGTGAATCGCCCGCACGTCTCCCGCCCCAGTCCGACCGAGCGGGAGATCACCTGGCCCACCACCGAGTTGTACGTGGTGCGTACCCCCCAGCACGACCTGCTGCTGATCCACGGCCTGGAGCCCAACCTGCGCTGGCGCTCCTTCTGCACGCTGCTGGTGTCGGCGATCCGGTCCTCGGAGGCGAGCCGGATCGTGCTGCTCGGTTCCCTGCTCGCCGATGCGCCGCACACCCGGCCGGTGCCGGTGACCGGCTCAACCGACGACTTGTGCCAGGCCGAGGAACTCGGACTGGAACTGTCCGCCTACGAGGGCCCGACCGGCATCATCGGCGTGCTCGGTGAGCAGTGCGGCCGGGCCGGGCTCGAGGTCATCTCACTGTGGGCCGCCGTTCCGCACTACGTCGCGCAGCCGCCCTGCCCGAAGGCCAGCCTGGCCCTGATGACCCGCCTCGAGGACGTCCTGAACGAGCCCCTGGAACTGGGTGACCTGCCCGATTTCGCGAAGGCCTGGGAGCGTGGAGTGGACGAACTGGCGGCCGAGGACCTCGATGTCGGCGAGTACGTGGCCTCCCTGGAGCACCAGGTCGACGCCGCAGAGATCCCGGAGGCCTCCGGGGACGCCATCGCGGCCGAGTTCCAGCGCTACCTGCGCCGCCGCCAAGCCTGAGGGTCCGCCAAGCCTGAGGTCCAGGGTTTCGACCAGCTCAACCAGCGTCGGACGAGGGCCGCTCCCGCAGACTCTTGATCATCGCGTCCGGGTCGTCGGCCCCGAAGACGGCGGAACCGGCCACGAAGGTGTCGGCACCGGCGGCGATGCAGCGGTCGATGGTCTCCTCCGACACGCCGCCGTCGATCTGTAGGGCGATCCCGGTGCCGAGACCGTCCAGGAGTTCGCGGGTACGGCGGATCTTGGGCAGACACAGGTCGAGGAACTTCTGCCCGCCGAACCCGGGCTCGACCGTCATCACCAGGACCATGTCGAACTCGGGCAGCAGGTCGGCGTACGGCTCGATCGACGTGGCCGGCTTCAACCCCATCGCGGCCCTCGCACCGAGGTGACGGAGTTCGCGGGCCAGCCGTACCGGCGCCTGGGCGGCCTCGATGTGGAAGGTGACCGACTCCGCCCCGGCCTCGGCGTAGGCGGGGGCCCACCGGTCCGGCTCCTCGATCATCAGGTGGATGTCCAGCTGGGCGGACGTGGCCTTGCGCAGCGACTCCACCACGGGGAGTCCGAGGGTGAGGTTCGGGACGAAGTGGTTGTCCATCACGTCGACGTGCAGCCCGTCGGCGCTCGGGATCCGGGCCATGTCGGACTTCAGGTCGGCGAAGTCGGCGGACAGGAGACTCGGAAAGATCTGGATACCCACGCCCCGACTCTATCCATCCCTCTCAGTCGGACTCGGTACGCCGTCGCAGCAGGGCGCAGAACATCGCGTCGGTGCCGTGCCGGTGCGGCCACAGTTGTAGGAAGTCGCCGATGGTCGCATCCCTCAATTCGGACCGGCCCACCGCACCGAGCAGGTCGGCCACCGGGATCGACTCCACGTCCGGGTGCTCGGCCAGCACATCGTTCACCACGGCGGTCGTCTCCGCGGCGTGCGGGGAGCAGGTGACGTAGGCGACCACACCGCCGGGTCGGACTGCCGCCAACGACTGCGCCAACAGGCTCCGTTGCAGTGGACCAAGATCATCCACATCACTCGGCCGACGGCGCCAGCGGGCTTCCGGACGGCGGCGGAGCGCGCCGAGTCCCGTACAGGGCACGTCAGCCAGCACCCGGTCGAATCGTCCCTGTGGCCACGCCGGCTGGGTGCCGTCAGCCGTGATCAACTCCGGCGGGTACGGACGGCCACGGTAGGCCCGCAGCGCTCGGCTGACCAGTACGGCCCGGTGTGGTTGGCGGTCCGAGGCCAGCAGCCGCGCCCCCGACTCCGCGGCCAGACCCGCGAGCAGGGCCGCCTTGCCGCCCGGGCCCGCGCACAGGTCCAACCACCAGGGCGTCTCGGTGGTCTCGCGGACGGCCCGTTCCGGGGACACGGCGGCCAGCAGCGAGGCGACCAGTTGGGAGCCCTCGTCCTGCACTCCGGCGCGGCCGTCCCGTACGGCCTCGCTGTCGGCCGGATTCCCCGGCCACTCGACCGCGTACTGCGACCAGCGGCCCGGCGTGCCGCCCGCGGCGACGAGTTCAGAGACCCGGGCCAGTCCCGGGCGGACCGCGAGGGTGGTGCGGGGCGGCACGTTGTCCGCTGCCAGGGCTGCGGACAGCTCGGAGGCAGGCAGCACGTCGGCCAGCGCGTCCACCACCCAGCGCGGGTGGTGGGTCCGCAGGGCCAGCGCATCCCGCTCATCCAGTCCGGCGCTGAGGTGATCGGTCCACTCGGACAGGTCGCGGGCCGCGACCTTGCGCAGCACCGCATTCACCAGCCCGGTCACCCGCCGGCCCACGGTCGCGGCAGCCAGGTCGACGGTGGCGGCGACCGCGGCGTGCTGCGGGACGCGCATCGACAGCAGTTGGTGGGCGCCCAGCCGCAACAGGTCGACCACTGCGGGCTGCAGGGTGCCCAGGGACCGGCCGGCGGCGGCGGCGATCACCTGGTCGTAGGTACCTTCCAGCCGGCAGGTTCCGCTGAGCAGTTCGGTGGCGAAGGCGGCATCCCGAGTGCCGAGCCGACGCTCGGCCAGCAGGTCTGACAGCACCAGGTTCGCGTACGCATCGTCGGCGTGCACGGCCCGGAGCGCATCGAAGGCGACCTGTCGCGCCGGATCCGAGGTACGGCGTCCCTTCGACCCACCCGGCTTCGGGCCCGGTCCTCGCTGCCCGGTCATGCGGCGAACGCCTCGCCGGGAGTGAAGGTGACCCCACGGGCCCAGTCGACGGCGGCCATCGCCTTCTTGCCGGGTGGTTGCACCCGGCCCAACTCGAGGAAGCCGCCGGCGGTACCGACGCGCACCGATCGCTTGTCGACCCGGAGTTCACCGGGGGTGTCCGGTTCCTCGGGTGTCGCGGCGTCCGTCGGCACCGGCTGGGCGCTGATGATCTTGAACCGATCGCCGCGGAAAGTGGTCCAGGCGCCGGGTGCCGGGGTGCACCCGCGGATCAGCCGATCGACCAGGTGGACCGGACGGTTCCAGTTGATCTCCGCATCGGCGACGGTGATCTTGGGGGCGTGGCTGATCCCCTCGGCCGGCTGTGGGACCGGGGCCAGGGTGCCGGCGGCGAGTTGGTCCATCGTCTCCCGCAACAGGACGGCACCTGACTCGGCCAGCCGTCCGAGCAGCGCACCGGCATCGTCGGCCGGGCCGATCTCCTCGGTGAGGGTGCCGTACACGGGGCCGGCGTCCAGCTCCTCGACCAGGGCGAAGGTGCTGGCCCCGGTGATCTCGTCCCCGGCCATGATCGCGTGCTGGACCGGGGCGGCACCACGCCAGGAGGGCAACAGGGAGAAGTGCAGGTTCACCCAGCCACGCGCGGGGATGTCGAGCACCCGACACGGCACCAGTCCCCCGTACGCCACCACCGGGCAGCAGTCGGGAGCCAGTTCGCTCAGTCGGGCGGCGAAGTCGGTGTCCCCCGGACGGTGCGGTCGCAGGATCTCCAGTCCCGCTTCGGCAGCGCGTGCGGCCACCGGGCTCGGGTGCAGGGCCCGCCCTCGCCCGCGCGGGGCGTCCGGGCGGGTGACCACGGCCAGCACCTCGTGCTCGGAGGCCAGCAGGGCCTCCAGCGAGGGCAGGGCTACTTCGGGGGTTCCGGCAAAGACGAGGCGCACCCAGGAAGCCTAGGGTATGGCTCCCAGTCCGTGGTCGACGGCGAGCGGCGCGCAGGGCGGGTGGTCAGGCGATCGTGACCGGGTCGACCCGGACCCGGAGCGCCCCTTCGTCCTTGCGGGCGCTGCGCACACCGACCGCGGCTCGGACCGCCGCGACCAGGTCACGGGTTGCCGGCAGCGGGCACCGCAGGGTGAGCCGGTGCAGCACCGGATCGTCGTCCGGGGCGCGACCGTGGTCGAACCGCGGGACCTCCACCGGTCCGAGTACGTCGGCCGCGGGGAGGTCGCCGAGGTCCAGCAGTTCGCCGAACTCGGCCACCGCACTCGGGCGGCCCTCCACGGTGATCATCTTCGCGGCCGGCGGGAAGTGCGCCTCGGCACGTTCGGCCAGTTCCCGGTCTGCGTGGCCCACCGGGTCGAGCCGGACCAGGGCCTGCAACGGTCGGGCGGTGACCGGTCCGACGGCGATCACGGTCCCCTGTCGATACCCGGGCCGGGCCAGGGCGGCGGCGTTCAGCCAGCGTCGCAGCGCCTCCTCACCGGCCCGCAGATCGGGGCGCATCAGCAACGGTCCGGCATCGAGCAGCGCCACGGCCGCATACCCGTCCTCGGCGTCGGGCTCGGCGCCCGGGGTGGCGATCACCAGCGAGGGGACATCGGGGACGGTGTCCAGTACGGCGCCGCCGGTGGATCGACGGACCAGCGTGTTCGGGAAGGCCTTACCGAGTTCGTCGGCGGTCCGGTCCGCACCGACCACCGGGGCTCGCCAGCGATGGCCGTCGCAGTGCGGGCAGCGCCATTGGGTGAGCAGTCGTCCGCACCAGCCACAGCCGACCGTACGGTCCCGCCCACCCCCGGTGGCTCGCGCCGGTCCGGAGCAGTGCGGACAGCGCACCACCTCGCGACAGTCCGCGCAGACCAGCACCGGGAGTTGGCCGGCCCGGGGCACCTGCACGAGGACCGGCCCCCGCGGGAGCGAACCGCGGATCACCTCGAACACGTCGTGCGGCAACCGCGCCGCCTGGGCATAGGCGTCCTTGGCCAGGGCGAAGTCGCTGTCCCCCGCGATCCGGACCAGCGGGGCCTGGTGCCGCAGTTCCCGCCGCTCCGCGGCCAGGTCGGCAAGCCAGCCCCGCTCCGCCAGCCGCTGCACCTCGACCGAGCGCGCGTACGCGGCGTAGAGCACGGCCGCGCCGGTCGAGGCGGCCCGCAGGGTGAGCACTTCCCGTGCGTGCGGGTACGGCGCTCGTGGCTCGGCGAGCAGGTCGTCCCCGTCGTCCCACAGGGCGATCAGCCCGAGGTCGGCGACCGGGGCGAAGGCGGCCGCTCGGGTGCCGATCACCACCCGTACATCCCCGCGTCGGGCAGCCAGGAAGGCGCGATAACGCGCCGACGGGCCGAGATCGGCCGTCAGGGTGACGAAGGCGTCCTTGCCGAGGGTGGCGCGGCAGGCGGCCGCGAGCCGGTCGACGTCGCGCTGGCCGGGGACCACCGCCAGTACGCCGCGCCCCGACTGCAGGGTGGCGGTGGCGGCAGCGACGAATCCGGCGGTCCAGTCCCCCGCCGGACCGGCCTGCGGGATCACCTGCCACGCCGCCCGGGGATGCCCGCCCGCGCGGACGGCGGCCAGCCAGTCCGGACCGGTCCGGTAGTGGTCGAAGGGGTGTTCCGTTCCGGCCGCCCGATCGAGGTCGGGCGCGTTCCGGGTCCGCGGAGTGGCCTTCTCGGTGGTGGCGTGCCGGGGCGGGACCGCGAGGCGCATCACGTCGGCGAAGCAGCCGGCGTAGTGATCTGCGACGGAGCGGATCAGGGTGGCGATGTCGACGGCCAGCACCGGCTCGGCCGAGACCACCTTCTCCAGCGGGGCGAGTTTCCCGGGGTGCTCGGTCTCGTGGTCGACGGACAGGATGAACCCGTCCCGCAGTCGGCCGGCGAACCGGACCCGGACCCGGGCCCCGACCACGGCGTCCGTGTCCTGCGCGGGCGTGATCGCGTAGTCGAACGCGCGATCGAGGTGCGGCAGGGAGACGTCCACCGCCACATGGGCCACCCGCACCGGGGCGTCGACGAGCGGCGGGGTTTCGGGCACACCCGATGATAGGCAGCCGCTGCCCACGCCGGTACGGCCGTCCCCAGACCGAAGCCCGTTCACGCACCCGAAAACGGCCCACGCACCCTGTATGCGGGGTGCGTGAGCCGTTCAGGGGTGCGTGGGGCCTGGGTGGCGGGAGCTGGTCAGCCCTTGACGGCCGCGGCGAGGGCGTCGGCGCGGTCGGTGCGCTCCCAGGTGAACTCCGGCAGGTCGCGGCCGAAGTGTCCGTACGCGGCGGTCTGGCGGAAGATCGGCCGCTTCAGGTCGAGATCGCGGATGATCGCGGCCGGGCGCAGGTCGAAGGTGGCCAGCACGGCCTCCTGGATCTGCGCGGTCGGGATCTTCTCGCTGCCGAAGGTGTCGACGTAGAAGCCGACCGGGTGTGCCTTGCCGATGGCGTAGGCGACCTGGACCTCACAGCGGTCGGCGAGGCCGGCGGCGACGACGTTCTTGGCGACCCAGCGCATCGCGTACGCCGCGGACCGGTCCACCTTCGACGGATCCTTCCCGGAGAAGGCGCCGCCGCCGTGGCGGGCCATCCCGCCGTAGGTGTCGACGATGATCTTGCGGCCGGTCAGGCCGGCGTCGCCCATCGGGCCGCCGATCTCGAACCGGCCGGTCGGGTTCACCAGCAGCTTGTAGTCGGTGTGGGCCAGGTCGTAGCGCGCCAGCACCGCGTCGATGATGTGCTTGCGGACGTCCGGCGCCAGCAACGCATCCAGGTCGATGTCGGCCGCGTGCTGGGTGGAGAGCACCACCGTGTCGATCCGGGACGGCTTGTCACCGTCGTACTCCACCGTCACCTGGGTCTTGCCGTCCGGGCGCAGGTACGGCATGGTGCCGTCCTTGCGGACCGCGGACAGTTGCTCGGCGAGCCGGTGGGCGAGGTCGATCGGCAGCGGCATCAGCGAGTCGGTCTCGTTGCACGCGTAACCGAACATCAGGCCCTGATCGCCGGCACCCTGGCTGTCCAGCTCGTCGACCGATTCCCCGGTGCGGTTCTCCCAGGCGGTGTCCACTCCCTGGGCGATGTCCGGGGACTGGGCACCGATGGACACCTGCACGCCGCAGGAAGTGCCGTCGAAGCTCTTCGCCGACGAGTCGTAGCCGATCTCCAGGACGCGGTCGCGGACCAACCGCGGAATCTCCACGTACGCCTGGGTGGTGACCTCACCGGCCACCACGACGAGTCCGGTGGTGACCAAGGTCTCCACGGCGACGCGGCTGTTCGGATCCTGCTCGAGCAGCGCGTCCAACACGGTGTCGCTGACCTGGTCGGCGATCTTGTCGGGGTGTCCCTCGGTGACGGATTCCGAGGTGAAGAGTCTTCCGGTCATGGATGGGTTCTCCTGTGGGCTGGGTTTCTCGCTGGTTCGACCCGCGGGTTCGATCGAACCCTAGCGACTGGCACGGTACTGCATGATTCGGTCCACGATGTGGTGCGCGACCGAGTCCTTGGATCCGGCGAAGGGGACGAGGTCCTCACTCGTGGCCCGGTGGTCGGCGCCGAGCACCACCACCTCGTTGGCGGCGTGGCCGAAGACCTTGCCGCCGCTGACGTCGTTGAGGACCAGCAGGTCACACCCCTTGCGCGCCAACTTGGCCCGCCCCAACTCGAGCAGGTCGTCGGCCGAGGGGGCGGTCTCGGCGGCGAAGCCGACCACCACCTGGCCCGGGTGGCGCCGGTCGGCGGCCAGACCAGCCAGTACGTCGGTGGTCTGTACGAGGTCGAGGGTGAGGCCGGCGTCCCCGGTCTTCTTCAACTTCCCCTCGGCGACTTGTCTCGGGGTGAAGTCAGCCGGGGCCGCGGCCATGATCACCACATCGGCATCGGCGGCGGCCTGCTGCATCGCGGTGTCCAGGTCGCCGGTCGACACGACCTCCTCGACGCCCACTCCGGCGGGGGGCGGCAGGTCGACGTTGGCCCGGACCAGGGTGACCTCGGCACCGCGGAGGGCGGCGGCCCGGGCGAGGCTGGTCCCCATCCGGCCCGACGACGCATTGCCGAGGTAGCGGACCGGGTCCAGGTGCTCGTGGGTCCCGCCGGCCGAGACGGCGAAGCGGAGACCGGAGAGGTCCCGGGCTGCGGCGCCGCCGGCCACTTCGGGGTCCTCCAACAGGACCTGCGCGACGGCGACGATCTCGGCGGGTTCGGGAAGCCGGCCGGGGCCGGAGTCCGCGCCGGTGAGTCGACCCGAGGCCGGGTCGAGGACCACCACACCCCGCTCCCGCAGTAGGGCGACGTTGGCCCGGGTGGCCGGGTGCAGCCACATCTCGGTGTGCATCGCCGGCACCATCAGGATTGGGCAGCGGGCGGTCAGCAGGATGTTCGTCAGTAGGTCGTCGGCCCGACCGGAGGCGGCCCGCGCCAACAGGTCCGCGGTCGCCGGGGCGACCACGACCAGATCGGCCCGCTGGCCGATCCGTACGTGCGGGACCTCCTCGGCACCGGCGAACACGTCGGTGTGCACCGGTCGTCCGGACAGCGCTGCCCACGTCGCCGCGCCGACGAAGTTCAGCGAGGCGGCGGTGGGTGCGACGGTGACCTCGTGCCCGGCTTCATGCATCCGCCGCAGTACCTCGGCCGACTTGTAGGCCGCGATGCCGCCGGCGATGCCGAGGACGACCGAGGTCACGTCGTCACCCTTCGGAGGAGGTGTTCGAATCGGACTCAGGCGTTCAGGTCCGGAGTGGGATCAGCACCGACCTCGCCGGCATCCACGACGACGGGCTCGGCCTCGGCGTCGGGATCGACCTCGGTGCACTCCAGCACACCACTGTTCACCTCGCGCAGGGCGATCGACAGCGGCTTCTCCTGGACGGTGGTCTCGACCAGCGGGCCGACGTGGTCGAGCAGACCCTCACCCAACTGGGAGTAGTAGGCGTTGATCTGTCGCGCGCGCTTCGCCGCGAACAGCACCAGCCGGTACTTCGAGTCCGCATGGGTCAGCAGGTCGTCGATCGGAGGGTTGGTGATGCCCTCGGCCACGGGATTCTTCACAGACAAGTTGGAGCCTCACGAAAGGTGTTGGGACGGCGAATCCAGCAAGCCTACCAAGTCCGCCACCGCTTGGGCTATTTCGCCATTCACCACGACGTGGTCGAACTCGTCGACGGCCGCGAGTTCACCCTCGGCGGTCTGCAGCCGACGCTCCTGCTCGGCAGCGTCCTCGGTGCCGCGACCGACCAGACGCCGCACCAGTTCGTCGCGATCCGGCGGGGCCAGGAACACGAACTTGGCGTCCGGACAGCGGCGGCGGATCTGGCGCGCCCCCTGCAGGTCGACCTCCACCAGCGCGGGCCGCCCGATCGCCAGGGCGGCATCGACCGGAGCCCGGGGGGTCCCGTACCGGTGGCGGCCGTGCACCACGGCCCACTCCAGCAGGGCGTCGGTGGCCACCAGCTCATCGAACTCGGCCTCGGAGAGGAACAGGTAGTGCACACCGTCCACCTCGCCCGGTCGCGGCGGCCGGGTGGTGGCCGAGACAGAGATCCACACGTCGGGGTGGTCGACCCGCAGCCGGGCCATCACGGTGCCCTTGCCGACAGCGGTGGGCCCCGAGAGGATCGTCAGGCGTCCGGCGGGCCGGGTGTCGTGCGTCATGCCAGTTCGTGCCCCATGGTCGTGGTGCCGTCTGCGGGTCCGACCCGCCGCCCGAACTCCTCCCGCAGTGCGGCCACCTGGTGCTTGCCGAGTCCGCGCAATCGCCGGTTGGGGGCGATGTCGAGACGTGTCATCGTGTCGCTGGCCCGCTTCTCCCCCACTCGCGGTACCGACTTGAGTACGTCGACCACCTTGGCGTGGGCCAGGGTGTCGTCCGCGGCCGCAAGGTCCAGGGCCTCGGGCAGGGTCAGTTCGCTGCGCCGCAACCGCTCCTTCAGCTCCGCCCGCCGACGGCGTGCCTCGGTGGCAGCCTGCCGCGCTGCACGGAGCTGGTCGTTGGTCAGGGCGGGGACGGTCACAGGGCCAACCTACCCGCACCCCGACCCCGTACGGAAAGAGGTCGCGTACCGCACTTTCGAGCCGCTTCAGGACTGCGGCACGTCACCAGTTTCCGCGGTGTGCAGGGCGGTGAAGGCGGTCCGGAGTGCGTCCACATCGGGGCCGGCGGACATCAGGCTCCGACTCACGTTGGGCAGCACCAGCCCGGGCCCGGTCAACAGGGCTCGGGCATCGGCGATGCTGGCTCCCTGGGCGCCGACTCCGGGGGCGAGCACCGGCCCGCCCAGGGTGGACAGGTCCAAGCCGCTGCCGGTCTGGGTGGCCCCGACGACGACGCCGATCGGTCCCAGTGCGTCCGTCCCCACCACTTCGGCGTTGCGTCGTCCGGCCCGGTCGACGATCGACTGCGCCACCGTCCCACCGTCGGCGGTGGTGGCGGTCTGCAAGTCCACCGACTCGGGGTTGGAGGTACGGGCCAGTACGAACACGCCGCGGCCGTTCGCCAGCGCCACGTCGATCGCCGGGGCCAGCGAGTCGAAGCCGAGGTACGGGCTGAGGGTGATCGCGTCCGCGGCCAGCGGCGCATCCTCGACCAGGTAGGCCCGGGCGTACCCGGCCATGGTGGAGCCGAGGTCACCCCGCTTGGCGTCGAGCAGGGCCAGCGCGCCGGCAGCCCGGATGTCGGCCAACACCCGCTCCAGGACGGCTATGCCGGCCGAACCGAAGGCCTCGAAGAAGGCGGACTGGGGCTTGAAGATCGTGGCCCGCTCCCCCAACGTCTCGACCATCGTCCGGGCACACCGCTCCAGACCCGCGACGTCGACCGCCAACCCCCATTCGGTCAGCACCTGCGGGTGCGGGTCGATGCCGACGCACACGCTGCTGCCGCGGGTGGCGACGAGCTCGGAGAGACGCTGGCCGAATCCGTTCATCGGGCTCCTTCGGTCTGGGTGTTCCCGCGCCGTGCGTGCCCGTCCGACGGCACCGGTGCGGAGAGTTCGGTTGGGCGCAGTTCGGTTGGGGGCAGTCCGGTCGGGCCGGGGACGACGAGGTGGCGGTTCAACTGGCGGACCAGTTCCGGCCCGGCGTAGATGAACCCGGTGTAGACCTGCAGCAGCCGAGCCCCGGCGTCCAGCAGGGCCTGCCCGTCGGCGACCGTCATGATCCCGCCCACCGCGATCACCGGCAGGTCGGTCCGCCGGGCGAGGAAACCGACCACCTCACGGGTCCGCCGGGTCAACGGCGCACCGGAGAGCCCGCCGGACTCCCCCGCCAGGGCCAGGTCGGCGTCGGACAGTCCGCCCCGGCCGAGGGTGGTGTTGGTGGCGATCACTCCCGCGACGCCGGTCCGCTCCGCCACCTCGAGGACCTCGTCCAGGGCGGACTCCGACAGGTCCGGCGCGATCTTGACGAGCACCGGGACCGGGTCCCGTTCGTCCAGCCGTCGGGCCTCGGTGGTCAGTGCACCCAGCAGGTCGTTGAGTTGGCGGCCGTCCTGCAGGCTGCGCAGACCCGGCGTGTTCGGCGAGGACACGTTCACCGCCACGTAGTCGGCGTACGGGGCGAGGCGGCGCAGGGAGACCAGGTAGTCCTCGACGGCCTCGGCCAGCGGTGTGGTCCTGGTCTTGCCGAGGGACACTCCCAACGGGATGCCCGCGGCCCGGTTGCCCCGGCGGACGCCGGCGGCCTCGAGCCGTTCAGACATCGCCAGCGCGCCCGCGTTGTTGAACCCCATCCTGTTGATCACCGCCCCGCTGGCCGGCATCCGGAACATCCGGGGTTGTGCGTTGCCGGGCTGCGGCTGCGCCGTGACGGTGCCGAGTTCGACGTGGGAGAACCCGAGTGCCCCCCACGCCCGGACCGCCCGGGCATCCTTGTCCAGGCCGGCGGCCAGCCCCACCGGGCCCCGGAACCGGATCCCGGCCACGTCGACCGGCTGGCTCCGGGTCCGCAGCAGCAACCCGAGGGCGGCCGACAGCCCGGGGGTGGCCGACACCCGAGCCAGTGCGGCCAGGGTCCGGTCGTGCACCTCCTCCGCGGGCGAGCGGAACAGCAACGGGCGGAGCAGTCGCCGGTAGGCCGGCCCCACCGGACTCACGCCAGGTCCTGCGCCCAGGACTGCAGGGACCGCACCCCGACCGCATCGGCGCGGATCGCCTCGATTCCCTGGACGGCGGCCGAGAGGCCTTGCACGGTGGTGATGCAGGGAATGTCCCGTAGCACCGCCGCGGTTCGGATCTCGTACCCGTCGATGCGCGGCCGGCCGTCACTGCTGATGCCGTGCGGGGTGTTGAAGATCAGGTCCACCTCGTCGTCGAGGATCGCCTGGACGATCGTCTTCTCCCCCTCCGGTCCGGTGCCCTGGAAGTGCTTGCGCACCGGGGTGACCTGGATCCCGTTGCGGGCCAGCACGCTCGCGGTGCCCGCCGTGGCGAGGATCTCGAAGCCGAGGTCGGCCAGTCGCTTCACCGGGAAGATCACATGCCGCTTGTCCCGGTTCGCGACCGAGACGAACACCCGGCCCTCCCGGGGAAGCGAACCGAAGGCGGCCGTCTGGCTCTTCGCGAAGGCGGTACCGAAGTTCGTGTCCAGACCCATCACCTCGCCGGTGGACTTCATCTCGGGTCCCAGGATGGTGTCGACCGAGAAGCCGTCGGCGGTGCGGAACCGGTTGAACGGCATCACCGCCTCCTTCACCGCCACCGGCGCGCGCTCGGGGGTGTCGGCGCCGTCCCCGGACGGGCGCAGCATCCCCTCGATCCGCAGCTCGGCGACCGTACTGCCGAGCATGATCCGGGCGGCCGCCTTGGCCAGCGGGGTGGCCGTCGCCTTCGAGGTGAACGGGACGGTACGGGAGGCGCGCGGGTTGGCCTCCAGCACGTAGAGGACGTCTCCGGCCAGAGCGAACTGGATGTTGATCAGTCCACGCACCCCGACACCGGCGGCGATCGCCTCGGTGGAGGTACGGATCCGTTCGATCGCATCCGTACCGAGGGTGATCGGCGGCAGCGCACAGGCCGAGTCGCCGGAGTGGATCCCGGCCTCCTCGATGTGCTCCATCACGCCGCCGAGGTAGAGGTCGGTGCCGTCGTAGAGGGCGTCCACGTCGATCTCCACCGCGTCGTCGAGGAACCGATCGACCAGCACCGGGTGCTCGGTCGAGATCTGGGTGGACCGCTGGATGTAGCCGGCCAGGGAGGATTCGTCGTAGACGATCTCCATGCCGCGTCCGCCCAGCACGTACGAGGGACGGACCAGCACCGGGTAGCCGAGTTCGTCGGCGATCCGCTTCGCCTCGTCGAAGGACCGCGCCATCCCGTGCTTCGGGGCCGGCAGCCCGGCCGCGTCCAGGACCATGCCGAAGGCGCCGCGCTCCTCGGCCAGGTGGATGGCCTCGGGGCTGGTGCCGACGATCGGCACCCCGGCGTCCTTGAGGGCCTGCGCCAGCCCGAGCGGGGTCTGGCCACCGAGCTGCACGATCACCCCGGCGATCGGACCGGCCTGCCGCTCGGCGTGCACCACCTCGAGCACGTCCTCCAGCGTGAGCGGCTCGAAGTAGAGCCGGTCGGAGGTGTCGTAGTCGGTGGAGACGGTCTCCGGGTTGCAGTTGACCATGATCGTCTCGTACCCGGTGCCGTCCGCGGTCGGCGCCTCCGACAGGGCGAGGGAGGCGTGCACACAGGAATAGTCGAACTCGATCCCCTGGCCGATCCGGTTCGGCCCGCTGCCCAAGATCAACACTGCGGGGCGTTCCCGCGGGGAGACCTCGGTCTCGTCGTCGTAGGAGCTGTAGTGGTACGGGGTCCGGGCGGCGAACTCGGCCGCACAGGTGTCCACCGTCTTGAACACCGGCCGCACCCCGAGGGCCCACCGGACGCCGCGGACGACATCCTCGGAGATCCCTCGCAGGGTGGCGATCTGGGCGTCGGAGATGCCGTGCCGCTTGGCCCGGCGCAGCAGTGGCTCGGTCAGTTCCGGGGCGGTGGCGACGGCGGTGGCGACCTCCTGCAGCAGGACCAGTTGGTCGACGAACCACGGGTCGATCTTGGTGGCGTCGAACACCTGCTCGGGGGTGGCGCCGGCGAGCAGGGCGCGCATCACCAACTGCAACCGGCCGTCGTGCGGGCGGGACGCCGCCTCGAGCAGCGCGGCCACGTCCTCCCCGTCAGCGGAGGTGTAGTCGAAGGGGGCCCGCGGATCCTCCAGACTGCGCAACGCCTTGCCGAGGGCCTCGGTGAAGTTGCGGCCGATCGCCATCGCCTCGCCGACGCTCTTCATGTGCGTGGTCAGCGTGGTGTCGGCGCTCGGGAACTTCTCGAAGGCGAACCGCGGGATCTTCACCACCACGTAGTCCAAGGTCGGCTCGAAGGAGGCCGGGGTCTGCTCGGTGATGTCGTTCGGGATCTCGTCCAGGGTGTAGCCGATCGCCACCTTGGCAGCGATCTTGGCGATCGGGAAGCCGGTGGCCTTCGAGGCGAGGGCACTGGAGCGGGACACCCGGGGGTTCATCTCAATCACGATCATCCGGCCGTTGTCGGGGTTGATCGCGAACTGGATGTTGCAGCCGCCGGTGTCGACGCCGACGTCGCGGATCACGCCGATCGCGACGTCCCGCATCCGCTGGAACTCCCGGTCGGTCAGGGTCATCGCCGGGGCGACCGTGATCGAGTCGCCGGTGTGTACGCCCATCGGGTCGAAGTTCTCGATGGAGCAGACGATCACGACGTTGTCGGCGCGATCGCGCATCACCTCCAGCTCGTACTCCTTCCACCCGAGGATGGACTCCTCGATCAGCACCTCGGTGGTGGGGCTGGCGTCCAGACCGGCCCCGGCCATCCGACGGAGGTCGGACTCGTCGTGGGCGAACCCGGAACCGACCCCGCCCATGGTGAAGGAGGGTCGCACGACCAGGGGGTAGCCGAGTTCGCCGGCAGCGTCGAGCACCTCGTTCATGGTGTGGCAGATCAGTGATCGGGCGACCTCAGCGGGACCGCCGGCGATCCCGGTGAGGTCCTCCACGATCCCCTTGAACTGCTCCCGGTTCTCACCGCGCTGGATCGCCTCGATCGAGGCGCCGATCAGCTCCACCCCGTACTTCTCCAGCACCCCGGCCTCGTGCAGCTGGACCGCCGCGTTCAGGGCGGTCTGTCCGCCGAGGGTGGCCAACAGGGCATCCGGACGTTCCTGGGCGATCACCCGCTCGACGAACTCCGGGGTGATCGGCTCCACGTAGGTCGCGTCGGCGAACTCCGGGTCGGTCATGATCGTGGCCGGGTTGGAGTTCACCAGGATGACCCGGAAGCCCTCCTCCATCAGCACCCGGCAGGCCTGGGTGCCGGAGTAGTCGAACTCGCAGGCCTGGCCGATCACGATCGGGCCGGAGCCGATGACCAGGATTGAGGGGATGTCGGTGCGACGCGGCATCAGTGATCATCTCCTGCAGCAGTGTGGATGGATGGGCCGGACTCGGTGGCGGGTGCGGTGTCGGCCAGCGGTCGGACCCGGTCCTTGTTGGGACTGTGTCGCGCCATCACCTCGGTGAAGCGGTCGAACAGGTAGCTGGCGTCGTGCGGTCCGGCAGCCGCCTCCGGGTGGTACTGGACCGAGAAGGCGCGCAGGTCTCCCGCGGCATCACACAGTTGCAGTCCCTCGACGACCTGGTCGTTCAGTCCGATGTGGCTGACCGCCGCCTGGCCGTACGGAGTGGTCACCTGCTCGCCGATCGGTGCCTCGACGGCGAACCCGTGGTTGTGCGAGGTGACCTCCACCCGGCGGGTGGTGAGGTCCATCACCGGCTGGTTGATGCCGCGGTGGCCGTAGCCCAGCTTGAAGGTGCCGAAGCCGAGGGCACGACCGAACAACTGGTTGCCGAAACAGATGCCGAAGTACGGGATCTGGTGCTCCAGCACGCGCCGCAGCACCTCGACCGGACCGGTGGCGACCTCCGGGTCACCGGGACCGTTGGAGTAGAAGACGCCGTCTGGTTCCAGGGCGCTGATCTCGTCGAAGGTCGCGTCACCGGGAAGCACGTGCACCTCGATCCCCCGCTCGGCCATCCGATAGGGGGTGGTCGACTTGATGCCCAGATCGAGGGCGACGACGGTGAGGAGCCGTTCGCCGTGTGCCCGGATCACCACGGGCTCGGTGATCGACACCTCCGGGTAGAGGTTCGCCCCGGCCATTGACGGGGTGGCCAGCACCTTCTCCAACAGGGCCTGCGGATCGAGTTCGGCGGTGGAGATGCCGACGCGCATCGCGCCCCGTTCGCGCAGGTGCCGGGTCAGGGCCCGGGTGTCGACCTCACAGATACCGACCACCCCCTGGGCGGCCATCTCGGTGTCCAGGCTGCGCTGGGAGCGCCAGTTCGACGGCACCCGGGCGGGGTCGCGGACCACGTAGCCGGCGACCCAGATCCGCTTCGACTCGTCGTCCTCGTCGTTCCAGCCGGTGTTGCCCATGTGCGGGGCCGTGGCGACCACGACCTGGCGGTGGTAACTGGGGTCGGTGAGGGTCTCCTGGTAGCCGGACATCCCGGTGGAGAAGACCGCCTCGCCGAAGGTCTCGCCACCGGAGCCGAAGGATCGGCCGCGGAAGTAGCGGCCGTCCTCGAGGACGAGGAGTGCTTCACCTCCCGCCGTCGACTCGGGGAACGAGGAGTGTGCGGGCGCCCCGACAGACGGGACCGAGGGTGCGGGCATGACCGTCCTTTCCTGCCTCACAGGACAGGTCTTAAAGGTTGGTGACTGAACGCTGCTGAGCCTATCAGCGAACTGACTGGCCCTCGCGCCTGGTTTGGCCCGCTGGACCGAACAGGTGCTGGCGAAGCATGGTGCTGGAGGTCTGGATGGTGTAGGGGAAGTACATGACCTCAACACCGAACGGGGCGAAGTCCGCCTCCAGTTTGGCTCCCTTGGCCGTCCCCCGCCAATCGTCGCCCTTGAAGATGATGTCGAAGCCGACGGTGCGCCAGGTGTCCACCTTCTCCGGCACGACCTCGGCGACGGCCTCGTCGACATAGCGGATGCCGCGGACGATCTCCAACCGCTCGGACAACGGGATCACCGGCTCCCGCCCCTTGGCCATCAGGGCCATCTCGTCCGAGACGACCCCGGCGATCAGGTGGTCGCACCGACTTCGGGCATGCCGCAGGATGTTCAGGTGGCCGATGTGAAAGAGGTCGTAGACCCCCGGCGCGTAGCCAACCCTGCCCGTGCGTTCCCATGCGTGCTGATCCACAGCCATCGTCGTGATCCACTCCCCCGAGTTTCGTCCTGCGGTGAGTCTATTGACACCGCGGCGGCCCCGGGCGGTTTCGCCGAAATTCGCCGTTCGGCCGCGCCCGGCTGTATCCGGGAGCAGAATGGAGTGACGCCCACCGCCCGGCGGACGCCGGGGGCCAGTGCCCCGATGAAGCAACCTAATGAGGTATGCCATGTCTGTCCGGCCCCGGCCTGTACGCCGATCCGATCGTTCCCGCGGCGACGGGTGGCAGGTCTTCACCGACTTCCGCACCGAGCACGCCTTCCTGGGCAGTCTCATCGCCGAGGCGAGCAGCGCTACTCCCGTTCAAGTGTCGGACTCCGTGCAGGTGCTGGAGGCCGGCTGCGGACAACGGTGGCCGATCGACGTCCCCGGAACCAGCCTGCACATCACCGGGGTGGACCTGGATCCGGAGGCGATGCGGATCCGGAGCGAGGAGACCGGCGACCTGGACCGGGCGATCGTCGGGGACCTGCGCACAGTGGACCTCCCGGCCGCGGCCTTCGACGTCGCCTACTGCAGTTTCGTCCTCGAGCACGTCGACGGCGCCGAGCTCGTACTGGACCGGCTCCGAGCTGCCACCCGGCCGGGCGGGTTGATCATCATCCGTGTCCCGGACCGCGACACGGTGTACGGGTTCGCGGTCCGGCACTCCCCGCACCGGTTGCACGTGCTCTACAAGCGCCACGTGGAAGGCTTCCCGGACGCCGGCAAGCCCGGGCACGCCCCGTACCCGGCGGTGTACGAGCGGGTGGTCTCCCTTCCGGGCCTGCAGCAGTATGCCGAGAAGCACGGGCTGGAGGTCGTCGAGGCGTACGGCAGTTCGGCCTACCTGAACGTCTTCGGCCGGATCCGACCGCTGGTCCAGCTCGTCCTCAGCGCGGTCGGCCGGTTGTCCCTCGGACGGCTGTACGCCGGGCACAACAACCTCGGTGTGGTCTATCGGCGCCCGGGGGTCTGAGCGGATGTGCGTCACGACTGTTTCCGCCCCCGCCCGCACCGGCACGATCACCCTCCCGCCGCTGGTGGTTTGACAGACCGATACCGGATCGTGACATAGTCTGATCCGGGAGCATGGTCGGTGACGGCCACGGGACGAGGCAAGGCCACCTGTGTGTGGTGACCCGTGAAGGAACTCGATGCCACCGAACCGAGAAGCGAACCGCCAGACCCATTTCCCCATTCACCGAACGCCTGTGCGCCCCCGGCGGCTGTCCGCCGTCGCGCTGGCCGCCTGCTTGGGCTTGTCCCTGGTCGGCGCTCCGGGCGTCGCCGTCGGGGACGAGCCCAGCCCCGATCCGGCACCGGCCGCGAGTGAGACCGCCGGCAGCCTGCCGCCCGGCGAGGCGTCGTACCCGGTTCCCGGTGATGCTGTCGTGGTGGCCCCCACCGGCTCCGACGAGGCGGCCGGCACCCTCGCCGCGCCGTTGCGTACGGTCACCGCAGCCTTGGCGAGGGCCGACTCAGGGGACACGATCGTGCTCCGTGGCGGTGCCTACCACGAAAAGGTCAACGTCTCGAAGCAGGTGACCATCCAGAACCACCCGGGTGAGGAGGTCTGGTTCGACGGTTCCACCGTGCTGGACGACTTCACCGCCACGTCCGGCCACTGGCGCCTCGACGACTGGAACCATGAGTTCGACTCCAGCCCCACCTACAGCTGGGGTGCCGCCGACCACGAGGAGGAGGGCTGGGGATTCGTCAACGAGGACCACCCGATGGCCGCCCACCCGGACCAGGTCTGGGTCGACGGCGTCGCCCAGGCCCAGGTGGGAAGTGTCGACGAGGTCACCGACGGCACCTTCTACATCGACGATGCCCGGGACCGGATCCACCTCGGCACCGACCCGACCGGCAAGGAGGTCCGCGCCAGCAGCATCGCCCGCGCCATCGAGGTGCGGGCCGAGGGCACCGTGCTACGCGGGGTCGGCATCCGGCGCTATGCCCCCTCAGTCCCGCACATGGGCACCGTGACCGCCGAGCGCGACGACGTCACCATCGAGAACGTGGCCATCACCGACAACGCCACCACCGGATTGAGCATTCTCGGGGCCGATGCCCAGGTCACCGACGTCACGCTGGCGCGCAACGGATTGCTCGGCCTGCACGGCAACAACTCCGACAACCTGACCGTCTCCGGCCTGCACACCAGCGGCAACAACGCCGAACGGTTCAACTCCTCCCCCGTCTCGGGCGGAATGAAGGTGACCCGGGCCCGCGGAGTCACCATCAGTGAGTCGGTGTCGGAGCAGAACTTCGGTCCGGGCTTCTGGATCGACGAGTCGGTGCACGACGCCAAGTTCCTGAACAACACCAGCCGGGACAACACCGGCCACGGCATCTCGTTGGAGATCTCGGCCACCATGACGGTGGCCGGCAACGTGATCGCCCGTAACGGCGGTTTCGGGGTCAAGATCAACAACACCAGCTCGGTGTCGGTGTGGAACAACACCTTCCTCGACAACGATCGCCCGGTCAACATCGTCCAGGACGACCGTCGTGCCTCCGACCCGAACTCCCCCGGGCGGGATCCACGGCACCCGAACGATCCCGAGATGACATGGATCACCAAGCCGGTCCGGGTTTCCAACAACGTGATCAGCGGCAGCACCGGCAACTGCCTGCTCTGCGTGGAGGACTACTCCAAGGAGTACAGCGCTGAAGACCTGGGCGTGGTGGCGAACGGCAACGTCTACCAGCGGGACAAGGCCTCCGCACCGAACTGGCTGGCGGTCTGGTCGAAGGGTGCCGGACACCCGTCCGTCCACGACAACCTGGCCGACTTCCGTGCCGCCACCGGGCAGGAGGCCCGCAGCCAGGAACTCACCGGCTCCGAAGCGGTCGGCCCGGGTGACCGAACCACCGACGCCGTACGACACGGCGACGTCGCCCTGCCGTTGCCGGAGTCGATCGCCGAGTTGGTCGGACAGGAGGCCGGGACCCAGCGGGTGGGCGCCTTCGAGTAGGAGGAGACACGGGCCGGATCAGTCGAGGAGGTCGGAGACCACCTTGACCATCTCGGCCCGGTAGCGGGCAGTGGAGAAGCGCTGCCGGGCTCGGTCTCGGGCCTCGGCCGCGAGTTCGTCGGCGAACTGGGGATCGGCGATCAGTCGCTCCACCGCAGCTGCCATCGCCTCCGCATCGTCGGGTCGTACCAGCAGTCCGGTCTCCCCGTCGGCCACGGTCTCCAAGTGTCCGAGGGCGGCGCTCGCCACCACTGGTCGACACGCCAGTTGGGCCTCGACCACCGCATTGCCGAAGGGTTCACGCAGGGAAGGAGCCAAGACGACGTCGACCCGGTCCAGGACCGGCCAGATGGGAGCGGCGTACCCCGAGAAGGTCACCGCACCACCCAGCTCGGCTGCGGCGGCCTGATCGACCAACTCCTGCTCGTACCAGGAGTAGCCGTCGGCGGCCGAGCCCGCGATCTCGAGTTCGACCGGGTGACCGGCCGCCCGCAGGATCCCGGTGGCCGCTATGGCCACATGGGGCGCCTTCCGCGGCGACAACCGCCCCACCACGGCGAGCCGCAGCGGTTCCCCCGGCCCCCGTTCGCCCAACCCGTGTTCACCCAGGTGCGCCGGTGTCGGGGCGTGCGGCGGTTCGGGCACTCCGTTGTAGACCAACGAGATCTTGGCCTCGAGGGCCGGGACCACCTCAGTCAGTGCGTGGGTCGCGGCCCGGCTGTTCACCACCAGCCGATCGGCCAGCCGGAGCGGCTGGGTCAGGACCTGTCGGACGAACCGCCGGTCCTCGGTCTCCGCCTCGTGCACGTGACAGGCCACTGGACGACGGGCCAGCCGACCGGCCAGCAGCCACCACGGCAGGGTGATCGTGTTCACCAACACCACCGAGGCCCGTACCTGCCGGACCAGAGCGACCAGTCGGGGCAGGGATGTGACCGCCTCGGCCACCATCCGCGCGAACCCGCCGGCTGCACTGTTGGCGCGCTTCAGGACCGGGAAGCCGGTGAACCGCACCACCGCACCGACCGTACGCAGCCGGGCCACCAGCGGCCCGTCCTCGGGCAGCACCACGACCACCGCCCAACCGTCAGCGACGAACCCCGCGACACTCTCCAGCAGTTGCAGGTCCGCCCCGTACAGGTCCGGTGACGGGTGCGCGACCAACACAGTCGGCTGCCCTTCCCTTGACTTGACTGCGTCTGGCCCGGCTTCCTCTGGCATGGCTTCGTCTGGCATGGCTTCGTCTGCCATTGCTGCGCTCCCCCCGAAACGACTGACCCCGGTAGGTGCGGAGTCGGCACCACCCTAACCGCGGACGACGCGTGGCGTCGGTGATCCGCGGAAGTCCTCGGACGCACCGAGAGATCGAGACGGACGTCGGTCGACGACCAGGGAGATCAGCAGGAACGCAACGAAGGTGCCGGTGCTGTCCAGGAGCCCGTTCTCCAGCACACTCCTGATGATCAAGTAGCCGAGCACCGCCTGGACCAGCAGCCGCAGGTCCCGTGGCAGCCAGAAGCTGCGGACCGCAACCGTGACCACCCAGATCGCCAACAGGCCGGCGCCGATCCAGCCCGCGTGCACCACCGCGGAGACCCAACTGCTGTCCAGCCCCTGCATGTCCCAGTACTGTCCCTGGACCGGCATCATCTTCACCGAGAGCCCGCTGCCCAACCACCGGTTCCATTCGGTCGCCGGATAGTCGAAGGCCGCCGCCCACCCGATGCTGCGCGAGTTGAGGGTGCTGATGTTCTCGAGGTTTCCGCGGGTGAAGAACTCGACGAACAAGTCTGTCGCCACCATCACGTACGCCGTCACCGGCAGCGTGCTGGCCAGCGCCACCGCCACGTGCCGCTTCAGTCGCCGAGCTTGCACGAACATGATCATCGCCGCGACCACGATCGCCATCAACGTCGTCCGGGAGCCGGTCGCCCACACCACACCCAGCAGGGCGAACAGGCCGAGGACGTGGGGGACCCGAGCGGTCCCCTGCACCACGAGGTACACCAACCCGATCACCGGCAGGGCGCACAGGAAGGCCAGCTCATTCGGGTGCACCGCAGGGATTCCACCACCCAGGCGCTCCCCGGCCAGGTATTCCGGCAGGCCGGTCACCGCACCCAGCACGCCAGTCAGTCCGCAGACGACGAGCAGGTCCCGCAGCAGTTGTTCGACCGGGAACGTCTTGACCAGCAACCCGACGGTGACGGCCAACAACGCGACTCGCAGCGTCAGCACACCGGCGACCGTCAGGTCACCCAGGGTCCAGGCGCCGAAGGAGGACGCGACCAGGAAGGCGGCCGTGCACCACAGGTAGGCGGTACCCACCGGGCGATCACGCACCCGCTGTACCCAGGCCAGCCAGGCCAGGCCCACCGCGAGCAAGCCGATCACGGCCTTCATCAAGACGACGGAATCCACCCCACCGGAGTAGAAAACCTGCGGTCGCCACGAGATCGTGGTGACGATCGCCAGCAGGACGACCCACCGGGAGGCACTCGCCCAGCCGTTGACCTGTTGCGTGCCGGGCGTGGGTGGGTACAGCGCCGGACGCTTCGGCATGGCGGCCGTGGCCGTCGGCTCCCCCGAGCGCATCGTGAGTCTCGTCCCCTTCTCGGCCCCGCGGGCCAGCGTCTGTCGGCCTCCGCGGGCCGGTGTCACTCCTCCGATGCCGACTCTAGACCGAAGTGGCCCATTCCACCGGAACCGCCAACAATCCCCTCGGTAGTTGCTAGTCTTCGAACAGCACCGGCGACGGAGGTTCTATCGCCACGGGGTGCAACGGATCTTGGGGGAGATGCCGTGGAGCTCAAGGACTACTGGCGAGTTCTTCGCACCAGATGGCGACTGTTCGTGGCGTTCATCTCGGCGGGGCTCGTCACCGGAGTCGGTCTGACGATGCTGATGCCCAGCACCTACACCGCGCAGACGGAATTGTTCGTCGCGCCGGAGGCCGGCAGCAGCACCGCCGAGTTGATGCAGGGCTCGACCTTCATCCTCAACCGGGTGAAGTCGTACGTCCAGGTGGTCAACAAGGACGTGGTCCTGCAACCGGTGATCGACGAGCTCGGGCTGGACGACTCCGTGGCCGAACTGGCCGAGCGGGTCGAGGCCTCGGTGATCACCGAGACCGTCGTCGTCACCATCTCGGTCGACGACCACTCCCCGACCCGGGCGGCCCTGATCGCCAACACCATCGCCGATGAGTTCAGCACGATCGCCCCCGAGTTGGAGCCGGCCCGTGCCGACGAGACCGCGGTAGTCCGGGTCACCGTGATCAACCCAGCGGCCATCCCGTTGCACGCCTCGTCCCCGAGCCTGAAGTTCAACACCGCCCTCGGCCTGCTGGCCGGACTCGCGTTGGGTCTCGGTGCGGCGGTGTTCCGCGAGTTCGCCGATCGGCGGATCCGCGGTGAGGGCGACCTGCGGGCGATCACGCCCGCTCCGGTGATCGGGCACGTCCCGATCGACGAGGATGCTCAGACCCACCCGCTCATCGTGGGCGCCAACGCCCACGGCGCCCGGGCCGAGGCGATCCGCCAGGTCCGCACCAACCTGCAGTTCCTGCCCGTTCGAGCCGGCCGGCGCTCGTACGTGATCACCTCCTCACTTCCCGGCGAGGGCAAATCGGCCACCGCGATGAACCTCGCCCTGATGTTGGCCGAGACCGGGCAGCGGGTCTGCTTCGTCGAGGCGGACCTGCGCCGCCCGTCCGGGGGTCGCTACCTCGACCTGGAGTCCTCGGTCGGACTGACCAACATCCTGATCAGCACCGCGGACCGCGCGGACGTGACCCAGCCGTGGGGCCCCAACGGCATGGACGTGATCCTGTCCGGCCCGATCCCACCGAACCCGTCGGAGTTGCTCGCCGGAGAACGGATGGAGCGCCTGGTCCGGGAACTGGAGATCGACTACGACGTGGTGATCGTCGACTCTCCCCCACTGTTGCCGGTCACCGACGGCGCCATCTTGGCCCGCTGGTGCGCCGGAGCCATCGTCCTGGTCGGAACCGGCCGGAAGGCCGTCACCCGAACGGACTTGCAGCACAGCCTGGAGAAGTTGGACACCGTGGGCGCCACCCTGCTCGGCGTGGTGTTGAACAGGCTGCCGGTCAAGGGACCGGATGCTGTCCCGATCTCCCTCTACACCTACGACTCCGACCCGAGCCGGGTCAGTGCGTCGATCGACGAGCTGGTGCTCGGGGACGATCCCTCGACGGAGCAGCTCGACGGCGCACCGTCGCCCGGCATCACACCGACGAACGGGGCCAGGCGGGCCGAGCACCGCGTCCCTTCACCCACCTGACCCAAAAGCGTCACATCAGTGCGTCACACCAGAAGGAGGAGGGCCACGTCCAACCCACGTTTCCACCTGCTGCTCGTCTGCGTCGCCAACATCTGTCGATCGCCGATGGCCGAGTACGCCTTGCGGGAGGTCCTCCGCACGTTGCCGGAGGCCGACGCCGTCACCGTGACGAGTGCCGGCACCCGGGCCCGCACCGGACGACCGATGGAGTCCGGTAGTGCACGGGTCCTTCAGGCGGTCGACATCGACACCGGCGGATTCCGTTCCCACCGGCTGACCGCCAGCGATCTGGAGGCCGACCTCATCCTGGTCGCCGACCGTGGGCTGCGGACCGCGATCGCGACCCACAGCCCACGGACCGTACGCCGGATGTTGACCATGCGTCAGGCCGGACGGTTGCTGCACGGGGTGCGGACCCCGGCCGTCGGCGAGACCGCCGCCGAGCGACTGGCCGACCTGGTCCCCCGGATCCACGCGCAGCGCGGCGCCGAGGGCACCGTGGACCCGAGCGAAGACGATGTGGACGATCCGTACGGCGGCGCCGCGGCCGAGTACCGGCTGAGCTGGTTCCAACTGCAACCGCTGTTCGCCGGCTTCGCCCGCACCCTGTGCGGACGGTCTCTCGAGCAGCAGCCGGTCCGCTGACCCGACCCGGTCCGGTGGGAGGTCGGTGCTCACCGCCGGACGGTGCCGCCCGAGGGTCAGGCAGCCGCCAGATCGCTCGTGATGTAGCGGATCTTCCCTCCGTCGTGGGCGATGTCGTCCACGATCTCCAGTCGCACATCGGTCGTCGCACCGACGATCCCGCGGAACTGGCTGACCACCCGCTCGATCGCCTGCCTGGCCTCGGGCCCCCGGCCCGCGATGCAGCGTACGGTGATGGAGCCGTCGGCCCGTTGGTGGATCTGGAACTGCTCGACGTGGTCGATGGCCGCCTTGAAGAGTTGGGTCAGGGCCTCACCGGGCAGCACTCGGCCGTCGTTGAGCCGCAGGGCGTCCGAGACCCGACCGTGGATCGGCTCGATCCGCGGAAACGGCGAGCCGCAGGAGCAGGGGGCATCGATCCGAGCGGTCCGGTCGCCCAGCCGGTACCTGATCAGCGGGAAGACCCGGTTCAAGGGGTCGGTGAGCACGGTCTGCCCCACCTGTCCGGCCGGGCTGGGCCGGCCGTCGGACCCGATCACCTCGAGCCACTTGATGTCGCTGAACGTGTGCAGGCCGTCCTGGGCGCGACACTCCCCGGCCATCCAGTTGAACTCGGCGCAGCGGTAGTGGTCGTAGGTGGGGGCCCCGAGCGCCGACTCGACCAGCCGCCGCTGCTGCTCGGTCATCGGTGCGGCGGTCACCGCGATCGCCCGCGGTGCCGGCAGTTCGATCCCGCGGGCCGCGACGAAGCGGGCCAACTCGACGATGCCTCCGACGTAGCCGATCAGGAACCGCGGCCGACGACGGCGGAACTCCGACAGGAAGTCGAAGATGGCCTCCTCGGTCATCTGGAGGGCGTCACAGTGGAAGCGGGCCGACGGCCACCACAACACCGACTGCAGGGCCATGCCGCGTCGGCTGCGGAAGATCCGGTAGACGATGGCGGTGTCGTCCTCGGGCCGGACCCCCCACCAGTTCTGTAGCCGCCACTCGAACCCACGGGCAGGCACCCGGCGATCGCGCTCCAGGGTCAGCGGGCGTCCGGTGCTCCCACCGGTGGTGATCCGCACTGCGCGCCGCGGAGTCCACTCATCGCTGCGGAACGATTCCGCCTGCTCGCGGATGTGGCTCTTCTCCACCAGGGGAAGGGATTCGAGCGCGTCCAGGTCCCACAGGTCGGCCGCACTGAGGCCGGCGTCGCGGTAGTGGTCGGCGTAGAAACGGGTGTGCGCCATCGCGAACCGCGCCTGGGCCATCACCCGTTCCCGCCCCAACCGGTCCAGCGCCTCCGGTGCCAGCGTGTCGTTGCGGAGCAAGGCGTCCATCATCTTCCGCGACGAACGCAGCACCGTACGCGACTTCACCTCGAAGGCGGCTCGGCGTAGCGACATCCGACTCTCCTCGTCTCCGCCGACCCTCGTCGGCCGGCTGTCCCTCATCGGTCCTCCCGGGAACGGATTCGGGCGTCCTCTTCCTTCGACCGCAGGCCCGGTCGCAGCACCATCGGTCGCAGCACCATCGGCCGCAACACCAGGGTCCGGACCACCAGCGCACCCAGGAGCGCTCCACCCGCCATCAGCAGCGGCACCCAGAGCACCGAGTCCTTGATCATCAGCAGGCCAGCCACCGCCAGCAGGATGACCAAGCTCTCGCCGATCCGGATCGCCATCACGACCCGCTGTCGACCACGCACCGCCGCAAGTTCCCCGTACGGACTCCCCATCGCCACGGCGGCTGCGTAACCAGCCCAGCCGATCACCACCGGGGTCGAGATCACGTACGCGCCACCGGTGAGCACCGGCCCGAGTACGGGCAGCGCGAGGACCGCCAGAACCCCGACCACCATCACCGCCGCAGTGATCAACAACACGGTGCGATCCGCCCGCCGCACCATCTGCTGGAGTGACACCTCTCCCTGGGTCGCGTACCCGGCGAAGAGCACTGAGGTGATCCCGGCCACCACCAGCATCGCGGGAGCCATGTAGATCCGGGCCGCCTCGAGCTCACCGACGGCGACCAGCCCGACCAGGGCGACGCAGAGCAACCGCATGACGGCCCGGGACCCGGGACGGATCGAGTGGTGCACCACTCTCCACCCGCCGTAACCGAAGACCGAGCGCAGGTCGACGCCCCGGAGCGGTGCCAGCCAGCGCTCTCCGGCCGGCAGCAACCAGGCAGCCAGCACCAGCGAGAGCAATTGCCCGACGGCGAGCGCGCACCACAGGGTGAGCAGGCTGATGCCACCGGTCACCGACCCGACGATGATGATCACCGAGATGGCGGCACTGGTCCCAACCACGTCGACGAGGACCAGGTGCCAGAACCGGAGCGTAGCCATGAGCAGCCGGCGGAGCACGTCCTGGAGCAGGAAGAGGGCAGTCGCCGTGCCGAAGACGGCCGCTTCGGTCGCGGTGAGGAAGCTGGAGGCCCAGGTTCCGACCGCGGCCACCAGGCCGAGGCCGAGGGCGAGTGTCCCGGCCAACGCCTGCAGGCCGGCCCGGATGCGGGAGTGGGACCGGTCCAGGACCGTGAGCGAATCACCGACGAGGCCCTGGCTGATCGCCGTGGACAGCACGATCAGCGCGTAGAGCGCGGCGTAGCGGCCGAGACCCTCCAGGCCGAGCATCCGGGCGGCGAGCAACTGCAGGACGAAGCTTCCCAGGGCCAGGGATCCCTGCGCAGCGACCCCTCCGGCGAACCGGACCGTGAGTCGGCGGCGCCGCTGCCCCGCTTCCGGGCCCGGCGACCATCGTGTCCCGGGTGCCGCGTCGACACCCTCAGAACGGCGGGCCACGATGGCAGGAGCTTCGGTCACGGGGCGGACACCTCGTCCGCCCGGAAGTCGTCGAAGCGCGCCTCCACCGGGGCGTTGGCCGAGGCCCCGGAGAGATAAGCCTGCAAGGAGACCCCACCGGCCGCCACGATCGTGCCACTGGTGTCGGTGGCCGTCGCCTGCCAGTCGGTCGGCTCGGTCGTTCCGGTCTTCCACACCTTGCCGTTCAACGACACCGAGTCGGTCCCGGTCACCTGGAATCGGAGCGTGAAACGGTCCCCGTCCTGGTAGGTCATCCCAGCGCCCAAGGTCTGCACGACCAGGTTGGTCTCCGTGTTGCCGACCGCCCGGGTGATGATCACCATGGTCTGGTTCGGCATGAACCGCGCCTTCAGCCGGTACTCGTTGTTCCCGGCGCGCCGGGCCCCGAGGGTGATGTAGGTGTCCCCTCCGGACGGCGGCTTGTCCAGGCTGACCGAGACTTGTGCGTCGACGTCGAGCCCGTCGACGTTGGCGAGCGCGACCCGGGGGCCGCTGGCCGGGTTGGGCATCCGGATGATCCCGACCCCGTCCTCGACCCGCAGGTTCGCCCCACTGGAGTTGGTGGTCCACAGACCCCCCGTGTCCGCCTCGCCGAAGCCGACTGGGACGTCCCGGTTGAATCCGTCCTCGGCCAACTCCTCCTCCGGCTCGGGGTCGGGATCCGGCTCGGGGTCGGGATCCGGCTCCGGGTCCGGGTCCGGGTCCGGTGCGGTGACAGTGACCTCCTGGGTGACCGTGTCGGTGAGGCCCTCGTCGTCGGTCACCGTCAAAGTCACCTCGTGCGTGCCGGCGCCGGCGAATGTGTGCGCAGCGGTCACCCCGGTTCCGGTGCCCTCGCCGTCGAAGTCCCAGGCATAGGAGGCGATATCGTCGTCCGGGTCGATCGACGTGGACGCGTCGACGTCGACCGACAACCCATCCACCTCGGCGGTGAAGGCCGCCTCCGGCGGGCTCGGGTCCGGTTCGGGTTCAGGCTCGGGATCGGGATCCGGTTCCGGCGCTGCCACCGTCACCTCGTGGGTGACGGTCCCGGTCTGGCCTTGGCCGTCGGTCACGGTGAGCCGGACCGGATGGGTGCCGGCCTCGGTGAAGGTGTGCTCCGCCGTCGCTCCAGTGGCGGTCGCGCCGCCACCGAAGTCCCAAGCATGACTGGTGATTCCTTGATCGTCGGTCGAGGTGGAGCCGTCCACCGAGACGGTCAGTCCGTCCACGGTGCTGGTGAAGGCGGCCACCGGGGACTGGTTGGCCGGCGCCACCCCGATCCCGCCGACGTGCAGGTTGTCCACCGCGGCCACGACCGGTGCATTCGTGATGCTGCCGCCGACGTAGAAGAACAGGCCCACCCCGCCGGCCGCCTGCAGCGTCGCGGTCGAGTCCTGGGTGCTCACCTGCCAGCTGGCCGGCTCCGGGTCGGAGTCGCGCCACACCTTCCCGCTCAGCGCCGTACTTCCCGACCCCTCGGCGACGAGCCGCAGGTGCAGCACCTGACCCGGCTGGTACTGCCACGGCAGAGTGGTGTGGGTGAGCAGCGTCTCGGCGTTGTTGATCGTGCGGTACAACAGCACCTGGGTGCTCCCGGGCATCGGACGGACCTTCAACCGGTAGTCACTGGTGCCGATCCGGCGGACCAGCAGGGCGTGGTAGAGGCCCGACCCGGTGGGCGCCTTGTCGAAGGTGACGTCGACCCGGGCGTCCACATCCCGGGCGGCGACCCCGGTCAGGGCCGTGGTCGAGCCCGATCCGGCCGTCGGCATGGTGACCAGGCCCCGGCCCCCGGACACGGCATGGTTCGAGGACGTGTTGGACCAGGTGCCGCCGAGGTCGGCGCTGCCCAGACCGTTGCCGGCTGTCCGGCTGAAGGTGTCGGTGGCGTGGGTGGTGCCGCCCGGAGGTGCCGTCACGGTGACGGACTCCTCGACCGAATCGCTGTTGCCGTCGTTGTCGGTGACGGTCAGCGTCACCGGGTAGGTGCCGGGACTCGCGTAGGTGTGGCTGATGGTCTCGCCGGACCCGACGCTGTCGTCCCCGAAGACCCACGCATCCGACGTGTGGTGCCCGCCGGGGGCGCCGGAGCCCCGGGGGTCGATGCCCCCCGAGCGCCCGCCCGGGGGGGCCGCCATGGCGGCCACCGGCGGTTCCTGGCCCGGGTCCGGATCGGTCACCGTGACGGGCACGGTCACCTCGTCGGTGGCCCCGTCGTCGTCGGTGACGGTGAGGGTCACCTGGTAGGTGCCCCCCTCGCTGTACGCGTGCACCGCGACCTCAGCCGTGCCCGCTGCCGAGGAGTCCCCGAAGTCCCAGCTGTGGCCCACGACGGTGCCGTCGGCGTCACTGGAGCCGGAGGTCAGGGTCGCAGTCAGGCCGGAGACCTCCACGCCGAAGGCAGCTGTCGGGGCCTCGTTGGCCGGCGGTGCGGTGACCGTGACCGACTGCTCGGACACCGTCGTGGCGCCGTCGTCGTCGGTGACCCGCAGCCGCACCGCGTGATTGCCCGGCGCCGCGAAGGTGTGCGCGGTGGCAGCATCTCCAGCTTCGTACCCGGCGCCGAAATCCCACTCGTAGGACTCGATGGTGCCATCGGTGTCGGCCGACGTACTGGCGTCGACGTTCACCGTCAGGTCCGCGGTGGTGTAGATGAATGCGGCCACCGGCGGTTCGTTCTGCGGCGGTGCGGTCACCTCGACCTCGTGCGTGACGCTGTGTGACAACCCACCGCCGTCGGTGACGGTCAGCGTCACCTCGTACGTTCCGTCGGCGTCGTAGGTGTGCTCGGCGGTGAGACCGGTGGCCCCGTTGCCATCACCGAAGTCCCACTGGTAGCCGACGATGTCGTCGTTCTCGTCGGTGGATTCGGTGGCGTTGACGCTGACCTGCAGGTCGGTCACGTCGAAGTCGAAGGCCGCAGACGGCGCAACGTTCTCCGGCTCTGCGGTGACCGTCACCGGGTGGGCAACCTGGTGGGGCGCCCCGCCGTCGTCGGTCACCGTGAGCACCACGTCGTAGCTGCCGGCTTCGGCGTAGGTGTGGTTCGCCGTGGCGCCGGCGCCGGTCTCTCCGTCGCCGAAGTCCCACGCGTACGTGGCGATCGTGCCGTCGGTGTCGGCCGAGGCCGTCCCGTCGAAGGCCACCGCCAGGTGCTCGGCCTCGAAGTCGAAGGCCGCGGTCGGCGCCTCGTTCGGCACCACCCCACTACCGAGCTGGTAGTGCTGGGCGACCTGGGCCGAGGTCAGCGCGACAGGGTAGACGGCCACCTCGTCCACGGCGCCGTTGAAGAACCTGCTGGAGGCGCCGCCCCACACGGTGTCGCCACCAACACGCCAGTAGCCGGTGTAGCTCTCCGC
Organism: Propionibacteriaceae bacterium; assembly: GCA_052094425.1. Taxonomy (GTDB): domain Bacteria; phylum Actinomycetota; class Actinomycetes; order Propionibacteriales; family Propionibacteriaceae; genus Microlunatus. Next base: position 79,961 of record JBQDIN010000003.1, read on the forward strand.
CTGGGTGTTGGTGCTGCTGTCGGCCAAGACGCCGTCGACGTACAGCTTCTGCCCGTCGGAGGACAGCACCGACACCACGTGGTGCCACTGCCCGTCGTTGTAGGACTGGGGCGAGGTCACCCGTTGCTCCGCCCCGGTCCAGACTCCGAACACCAGACTGCCGTCGTTCTGCATGAAGGTGTGTCGGTCGTAGTTGGACGAGGTGGTGGACTGCTCGTTCCCGAGCCCGATGATCTTGCCGCCATCGCCGCTGGTCGTGCGGAACCAGGCCTCGGTGGAGAACACCTGCGGGTTGGTGAACGTGTTGTCGGACGCGACGTAGCCGTCCGATCCGTTGAAGGTGGTGGCCGTGTTGGTCACCCCTTGCAGGGCACCAGCCGTCCCCTTGGTGTGACCGCCCCGGTAGGTGCCCCGGTTGCCGAGCAGGCCCGCATCGTTCGCCGTGGCGCCCGAGGACTCACCGAGTCGCCAGTACAGGTCCGGTTGGGCGTCGTAGACCAGCTGCCCGTAGTCGTCGTCCGGCGGCTCGGCAATCTGCGACGTCCGCCCGGAGGCCACGTAGTGGGCGTTCACCTGTTGTGGGGTGAGCGCGTACGGGTAGATCGACAACTCGTCCATCGAGCCGGAGAAGTTGGCGTTGCCCGGGTTCGGCCAGCCGGACTGGTTGTCGCCGCCGAGGCGCCAGTGTCCGACGTACGCCTCCGCGTCCGGGACGTCGGCACGCTGGGCGACCATCACCCCGTCGACGTAGAGCCGCATGGTGCTGCCGGACAACGTGGACACGGCCTGGTGCCACTCGTTGTCGTTGTAGGTCGCCGAACTGTTGATCACGTACGTGTTGCTGGCCCGGACACCGAAGTGCACCCGACCGTTGTCGGCCAGGTAGATCTGACGATCGCGGTGGGCCGAATTGCCGGTCGGCAGGTCACCGAAGCCGAGCAGCCGACCGCTGGACGAACTGGTCCGGAACCACACCTCGGACGAGTAGTTCGTCGGTGCCGTCGTCGTGCCCAGGGTGTGGATGCGCCCGTTGTTGCTGTTGTTGACGCTGACGGCAGTGTCCCCCGACACCGCGGAGTTCGTCACCCCGTAGTTGACGGCCGATCCGGCCACCCCGTGCCAGCCGCCGGCATGGTCGGTGATCTGCCCGGAGCTGTCGTTCAGCGGCCAGTACAGCATCGGCTCGTCATCGAGGACGGTCGTGCCGTAGTCGCTGCGGGTGACGTCCTGCGGCACCGTGATGCTGCGCGTCGACCCGAACACGGTGTTCCCCGAACCGTCGATGGCGCGGAGCGAGTAGGAGTAACTCGACCCGGGTGTCAGCCCGGTGTCGACGTGACTGAGCCCGGGCAGATCCCACCAGGTGGAGGGCGCCTTGAGCGTCTTCACCAACCCGCCCGGGGAGCGCCGCACCTCGTAGGTGAGCTCCAGATCGTCCATGTCGTAGCCGGCAAGCCAGCTGACCTTCACCGAACCGGGTGCCACCGCCTGCAATTCGGGGACGAAGCTGTTCCCCTGGAACTGCGGCCCGCGGTTGCCCGGCGCGATCGGAGACCGGGCGAAGCGGACCAGGCCTTGTTGGCCGGCACCGTTCACCCGCGGGAACTCGCCACCGACCACCACGTAGTCGTCGTTCCCCTCGATCGTCCACCCGGCCTGGTACATGCCGGTGATGCTGCCGATGTTCATCTGCGGCAGCCATCCGACGAAGGAAGGGGCCGGTTGTCCGTCCCAGTTCGCATACCCGTGCACCTCCCGGATGTTGGTTCCGGTGGCCTCACGGGTGAACGCCATGTTGTGCTGGAACTGCCAGGTCGGGTACTGCGGGAACCCGCCGCTGACGTTGCCGCAGTAGTGGGAGTGTCCGACCACATAGTCCACCACACCCGGCAAGGAGTCATAGGTGTCGCCGTGGCAGTCCGCCACCCAGTGCAGGGCACCGGTGGCCAGGTCGAGCCGCCACGGACCTTCCTGGTTGCCGCCGGCCCCGAAGTGGAAGCCGGTCCCGAACACCGAGCCGCCGTCGATCTTGACACTGTTGATCGCCGCCTCCGCGCCGGAGTTGCTGATCAACACCGGCCAGGGCTGGAGGGCGCCCGACGCGGCATCGAGCTTGGCCAGACCCCGCGCGGTCGCCCCGTTCACCTGTTGGAAGTGTCCCCCGGCGATCACGGTCTGCCCGTCGTCGCTGACATCCAGGGTGAGCACTGGGCGGTCGGTGGTCGGCGCCCAACCGAGCAGCGCCCCGTTGGAGGCGTTGAAGGCCGCCAGGTTGGCCCGCGGCTGGCTGCCGACCGAACCGTACGAACCGCCGACGTAGACGGTGGTGTTGGTGGCGGCGATGTCGTGCACCGTGTAGCCGACCGGCGGGGCGAAGCTGTTGATCAAGTTACCGGTCGCGGTGTCGAAGGCCGCGATCCGGCTCCGAACCTGCCCGGACACCCGGGTGAAGTTGCCGCCCACGTAAACCCGTGACCCGTCGGGCGAAGCGGTGACCGCGTTCACCTGGGCGTTGGCGTTCGGGTTCCAGCTCGTCATCACGCCGCTGGACAGGGAATAGGCCATCAGGTTGTTGCGGGACGTCTGGTTCGCGCCGGGGGCGGCACCGGCCGGCCGAGCCTGGCTGAACGAGCCGCCGACCCACACCGTGTTGCCGGTGACCTCCTGGTCCCAGGCCACGCCGTTCATCTGAGCAGTCGGCAGCGCGTCCGCGGTGACCACCGATTCATCGCGCGGCTGCACCTCTCCGGCGGCCCCGTGGGCGGGTGACGCCACCGCCGCGGACAACCCGAAGCCGGCCAGCACGACAACACTGGTGAGCAGTGCAGTGGTACGGCGGACTCCACGCAGCGGTCGGACCTCGCGTGCGAATCGAGACATCGACGCCTCCTTGATCATGACGGGTCACCCACGAAGACAGCGACCGGCGCCGCGGCGAGGTAGTGGACGGTGATGGTGAGGGGCAGCGGCGCACCCTCGGGGTAGCTGTAGACATAGCGGGCCGTGGCGGTGTCCCCACCGGCGACGACATCGCGGAAGGGTTCGGAGGCGCTGTCGATCGGCACCAGCGGGGTGGCGCCCTCGTCCGCGGCGGTGGTGATGGCGCTGATCAACTCGACCTCGGCGTCGGACCCGTTGTCGATCTCGACCACGACTTCGACGGCCCGGCCGCCGATCTCGCGCGGCGCCTGCGCCTCGACGTCGTTCTCGGTGAGGGAGGTGATTCGAATCGTGAGTTCGTTCACGTCGACCGGCTCGTCGCTGGCCACCGCGGGCAACACCTTCGGCTCCTCCACCGGGACCGTCTCGCTGACGTCGCCGCCACCTGGGGCGGGCACTTCACTGGTCACCGCCGGGGACGGGTCCACCGAGGGCGGAGCCTCCCCCGGAGACTGAGGGTCGGTGGGCTGCTGGTCGGTGGGCTGGACGGACGGTTCCGGGCTTCCGGGAGCGCTCGGCTCGGCTCCGGTGCATCCGGACAGCGCCACCAGCGCGGCAAGGCAGGTGGCCCCGGCCACCAGTCGCCTCATCGGACGTCCTCACCGTCGAGTTCGCCGATCACGACGAACCACTTCCGTACGGCAAGCAGCAAGAAGGCGGTGTAGGCCGTCAGCAACAGCGCGTACACGCCGAAGAACAGCGCCGGCACGCCCAGCAGGACGAAGATCAGGCAGAGGAAGCCGTAGTCCACCGGAACCAGGACCAGGGCCCGGAGCGTCGACGGCGCGGTCGCCGGCGACGGGACGTACCCGCCGCGAGCCTGGTGGCGGGCCCGCAACAACTCGTTCAAGATCATCCCGAAGAACAGCACCGTGTTCACCACAGCGAAGACGACCGGCACCAGCACCAGCCCGTACTCCCCCGGCCCGACGACCCGGAAGACCCCGATCGCGATGGCCAGGTGCAGGGAGGTGATCTTGGCGGCGTCGACCATGTGGTCGAGCCACTCGCCCCGCAGGCTGCCGCCACCGCGAAGGCGTGCCACCTGGCCGTCCGCGGAGTCCAGTGCGTAGCCGACCACCAGCAGGACGGTGACGCCGATGCCGAGTCCCCATCCGGGCGTGGCGACAGCGAGCAGGATGATCGCGCTGAAGGTGCACACGGCGCTGATTGCGGTGACCGCATTCGGCGTCAGCCCGGCCAGGAACGCCAGCGCCGCCAAGCGGCGACCGAACGGCCGGTTGATGAAGCGGGAGTATCCGGGTGCGCCCTTGGCCGACTTCTGGGCCGAGGCGAGCTCGCGGACGGTTGCTCCGTACCCCTGGACGGTGAGAGTGCTCATCAGCGGACTCCCTCGACCGAGTCGGCCCACGGGGCGGCCTGCTGGACGGTCTGCTGGACGGGGAGGGAGTGCAGGTCGGCCCCGGAGACGAGCCAGCGGCACAGGCGTTCGTAGTCGGCGGCGACCCGGCCCCAGTCGTAGTCGGCGGCCCGGTCGCCGGCAGCCAGACCGCGCTCGCGGGTGCCGACCGGATCCAGTTCGGCCTCGTTCACGAGTTGCGCGACGTCGCCAGCTTCGGCGAAGTAGCGGCCGGCCGTGCCGAGCACCTCCCGGTTGAACACCACGTCGTAGGCCGACACCGCGGCGGAGGCCCCGATCGCCCGCAACAGCGAGGGATTCGTCCCACCGACCGAGTGGCCGTGCAGGTAGGTGGTCGCGCCGGCATACAGCTGGTCGAGCAACTCCTGGTCCCACACTCCGCCGAGGAAGCGGACCCGATCGTCGGCCAGTGCGTGCAGCCGGCGGGTGTAATCGGCCGCGTACGGGGCGGAGCCGACTACGACAAGAGGCAGGGTCGCGCCACTGCGCCGGTAACCGTCGACGATCACGTCGACGTGGTTCTCGGGCTCGAACCGGGCCACCACCAAGTGGTAGCCGTGCCGAGTCAGACCCAACTCGGCCAGTCGGTGTGAGTCGGAGCCGACCACCGGTGCGCCATAGGCGATCTGCTCGGTGGCCACCCCGAACTTGTCGCGGTAGTAGTCGGCGATACCGGCGGCGTCGGCGATCAGGGCGTCGGAGAACCGGACAGCCAGTCGCTCCGAGACCAGGTAGAAGCGGCGGCCCAACGGCCCCCACTTCGATCGCTTCCATTCCAACCCGTCCACGTGGGTGGCCACCGGGATGCCCGCCTGCCGCAGGGCGGGCAGCCAGAGCGCATTGGCGGCGTTGAAGACGATCGCGGCCTGGGTCCGGTGCCGCCGCAGGTGGCGCACCGAGAGCCCCGTGTGGCTGAGGGTCTCCAGGGAACGGCGGTGCAGCGCAGGAAGGTGCACCAGCTCCATCCCGCGGAACGTGGGCAGGTCGCCCTCGTCTCCCCCATTGCCCCGGCGGCAGTAGACGACGACCCGGTGGCCGGCATCGACCAGACGTCGACCCACTTCCTCCACACAGGTCTCGAACCCGCCATACCTGGCAGGGACCCCGCGCGTGCCCACCAGGGCAATGCTCAGCGGTCCCGAGGCATGCTTGAACGCGTTAGCGGCCGTCACCGTTTCCCCCAAAGATCAGTCTCGACTCAAAAAGAGCGGCCGATCCCCCGAGTGGTCACAGCCTACGAATCAATGGTCATCATTGCCTCGTACCTGATTTATACACTGATCAGGATGTCCGGGGGCCGAATCGGCGAACATTTCAGGGAAACCTGTTCAGCGACCCGGTGTTGATCATGTTCCGGCCCGCTCCCGGAGGGGGCGGGCGGGACCGATCGGGCGGTCAGGCAGTGATCTTCGTGGACACGATCTTGCCGAGCACCCCGTTGACGAAGCTCGGCGAATCGTCGGTCGACAGGTCACCCACCAGGGCCAGTGCCTCGCTCACCGCGACGGCATCGGGCACGCCCAGGTGGTCGATCTCCAGCACGGCGATCCGCATCGTGGTCCGGTCCACCCGGGGCAACCGCTCCAGTGACCAACCGGGGTCGATGCAGGCCGCGATCCGCTGGTCGATCTCCGGGGCGTGGGCGAGGACGCCCTCCACCAGGGCGCGGGTGTAGTCGCGGACCGGCGGGTCCGCGTCGGCCGTACGCTCGACCAGGGTCGCCTGGGCGTCGGCCCCACGGAGGTCGGACTCGAAGAGGATGTCCAGGGCCCGCTTGCGGGCCTTGCTGCGTGCGGACAAGTGCGTCAGCTGCCGATCCGGCCGAGGTAGTCGCCGGTACGGGTGTCGACCTTGACCTTCTCGCCAGTGGTGATGAAGAGCGGGACGTTGATCTGCTTGCCCGTCTGCAGGGTGGCGGGCTTGGTGCCGCCGGTGCTCCGATCGCCCTGCAGGCCCGGCTCGGTGTAGGTCACCTCGAGCTCGACCGAGGGGGGCATGTCGATGTAGAGCGGGTTGCCCTCGTGCAGGGCGACGGTCGCGGTCTGCTCCTCGAGCAGGTAGTCCTTGGCCTCGCCGACCACGTCATCGCTGATGCTGACCTGGTCGTAGTCCGACAGGTCCATGAAGACGAACCCGGCGCCGTCGTGGTAGAGGTACTGCATGTCGCGGCGGTCGACGTTGGCGGTCTCGACCTTGGTGTCGGAGTTGAACGTCCGGTCGACGATCTTGCCCGAGGTCACGTTCTTCAACTTGGTGCGAACGACCGTGTTGCCCTTGCCCGGCTTGTGGTGCTGGAACCACAGCACCGCCCACAGCTGACCGTCGAGGTCGAGCACCATCCCGTTCTTCAAGTCGTTCGTCGACGCCACGTGCCTTGTTCCCTTCTGAGCCAGTCCGAGGTCGCCCCGAGAGGAGGCGGCGGCCAGTTTAGCCCCATCTCCCGGCCGGCGCCGAACCGGCGAAGCGGGACCGGTGCGCGTGCGGGCGTACGGGCTGTCCGCCCACTGCCCTACCGTGGCCCCATGACCAGCCCGCCACGCGCCACCGCTCCCAAACCGCCCGCCGCTCCCCGGGCCCCGGCGCGACTGCGGGAGGCGTCCCTGCCGGCTGACGCACTCGTCGACGACGTGGTCTGGGAGGACCTGGCCTTCGCCGGTCTCGCCGTGGCGCAGGACGACGGGGTGGAGTTCGCCGAGGTCCACGGGTGCACCTTCACCGACACCCGGCTGGCCGACACCCGCTGGTACCGGGCGAGCACCGCCGACACCACCTTCAGTGGCTGCGACCTCGCCAATGCGCGCTACGACGAGTCCGGATTCCAGCGGACCACCTTCACCGGGTGTCGGTTGACCGGCCTCCAACTGTCCGGCTGCACCCTCGAGAACGTCCGGTTCACCGACTGCGTGCTGGACCTGTCGACCTGGCGCTTCGCCCGACTCAAGCGGGTGGCGCTGGACGGCTGTGCCCTGGTCGGCAGTGACTGGACGGCCGTCACGGCCGCGGACGTACTCCTGAGCGGCTGCGACCTGACCGAGGGCCAGTTCAGCCAGGCCGAGGTCAAGGAGCTGCACCTGCAACGCTGCCGACTCGACGGACTACAGGGAGTGGGCAGCCTGGCCGGTGCGACGATCGAGTCCGACGACCTGATCACGCTGAGCCACCAACTCGCCGCCGCCCTCGGGATCCGGATCGCCACCGACGAGGATTCCTGAGCGGATGGGGCGAGAATCTCGCCGTACGCGGTCCGGGTGTGCCAAGCAACCATGCAGTGTGCCGGGCAAATCTGCCCCGCACACCGCATGACTACCACGCACGCGTGGTAGACCGACGGCGGTTCGAGGGGGAGATCAGGCGCTGATGCGGGCGTACGCCTGGCGCAGCAGGGCCTCGTCCGGGCCGACGAGGATGCGGGCGTGGGCCAGGGCCTTGAGGACCACGAAGCGCAGGGTGGAGCCGCGGGTCTTCTTGTCCATGGCCATCGCCGGCAGCAACTCGTCGAAAGCCTCGGCCGGGTACGTGGTCGGCAGCCCGACCGAGGCGAACACCGTACGGTGTCGCATCGTCGTGTCGGCATCCAGCAGACCCGCCGCATGCGAGAGTTCGGCGGCGAACACCGACCCGATGGCGACCGCCTCGCCGTGTCGGCGCTGGTAGTTCTCCCGGCGCTCAATCGCATGCGCGAGGGTGTGGCCGTAATTCAGGAGTTCGCGGCCGACCCGATCACCGACCGAGGTGCTCTCCCGCAGGTCGTCCCCGACCACCCGGGCCTTCACCACGATGCTGCGCTCCACCAGTTCCGCCAGCACCGGGGCGGCCGGATCGAGGCAGGACTGCGGGGCGGCTTCGACCAGGGAGAGGATCTCGGGATCGGCGATGAACCCGGTCTTGATCACCTCGGCCAGGCCGGCACGGAGGTCGGCGACCGGAAGGGTGTGCAGCAGGTCGAGGTCGCAGAGCACTCCGATCGGCTCGTAGAAGGCACCGACCAGGTTCTTGCCTGCCGGGGTGTTGATGCCCGTCTTGCCGCCGACCGCAGCGTCCACCATTCCCAACAGGGTGGTCGGTACGGTGATCAGCCGGACCCCCCGGAGCCAACTCGCGGCCACGAAGCCGGCCAGGTCGGTGGTGGCTCCGCCGCCCAGACCGACCACCACATCGGAGCGGGTGAAGCCCGCCGCTCCGAGCCGGCCCCAGGTATCGACGAGCACGTCGGCGGTCTTCGCCCGCTCCGAGTCCGGCACCTCGATGATCAACACCTCGTGGCCGGCCGCACGCAATGCGGCGACCAGCTCGCCCGCCAGCGTCGCCAGCGTCGGCGGGTGCAGCAACGCGACCCGTTGGGCGTCGGCAGCCAGTTCCACCACCCAGCGACGGACGCCGGCGCCGATGTGCACCTCGTACGGTGTGCCGGCCCGGACCTGCACACTCCGCTCCGTGACAGCCGGACCCGACTCAGGCATCCAGTACTCCGCTCTCACGCAGGCGGGCCACGATCTCAGCCACCACCTGCTCCGGGGTGGTCTTGTCGGTGTCGAAGGAGTGCGTGGCCACTTCTTCATACAGCGGCGTCCGTTCGGCGAGCAGTCCGATCAACCGGCCACGGACGTTGCCGAGCAGCAGCGGTCGGGGCTGGTCCAAGCCGACCCGACGGGCCGATTGACCCACCGAGACCCGCAACCAGAGCACCATCGGCGGGACCGCAGCCCCGGCCTCGGTCGCACCATCGCGGAGGACCCCGCGCACCTCGGACGAGACCACGGCGCCACCACCGAGGGAGACCACGCCGGGGTGGGCCACCCGGGCCAGGGTCGCCTCCAACTCCAACCGGCGGAAGGTGGCCTCGCCCTCGTCGGCGAAGATCTCGGCCACCGGCTTCCCGGCTGCGGTGGCGATGGTCTCGTCCACGTCGGTGAACTCCCACCCGAGTCGAGCCGCCAACAGGGCCCCGACTGTGCTCTTGCCGGAACCGGGGCACCGACCAGGACGATGGTCGGCGCCGGTCGGTCGGACCCGGCGGTGTGCACCGGGGTTTCGACAGGCTCAACCGGCGGGGACGCGTCAGCGCTCATCGTGCAGCCCCAGCCCGCGGCTCTCGACATCGGCCAGGTAGCTCTCGAAATTGCGGCGCGTCTCACCGACGGAGTCACCGCCGAACTTCTCCAGGCAGGCCTGCGCCAGTGTGAGGGCCACCATCGCCTCGGCCACCACGCCCGCGGCAGGTACGGCACAGACATCGGAGCGCTGGTGGTGGGCCACTGCGGCCTCCCCGCTGCCCGTGTCGATGGTGCGCAGGGCACGCGGCACCGTCGCGATCGGTTTCATCGCCGCCCGGACCCGCAACACCTCGCCGGTGCTCATCCCACCCTCGGTGCCGCCCGCACGGTGGGCGGCCCGGGCGATCCCGCCCGTACCGGGGACGATCTCGTCGTGGGCGGCACTCCCGCGGGAACGTGCGAGTTCGAACCCGTCGCCGACCTCGACCCCCTTGATCGCCTGGATGCCCATCAGGGCGGCAGCGAGGCGGGCGTCGAGGCGGCGGTCCCAGTGCACGTGTGAACCCAGTCCGGGCGGCAACCCCCAGGTGACCACCTCGACCACGCCACCGAGGGTGTCACCGGCCTTCTGGCAGGCGTCCACCTCGGCGATCATCGCGGCGGCGGTCTCCGGGTCGAAGCAGCGCAACGGGTCCGCGTCGATGGCGGGCAGGTCCTCGATCCGCGGCAGCAGCCCGGCGGGGGTACGGATCGGTCCGAGTTCGACCACATGGCTGAGCAACGTGATGCCGTACGCCTGCTGCAGGAAGTTGCTCGCCACCCGTCCCAGTGCGACTCGGGCCGCGGTCTCGCGGGCCGAGGCCCGCTCCAGCACCGGGCGGGCCTCGTCGAAGTCGTACTTCTGCATGCCGACCAGGTCGGCGTGGCCGGGGCGGGGCCTGGTCAACGGAGCGTTGCGGGCCTGGCCGGCCAACTCCTCCTCTTCCACCGGGTCGGCCGACATCACCGTCTCCCACTTCGGCCACTCGGTGTTGCCGATCTGGATCGACACCGGGGATCCGAGGGTCTCGCCGTGCCGCAGACCGCCCAGCAGGGTGACCTGGTCGGCCTCGAACTTCATCCGCGCCCCGCGGCCGTACCCGAGGCGACGCCGGGCCAGGGCCTCGGCGATGTCGTCACTGGTCACCCGGACGTGGGCCGGGACCCCCTCGAGGATCGCGGTCAGAGCCTGGCCGTGGGACTCCCCGGCGGTGAGCATGCGCAGCATGGGCGCAAGTCTTTCACGGTCCCTCCGGCTCCGAGATCGCTGCCCGTCCGGCGGACATCAGCACCTCCGCCGGCACCGTCCGACCGGTCATCAACTCCACCTGGAGCACCGCCTGGTGCACCAGCAGGGAGAGCCCGTCGACCACCGTCAGCCCGTCCGCGGCCGCCACCTCGGCGAGCCGGGTCGGCCACGGGTCGTAGAGCACGTCGAAGACGGCCCGACACCGCCGGACCACCCACTCCGCGATCGGGTCCGCGGCCCGGGCCACGGCCGTCTGCACCACCAGGTCGACCAGCGGCAGGTCCAGGGCGCTGCGGACCTCGCCCCAGGGAATCGTCCTCGCCTCCACGCCGATCCGCTCCGCCACCTTCAGCAACGGTTCGGCCTTGGCCGGGGTCCGGGCCACGATGGCGACCTCCTGGGTGCCCAACTCGGCCAGGCCGGCCAGTGCCGATCGGGCGGTGGACCCGCTGCCGAGCAGGGTGGCGCTGTGGACCCGGCGCAGGTTGTTGGCCCGGAGCGCCTCAGCGAAGCCTCCCTTGTCGGTGTTGTACAGCCACCGCTCGCCGTCCTCGCCGAACACGAGCGTGTTCGCGGCACCGATCATCCGGGTGACGTAGTCGGTCTCGCCGAGTTCCAGTGCCGCGGCCTTCAGCGGCATGGTCAGGCTCAGCCCGCGCCACTCCGGCCCCAGTCCGGCGACGAACTCGGGCAACTCGTCCTCGGTCACCTCGAACCGGTCGTAGCGCCAGTCGGTCAGGCCCAGGTGTTGGTACGCGGCGGTGTGCAGGACCGGGGAGAGGGAGTGCTCGATCGGTGCGCCGAGGACGGCGCACCGGGTCACCCGGCCCCCCGATCCGGATGCGCTCAACAGCGGCCCTTGTTCGCCTGGCACCACTGCTGGAACTCCTGCACGTTCTTGTCGTGCTCGGCCTGGTCGTCGGTGAACTTGGTCTCGCCGGTGTCCAGATTGACGGTGACGAAGTACAGCCAGTCCCCCTTCGAGGGGTTCGTCGCCGCTTCGAGGGCGGCCCGGCCCGGTCCGTTGATCGGGCCGGGGGGCAGTCCCTCATGCCGGTAGGTGTTGTACGGGGACGGGTCGGCGCGGTCCGCGTCGGTGGTGGTCACGCCGCCGTTCTTGCCCACCGCGTAGTGCACGGTGGAGTCCATCTGGAGCTTCTGCCCCTTCTCCAGTCGGTTCAAGATCACCCGGGCGACCATCGGCCGGTACTCCGCCTGGTTCACCTCGGCCTCGATGATGCTGGCCACCACCACGGTCTCGTACGGGCTCAGGTCGAGGGCCTCCGCGCGGGCCTCGAGACCCACGTCCTTCGCCACCGCGTTGTACTGGGTGACCATGTTCTTGACGATCGAGCCCGGGGTGGACTCCGGGGTGACCTCGTAGGTGTCGGGGAAGAGGAATCCCTCGGGCTTGTTCTTTGCGTAGGCCGGCAGGCCGAGGTTCTCCGGCGACTTCAGCGCCTTCTCGTAGTCGGCGACCTCGAAGTCGGTGCCGTCCTGCAGGTCCTCCAGCTGCAGGCTGAGCCGCAGCCCCTCGCGCACCGTCACCCGATCGCGCACCTGGCTCTCCGGATCGAGCAGCACCTCCAGTGCCTTGGTGGCGGGCAACTGGGTCTTCATCTGGTACGAGCCGGCCTGGATGCCGGTCGCGTCCGGCTCCTTGTTGACCGCTTCGGTGAAGGCCTTCTCGGACTTGACCACGTCCTCCTCGACCAGCAGCGCGCCGATCTCCCCCAGCACGAATCCCTCCGGGATCGTCACGACGATGTCGTCCTTGCCCGCGCCCTCGTAGTCGGGCACCTGGCCGAAGCCCTCCATGAAGCCGCCGACCCGATCGGCAACGAACCAACCGCCGCCGAGCAGCACGGCCAGGGCGACGATGACCGCCAGACAGCCCTTGGTGCGGTGAGCTGCTTCCTTGGCCGGATGCGCCTTCCGATCCGGGTCGATCATGTCGCTCACTCGGTGGCCTCTCGGTCGACTTCGGGCGATACTACTTCCCCGACCGGCGCACCGGCCGCACGTTCGGCATCGAGCGCGTGCCCCAGGATCGCCGCGGCGGCCTCGCGGTCGATCACGGCCCGTTGCTGGCGGGTGTTGTGACCCGCCTCGGACAGGCGCCGCGACGCCTCGACGGTGGACAACCGCTCGTCCACCAAGCGGACCACCGCCTCGTACCCCGCACCCGCGAGCGCCCCGGCGAGCCGGACGGCCCGCTTGCGGACCTTCTTCGCGGCCGGACCCTCCTCCCCGGCCAGGTTCCGCGGCAACCCGACGATGACCTCGAAGGCGGCGTACTCGGCCACCCGTTCGACCAGGGCGGCCGTGTCGCCACGGCCAGCGGCGACCGTGTCGACCCCGAAGGTGAGAGTGCCGGCCGGGTCGCAGGCGGCCACGCCGATCCGGGCGTCGCCGAAGTCGATCCCCAGCCGTACCCCGCTGCGGAACCTCGGCGATCCTGCGTCCGTGAACGTCAGGACTGCACCCCGTGGCCGATGGCGTGCTCGACCGCCGTGAAGGCGGCGTCGATCTGGGTGGCATCGCTGCCGCCGCCCTGGGCCAGCTCGGCATTGCCGCCGCCCCGTCCGCCGAGGGTCTGGCAGGCCACAGCAACGAGTTCGCCAGCGTTCAGGCCTCGATCGCGGGCACCTGCGGTGGTCGCGACCACGACGGCCGGCTTCTCGGGCGTACCGCCGATCAGGCACGCCACCTTGGCGGTGTCGCGGGTCCGGTTCTGGATCTCGCTGGCGAGCTTGCGCAGGTCGCCGCCGCCGACGCCGTCGGCACGGTGTCGGATGTAGCCGACGCCCCACATGTCGTGGCTGCGCTCGATGATCGACTTCACGTCGGCCAGCAGGTTCTTGCTCTTCCATGCGGCGATCTCTCGCTCGCTCTCCTTCAACTGGGCCACCATCTTGGCCACCCGATCGGTGAGCTGGTCCGGCTGCACCTTCAGGGTCTGTGCGAGGTCGTGCACCAGGGAGCGCTCCTTGGCCAGGTGACGGAAGGCCTCCATCCCGACGAAGGCCTCCACCCGGCGTACCCCGGAGCCGACCGAGGACTCGCTGTTCAGGGCCAGCAGACCGACCTGGGCGGACTGCTGCACGTGGGTGCCCGCACACAGCTCACGGGACCAGCCCTCACCCATGTCGACGACTCGGACGATGTCGCCGTACACCTCACCGAACAACGCCATCGCACCGGAGGCCCTCGCCTCGTCGATGGGCAGGTAGGTGGCCTGTACGCCGTAGTCGGCGCGAATCGCCTCGTTGGACAGTTCCTCGATCTCGGCACGCTGCTCGTCGGTGACACCGGCGCCCCAGTTGAAGTCGAGACGCATGTAGCCGGGTCGGTTGAACGAGCCGGCCTGGACGGCGGTCGGACCGAGGACCTGGTGCAGCGCCTCGTGGATCACGTGGGTGGCGGAGTGCGCCTGGCAGGCACCGAGGCGCCAGTCCGCGTCCACCTGCGCCTGCAGCAGGTGGCCCGGCTGGACCTCGCCGCTGAGCACCTTGACGCGGTGCACGACGAGTCCCTTGACGGGTCGCTGCACGTCGGTGACCTCGAGTTCGACCCCGTCGGCGGTGAGCCGTCCGTGGTCACCGGACTGGCCACCGGACTCCGCGTAGAAGGGGGTCTCCTCCAGGACCAGTTCGACCTCGTCGCCGGACTGGGCGACCTGGCGCAGTTCGCCGGCGCCGACGATGCCGCGCACCGCCGACTCGCCGGACACGGTGCTGAAGCCGGTGAACCGGGTCTCGCCGCGGTCGCGCAGTTGGCGGTAGACCTCGGTGCTGACGCCACCGGTCTTCTTCGCCTTGGCATCGGCCTTGGCGCGCTCGCGCTGCTCGGCCATCAACCGCCGGAAGCCGCCCTCGTCGACCTCGAGGCCCTGCTCACCGGCCATCTCCAGGGTGAGGTCGATCGGGAACCCGTACGTGTCGTGCAGTTGGAAGGCCCGCTCCCCGGTGAGGGTGCTCTGCCGGGAACTGCGGGCATCGGACGCGGCCTGGTCGAAGATCAGCGTGCCCGCGCTGAGGGTCCGCCGGAAGGCGTCCTCCTCGGCGTAGGCGACCTGGCTGATCCGGTCCCACTGGTCCACCAACTCCGGGTAGGAGTCCTTCATCACGTCCATGCTGGTCGGGAACAGCTCACCGAAGACAGGGTCCTCGACCCCGAGCAGCCGCATCGCCCGCACGCTGCGACGCAGCAGCCGGCGGAGCACGTACCCGCGGGCCTCGTTGCCGGGGGTGACCCCGTCGGAGATCAACATCAGCGCGGAACGGACGTGGTCGGCCACGACCCGGAGTCGGATGTCGTCGGTCTGGTTCGCCCCGTAGGTCTTGCCGGACAGGTCGGCGGCCCGGTCCAGCACCGGGTACACCTCGTCGATCTCGTAGAGGTTGTCGACGCCCTGCAGCAGGTAGGCGACACGCTCCAGGCCCATCCCGGTGTCGATGTTCTTGCGGGGCAGGTCTCCGATCACATCGAAGTCCTCCTTGGCCCGGATCGCGGACAGGTCCTCCTGCATGAAGACCAGGTTCCAGATCTCCAGGAAGCGCTCCTCGTCGACGATCGGGCCGCCGTCCGGCCCGTACTCCGGTCCGCGATCGACGTAGATCTCGCTGCACGGTCCGCCGGGGCCGGGCGTGCCCATGTGCCAGTAGTTGTCCGCCAGCCCGCGGCGCTGGATCCGCTCGTCCGGCAGGCCGGCGATGTTGCGCCACAGTCCGGCCGCTTCCTGATCACCCTCGGGCAGGCTCGGGTGCACCCCGGGGCCCAGGACGGTGACCCAGATCTTGTCCGGGTCGAAGCCGAGACCACCGGCCTCCTGCGGCTTGGTGATCAACTCCCAGGCGTAGGAGATCGCCTCGGCCTTGAAGTAGTCGCCGAAGGAGAAGTTCCCGTTCATCTGGAAGAAGGTGCCGTGCCGGGTGGTCCGGCCGACCTCCTCGATGTCGAGGGTCCGGACGCACTTCTGCACACTGGTGGCGCGATCGTACGGGGCGGACTCGGCACCGGTGAAGTAGTTCTTGAACTGGACCATGCCGGCGTTCACGAACAGCAGGGTCGGGTCGTTGTAGAGCAGGGGCGCGGATGGGACCACCTGGTGGCCGCGGCCACCGAAGAAGTCGAGGAATCGGCGCCGGATGTCGGCGGTTTTCATGATCATCATTCCTTGGGGTGTGCGGGAGGGTGCACCGGTACGGACGGCAGGCCGACCGCCCGAGACGCTAGAGATCAGCAGCCCGGCGGGGTGCACCGAGGTCGGGTTCGCGAGCTTCGCCCAGGCCGACCGCGTCACGGAGTTCCGCTTCGCGCTCGGCCATGGCGGCTCGCACCGAGGCGGCGAACTCACCCGCCCGCTCGCCGAAGCCACTGCCGGCCTCGACCATCCGCTCCTGCATCGCCGACGGCGTGGCCCGAGCTAGGTACTCCCGCGCCTTGAGCAGGGCGAACACGCCGACGCCCGCGCCGACGGTGAACCAGAGGACCCGCTTGAACATCACTTTCCCTTGCGGGAGCGCGACCCGGAGGACTTACCGCCCTTGAGCGTCTTCCGCACGCCGTAGGTGAAGGCGGCGGTCTTGACCAGCGGACCACCCAGGGTCGCGCTGAACAGGGTCGCCATCTGGGCTGCGTTCTCGCTCACCACCGCCGCATTGGCGCTGACCTTGGCCGCATCCTCGGTGACCACGCCGAGCTTCTCGATCTCGGCGTTGGTGGCGCTGACTGTGCTGCGCAACTCGGTCAGGATCGGGGTTGTCCCGTTCCCGAGGTCGCGCACCGCGAGCCGGGTCTCCTCGAGCACGCGGCCCAACTTCAACAGCGGCACGGCGAAGAAGACCACCAGTGCCACGAAGGCGATGGCGGCGATCAGTGCGGCGATCTCCCCTACTGACATCTGGAACCTTCTCCTGCTCGACGACGTGTTGATCCGACCCTATCGCGGTCACCGACCCTACCCGCATCTTCCGGGCCGCTCGCCGCGGGTGCGTCACCCGGCCCGGGGGTCAGGACCAGTGGCGACGCATCACGGTGGCGACCCGGAACGGGTCACTGCCCTGTTGGGAGGCTTGGATGCCGGCACCCTCGGGGCTACCGGTGTAGACCGGCTCGCCGCCGCCGATCCAGCGCCGCCAAGTCGCCGCGTACTGGTCGGCGCGCTCCCGGCGGACCCCGAGCACCGTCGGGACCGGGTGCCAGACGACCCCCTCCGGTCGAACTCGACCGCTGGCCGCCAGGACGGCAGGTCCCCACCCGTACGGCGGCTCGCCGAGGACCCACCGCGGCAGGACGTAGCGGGACCCTCCGATCGGACGGAGCGCCTCGTCGAGGGCGGTGGCGAACACCTCCGACTCCGCCTCGTCCACGCCCTCCAGCCAACACCGGTAGGTGCCGCCGGGATCGACGTCGACCTGAACGGCCCCCGCGCCCACCGGGACCAGGCCCGCCCCGTGCAGGGCATCAGCCACCGTGTGGGCGACTCGGACGATCCCCGGCTGTTCGGCTGCCTCGGTGAGCACCCGCCGCCCCAACCGGATCCGTTCGCGCAGGATGAAACCGCCGGCGACGAGCAACCCGAGGAACATGATCATGGCCAACAGGGCCTGGTCTGCGGCCACGGCCGCCACCCCACCGAGGGCGAGAAGCAGTGGTGCGGCCATCCCCAGCAGGGTTCGCCCGTGCCCCACGCGAGCCAGTGCGTCGTCTGCCGCCGGCCGGATGTCCAGCCGGCCGTCGGCGACCACTACCGCTGGGGGCAGTTCGGGTGGGAGCAGACCGGCTGCGAGCGGGACGGCACGGATCGGCCGGCCGGCCTGCTGGGGCCGGATCCACACGGCCCGGCGCAACGTGCCCGCGTAGGGGGTGCCGACCTGCCAGAGGTCGCGGAACCGGGGCCGGCCCTCGGCCCGGACCAGCATCCGGGCGTTGATGGCGTCGAAGGTGTCCGTCGCCGGCGGCGCGTACGGCGAGAAGGTCGGATCGATGTGCGCCACCCCGTCGATGACCTCCCCGGAGTCGTCGACACCGAGGAAGCCCCGGTGCTTGCGGACCAGCCGGTTCCAGTCCGCTGCACCCTTGGGGTGCGCATCGGAGACGCACACCACCGACCAGTTGATCGCCACCTTCTCCGGCCACTCCGGGTCGAGGCGCAGCGCCCGGCCGCGGGCCTGCACCACGGCGGTGGTCGTGGTGGCCGCGGTGAGGTCGACCAGACCCGTGATCCGACGGGCGTCCCATCCCTCGCCGAGCAGCCCCCTGGTGCCGACCAGGACGAGGGAGTGACCGGACTCGAAGAACCGGGTCACCCACGGCAACCAGGTCCGGCTGGTCCACCGCCCCTCGAGGGTGGCGGTGCCGTCGTCGGCGGCGCGGATCACCAGGTCGCCCGCGCCGTCCGGATCCTCCGCGGCGATGAAGGCACGTAATGTCCGCAGGGCCTCCGGGGTCCCGGCCACCGTACGACCGGTCACCAGCAGCGGTCGCAGGTCGACGAGCCCGGGGTCGGACACGAGTTCGGCCAGCAACGTACGCGCGGCGCCCGACTGCGGGTCGAGCACCCCGGCCAGGTCCGCACTCAGGGTCGGTCCGGCCCGTTCGTGGTCACACAGCAGCAGGGTGCGCATCCGTGTCCCCAGGCCGGCGTACTCGGCCCGCACGATCTCCACCGCCGCCGTGGCCTTGGCAGCCGAGCGGGCCAGCACCCGGTCCACCGGGGTGCGACCCGGCCGGATCCCACTACGGGTCCACACGTACCCCACCGAGGGCAGCACGCGGCGAATGGCCGCCACGACCTCCACGTCGGCCTGGACGCCGGTGCGCAGCAGGTGTTTCGAGACCCAGTCATCGAGCAGCACCATCCAGTCGTCGGCGTCCGGTTCGTGCCGGTGCTCCTCCCCCAACCCGGCCCCCGGCGGCAGCGCCAACAGGCCGTGGTGGTGCATCCGGAGCGCGGCGGCGCAGAGCCGGGGTTCACGTCGGAGGAGGGTCGACCAGCCGATCTCGGTGCGGACGAAGCGTTGGTCCAACCAGGTGAGGAAATTGGTGGAGCCGAAGCCCGGGTCGGTCAATTGGGTGGCGAGTTCGGTGAAGCGTTCGGCCTGTCCCTGCAGCCAGGCGTGCTCGGTCGGCGTGGGCACCGTGAGCCAGGCGGCCTCGGCGAACGGCGCCAACTCCCCCTCGCGGACCGCCGCCGGGATGGTCGCCTCGTACACGGTGGCGCCGAAGAGTCCGTGCACCAGCGCGGCCTGCTCGTCGGTCAGTGCCCCGGGCGGGGTGGCGGTGAGTCCGAGCACCCTCGCCTGGGGGAGTTCGGCCAGGAGCTCGGCGAGCAGCCGCCCCCACACCTCGAGCAGGTGGTGGCACTCGTCCAGCACCAGCAGGATCGGTCCGGCGGTGCGCAGGGTCTCGACCAGGGCCCGCCCGTTCGGGTGCAGCCGGGCCAGCAGGGCGGTTTCCTCGGCCCCCTCGTCATCGACTTCCGCATCCGGGTCGAAGACGGCCAGGGACTGGTAGGTGAGGGAGGTCAGTCGGTGGCTGAGACCACGGTCTGCGCCCGCTTCGATGCCGAGCTCGCGAGCCGCCCGCTCCCACTGGGTCTGGATCGCGGTGTTGGGGCCGAACACGACAGCCCGGCCGGTGTGGCCCAGTCCTTCCAGTCCCAGTACCGCTTCCAGTCCTAGCCGGGTCTTGCCGACCCCGGGTGGGAGCACCACCCAGGTCCGCGACCGCCCGTCGGCCCACGCCTGCTCCAGCGCCGCGAGCGCCTCGGCCTGGTGTCGCCGCAACGGCGGCGGGGACGGAGCCGCAGCGACCGGGAGCATGGCGGACAGGCTAGTCGGCTACCACTGTTGCGGACCGAACCCGGGTCAGCCGGGGTCGCCCCGCAGGTGCGCCTCGATGATCTCCAACCGTTGGCGCAGGGTGGCCTCGGCTCCGTGGTCGGTCGGCTCGTAGTAGCGGCGATCGGCCAACTCGTCCGGGAGGTACTGCTGCGCCGCGATGCCCCGGGGCGCGTCGTGGGAGTACTGGTACCCCTTACCGTGGCCGTACGTCTTCGCCCCGGAATAGTGCGCATCCCGCAGGTGCGGCGGCACGAGCCCGATGCGGCCGTCGTGTACGTCGGCCTGGGCGGCTCCAATCGCGGCGATCACCGCATTCGACTTGGGCGCCAAGGCGCAAGCGATCACCGCGTGGGCCAAGGTGAGCCGTGCCTCCGGCATGCCGATCAGCTGCACGGCCTGGGCCGCTGCCACACAGGTCTGCAGGACCGAGGAGTCGGCCAGCCCGATGTCCTCCGAAGCCACGATGATCAACCGGCGCGCCACGAAGCGGGGATCCTCGCCGGCCTCCAGCATCCGGGCCAGGTAGTGCAGCCCCGCCTGGACGTCCGAACCACGCAGCGACTTGATGAAGGCGCTGATCACGTCGTAGTGCTGGTCACCGTCGCGGTCGTAGCGGACCGCAGCCTTGTCGACGGCTCGTCCCAACGCATCGGTGTCGATCTCGGTCGAGTCGACTGCGGCGGCTCCGGCGGCGGACTCCTCCAGGTAGGTGAGGGCGCGGCGGGCGTCGCCCCCGGCCATCCGCAGCAGGCTGTCCCGCGCCTCCGGTGTCAGGGTGAACCGTTCCTCGGGGTCCCCGCCCGGATGCACTCCCCGTTCGTCGACCAGGGAGCGGTCGACCAGTCCCCCGATGTCCTCATCGGTGAGCGGCTTGAGGGTCAGCAACAGGGAACGCGACAACAGCGGGGAGATGACGGAGAAGCTCGGATTCTCCGTGGTGGCGGCGATCAACGTGACCAGCCGGTTCTCCACCGCCGGCAACAGGACGTCCTGCTGGCTCTTGGAGAACCGGTGCACCTCGTCGACGAACAGGACGGTGGCCTCGCCCCGGGCCAGGTCGGCGCGGGCCTGGTCGAGGACGGCGCGGACCTCCTTCACCCCGGCGGTGACGGCCGAGATCTCGACGAACTTCCGCTGGGTGGCCCGCGACACCACGGAGGCGATGGTCGTCTTCCCGACCCCGGGTGGCCCCCAGAGGAAGACGGACATCGCGGTCTCCCCGGAGGACAGCCGTTGCAACGGAGATCCGGGCCCGAGCAGGTGTTGTTGGCCGACGATCTCGGACAGGTCCCGGGGCCGCATCCGGACCGCGAGCGGGGAGCCGGCGTGGCCGGTTTCGCTCAGGCTGCCGCCTGTGCCTCGTCGGGGCGCCGGGGCTGCAGTCGTGTTGCCGAACAGGTCCTCGCTCATCGCCGGGCCAGCCTACCCGGACGCGACCGCTGGCCACGGGCGGAGTCCGCCCGACCGAGTCCCCCACCCAGACCCCCGGCCGAGTCGGCTACTCGACCTGTTGGTCCGTGGCCACGTAGGTGTTGCAGGGCCGTGTGGGCCAGCACGATCCCCGATCGGAGTTGGAGGTGGTGGCCGAGCTCGTGGTCCAAGGCCCACAAGTAGTAGCCCAGAGGAGGTCGCTCACCTCTCGTCCCTGCAGCTGCGTGTTCAGCTACATCATCTGGTTCGCCGGACAGTAGAAGGCCCCCGCCGGGCGTTCGGGTCGGGCAGTTGCGAACAGGACCGGCCCGGACCCACGTCGGTGCCGTAGATGGTGTTCTTCTCCACCAGGTCACGGGCCTCGGTCGTGGACGTCGGCGGATCCGGGTACGGCACCTCCTCGCGATCCTGCTGCGGAGTGCGGTGTTCGTCGGAACCGGGCGGCGAGGCCGGGGTCGGCGTGGGACTCGGTGGCGGTGCGGCGGGCTGGGCGCCGGCGTCGCGCCCCAGCAGGATCGCCCCGAAGATGATCACGCTCACCACGGCCAGACTCGTGACAGCCACTCGTCATGAGACGTACTCGTCCTTCATCACGTAGGTGTTGCACTGACCGGTCTTCGCCTGGTGCCAGCCCTCCAGGTACCAGACGTACTGGTTGACCGGGGAGCCGTGCTCCCGCTCCCCGGTCAAATTGGCCGCATAGCTTCCGAACACGCACGGGGATCTGCTCGTAGCCCTGCTGCCTGCGTTGGTGCGCCCGGTCCCCCCTTCGGGTACTGCCGCTTCGACTTCGCCTTCTTCTCGGGCTTCGGCTTCTTGCTCGGCTCCTTCGACGGCGTCGGGGACGGCTCGGGTGGGGGCTCCGCGCGGGGAGTTGGCGACGGCTCCGGGTTGCTCGGGCGCGGTTCGCTGGATCGCGTACTCGTCGGGTCCGGCGTGCTGCCCGGACAGCCGGTCTCGCGGTCAGCGCTGCCGATCAACTGGCCGAGGGAGCCGAGGACCAGCACGGCGACCACGGCGATGGCCAGTACCGCCACCACCGTCCGCCCGCCGCCGTTGGGCTGTGGCCGACCATTCGTCGGCGCCCTGGGGTCGGGCGGGGGGGCGGTGCGCAGATCCGTGCGGGGGACGGCCCGGACGGGTGAAAGTGCCGCGAACCGGTGCGGGAGGCTGACCATACGGCGCCCAAGGGCCCTGCTGCGGGGCCCGGGCCGGGCCGGTGGCCACACCGGCCGGCTCCACGGGGCCGGACCTGCCGGTCCGTGGCCGGCGCGGTGGTTGCGTCGGTGGGCGGCGAGGTGGCTGGCGGGGTGGTCGACGCGGCGGGCGGCGAGGTGGCCGGGGGCCCCGAATGGCGTCGACATGGTCCCGGATCCTAGGCCGTGGCGAAGTCACTTCCCCGCAGCGGTCTCAGCCCACGTCCTTGCTGGCCGCCTTGTAGGTGTTGCAGCGACTGATCTTGGTGTTCTTCCAGCCCTGGGTGTACCACCGATGCTGGTTCTTGGAGGACCCGTGGACCTTCTCCCCGAACAGGTTGGAGGCATAGGTCTCGAAGGCACCCCGAGACACAGCGTCGGCTCGCCGCAGCCCCATCCCGCCGAAGCAGTTGGCCTGCAGTTCCAACCGCCGGTTCACCCGAAAATAATCGCCCTCGGCCTCCTGGGACTGCTGCCACCTCCACGATGCGTCCAGCAGGCCGGTACGGGCCTGCGCGTGGTGGCCGTACTCGTGCATCATCGTCATCAGGTACCAGGTCCAGGAGTACTCGCTCGGGTGACCGCCGCCACCGCCGTCCTTGTTCAGGTAGATGACTTGGTTGGCGCTGCAGTAGAAGCCCGGCGCATCGCCCTCTCCGCAGGGCGTGTCGACGGAGCCCGAGAAGATCGCCACCTGAGCGTACGTGGCCTGGTAGCCGGCCTTCGCCAGTGGCTTCGCCCACATGTCCCGGGCACAGTTCGCCGCCGTCTGCGCCACCTTGCGCCAGGTCTTGTTCGACACGCTCCCGTACGGATACGCGTTCTCGTTCGGCAGTCCGGCACAGGAGGTGTTGGCCACTTTCTGCCCGTAGACCTTGTTGCCCTTGATCAACTGCGCCGCCTCCTTCCTCGAGGTCGGCGGGTCGGGCAGCGGGATCACCTCGTACCCCCGCTGCTTGCGCAGGTGCGGCGGCTTCTGCTTCTTGGGTGGCGTCGTCGGGCTGGACTCGGTGGGCTCCGGCTCCGGGGCCTCGGTGGTGGGATCCGACTCCGGGGGCTCCGGGGGCGCGGGGGGCTCCGGAGCACTGGTCGTCGGATAGGGCTCGCTGTACGGCGGGTCGGCGGTCTCGCCCGCGTCGAAGAACGCGGTGATGATGCCGCTGGCCACGATGCCGCACGCCAGCAGGATCACTCCGCAGACGATCAGCGCCGGCACCAGGCAGCCGGACCGCTTCGGTCGGTTGTACCCGGGCGGTGGCGGCATCGGCCGCCCCGGGCCGAACGCACCGGGCGGGCCGAACGCAGCGGGCGGGCCGAACGCAGCGGGCGGACCGAACTGCGGCGGTGGACCGTTCGGTCGCCCCTGCATCGGTGGTCCCTGCGGGGGGCCGAACGACTGCCCGTTCCACCGCGGCGGAACCGCGGGTCCCGGACGTTGCTTCGCCATGATGGGCCATCATGGCGGCCCCCGAGGCCAAGTACAAGGCCATTTCCCGGATCGGAGATCAGCCGACGGCCGGCTTCACCTTCTCCTTGTCAGGCTTGGCGTCGACGCCGGCCTCCTTGCGCTGCTGGGCAGTGATCGGCGCGGGGGCCTCGGTCAGGGGGTCGTACCCGCCGCCGGACTTCGGGAAGGCGATCACCTCGCGGATCGAGTCGGTGCCCGAGAGCAGGGCACAGATCCGGTCCCAACCGAAGGCGATGCCGCCGTGCGGCGGGGCGCCGTAGGCGAAGGCGTCGAGCAGGAAGCCGAACTTCTCGTTGGACTCCTCCGGGGTCAGGCCCATCACAGCGAACACCCGTTCCTGGATGTCGCGCCGGTGGATACGAATCGAGCCGCCGCCGATCTCGTTGCCGTTGCAGACGATGTCGTAGGCGTAGGCGAGGGCCGAGCCGGGATCGGTGTCGAAGGTGTCGAGGAACCCCGGCTTCGGGGACGTGAAGGCGTGGTGCACCGCGGTCCAAGCGCCGGACCCGACCGCCACGTCGCCGGCTGCGACCGCGTCGCCCGCCGGTTCGAACAACGGTGCGTCGACGACCCAGCAGAACGCCCAGGCGCTCTGGTCCACCAGATCGAGGCGCTCGGCGATCTCCTGCCGGGCGGCGCCGAGGAGGGCCTGTGCCTGGGAGCGGCGACCGGCGGCGAAGAAGATGCAGTCCCCCGGCTGGGCACCGACTCGGGCGACCAATCCGTCCCGCTCGGCCTCGGACAAGTTCTTGGCGACCGGGCCGGCCAGACTGCCGTCCTCCCCGACCAGCACATAGGCGAGCCCCTTGTGGCCGCGCTGCTTGGCGAACTCCTGCCAAGCGTCCAACTGGCGACGCGGCTGGGAGCCGCCCCCGGCCATGATCACTGCGCCGACGTACTCGGCCTGGAAGACCCGAAACGGGGTGTCGGCGAAGTAGTCGGTGCACTCGATCAGTTCCAGCTCGAAGCGCAGGTCCGGCTTGTCGGTGCCGTAGCGGTTCATCGCATCCGCGTAGGTGATCCGCGGGAACGGAGTGGGCAGGGTGTCCCCCTTCAGCTCCCAGACCTTGGTGATCAACTCCTCACCGAGGGTGATCACGTCATCCTGGTCGACGAAGCTCATCTCCACGTCGAGCTGGGTGAACTCGGGCTGCCGGTCGGCACGGAAGTCCTCGTCGCGGTAGCAACGGGCGAGCTGGTAGTAGCGCTCCAGCCCGCCCACCATCAGCAACTGCTTGAACAGCTGCGGGCTCTGCGGCAGGGCGTACCACGATCCGGGCCGCAGCCGTGCCGGCACCAGGAAATCGCGGGCACCTTCCGGGGTGGATCGCGTCAGCGTCGGGGTCTCGACCTCGACGAAGTCGTGCTCGGCGAGCACCGTACGGGCGACCCGGTTGACCTCACTGCGCAACCGGATGGCGGCGGCCTGGTCCGGGCGGCGGAGGTCGAGGTAGCGGTACTTGAGCCGCACCTCCTCGTTCACGTTGACCCGCTCGTCGATCTGGAAGGGCAGCGCCGCGGCCGGGCTCAGCACCTCGAGCTCGGCGGTCACCACCTCGATCGACCCGGTGGGCAACTCCGCGTTGGCGTTGCCCTCGGGACGCTGGGACACCTCGCCGACGACCTTGATGCAGTACTCGTTGCGCAGGTCGTGGGCCCCGGACGCCGCCAGGGTCTCGTCCCGCACCACCACCTGGACGACACCCGAGCCGTCGCGCAGATCCAGGAAGGCCACTCCCCCGTGGTCTCGCCGGCGAGCGACCCAGCCAGCCAGGGTGACGGTGGTTCCGGCCTGCTCGGCGCGGAGCGTGCCTGCCTCGTGCGTGCGAATCACGAATGTTCCTTCCGGGGTGTGCGCCTCGGCGGCGCGGACGTTCGTCGGGTACGCCTCACGGCGCTCGGCCCACGATCTTACGGTGTGTTCCGGTACGAGCACGACCGGATAGGAGTCGACCGCAGCGCCTCCGGATGTTCCCGGCAAGCGCGCTGGCGAAGGAGTGACCGATCCGTCGTCCATACTTGGGCCCATGCCCGCCCGACGCCCACTCCTCGGCCTGGTCGCCCTCGCCTTGGCTTTGGCCTGGATCGCCGTTCCCGCACCCCGGGCCTGGGCCTGTAACTGCGCGATCAGTCCGCAACTCGACGACTACCGGACCGCGGCGGACGTGGTCTTCACCGGTGAGTTGATCTGGCGGGACGATTCGGTGCGGGGCGAGAGCCGGCTGCACTTCTCCGTCGAGGGGGTGCACAAGGGTGCGGCGGCCTCCAACCAGGTGGTGGTCACACCTGCCGAAGTCACCGCCTGTGGAGTGAACTTCGCACCCGGCGGGCCGTGGTTGATCTTTGCCGGGACCACGGCCCGGTCCGACTTCCACATGAATCCGGACGAGGTGTTCACCACCTGGTGCGACGGCTCCACGGGCAAGCCGGCCCCCGATGACTGGGCCAGCGAACCCCCCGGCCCGGAGATGGACACGCCCGGCGCGCCGATACCGCCGGTGGTGTGGTGGCTGTCCGGCGCCGGCGTCCTGCTCGCCGTGGCCGGCGTGATCATGGTGTACCGGTACCGCATCCGACGCCGTTGATCATCCCGCCGGTGGTCAACCGACCAGCAGCACCCCGGTCAACCCGACACCGGACACGAACAGCGTCGAGAGGCCGGCGAGGGCGAACGGTCGCCCACCCACCTTCCGGATCTTGGCCACCCGGACTCCGGTCCCGAGGGCGAACATCGCGGCGGCCAGCAACACGGTCTGGACGCCGCTGGCCACGCCCAGGACGCCAACGGGCAGCACGTCGGTGGAGCGCAGCAGCACCATCGCGATGAATCCGACCACGAATCCGGGCACCAGGGGTAGTTTCGTTCCCCCCGCAGCCACCGGCTCACGGCGGCGTTGTGCGGACGCCAGTACGGCCAGGACCGGAGCCAGCATCAACACCCGAGCCAATTTCACCACCACCGCAACGGTCAGCGCACCGCCCCCGACCGCGGCACCAGCCGCGACCACCTGGGCTACCTCGTGGATGACCGCACCGGCCCACAGGCCCTCCTGATGCACGGCCAGGCCGAGGAGTGGCCCGAGCACCGGCACGACCGCGATCATGGCGGAGCCGAACAGCACCACCAGCGCCACGGCGGTCACCACGTCCTCCTCCTCGGAGTCGAGGACCGCGTCGGCCGCGGCGACGGCGGCCGCCCCGCAGATGGAGAATCCGCAGGCGATCAGCAGCCGCTGGTGCCGGGGTACACCGAGGGCCTTCCCCAGCAGGTTGGTCACCACCACCCCGAGCACCACCACTGCCACGACGACACCGATCAGACCCGGTCCGAGGCCGAGGACGTCCGACAGCGGGAGTTGCAGGCCCAGCAGCACCACACCGAGGCGGAGCACGTGCTTGGCTGCCAGCCCCAGTCCCGGTTCGAGGCCAGCGGACACCGGCGCCAGGTTGCCCACCAGGATTCCCGCCACGATCGCCAGTACCAATGGGCTGATCGCTGCGGGGAGCCAGCGCGCCACCCCGAACGCCGCCAGACTCGTGGCCAAGGCGAGTCCGAGACCCGGCAGGTACGGAAGGGATCGGCGCATGGCCCCACACTCGCGCACCGATCCTGCGCTCACTCATGTCCAGGATGCATCGACCCATAACAATTTGATATGGGCCCTCTGCTCTGGTGTCCGCGCCCCCTATCCTGCGGTCATGACTGCCCAGTGGCCGACCCTCGGCGTTCTCGACCTGCTCCTGGCCGTGTCCGAGCACGGCAGCCTTGGTGCGGCTGCCCGCGCGGTCGGGATGGCCCAGCCGAATGCCAGCCGGGCCCTCGCCCGGCTCGAGCGCGACACCGGCCTCGTCCTGGTGCACCGCGAGCCCGACGGATCCACGCTCACCGAGGAGGGCTCAGTCTTCGCCGACTGGTCCCGCGACGTGCTGCGGGCGGCCGACCGGTTGCGGATCGGTGCCGAGGCCCTGCGCCACGCCCAGGAAGGTCAGGTCACGGTCGCGGCGAGCATGACCACCGCCGAGCACCTGGTGCCCGTCTGGCTGGCCGAGCTGCGTCGGATCGAGCCGACCAGCCGGATCAATCTGTCCGTCCACAACTCGCACCAGGTGTTCGACCTGGTCCGGGACGGGGCCTGCGACCTCGGCTTCGTCGAAACACCTCGGGTCCGGAGCGGATTGAAGTCGGTCACCGTCGCTCACGACAGTCTGGTGGTCGTGGTCGCCACGACCCATCCCTGGGCCCGTCGGCGGCGGCCGTTGAGTCCGGGCGACCTCGCCGAGACGCCGTTGGTGGTCCGCGAGCCCGGCTCGGGAA
The DNA here is from genome assembly GCA_052094425.1 of Propionibacteriaceae bacterium. Lineage (GTDB taxonomy): Bacteria > Actinomycetota > Actinomycetes > Propionibacteriales > Propionibacteriaceae > Microlunatus. The sequence continues at coordinate 107,823 of JBQDIN010000003.1, forward strand.
CGCGATTGACCCTGGACGCCGTGCTCGCTCCGCACCACCCGGTGGGCCCGGCGCTCGAGTTGAGCAGCAATGCCGCGGTTCGCACCAGCGTGATCGCCGGCGCCGGCCCGGCGGTGCTCAGTGTGCTGGCGGTGCACGATGCGCTGCGGTCGGGCGAGTTGCGTGCGGTGCCGATGGCGGGCCTCGACATGACCCGGCGGCTCCGGGCGGTCTGGTCGCCCCCGCGGCGCCCGACCGGTGCTGCTGGGGAACTCGTCCGCATCGCGCAGCGAATCGGGGTCCCCGACCACGGGGTCGCCGGCGTCAGCCGCGGACGAGCTCGAGGAACAGGCGGTGGATCCGCAGATCGAAGGTGACCTCGGGATGGAAGGCGGTCGCCATCAGGAGACCCTGCCGTACGGCGACCACCCGACCGGCCGCCGCGGTGGGGGCTCCGGCATCGATGCGTGCCAGCACCTCGACGTCCGCGGAGAGGTCCTCCACCCAGGGCGCCCGGATGAAGACCGCGTGCACGGGGACACCACCCACCCCGACCAGGTCGAGATCGGTCTCGAAGGAGTCGACTTGACGACCGAAGGCATTGCGTCGAATCGTGAGGTCCAGGCCACCGAAGGTCTGCTGCCCCGGGGACCCGTCGACGATCCGGTCGGCGAGCATGATCATCCCGGCGCAGGAGCCGTACGCCGGGAGCCCGCCCCGCAGCGCGGCCACCAGGGGTTCGCGCACCCCGAACCGACGGGACAGCTTGTCGATGGTGCTGGACTCCCCGCCCGGCAGCACGATCCCGTCCAGGTCGTCGATCTCCTCCGGCCGGCGTACCGGCACCGCATCAGCGCCACACTCGGTCAGCGCCGCCAGGTGTTCGCGGACGTCACCCTGCAGGGCGAGGACGCCAACCCTGGGTCGTGCGGTCACCCGCCGCGCTCGGCCAACGGGTGCGGCGGCGGGATCGCCGTCGACGGTGATGCAGTGGTCCGAAGGTGGCGAGTCCTGGGCCCTACCGCCCGTGGTCGCAGGGTCCGCATGCATGGAGACAAGGATAGTTCGACGAGCATTCAGCACCGGCCCGAGCGAGCCTGCGGTGGAGAGCGATCCCCACCACCGGCGGCCCCGGCGGGTCGACGAATGCATCGCCGACTCGACTTCGCATCTGAGAATGTCTGACATAGGTAGTACATTTGGTGCATGCGGACGATCAGCAAGCGCGAGCTCAACCAACAAACCGCCGCCGTCCTCGACCAGGTCACCGACACCCACGACGTGGTGGTGACCGAGCGGGGCAGGCCACGCTGGCGGGTCAGCGCAGTCCGGGAATCGGACACGGCGTTGGCGCGGTTGGAGCGTGAGGGGCGGTACACGCCTCCGGCATCGGAGCCTGCACCGTGGCCGGCGGCCCCCGGCGGGCCCACGTACACGGCGGACGAGGCCGACGCACTGATCGACGACATGCGAGGGGATCACTGACTCGTGCCCGGTCCCCTGATCTACCTCGACTCCTCGGTTGCCCTCCGCACGATCCTGGACGTACCCGAGCGCGAACGGCTGCAATCCTGGATGCAGGAGGCCGGAACGATCGTCTCGTCCCGGCTCCTGCGCACGGAGGTGATCCGCATCCTGAGGCGCGACGACAGACCGCTCCTCGAGGGCACGCCACTCCTGGACCGCGTCGGCCTGCTCGAGATCAGCCGGGAGACCCACACCGTCGCCGAATCCATCGAGCGCCACGTCAAGACCCTCGACGCCCTGCACCTGGCCACGGCGCTCCTCATCGGAGAGCCAGTCACGGTGGCGACACACGACCAGACGATGAAGACCGTCGCCGGACATCTGGGCCTCAACATCACCGATCCCCTCGACTCACCGTCTCGCTGAGTTCTCAGATGCCGTCAGGCACCCTCGAAGCAGCGGCGACAGGGGTGGCGAGGGTGACCGCTCCGCTGGCGTGCAGGGTCTGGCGGTACGGGCCGGTCGCGCGCAGCCTCTTGCTTTCCAGCCCAGCGTCGAGTGCAATCCATGCATCCGCTGTGCTGCCCGGACGCTGGTCGAAGTGCGCAATCGCGGCCTGATCTGCGGGAGGCAACGTGATGGCCGCGGGGACCGCATCGGGTGCGTCAGGCGAGGTATGGACCACGGCGGCCGAGACGGTGATGACATTCTCGTCAGTGATCCCGTCGTAGACCAAGATGACGTCCTGAGTGGGCGCAGTTGCATCGATGTCGAGCAAAGCCAGGAGCCGTCCGACGACCTCGGGAATCTCGGTCTCGTCCGTGATGGTCTCGGTGACGCCGTGCAGACGGCTCTCCGGCAGGGGCGAGATGTTGAGCGTGCTCATGATGGTATTCCGGTCCTCCCCCATCGAGCGCAACCGAGTTCGAACCTGCCCTGTGTGCGGAAGCGGTCGCCCAGCTGCCGGCCGACTGGCCGGAGCAATCCACTTTCCGCTGGAATCCGATGTGTAACCGGCTCAGCGATCCACCACTACCAGCCGCGCTCGGCGAGTTGATGACCCACCGGGATCTCGTCGACGTTGATGCCGACCATCGCCTCACCCAGACCGCGGGACACCTTCGCGACCACGTCCGGGTCGTCGTGGAAGGTGGTCGCCTGGACGATGGCCGCGGCGCGCTCGGCGGGATTGCCGGACTTGAAGATGCCCGAACCCACGAACACTCCCTCGGCGCCCAACTGCATCATCATCGCGGCGTCGGCCGGGGTGGCGATCCCGCCGGCGGTGAACAGCACGACCGGGAGTTTACCGGTGATCGCGATCTCCTTGACCAGGGTGTACGGCGCCTGAAGTTCCTTCGCAGCCACGTACAACTCGTCCTCGGCGAGGGAGCCGAGCCGACGGATCTCGGCTCCGATCCGACGCATGTGCTCAGTCGCGTTCGAGACATCGCCGGTACCGGCCTCACCCTTGGACCTGATCATGGCCGCACCCTCGCTGATCCGGCGCAGCGCCTCGCCCAGGTTGGTCGCCCCGCACACGAACGGCACGGTGAACCGCCATTTGTCGATGTGGTTGGCATAGTCGGCCGGGGTGAGCACCTCGGACTCGTCCACGTAATCGACGCCCAGCGACTGCAACACCTGGGCCTCGACGAAGTGTCCGATCCGGGCCTTGGCCATCACCGGGATCGACACGGTGGAGATGATCGAGTCGATCATGTCCGGGTCGCTCATCCGGGACACGCCGCCCTCGGCCCGGATGTCGGCCGGGACCCGCTCCAGTGCCATCACCGCGACCGCACCGGCATCCTCGGCGATCCGGGCCTGTTCGGCGGTGACCACGTCCATGATCACCCCGCCCTTCAGCATCTCTGCCATGCCGCGCTTCACCAGGTCGGTACCGGTGTGTTCATTGGGGCGGGTGGTGGGTTCGGACATGACTGACCTCGTTGTTCGTCGTGGATTTCGGCGGGTGTTCGGTGCCTGCACCTTGATGCTATGCCCGTCCGCCGGATCGTACGGATGGGGTCCATCCCCCGGTCCACCAACTTCCACCCGGAATGTGGTCGGGTGATCCAGAATGGTTGCGCTCCGAGCAGCGGCACCCGACCACTTCCAGGTGGGGAGGGGGTGGGTCAGTCGGCGACCGGGAGGACACCGGCCTTGACCGCCCGGACCAGTTCAGCGTGGTCGGCCTCGGTCTGGTCGGCGTAGGACCGGGCGAACCCGGCGAAGGCCTGGTCCAGTTTGTCCGAGGAGCCGGCGTACCCGGCGATCATCGACGCCCCACTGGTCCGGGCGTGCCCCTTGGCCAGGAGGTGTCCCACGATGCCGGCGTAGTCGACCAGAGCGGGAGCATCCATCGCGTCCAGGGGGATGGTTCCCTTCATGTTGCGGAACTGGCGTACGTAGACCTGCCGCTCCCCGACCGTCGTCCAACCGAGCAGTGGGTCACTCACCGTCTGCAGGGCCTGCTGGTACTCCACCACCCGCTGCCCCTGGTGGGCGTGCAGGGCGGAGCCGCCATGCACGTACTTGGCCAACACGGAACGCCGGGCCTGCTTCAACTGCAGGAACACCACGTCGTCCAGACTGCTGCCCTCGAGCAGTGCGACGTAGGCGCGGAGGCCGACACTGCCGACTCCGACCACCTTGTGCGCGACGTCCTCCAGGGTGTAGCCACCCAGGGCACGACTCCAGTGCGGTGCGAGGGTCTCCAGGTAAGCGTCCAGGGCCTCGGCGATCTGGTCGTACTCGGCCGAGGACAGCCGGGTGATCAACGGCGGCTCCTCCACGATCCGGCGTCTCCCCTCGCGCTGTTCGGTGAACCGCGGGATGGCCCGGTCACTGGTGCGGTTGCGGGCCCGGGCCGCCGAGCGGGAGATCTCCTCCCGCAGCGACTTCTCGGTCACGGTCTCGTGCAGCCGGTTCACGTCGAGGCGGTTGTAGGAGCGCATCAGCAACGGTTGATCGGCCAGGAAGCGGACCTCCTCCCGGTAGGCGGCCACGCACGACAACACCGCCGAGCAGCACTCCTCCTCGGTCTGCCCGTTCTGCCGACCCGCCACCCAGATGCTGGCGACCAGGCGGCGTAGGTCCCACTCCCAGCCACCGGGGTGCGCCTCGTCGAAGTCGTTCAGGTCGAGGACGAGCTCTCCCTCGGGGGATGCGTAGAAGCCGAAGTTGCCCAGGTGCGCGTCCCCGCAGATCACCGGGGTGATGCCGGTGGCCGGCAGGTGCGCCACGTCGTCGGCCATCACCACCGCGCTGCCGCGCAGGAAGCCGTACGGGGAGTCGATCATGCGCTTCACCCGGACCGGGACCAACTCGGGCACCCGGCCGCGGTGGGACTCCATGATCAACTGCACCGGATCCGGGCGACCGAAGGGCGGGTCCCAGACGGCGAGATCCCGTCGTGGCACCCGCTGGCGCAGGTCACGCCCCATCGCGTACCGCTCCGACCGGGCCATCGGCCGCTGCCGCAACGTCCGGTAGGCAGCGCTGTCGGCCGTGGCCAGCACCGTGTGTCCGTTGCCCTGCTCAACCACTGATGACCCCTACGCGTGCCGGCGACGTTCCGTGCTCACCCTAGCGGGGTCCGTGCCATCCCCGTGTCACCGCGCGGGAACTACCGCTCGTGTCCGGACGGGCCATGAAACGGGTCGCTGCGCGGATCGAGTGGCAGTTCCGGCGCGGTCTGCTACAGCCCCGCAACCACCACCTGCTGCTGACGAGATCGACGGACCTGGCCCCGCGGTTCGGTGAGCTCGATCGCCGTTGGGCCGGACGATCAGGTCAACCGCTGACCACCCGGCGATGCAGGTCCTCGGCCGGCGGCGCCCAGCCGGTCGGATCCGCCGGGGTCTGGTCCCCGGAGCGGAGGTCCTTGACCTCGTCGGAGCCGCCGGCGCCGAACCAGACGAAGGGGATCCCCCGGCGGTCCGCGAATCGGATCTGCTTGCCGAACTTGTCCGCTTTCGGCGCGACCTCCGCCGCGATGCCGCGGGCCCGCAGGCGATCGGCGACCCGGTCTGCCGCCGTCCGATTCTCCTCCGCGTCGACGGCCACCAGGACGCAACTCGGCACCGATCGGGTGGCGGTGTAGGCCCCCCGGTCCAGCAGGGGGACGAGGATCCGGCTGATCCCGATCGACAGCCCGACCCCGGGGAAGGTCTTCTTCCCGTCCGAGGCGAGGGAGTCGTAGCGTCCGCCTGAGCAGACCGACCCGAGCGACTCCATCCCGGCCAGCTCGGTCTCGAACACTGTGCCGGTGTAGTAGTCCAGCCCGCGGGCGATCTTGAGGTCCGCCACCAACCGTCCGGGAACCCGCTCGTCGGCCGCACGGACCACTGCGGCCAACTCCGCCAACCCTTCGTCCAGCAACGGGTCGCTGACCCCGAGGTCGCGGACCCGGTCGAC
>JBQDIN010000003.1:113700-157095 GCA_052094425.1 Propionibacteriaceae bacterium
GAAGGCCTCATCCGGAGTGCTGATCCCGGCCAGCGCCACGCAGGCATCGGTGGTGGCCTGGTCCAGTCCGAGTTCGCGGGCGAGCAGGTCGGCCACCCCGTCCGCGCCGATCTTGTCGAACTTGTCCACGATCCGCAGCACCGCCGCGGTGTCGGTGATGCCGAGGCCGGCGTAGAACCCCTGGGCCAGCTTGCGGTTGTTCACGTGCATCGTCACCGGGGGGAGGCCGAGTTCGGTGTGCAGCCGTTCCAGGGCGGTGAGCGCCACCAGCGGCAACTCCACGTCGTGGTGGGCCGCGAGGGTGCTGTCGCCGACGATGTCCACGTCGGCCTGCCGGAACTCCCGGTAGCGCCCCTCCTGCGGCCGTTCACCACGCCACGCCTTCTGGATCTGGTAGCGGCGGAACGGGAACTGCAGGTGGCCGGCGTTCTCCAGCACGTAGCGGGCGAACGGGACGGTCAGGTCGTAGTGCAGGCCGAGGTCGCCGCGGGTGCCCTCCGGGGCGTGCAGCCGGGTGACGACGTAGATCTCCTTGTCGATCTCGCCCTTGGAGGCGAGCCGTTCCATCGGTTCGACGGCGCGGGTCTCGATCGAGGAGAAGCCGTGCAACTCGAAGGTCTCCCGGAGCAGGTCCAGCACCGTCTGTTCGACGAAGCGGTCCGCGGGCAGGAACTCCGGGTAACCGGACAACGGCGTGGGGCGACTCATCGGTTCAGTTCTTCTCCATCAGGTTCGACCAGGAACGGGTTCCCTGCTCGTTCGGCGGCGATCGTGGTCTGGTTGCCGTGGCCCGGCAGCACCACCGTACGGTCGGCCAGTTCGAGGATGACCGTCTGCAGTGTGTCCAGCATGGTGGCGTGGTCGCCACCGGGCAAGTCCGTCCGACCGATGGTGCCCTGGAACAGGACGTCGCCGGAGAACAGCAGTTCATCGTAGTCGGCATTCCCGTCCGGATAGTCGGTCAGGAAGAGGGTCGAGCCGGCCGTGTGCCCGGGTGCGTGCCGGCTGCGGAAGGCCAACCCGGCCGCGGTGAACCCGTCCCCGTCGGCCAGTTCGATCACCCGCTCCGGCTCCGCGAAATCGGGCGGTACACCGTCGTTGAGCTGGGCCAGCAGCTGCTGCGTCCCGGGCGGCATCCCGGACAACGGGTCGGTGATCAGGTGCCGATCGGCAGCGCCGACGCGACAACTGGCGTCGTAGGCGGCGCAGACCGCCGCCACGGCGTACATGTGGTCGATGTGGCCGTGGGTGAGAAGGACGTCGGTGGGGTTGAGACGGTGCTCGGCGACGACCTGCTCGACCCCACGCAGGGCGCCCACTCCGGGGTCCACCACCACGCAGTCGGCGTCGCTTCCGGTCGCGATGAGGTAACAGTTTGTCTGCCATGGACCGGCAGGGAACGAGGCAATCAACACGAGTGAAACCCTATCGGGCAAGATTGGGCGCATGAGCGAGCATGCAGATCCGGCCACATTCGGGCGAGTCGAGGACGACGGCACGGTGTACGTCCGGACCTCAGCCGGGGAGCGCAGCGTCGGGCAGGTGCCCGATGTGGACGCTTCCGAGGCGATGTCCTTCTTCGTCCGACGCTTCGAGGCACTCGAGCTCGAGGTGTCCCTGCTGCAGACCCGGATCACCTCCGGGACCGTCTCCCCCGACGACGCAGCAGCTTCGATCAAGAAGGTGCGGGCTGCGATCACCGATGCGCACGCCGTGGGCGACCTGGACGGGCTGCTGGCCCGCCTCGAGGGACTCGCCCCCAAGATCGAGGAGCAGCGGGCCGTCCGCCGGGCCGAGAAGAAGCGTGCCCAGGCCGAGGCCCGCGAGGCCAAGGAGAAGTTCGTCGAGGAGGCGGAGAAACTCGCCGCCAGCAACGACTGGCGCGGCGGTGTGAACCGGTTCCGCTCCCTGCTCGACAAGTGGAAGGTGCTGCCCCGGCTCGACCGGGCCACCGATGACGCCCTCTGGCACCGGTTCTCCTCCGCCCGCACCACCTACACCCGTCGTCGCAAGGCCCAGTTCGCCACCCAGGCCGAGCACCGGGAGTCAGCCCGGGTGACGAAGGAGAAGATCATCGGCGAGGCGGAGCCGCTGGCCGGCTCCACCGACTGGGGGCCCACCACCGGTGCCTTCCGTGACCTGATGCAGCGGTGGAAGGCGGCCGGCCCGGCACCACGGAACGTGGACGAGGAACTGTGGCAGAAGTTCCGCGGCATCCAGGACACCTTCTTTGGCGCCAAGCAGGCTGCGATGGCCGAGCAGGACGCCGAGTTCAAGGTCAACCAGGAGGCCAAGGAGGCCGTCCTGGTCGAAGGTGAGAAGTTGCTGCCGATCAAGGACTTGGACGAGGCGAAGGCCGGCTACCGCGACCTGCTCGACCGCTGGTCGGAGATCGGCAAGGTCCCCCGGGACGCGATCCGTCCACTGGACAACCGGCTGAAGGCGATCGAGCGGGCGATCCGCGAGGCCGAGGACGAGCAGTGGCGGCGCACCAACCCGGAGGCCCGGGCGCGCGCCGAGGACACTGCCAGCAAACTGCACGAGCAGATCGCCACCCTGGAGGCCAAGGCAGCCAAGGCGGAGGCCCGTGGGGACGCCAAGGCGGCCCGCGAGGCGAGCGAGGCGGCAGCGACCTACCGGAGTTGGCTGGAGCAGGCTGAGAGGGCCGTCGACGACTTCAGCGGCTGACACCTCGGCGGCTGACACGTCGGCGGCTGACACCGAGTGGGAACCGGGACCCGAGTGGAGTCAGAGCCCGGCCCACTCAACCGGAAGCCCCGCGGCCGCCAGACCGGCGAGGGCCTGACCCACGTCGAGGGGCGACCAGGGCTGCTTCGCCGGCCCGAAGTGGTCGAAGGCCGAAGTGTAGCGGCCCAAGAAGCCCACGTCGTGGGGAGAACGGTCGGTCCGCAATCCCGGGAAGTCCACTTCCGCACCGTGGCGCCGGACCACCTCGGCCCAATCACGTGGTCCGGCGATACCCGGCGAATCGGCGCCGTGCTGGAACAGCATGATCGACACGTTGTCGTACGGCGCACTGTGCTGCAGATGATCATCGAGCGCCTTGAGGGCCGGTCGGACCGCGAAGAAGGTCCAGTACGGGACGGAGGCGGTGTTGATCGTGCGCCACGGATCACCCAACGCGAAGGAGGGAACCAGCAACCGATTGGCCCGCTCCCCCCGTTCCTGGTACCAACCCCGGAACACGCTGGCAACCGAGTGTGCCGGGGCCTGCGGTCCGGCGTAGCGCAGTCGTACGCACGGGTGCCCGTTGGCCGTGCACCACGCCTGTACGGCCGCACCGAAGTGCGGATCCGCACCCCACTCGGCCTCGGCCACCCGAGTGTCGGGTTGCGGCGTGTGGGGCCGGACGAGGTAGTCGTCCGGCATCAGCCCACCTTGGGCACCGGGTTGGAAGTAGTGCCGCTCCGCGACCGTCACCGCGGGCCACTCGGACTCGTCCTCGACCAGGACCACCGTTGCCCCGGGGGCAAGGGTCCGGGTCAGGTGGTCGGTGTAGGCCTCGGGAAGCGCCCGCCACTTCACCCGGAAGTACGCCATCTCGGCCACCATCAGGCGGTCCTGGGCCTGGTCATGCATCTGGTGCAGCACCACGTCGGGATTGCGGTCCAGGAACGGGGGTGCGTGCTCGGCCCCGAACTCCAAGGCCTGGTCGAGCCGTTCCGGGTCGCCGGGGCGCCGAACCGGGACCAGCACGGTACCGGGAAGCCAAGGGACCTGGCATGCGGCGGCGAGGTGGGCCAGCGCCCCGTTGCTCGATCCGATCAGCGCTGCCGGGTAGCGACGCTCCGGGAGCCGCTCGGTCAGCCATCGGGCCACTGCGGCCATGTCCACGGCGCCCAACTGCCCGGGCTCGATGCCCTCGGCGGCTCCCATTCGCGCGTAGAGGCGGCGCAGTACCGGCCAAGGAAGGTGTCCGGCGGCACGCACTCCCCCACCTCGCACCCTGCTCTGGCCCAGCCGCGGGAAGGGTTGGCCGCGCAATGCGGCCCCCAGTGCGGCAAGCAGTCCGGTTGCGGAGTCGAAGGAGGCGACCGCCCGATCGGGAGCGAGGTCACTCATGCGGCGAGTTCGTCGATCAGTTCGCGGAACCGGACCGGATCGTCGAGCGGCCACGAGTGACTCCCGCCCGGCAGCACCAGCAGCCGCCCGTCGGCCGCGGCTGCCAATCCGGCGGCGAAGTGATGTGAACTCAACGGGTCACCGTCGGCATGCACGACGGTGATCCCGGCCTCCACCCGGGGCAGCAACTCCTCCAGCGGTACCCGCACAGCGCTGTCGAAGCCGCGCAGGATCCGCCGCACCCCGGCCCGTCGCCAGTCCTGCACCTGTTGCCCGAGGCTCGGTCCGTTCTTCTCACCGGTGAAGAGGAAGGCCGCCATCAGTCGGGGCCGCGACCGTAGAGCGGGATCCACCGTGGGACTCACCAGCAGGAGCTGCTCCACGCGTGCGGTGCTGGCTGCGGCCGCGGCGGCGACCTGCGTCCCCACCGACAGCCCGACCAGGATCGACACCGGTTGCTCCTGCTCCTCGATCTCTGCCGCGAGCACCTCGCCGTAGGCCCGCAGGTCGCAGGGCACGTCGGGCCAGGTCGGCGGGTCCAACAGGACGGCGTCACAGCCGTGCTGGCGCAACGTGTCCACGGCCGTGGCGGCGTACCCGCGGACCGCCAGACCGGGTACGACGAGCACCCGGGGCGCCGAGGGGCGCGGGCCGGGCATCGGAGCACTCACTCGGCCGACTCCTCCTCCGGCAGCACGCCCTCCGCACGTGCTTCCTCGACCAGCCTCCGGACATTGTCGATCTCGCCGCAGTCGGCGTCGATCTGCCGGTTCCGCTCCTCGGCGAACTCCTTGCCGAGCCGAGCTCGAACCTCGTCCGACACCTCGGTCCGTGCGGGGTTGAGGATGGTCAACTCCTCCTCGGTCAGGTGGTGGTTGATCACCCGGGCGAGTTCCTCGGTCGCATCGTCGAAGGCTTGGGTGTCCGTACCGGCCAGTTCCAGCACGGCGAGGAGTGCGGCATTGCCCTCGGCATGCTCCTCTTCTCCGTGATCCTCCTCGTGCTGGTCGATCGCATCCTTGCGCCGCAACACCGGGTAGACGTGGTTCTCCTCCGCCTCGGCATGGGCCACATGCAGGGCAGCGAAGGCGGCCCGCACCGCGTCCCGGTCCGCCTCGGCGTCCCGGAGTTGGCGCAGCAACTGCTCGAACAGCCGGTGGTCGGCCAGGATCAGGTCGACGACGTCGCCGACCAGCGGCCGGCCGAGATCGATGGGCGTGCTGGTGGACATGACGAAACCTCCTGCGTGCGTGGACACCGGGCCAGTACCCCGTGGCACTCGGGACGAAACAGGGAGTATTCGTGATGAGCCCCGTCCATGGTGAGGCAGATCCCGTCCATGATCAGGTGTGACGTCGATCAGCGAGGCTGTTCGGGATCAGCCCAGGTCCACGCTGCGACTGAGTCCGGGTCGGCGCCGGTGCGGCGTACTTCCGCCCGGATCCCGTCCCGGGTGGCGGCACAGGATTCGATCAACTGCTCCGCTCCAGACGGTCCCGTGCGTCGCAGCACCTCGATCGCCAGGTCGTGTCGGGTGACCCCGTTGGCGGCCAGCAGGTCGTACGGGGTGGTCGTCGTCCCCTCTTCGACGTAGCCCCGCACGTGGAAGCGTTCCGGCTCCGGTCGTCCGTGCAGGACCTCGTGCACCGCGGACGGATAGCCGTGGAAGTTGAACACGACCGGCGCCCGGGTGCCGAAACAGGCAGTGAAGTCCGAATCCGCCATCCCATGCGGATGCCGCTCGGAAGGCGCCAGCGCAAACAGGTCCACCACGTTCACCACGCGGACTCGCAACTGGGGCACGCTGTCGCGCAGCAGGTGGGTCGCGGCCAGCGCCTCCGTGGTCGGGACCGTGCCAGCACAGGCCAGCACCACGTCCGGTTCGTCGCCGTCGTCGGTGGAGGCCCAGTCCCACACGGCCGCCCCGACCCGGAACTGCGCCTCCGCCGCTTCCAGCGAGAGCCACTGCAGCGACGGCTGCTTACCAGCCACCACCACGTTGATCCGGTCGGTGGTGGCCAGGCAGTACCGCATGCACACCAGCAGGGAATTCGCATCCGAAGGAAAATACAGCCGGGCCGCGGCGGACTTCTTGGTCAGCACGTTGTTGACGAAGCCCGAACCCTGGTGGCTGTAGCCGTTGTGCTCCTGGCGCCACCCCTCACTGGTCAACAGGTAGTTCAAGGAGGCGACCGGGGCCCGCCACGGCACCTCCGCCGACATCTTGAGGAATTTCGCGTACTGGTTCACCATGCTGTCCACGATCGAGGCGAACGCCTCGTAACAGGGAAAGAGTCCGTGTCGCCCGGTCAGCAGGTAGCCCTGCAACCAGCCCTGGCAATCGTGCTCGGACAGGACCTCCAGTACCCGCCCGCCGGGGGCCAGGTGTTCGGCGTACTCGTCCACCGGCCACTGGTAGGCCCGATCGGTCGCCTCCAGGACAGCGCCCAGTTTGTTCGACTCCAACTCGTCGGGACAGACGATCCGGAAGTTCCGTGTCTCCTCCGAGGCCCGCATCACGTCGGCGAGCCACGAGCCGACCACCTCGGTTGGCGACACCCGTTCCCGGCCGGGATTCTCCACCCCCGTGGCGAATCCGTCGAGGTCGGGCAGCACCAGGTCGGCGCGCCGCAGGCCACCGTTCGCCCGGGGGTTTGCACCCATCCGACGCTCTCCAGCCGGGCAGCACGCGATCAGGTCCGGGGCGGGCCGTCCGTCGGCGTCGAAGAGTTCCTCGGGACGGTAGGAACGCAGCCACTGCTCCAGCAGCGCGAGCTGCTCGGCGTCCTCGTGCACCGCCGGCAGCGGCACCTGGTGGGAACGGAAGGTTCCCTCCAGTGGCAATCCCTCGCTGGTGCCGGGCACACCCCACCCCTTGGGCGAGCGCATGATCACCATCGGCCAGGCCGGGCGGGGCGGGGTCCGACCCGAGCGGGCGGCGCGCTGCACCTCCCTGATCTCGCCGTGGGCCCGGTCGAGGGCTGCCGCCAGCAGCGCATCGGCACCCGGGTCGCCGTACGCGCACCGGGCGTCGACGACGATCGGCGCCCAACCGTGTCCGCGGTACAGCGAGACGAGTTCTTCGTCGCTCATGGTCCCGGACTGGGTCGGCGAGGCGATCTTGGACCCGTTGACGTGCAGCACCGGCAGGACGGCACCGTCCCCGATCGGGTCGAGGTACTTGATCGCGTCCCAGCTGCCGGACGTGGGGCCGGTCTCTGCCTCCCCGTCCCCGACCAGACAGGCCACGATCAACTCCGGGTCGTCGAAGGCGGCACCGAAGGCCGTGGCCAAGGCGTAGCCCAGTTCGCCGCCCTCGTGGATCACGCCGGGCACCTCGGGCGACAGGTGACTCGGGAAACCCCCCGGCCAGGAGAATCCCGTGACCAGCCGTTCCAGCCCGGCGAGGTCCCGGGACAGCCGCGGATCGACATCGGCATGGGTGCCCTCGAGCCACAGGTTCGCGTGGTTGGCGGGTGCACCGTGTCCCGGGCCGGTGACCAGGAGCACATCGGCGTCGTGCTCGATGATCATGCGGTTCAGGCCGGCGTACAGGTAGGTGATTCCGGGACAGGTCCCCCAGTGCCCCAGCAGTCGGGGCTTGAGGTGCTCCGCCCGTAGCGGTTCGCGCAGCAGCACATTGTCCGCGAGGTGGATCATCGCCGCGGCGAGGTAGTCTGCGGCCCGGCGGTAGCGCTGTACCGTCGCGTTCCCATTCGGCATTTCAGCTCGCCTTCTTCGGACTCGCCTTCTTCGGACTCGCCTTCTTCGGACTCGCCTTCTTCGGGCTCGACTTCTTCGCCGTGCTCTTCTTCCCCGTGCTCTTCTTCGCCGTGGACTCCTTCGTCGCCGAGTTCTTCTCGGACCGCTTCGCTCCCCCAGCACTGGGTTCCGTTCGCCGATCGCGGGCACGGTCCACGCTCTGGCGCAAGGCATCCATCAGGTCGATCACGTCGGCGTCGCCCTCGTCCCCCTCACCGAGAGTGGCGTCGGTGTCGACGGCCTCACCCTGCTCGAGCTTGGCCTGCACCAGCTGCTCGAGTTGCTCGGCGTACTCGTCGGTGTAGTCCTCCGGGGTGAAGTCCCCGCTCAACGTCTGCACCAGATCCGCGGCCATCGAGCGTTCCTTCTGGCTGACCCGGACGTCCTGGTCGAGTTCACCGAACTCGGGCGAACGGACCTCGTCCTCCCACAGCAGCCGTTGCAGCACCAGGACGTCTCCTCGTACCCTCAGCGCCCCCAATCGGGTCCGTTGCCGGAGCGTGAAACGCACCACCGCAGTCAACTCGGTGTCCTCCAGGGCACGCCGGAGCAGGGTGTAGGCCTTCACCGCCTCCTTGTCCGGGGCCAGGTAGTAGCTGTTCTCGAGCATGATCGGCTCGATCTGGCCGGAGGGTACGAACTCCAACACGGCGATCTCCCGGCCCGATTCCTCCGGCAGGGTGCGGAGGTCTTCGTCGGTCAGGATCACGGTCTGGTCGCCCTGCTCGTATGCCTTGTCGATGTGCTCCTGCGACACCTTGCGACCACACACCTCGCATCGCCGTTGGTGTCGGATCCGGCCGCCGTCAGCATCGTGGACCTGGTGCAGGTCCAAGTCGTGGTCCTCGGTTGCCTTGTAGACGCGTACGGGCACATTCACCAGCCCGAAGGCCACCGATCCCTTCCAGATCGATCTCATCCTCATCCTTCCGTTCGGTCAGGCTCCTCCGACGAGACTGTCGTCGGCAGGGATCTCGATGCAGGATGGGGTGATGGCATCCCCATCGAAGTCCCAGACCCTCACTGTCGAGGGACACCTGATCAAGCTCAGCAACCTCGACAAGGTGCTGTACCCGGAGACCGGCACCACGAAACGCGATGTGCTCGAGTACCTGGCCGCAGTGTCCGGGCCCTTGATCACCCATGCCTCCGGACGACCGGTCACCCGGAAGCGCTGGGTGGACGGGGTCGGCAGCCGGGACGAACCCGGCAAGGTGTTCTTCCAGAAGAATCTGGACCGCTCCGCCCCCGACTGGGTGCGCCGCTTCGACATCACGCACTCCGACCACACCAATGCCTACCCGGTGGTGGACGATCTGGCCACGCTGGTCTGGTTCGGCCAGATCGCGGCCCTGGAACTGCACGTGCCGCAGTGGCAGTTCGGTCCGCGCGGAGGTAGCCGCAAGCCCGATCGGCTGGTGCTCGACCTCGATCCCGGCCCGGACGTCGCCCTCGCCGACTGCGCCGCGGTGGCGCGGCTGTGCCGGGAGATCCTGGCCGACCTCGGTCTCGACCCGGTGCCGGTGACCAGTGGCAGCAAGGGAATCCACCTCTATGCGCCACTCGACGGCGAACACACGTCGCCCCAGGCGAGCACGTTGGCCAAGGAGTTGGCGCGGTCGCTGGAGGCCGATCACCCCGATCTGGTGATCAGTTCGATGCGTCGCTCCGAACGGAAGGGCAAGGTGTTCATCGACTGGAGCCAGAACAACGCCAACAAGACCACCATCGCGCCGTACTCCCTGCGGGGTCGGACCAGACCGACCGTTGCGGCGCCGCGAACGTGGCCCGAACTGGATGAGGCGGACCTCGCCCAGCTGGAGTACCGGGAGGTGATGCGGCGAGTGGCCGAGGAGCCCGATCCGCTCGACGCGCTCGCCCCGGCCGAGCTCCCCGAGGATGCCGATCGGGTGGACCAGCGGGATCGGTTGGACCTCTACCGCAGCAAGCGCGACCCCGGCCGGACCCCGGAACCGGTTCCGGACGCCATCCCGGATGAGCCGGACGAACGCTCCTTCGTGATCCAGGAGCACCATGCCCGCGCGCTGCACTGGGACTTCCGACTCGAACGCGACGGCGTCCTCGTGTCGTGGGCACTGCCCAAGGGCGTGCCCACCGACCCACGGAAGAACCGGCTCGCCGTGCAGACCGAGGACCATCCGCTGGATTACGGCACCTTCGAGGGGGAGATCCCCGCGGGCGAGTACGGCGGCGGTTCGGTCTCCATCTGGGATGCCGGCGAGTACCAACTGGAGAAGTGGCGCGACGGTGAGGAGGTGATCGCAACCCTGCACGGCCGTCCGAACGGCGGCTTGGCCGGGCCGGCCAAGTTCGCCCTGATCCACACGGGGAGTGGTGGGGAGCGAAACTGGTTGATCCACCGGATGGACCTCCCCGACGATCCTCGGGCCGACGACCCGCCGGCCGAGGGGGCCAGCATCGAGACCGCAGGCGATTACACCCCGATGCTGGCCACGCTGGGCACGACCGCCGACGTCGGGGACGCCGCGGACTGGGCGTTCGAGATGAAGTGGGACGGGCTCCGCGTCCTGGCCCACGTCGGCGCCGGCGGTGTCCGGCTGGTCAGCCGGAACGGCAACGACCTCACCGAGAGCTACCCGGAACTGTCCGCCCTGCCGCAATTCCTCGATGGTGGATCTGCGGTCCTGGACGGAGAAATCGTCACGCTGCGAGACGGACGCCCCGACTTCGGCCTGCTGCAGACTCGGATGAAACTGACCCGGGAAGCCGACGTCGAGCGGGCCCGACGCAGCACCCCGGTCGAGTTCTTGGTCTTCGACCTGCTGGAACGCAATGGCCGGTCGCTGCTGAACACCGCGTGGGCAGCTCGTCGGAAGTTGTTGGAGGAGACTGTTCGCTCCGGCGGCCCACGCGACGCGGTCCAGGTGCCCGCCGTCGTCGACAGCGATCTCCGAGCCGCCATCGACACCAGTGCCGAGCTCGGACTGGAGGGCGTGGTGGCCAAGACCAGGGCCGGTCGCTACCAGCAAGGACGTCGAGGCCGTACCTGGATCAAGATCAAGCACCACCGGGCCCAGGAGGTGATCGTGATCGGGTGGCGCGAGGGCCGGTCCGGCCGCGCCGGTCAGGTCGGTTCCCTGTTGCTGGCCGTCCATGACGCGAAGGGCGAACTCCGCTACGTCGGCAAGGTCGGTACGGGTTTCCGCAGCGCTGACCTGGATGAGATCGCCTCCCGGCTGGGTCGTCTGGAGCGCCGAACCAGTCCGGCCGAGGTCCCCCGTGCGGACGCCAAGGACGCCCACTGGGTGACCCCGTCCCAGGTGGCCGAGGTGGAGTTCGCCGAATGGACCGATCAGGGTCGGCTGCGACAACCGTCGTGGCGCGGCTGGCGTCCCGACAAGGATCCGGACCACGTGGTGCGTGCGGACTGAGCCGGACGTCCGGGTGATTCGTCCCCCCGTCTCCACGCGGAGGGGATGCCCTACTCGTTCCCCCGCTCGACGCTGCGTGGATCGGTCTCGCCGACGATGGCGACATGGCCATGGCGGCGGAACAGGTAGCGCGAGCAGAGGTTGACCACGGTGGCCACCCGGTTGCGTGCGCCGAGCAGGTAGGTGAGGTGGACGACCATCCAGACCAGCCAAGCCGGGAGGCCCTTCAAAGGTGGGAGATGCTTGACGTCGGCGACGGCAGCTCCCCGTCCGATGGTGGCCAGTGATCCACGGTCGCGATAGTGGAAGTCCGGTGCCGCCGCGTCGTCGAGTCGGGCGACCAGCACTCGAGCGGCGTGCCGCCCGGCCTGGATGGCTGGCTGGGCGAGTTGCGGCAGCGGGTCCTCCTCGGTGGCGGCGATGTCCCCCACGGCCAGCACCGAGTGGAGTCCACGGACCCGGAAGTACCGGTCGATGATCACACGGCCGCCGGACCCCTGGGGCAGGTTCCAGTCGGCGACCACCGGGTGCACCGCGACACCAGAGGCCCAGATGACCAGGCCGGCCGGCGTGAAGTCCCCGTTGTCGTCGACCACCCCGTCCGGACGTACCTCCTTGACAGCCGTGTCGAGACGCACCTCGACGTCGCGCTCCGCCAAGGACTTGGCGGCCTCGTTGCGCAGTACCTCCGGAAACGGTGCGAGCAGGTGTGGAAGCATCTCCATCACGGTCACGTGCGTGGACTGCCGATCCAACTCGGGATAGGTGACCGGCATGGACTCGTTGCGCAGTTCGGCGATGGCCCCGGCCATCTCCACGCCCGTTGCCCCTCCACCGACGACGATCACACGCAGCTCCCCGTCGTCACCGTCGACGGCCGCCTGCTCCAGCCGGGAGAACATGGCGTCGCGGATGGCGAGGGCATTGGACCGGGTGTACAGCGGCAGCGCGTGTTCCGCCGCGCCGGGCACACCGAAGTAGTTCACACTCGCCCCAGCCGCGATGACGAGTTGGTCGTAATGGATCCGCTGCCCGTCCGCGAGCACGACATGGTGTGCGTCATGATCCATTGCGGTGACGGTGCCGTTGACCACCCGCACGTTGCGTTGCCGGAAGTGCGCCGCCCGCAGGAACCACGTGATGTCTCCCGGGTTCAGCGCCGCAGTGGCAACTTGGTACAGCAGCGGTTGGAAGGTGTTGTAGCTGTGGCGGTCGATCAGGGTCACGTCCACGTCCTTGCCCCGCAGGCCGTTCAGGGCAGCCAAGCCGGCGAACCCACCACCGACGATGACGACGTGGGTTCGGCCCGGCCTCGTTGCCCTTGTCTTCCCTGCCTTCATCGTCGCGTCCCTCCCATGCCACGGATCACCCCGGGTCGCTGCCGCTCCCGGTGTCGATTCAACGAGTCCTGATGAGTTCCCAGTACCCGGCCATGGTGACGCCAAACTCCCGACGCACGGTCGGACATCCTGCTGGAGTCGGTACCGCGAGGCCGCCAGACCCATCGGCGGCCGCACCAGCGGCCCGAACCGATCTGACAACACCGCTCAGGTGTCCTGTGTAGTGTGCAGCGTGTTGAGAGGTCAGCGATCCGCAGCAGAGAATCTGAAAGAGGCCAGTGTGCTGAACGCCCTTGACTTGGCGCAGGTGATGGACCATGTGGCCAAGCGCTTGAACGAACCAGTTCCGCTGGAACAGGTCCTCAGCCGGATCGTCGGGTCTGCCATCAACACGATTCCCGGTCTGGACTACGCCGGGGTCTCGGTGTGGCGCCCCAACGGGCAGATCGACACGCTGGCCCACACCCACGAGATCGTCCTCGAGTTGGACCGTTTGCAGTACTCCCTCCGCGAAGGGCCGTGCGTCGATGCCATGCGAGGCGAACTCGAGACGTGGGTGTCTGACCTCTCAGTGGAGACCCGCTGGCCCCAGTACGGCCCCCAAGCGGTCGAGCTGGGAGTGGTCTCGCACATCGGACTGCAGTTGTTCACCGAGGACAACAAGGTCGGCGGACTGAACCTCTACGCATCCCGTGCGCACGCATTCCAGCAGGACACGCTCGCCATCGCTCGCTTGTTCGCGACCCAAGCGGCCCACGCGATGGGCAAGGCGATGAAGGAGGAGCAGCTCACCGAGTCGATCGCCACCCGCACCATCATCGGGCAGGCGATGGGCATCGTCATGGAGCGCTACACCCTGGACGATGATCGGGCCTTCAGCTTCCTGAAGCGCACCTCCCAGGACGGCAACATCAAACTCGTGGAGGTGGCGCGGCACATCGTCAACGAGGCCAACAGGACCGCCGGCCGGATCGAATCCTGACTCCCGTCATCCTCTGCTGCTCGACGCGAGGAACGGGGCCGGTCCCGACTCCACCGAACGGAGCTTCTCCGGGCGGGATGGCCATCGATGCCACGACTTGCGAGCACCCCGATCCCCCCGCGGTGCAGAAGGCCATCACGCGGGGGAAGACACCGGTGGTTCCGTGCCTGCCGCGAAGAGGTCCGGTGTGAGCGGAAGGTCCCGGACGCGCAGCCCGGTGGCGTTGTGGGTGGCGTTGGCGATCGCAGCGGCCGTCCCCACGATGCCGATCTCACCGATTCCCCGCGATCCCATCGGGTTGGTGACCGGATCGCGTTCATCGAGCCAGATCGCATCAACATCGGCGACGTCGGCGTGCGCGGCGATGTGGTACTGGACCAGGTCGTGGTTGACCACCTGCCCCAGATGGTGATCCATCACGCTGTGCTCGTGCAGCGCCATGGACAGCCCCATCACCATTCCACCCACGAGTTGGGACCGCGCCGTCGCCGGATTGATCACCTGCCCGACGGAGAACACGCCGAGCATCCGCGGCACCCTGACCTCGCCGGTGACGGCGTTGACGCGCACCTCGGCGAACTGTGCCCCGAAGGAGTGCGGGGCGAACTGCTCCAGTGCCGGATTGTCGTCGGCGGTCCCCTCCGACCGTGCTCCCTCGTCCGGATCGTTGCCGTGCTCGGCGCGGAACCTGCGCGCCACGGCAACGACGGCCGAACCCCACGAACTGATGCCCGAGGAACCTCCCTCGACGGTGGCCATCGGTAGGTCGGTGTCACCGATCTGCAGGTCGACCTGGTCGAAGCGGCACCCCAACGCATCGGCCGCAATCTGACTGAGAGCAGTCCACGTGCCGGTCCCGATGTCAGCCGCACCGACCTCGACCCGGTAGCGCCCCTGACGATGGCGGATTCTTGCGACGGTACCCGGCATGGTGAGCGCGGGATAGGTGGAACTCGCCACTCCGAATCCGACCCGCCATTCACCGTCGCGGCGCGTCCCGGCTTCGGCCGGACGTTCGGCCCAGCCGAACCGATGCGCTCCCGCACGGAGGCAACCGACGAGGTCGCGGTGGCTGAAGGGCTTGCCGGTGTCGGGGTCGGTGTCGGTGTCGTTGCGGATCCGCAGCTCCACCGGATCGATGCCGACCAACTCGGCCAGTTCGTCCATGGCGACTTCGGGTCCGAACATGCCCGGGCACTCCCCGGGTGCCCGCATCCAGAACGGCACCGGCACGTCGAGCTTGGCCAACCGGTGACGGGTGCGACGGTTCGGTGCCCCGTAGACCGTTCGGCTGGGCACCGCGGTCTGTTCCGCGAACTCCTGCACCCGGGCGGTCTGCGAAACCGCCTCGTGCACGATCGCGGTGAGTTCCCCGTTCCGGGTGGCGGCCAGGGCCACCCGCGAGATCGTCGGCGGACGATGACCGACGAGAAAGAACATCTGTTGACGCGTCAGGGCCAACTTGATGGAGCGACCCGGTAGCAGGCGTGCTGCCGAAACGACCAAGATGTCGTGCGAGTGCGCTGCTCCCTTCGACCCGAACCCACCACCGACATACGGCGAGACCACCCGAACCTGCTCCTTGGGCAGGTCGAACATCGTGGCCACCGTCGCACGCACGGAGTGCACGCCTTGGGTGGAGTCGTGCAGGATCAGTCCGTCGTCGCCCCACCGCGCCACCGTGGTGTGTGGCTCCATCGGGTTGTTGTGCTCCATCGGGGTGGTGTAGGTCTGATCGATGCTGAACCGGGCTTCGGCCAGCGCGGTGTCCACGTCACCGTGCTCGGTGTCCGTGTCATGACCGCCGTTCACCTGGGTTGGCGCGTAGAGGTCATCCCGGTCCGCTGCCAGCCGGGCATCGTGCGACTGTGCCGCACAGTCGACCCGTACGAGGTCGGCGGCTTCACGGGCGGCCTCGGGCGTCGTGGCCACGACGCCACCGATCAACTGGCCGCGGTAGGAGATCTCATCCCCCTGCAAGATCATCAGTTCCGGCTGGTCCGCCTCGACCAGGCGGGGAGCATTGTGGTGGGTGATGATCAGCAGCACGCCGTCGACCTGCTCCGCCGCCGCCGTGTCGAAGCCGATGATCCGACCGCGAGCGATCGTGGCCTGGATCGGGAAGAGGTGGACCGGGCGGTCCAGGACGTGGTCGTGGGCATACGGAGCGGAGCCGGTGACCTTCGCGACGGCATCCAGCCGCGCCAGCGGCAGGCCGATCGACACCGGCGTCAGCTGTGCAGTCATCGTTGTTGCTCCATCGGTGAGCCTTCCCGTCCGGTTAGTTCCCGGAGTACGGCCGGCACGGTTCGTCGGACCAGTTCGATCTTGTACTCATTGCCCGGCAGGGGTTCCGCACGAGACAGTTCCGCCTCGATCGCCGCAGTGAACAACTCATCACTGGGGGACGCGCCCCGCAGCACCGCTTCGGCCCGAGCGGCGCGCCACGGCTTGTGGGCGACGCCACCGAGCGCCAGCCGCAGATCCTTGATCTGACCGTCCACCAGTTCCACGGCGGCCGCGACCGACACCAACGCGAATGCGAACGAAGCACGTTCCCGCACCTTGCGATAGGTGGAGCAGCGTGCGAAGCCGGACGCCGGCAGATCGATCGCGGTGATCAATTCGCCGTGTTCCAGCACGGTGTCCCGCTCTGCGTGCTCTTCCGGCAGGCGGTGGAACTCATCGAGAGCGAGGACCCGTTCCCCCTTCGGGCCTCGGACCCGTACGACGGCGTCGAGCGCGAGCAGCCCGACGGCCATGTCGGAGGGATGCACGGCGATGCACTGTTCGGACGCGCCGAAGACGGCGGCTTCACGATGGTGTCCTTCTCGGGCCGAGCAGCCGGTGCCCGGACTGCGCTTGTTGCACGCAGTGGTGACGTCCTGGAAGTAGGGACAGCGAGTCCGTTGCAACAGATTTCCCCCGGTGGTTGCCGCATTGCGGAGCTGACCGGAAGCACCCGAGAGAAGGGCTCGGGACAACACCGGCCAGCCGGAGCGGATCCGTGGATCGGCGGCGAGGTCACTGTTCGGCACCGTCGCCCCGACCCGCAGTCCCCCGTCGGGCAGTTCCTCGACGGTGGACAACGGCAAGTGGCCCACATCGACAAGGACGTCCGGCTTGGCCACCCCGAGCCGCATGTGGTCCACCAAGTTGGTTCCACCCGACAAGAAGGCGGCCTCCGGCCGGGTGGAGACCGCGTCGATGGCTTCGTCGACATCGACGGGCCGCAGGTATTCGAATGGCCTCATGAACCGGCCACGTCCCGGATGGCGGTGCAGATGTTCGGGTAGGCCCCACATCGGCACAGGTTGCCACTCATCCGTTCCCGGATCTCGGCATCGGACAGGTCAGGCGGCTGGCACAGGTCCTCGGTGACGGCGCTCGGCGCCCCCTGATCGAACTCGGACAGCATTCCGACCGCGGAGCAGATCTGGCCGGGCGTGCAGAACCCGCACTGGAACCCGTCGTGGTCGATGAAGGACTGTTGCACCGGGTGGAGCTCGTCCGTGCCGAGTCCGGCTGCCGTCACCACCTCGGCCCCGTCGTGCGCCACCACCAGGGCGAGGCAGGTCACCACTCGCCTGCCGTCCAGGAGAACGGTGCACGATCCACACTGTCCGTGGTCGCAGCCCTTCTTCAGGGCCGTCACTCCGAGGTGATCACGCAGCGCATCCAGCAGGCTCGTCCTCGTGTCGACCGTGAAGGTTCGCGGCGTGCCGTCAACCGTCAGGCTGCATCGGGATTCCACGACGACTCCCCTCGCTCGGTTTCGGATGTGTGCGACTGACCCCAAGTACCCGCGGAGTCCGCCATCAAACACGGAGCTCGTGTGACCGGGGCCGGGCACGGGCCCTGCTACCGCGTGATCAACCTTGGCCGAAGGTGTCCAGCAGGGCCTGGCAGAAGGCGTCGAGATCATCCGGCTTGCGGCTCGTGACCAGAGCCCAGCCCCGTGCACCACAGGTGAACACCTGTTCGTCCACCCACGTCCCGCCGGCGTTGCGGATGTCGGTCCGCAGGCTCGGCCAACTCGTCAACGTCTTGCCCTGGACGACATCGGCCTCGACCAGCATCCACGGTCCGTGGCAGATGGCTCCGACCGGCTTGTCGGCGGCCACGAACCCGCGGACGAACTCCACTGCCTCGGGCTGCAACCTCAACTGGTCGGGATTCGTGGTGCCGCCCGGGAGGACGAGCCCGTCGAAATCCTCGACGGACGCCTGCTCCAGGGTCCGGTCCACCTCGAAGGTGTCCGCCTTGTTCACGTCACCCTCGAAGGCCTGGACCCGGCCGCCCTCGGGAGCCACCAGGACTGGGGTCCCGCCGGCTTCGGTGACGCGTCGCCATGGTTCGGTCAGTTCCACCTGCTCGACTCCGGTGTTGGCACACAGGAATGCGAAGGTCTTCCCTGTCAGTTCAGTACTCATGAATCCTCCGTACCCCGGGACCGTCCGCTCTCAAACGGCCGGCGCAGACGGATGGGGCCGGGCAGTCGCCCCCCGGGGGGCCCGTGATGGACACGTCCAACGGAGCGGATCGCCGGCGTCGCAGTTCAGCGGTGATCTCTTCCTCCCGCTCCGCGAGGGCGAGGAGTTCCGGGCTGACCACCCGTCCGGCGGCGGACCCGTTCGGGACGTAGGTGGTGGCGGACCTGATCGCCTGCTCGACGCGATCAAGATCAACCATCAGTTCGCGGTCCGTCAGAACGGACACATCGGGTGCGGGCACGGACACATCTGGTGCGGGCATGGGGGCCTCCGGTCAATTCGGCTCTCAATGCCCTTCTGCTCAAGGCGTGTGGATCATTCTGGTCCGGCGATCCTCCAGCGTCAAGGGGCAGTCCTGCTGTGCCGGAAGTCACTCGTCGGGCCCTCACTGTCGCTGATGACTTGCACGCAGGGCCCCGCGGTTGACCTCGTCCACGACGTGTCGGGCGACCTCGACCAGTTTCGTGTTCGAGTCCTGTGACGTGCGCTTCAGGAAGCTGAAGGCCCGGTCGTCGTCCAGCCCGTAGCGCTCCATCACGATGCCCATCGCCTGACCGATGATCGTACGGGAGGCGATCGCCTCGGTCAGTTGCTCCTCCTTCATCGCCTTGCCCATCGCGTGCGCTGCGTGCGTGGCGAACAGGTTGGCGATGATCGGCGTGGCCTTGTTGAAGGAGTGCGCCGCCTCGGCGTACAGACTCAACCCCCCGATGACCTCCTCCCCGGAGCGGAGTTCCACCCCCAACTGCGACCGCACGCCGAGGGACACAGCCTTCGGGGCGTAGTTCGGCCACCGTGTTTCGGCGGACATGTCCTCGACCGAGCACGGCCCCAACCCCTGCATGGCGTCAACACAGGGCCCCTCACGGAATTCGTACTGCACCGTGTCCAAGTCCGTCACGATGACGTCGGTCCAAGCCAGGGTCTCGATCCGCCCTCCGCGCCCCCACACCGAGAGGCCCGCATGGACGGCACCTGGGATCGTCTCGACGGCGGATTGCAGGATGCGCCGCAGCACCCCGTCCAGGGCGACGGGTTCGTGCAGACGCCGGGCGACGCCGTCCATGATCGCGGCGAGTTCCTCACCAGTACCCATGCCAACCTCCCTCGATCGGCTCCGGCCGCGCCGGCGGCCAGACTGCTCCGAAGACCGTCTCGAACCCCAGCGTCCCCATCATCTCATCATCACGCCCGATCAGGACGGCGGAGCCGGACCATTTCGCCATCGCTGTCTCGGCCGGGTTCCCGCGGGGTACCGGACCAGACATGCGAAGTGTGGGGGTTGAAGAGGAACTGCTGTTGGTGGACGAGGAGACGGGCACCCCGCGTGCCGTGTCCCGCCCCCTGCTGCAGTATGCGGCCCGGGCGTCCGAGGCGGTGCCCCAGTGCCCCGAACGCGAACGGGAGTCCGAGCCGTTCGATCCGGACCGGTCCGATCACGCGGATCGCCCGTTCGGGCACATCGAGTCGGAGTTGCAACAGGAGCAGGTGGAGATCGACACCCATCCGCACGAGGTGCTGGCCGACCTGGAGGCGGAACTGCGGTGGCGCCGGCGCCAGGCGGACGAGGCAGCGCGCAGTCAGGGAGCGCGGGTGGCCGCGCTGGCGACGTCGCCGGCGCCGGTTGCCCCGCGCACCACCCGCGATCCCCGCTACCAGGCCATGGTGGAGCACTTCGCCCTGACCACCACCGAGCAGTTGGCCTGCGGGCTGCACGTGCACGTCTCGATCGACTCTCCCGACGAGGCCGTCGCCGTGTTGGACCGGATCCGGGTGTGGCTGCCCACACTGCTGGCGCTCTCCGCCAACTCGCCGTACTGGCAGGGGGTGGACACCGGCTATGCCAGTTTCCGCAACCAGGCACTGCAACGGTGGCCGTCGGCCGGTCCGACCGACGTGTACGGATCCGTCGAGGCGCACCGAGCCATGGTGGCCGCCCAACTGGCCACCGGCGTACTCCTCGACGACTCCATGTTCTACACCGATGCCCGGATCTCGACGCGCTATCCCACGGTGGAGGTCCGGATCGCCGATGTGTGCCTGGACGCGGCGGACTCGACCCTCATCGGGGCTCTCACCCGGGGCCTGGTCGAGACATCTGCTCATGCGTGGAAGGCCGGCGAGGAGGCGCCGGCCGTCCCCAGTCGGCTGGTGCGGCTCGCCACGTGGCGAGCCTCCCGCAGCGCGGTGCACGGTCCGTTGCTGCATCCTCTGACCAGTCGACCCCAGCCGGCCCGCGACATCGTCGATCTGTTCCTGGACCACATCCGGCCGGCCTTGGCGGACTGTGGTGACAAGGAATGGGTGGAGTCGGCGCTGGAGGTCTTCTGGAACCGTGGCAACGGTGCCCGCAGCCAGCGCTCCGCCTGGGAGCGGAGCAAGGACGGTTCGGCAGTCGTACGCGACGCGGTCACCCAGACCCTCGCCTGAAACTCGCCGCGACCGGTCGATCGGGTCGGCTCCTGCTGGGAACCGTCGCGCAGTCGCCGCCTCAGCCGAGCAGGGTCCGCACCGCCGCTTCGGGGCGGGTCCGGCGACGGAGAGTGCGGGGCTCGGCCAGAACCGAGCGGAATCGGCCGGGCGAAATGGTCTGCCCGGCGTGGAAGAGGTCGATCACCCGCGGGTCGACATAAGCCGATCGGGCCGCCCGTGGTCCCCTCTTCGGCCCGCAGCACGGCGGCCAGGACGGTGGCGTGCCAAGTCCTGAAGTCGTTGGCGGTGAACTCGGCACCGACGGCGTCGTGGACGTAGGCTCACCCGTGCCGAACGAGTTGGTCAGTCCTGCTCGGCCGTGGCCTTGCCTCCCTTGCGCCCAGCCTTCTTCTTCTGGGCTGTGGTCCCGCCCTGACGACTGTCCCCGCCTGACCGCTCTTCTTTCCGCCCTTCTGCGAGGCGTCCGGCATGCCTCACCCGGTGGTGTCAGCCAGAGTCCGCATTGTCCGCCACGTGCTCGCCCGGACCCTGTACCCCGGGCACGGCGGTCTGTGTTTTCATGGTCTGTCATCTCGGCGATCGGGATCGGTGGTGCTGAAGTCCAGCCGCCGGCCAATGACTTCGTCGCTGATGACGGCGAGGGTGGTGTCGTGCGCGTAGGCATGAGCACGGAGGACGGCCAAGGCATCGGACGGACTGATGTGGAGTTGGGCCGCCACCATACCGGTCGCTTGATGGACCCCGTCCCGGTTGCTCCAGGGGTCCCCGAACGGTGATGTCGACGCATCCTCGTCCGTGATGCTGAGAGCGACGCCCACCGCGTTGGCGAGGAGTTGCGCACCGCCCGGGTCCGGCAGGTTCGGATGCAGTCCGAGTCGATGGACCGTCAACACACCGAGCACGTCTGCCCGCGGCCGAATCGGTATCGCATCGAGGGTGAAGGCACCGAAGAGGTCGAACGCGGACTCGCTCAGCCGCACCATGGACAGATCACCCGCACCAGCGATGGCCAGATGTCTCGGCTGGCCGGAATCATAGGAACTCGCACTCGGTCCCTCACCCTGCGTCTCCTGCAGGTCCTCCAACCGGCTCGCCATCTCATTGCTCGCACACAGGGTGATGCGTTCCAGCCGCGTCGTGGCCAGAGTGATGGCTGCTCCGTCCACGTGGAGGATGTCGACACAGGCCCGGCACAGCCGCACCGGCAGGGGCTCCCCCGGATCAGCTCGAGCGAGCTTTCCCGCCAACTGCCCCATGATGCGCGAACGATAGGGCATCGGGCTCTCATCCATCGCTGGCCACCCTCCCGCGTCCAGGTTTTCGAGTCGGTGTCATGTGGGCCGATCGACATGTTAGGTCACGCTCGAGGCGGCCCTGATCGGGGTGCTTCGCAGTACCCGAACCTCCGGGGCGCGAAACAACCCGAACTGGTCTTGCGTATGCCGGGGCGGCCGACCGCCACACGAGCATCCCGGCCGGACAGCTATCCCGCCGACGGGTCGCCTGCACGGGAGGCTTCGCCCCGAGGACACTCGCCACGACCGACAGGTACCCACACTCCGTTGATCCGAAGCGGACCGCCCGCGGCTCGTGCTACTGGTTGATCCGATAGACGTCGTACACGCCGGGCACCTGGCGCACGCCCTTGAGCACGTGATCAAGGTGCATCGGGTCGGCGGTCTCGAAGGTGAACTTCGCCTTGGCGATGCGGTCCTTGGAGGTGCTCAGGCCGGCCGACAGGATGTTCACGTGCTGGTCCGACAGGGCCCGGGTGATGTCGGAGAGCAGCCGGTTGCGGTCCAGCGCCTCGACCTGGATGGCGACCAGGTACGAACTGTTGGCGGTCGGCGCCCACTCCACCTCGACCAGCCGCTCCGGGTGCTGGCGCAGGTCGGCCGCGTTCGTGCAGTCGGCCCGGTGCACCGAGACGCCGGAGCCCCGCGTGATGAAGCCGAGGATCTGATCGCCCGGGACCGGGGTGCAACACTTCGCCAACTTCACCCAGAGGTCGCTGGTGCCGACCACCTGGATCCCGGCCTCCCCCGTACCGGCCCGCCGTCGACCGGTGAGAACCCGGTCCTCGCCGATCTCGTCCGCGGCAGCCTCCTCGCCACCCTCCACGTTGATCAACCGGCTCAGCACCGCCTGGGCGCTCACCGTGCGGTCCCCGACGGCCGCGTACAGCGAACTCACGTCGGAGAGCTTGAAGTAGCTGGCCACCGCGGTGAGATGTTCGAGGGTGAGCAGGCGCTGCAGCGGGAGCCCCGCCTTGCGGATCTGCCGGGCCAGACTCTCCTTGCCCGACTCGACGGACTCCTCGCGTCGTTCCTTGGTGAAGTAGTGCTTGATCTTGTTCCGGGCCCGAGGGCTCTTCACGAAGTTGAGCCAGTCGCGGCTCGGGCCGGCGTTCTCGGCCCGGTTGGTCAGCACGTCCACGACGTCACCGTTCACCAGCGGTGACTCCAACGGGACCAGCCGACCGTTCACCCGGGCCCCGACGCAGCGTTGTCCGACCTCGGTGTGGATGGCATAGGCGAAATCGACCGGAGTGGACCCCTGCGGCAGCGACTTCACGTCCCCCTTCGGGGTGAAGGCATACACCTCGGTCGAGTTGATCTCGAACCGCAGTGCGTCCAGGAACTCCAGCGGGTCGGCCGTCTCCCGCTGCCAGTCGTGCAGTTGGCGCACCCAGGTGAGGTCGTCACCGGTGCCGCGGGCGGGACTGGGCACCGAGCCGGACTTGCCGTTCTCCTTGTACTTCCAGTGCGCCGCAACGCCGTACTCCGCTCTGCGGTGCATCTCGTCGGTGCGGATCTGCAACTCGACGGCCTTGCCCTCCGGGCCGATCACCGTGGTGTGCAGGGACTGGTACATGTTGAACTTCGGCATCGCGATGTAGTCCTTGAACCGCCCGGGCAGCGGGTTCCAGCGGACGTGCATCACACCGAGCGCCGCATAGCAGTCCCGGGGGGACTCGACCAGGATCCGCAGCGCCACCAGGTCGTAGATGTCGGAGAACTCGCGGCCACGCACCACCATCTTCTGGTAGATCGAGTAGTAGTGCTTCGGTCGCCCGGTCACCCGCGCCTTGATCTTGGCCGCCTTGAGGTCGGCCCGGACCTGCACCATCACCTCGTTCATGAACTGCTCGCGCGAAGGGGCCCGGTCCGCGACCAGGTGGACGATCTCGTCGTACACCTTGGGCTGAAGGGTGGCGAAGGACAGGTCCTCCAACTCCCACTTGATCGCGTTCATGCCGAGGCGGTGGGCCAAGGGCGCGAAGATCTCCAGGGTCTCGTTCGCGATCCGGCGCTGCTTGTCGGGGCGCAGGTAGTGCAGGGTCCGCATGTTGTGCAGCCGGTCGGCCAGCTTGATCACCAGCACCCGGATGTCGCGGCTCATCGCGACGACCATCTTGCGGATGGTCTCGGACTGGGCGCTCTCGCCGTACTTCACCTTGTCGAGCTTGGTGACGCCGTCGACGAGCAGCGCCACCTCCTCGCCGAAGTCCTTGGCCAACTGCTCCAGGGTGTACTCGGTGTCCTCGACCGTGTCGTGCAACAGGGCCGCGCAGAGGGTCGACTCGGTCATGCCCAGCTCGGCCAGGATGGTGGTCACCGCCAGCGGGTGGGTGATGTAGGGGTCCCCGCTCTTGCGCTTCTGTCCGCCGTGGTACTTCTCCGCCGTACGGTAGGCGCGCTCGACCAGGCCGAGGTCCAGCTTCGGGTGGTTGGCCCGGACCACCTTGAAGAGCGGATCGAGTACGGCACGCTGCTGCTTCGGTGATCCGAGCCGGGCCAGCCGCTGGCGCATCCGGACCCGGGGCTGTTCGGGACCCGTGGTCAGCCGAACCGGGAGACCGACGCTGGAGGAGCCGCCCGGGCCCTGGCTGGGGCTCCCCTCCGGGGCGCCCTGGGGCGCGTCGGAGTCGGTCGTCGACTCGCTGGAGCCGACCACTTCTCCGGTCACGGACGGATCGGGCACAAGACTCCTCTCCACGGGCTTTCCAGTCTAGACGGTGAACGCTGGAACTTCCCGTTGTGAGCCCTGGGTCAGGACTCGTCCGAGCGGCGCACCACCACCACCTGGTCCCCCACCTCCAGTTTCGCCACGGTCGGGTCGTAGAAACGGCGCAGGGTCTTGTTCCGGACCACGGCGACCACCCGTTCGCCGGTGATCGAGGACGGCGCCTGTCCCACTTCCTCGCGGGTGACCTGGCGCTCGAAGACCTCCAGCCCCTCCCCGGAGGTGAGCAGGTCCTCGATCACCGTACCCAGGTTGGGGCTGACCGCAGACAGGCCGAGCAGTCGCCCGACCGCGTCCGAGGAGGTCACCACCGAGTCGGCTCCGGATTGTCGCAGCAGGGAGACGTTGTCCGATTCGCGCACCGCAACCACCACGTGCGCACTGGGGTTCAGTTGCCGGACCGTCAAGGTGGCCAGGATCGCCGCATCGTCACGGTCCAGGGTGATCATCACTTCGCGGGCCTTGCTGATCTCCGCGCGGCGCAGCACCTCACGGCGGCTGCCGTCGCCCTCGATCGCGGCGAGCCCGTTGGTGTTGGCCTCGTTCACGGCGTGCAGCCGGTTGTCGATCACCACCACCTGGGCCATGTTGATCTCGTTGCGGCGCAGGGTGGTCACGGCACTGCGGCCCTTGGTGCCGTAGCCGATCACGACGACGTGGTTGCGCATCCTCTTCCTCCAATGGGCGTCCCGGAAGACCCGTCGCCCCTCGTTCGCCAGCACCTCGAGGGTGGTTCCGACCAGCAACACCAGGAACAGGATCCGCAGCGGGGTCACGACGACGGCGTTCAGGATCCGGGCGTGTGGCTCCACCGGGGTGATGTCACCGTATCCGGTGGTGGTGATGGTGACGGTCGTGTAATAGATGGCGTCGATCAGGCCGACGTGGCCGTCGCCGCCGTTGTCCTGGTAGGCGTCGCGGTCAACGTAGACGAACAGCACCGTGATCACCAGCAGCGTCAGGGCGAGCAGCGCTCGGCGGCCCAACTCGCGCAGCGGCGTACGCGATCGGGCGGGCAGGCTGACGAGGGTCTGCCGGCCACCCCACCCACTGGAGCCTTTGCTCATGGGAGCAGCCTAGTGCCCTGCACCGGATTTCTCGGGCAGGTCATCACTCCTCGGAGGTGATCACCGTGGAGATGTCGTGCACGCCCCGCCTGGCGAGGGCGGCCCGACCGCCGAGGAAGGTCAACTCCATCAACACCGACACGTGGACGAGTTCTGCCCCGAGTTGCTCCAGCAGACCGACGGTGGCGCCGATGGTGCCGCCGGTGGCCAGGACGTCGTCCACCACCAGGACACGTGCCCCGGGACGGATGGCGTCCGCGTGCACGTTCAGGGTCTCCTCGCCGTACTCGAGGGCGAAGGTCTCGGCCAGGACGTCGCCCGGGAGCTTGCCGGGCTTGCGGATCGGGACGAAGCCGGCACCCAGGGCGAGGGCCACCGGGGCACCGAAGATGAATCCGCGTGCCTCCATCCCCACCACCACGTCGATGTGACTGGGTGAGCGGCGCACCATCTCCACGATGGCGGTCTCGAAGCCGCCCGGACTGGCCAGCAACGGGGTGATGTCCTTGAACCTGACCCCGGGCTTCGGCCAGTCCCGGACGTCGCGGACCAGGGAGGCGACCAGGTCGGTGTTCGACCGGCTGCTCCGGTCCTGGGCCGGTGCGCTCTGCAGCGTGCTCACTGCTTCTTCTTCCTACTGCTCCGTGGCGCATTGCGTGGCTGGGGACGATTCGCCCCGCCCTCGGACAACGGCTTGGTCCGCTTCGTCGACGGCTCGGAGGAGGTGGTCGACTCCCCCACCTCGGGCTCGCTGGCCCCGTCCGCATTCTCGCTGGGCGAGACCTCCGCCGAGGTCACCGTGATCGTCGGCGCGCCGCCCGCGGCGCCCGCGCCGGCGAGGACCGGCTCACCCGTACGCGCCCCGGTCTTCGCCCGACGGAGCTCCACCCGCTTGCGGAGCTTGATCATCTCCGGTTCCCGCTCCTTCAACTGGGCCAAGAGCGGGGTGGCCAGGAAGATCGAGGAGTAGGCACCGGACACCATGCCGACGAAGAGGGCCAGCGACAGGTCCTTCAACGGGCCGGTGCCGAGGAACACCGATCCGGTGAACAGCAGCGCCGCCACCGGGAGGACCCCGATGATGGTGGTGTTGATGGACCGCACCAGGACCTGGTTCACGGCCAGGTTCGATGCCTCCGAGTACGTCTTCGTCGCGCTCGAGGACAGGTCGCGGACGTTCTCCCGCACCTTGTCGAAGACCACCACGGTGTCGTACAGCGAATAGCCGAGGATGGTGAGCACACCGATCAGGGTCGCCGGCGTGATCGTGAAGCCGACCAAGGCATAGACACCGATGGTCACGACCAGGTCATGGATCAACGCCGCCATCGCGGCGACGGACATCTTCCAGTTCCGGAAGTAGGCCCAGATCACCAGTCCGACCAGCACCAGGAAGACCACCAGGGCCAGCGCCGCCCGTTCGGTGATCTGGTCACCCCACGAGGCCCCGATCAGACTGTAGGTGACCTCGTCCGCGTCCACCCCCGCTGCCTCGGCGAGTGCGGCGCGGACCACCGGTACCTCTGTCTCGGGATCGAGGTCCCGGGTCTGGATCCGGACCGTGTCGTTCCCGAGCGTGGTGACCGTCATCTCGTCCAGCTCGGGAACCCCCGACTCCCTCACCGCCGTGGTCAACTTCTCGGTGGCGGCCTCGTCGGCCTGCGCGACACTGACCCGGAAGTCGGCACCGCCGGTGAACTCGATGCCGAAGGAGAGCCCTCGAAGCAGCACTGACCCCAGGCAGATCAACACAATGACTGCCGAGATGACGTACCAGCGCCGACGGCGCCCGATGAAGTCGTAGGAGACCTCACCGGTGTAGAGCTTGTGGCCGAATCCAGAGAGTTTCGACATCTCAGGCCTCCTTGCTCGAGGTCGAGGCGCTGCCGGAGGCGATCTTGGCCTTCGTGCCGCGGCGCTGACCGGGGAGTTCCTTCACCCCGAGGTGGGCGGGATCCAGACCCGACAGCTTGTGGCCGCGGCCGAAGAACTTCGTCCGGGCGAGGACCGACATCAGCGGCTTGGTGAACCAGAACACGATCGCGATGTCGATCAACGTCGTCAGGCCGAGGGTGAAGGCGAAGCCCTTGACGGAACCGATCGCGAGGACGAAGAGGATCACTGCCGACAAGAGGGACACCGCGTCGGCGATCAGCACCGTCTGTCTGGCCCGGACCCAGCCGGTCTCGACGGCCGAGCGCAGGCTGCGGCCTTCGCGTACCTCGTCCCGGATCCGTTCGAAGTAGATGATGAACGAGTCCGCGGTGACACCGATGGCCACGATCGCCCCCGCGATTCCGGGCAGGTTCAGTGCGAAGCCGACCGATTCCCCGAGCAACACCACCATCGCGTAGGTGAGCAAGCCGGCGATGCCGAGCGAGGCCACGACGACGATGCCGAGGCCGCGGTAGTAGGCGAAGGCGAACAGGACGACCAGGGCCAGACCGACCAGACCGGCGATCATGCCGGCCTCCAACTGCTCCCCGCCGAGGGAGGCGGACACGTTGTCCACCGAGTCGACGTCGAAGGCGAGCGGCAGGGCGCCGTACTTGAGGATGTTGGCCAAGTCCTGGGCGGACTGCTGGTTGAAGTTCCCGCTGATCTGCGCGCGGCCACCGGGGATCGGGTTCTCCACCGACGGCGCCGACACGGTCTCCCCGTCGAGCACGATGGCGAACTGGTTCATCGGCTGCTGCTGCCCCGAAAGGTAGCCGGTGACCTCCTCGAACTGGGCAGCGCCCTCACCGTTGAGTTCCAGGTCGACCACCCAGTTGAGCTGGTTCTGCGGCATCCCGGCGTTCGCGTCGACGAGTTGCTCACCCTTGAGCAGGGCGGGACCGAGCAGGTACTTCACGTCCCCCTCCTGGCTGCAGGAGAACAGCACCTGGTCCGACACCTCGACGAACTCGTCGGCGTTGTCACACGTGAAGGCGGCGAAATCGGCCATGTCCTGCTCCGAGGGCTGCCACTCCAGGCCCTCCTCGGGCGGCGTGCCCTGGCCCTCCTCGGTCGGCCGCGGAGTCTCCGGGGCCGGCGGAGCGGTCGGCAGGTTCGGCCCCGGGCGCCGGTTGGTGGCCGATGGTTCGGGGGACGGCTCCTCCGCCTCCCCACTGGGCTCGGCTGTCGCACTCGGCTCCGCGGCCCCGCTGGGATCGGCGGAGGGATCCGGGGATCCACTGGGCGCGGCGCTCGGATCGGTCGCCGGCTGGACCATCTCGGCCTGGTAGACCGCACGGAAGGTCAACTCCGCGGTCTGGCCGACCAGGGTCACCAGTTGGTCCTGCTGCTGGGTGGGCACCGTGACCACGATCTGCCGGTCACCGGAGGTGGTCACCTCGGTCTCGCCGACGCCCAGGCTGTCCACCCGGTTCTGGATGATCTGCTTCGCCTGCGCGAGGCTGTTCTGGTCGATCGACCCGCCGCCGTCGGTGTTGCGGGCGGTCAGGGTGATGGTGGTGCCGCCGCGCAGGTCGAGGCCCAGTTTCGGGGTCCACGAGCCGGTGGCCGCCATCAGGCCGAAGAGCCCGGCCGTCACGACGATGAAGGCCACCAGGATGCGACCCGGGCGGCTGGTGTTGGTTGCCACTGTGCTTACTGGTCCTTGGAGGTCGGCGACGTGTCCGTCGAGTCGCTCTCGCCACCCGTCGGGTCATTCGACCCGGACTCGGGTTCGTCCCCACCGGTGGCATCCGGCCGCCGGGGGTCGAAGTCGGTCGTCTCGTAGGCCTGCGTACGCGGGTCCGAGGGATCCTTGGCCGCCGTACGGTCGGGGTCCACCGGATCCAGCGAGTCGACCGGGTCCAGCGAGTCCGGCTCCAGCGAGTCCGGGTGATCGTCCCCGATCGGCGCAGGGGCGGCCGCGCTGGCACCCTCCGTCTCGAAGGGATCCTCGTCGTCAGCGGTCACCGCACGCGCGAGCGCCTGCTTCACGACGGTCAGCCGCGCACCCGGAGAGGTCTCCAGCACCACCTGGCGCTCACCCATCTCGACGATGGTGGCGAAGATGCCCGTGGTGGTCAGCACCCGTGCGCCCGGCTCCAGTGCGGACATCATCGAAGCCTGCTCCCGCTGCCGCTTCTTCTGCGGCCGGATCATCAGGAAGTAGAACGCCACTCCCAGCACGGCGAACATGGCGATCATCGTGTAAGGGCTGTCCATTGCTCCTGAATCCAATCCGAGGGGTACGTCCGAAATAACCGACCGCCGGAGTCTACCTACTCGCCCGGGAATCGCACGACTCCCCCACCTCCGGCGGGTTGCCGGACCGCTTCCCCGACGCCGAATCGACCACCGGGAGTCGACCGAGGACCCCACCATGCGGCCGTGGTCGGCCACATGACACACTGCCACACTTCCATGCGTCAATATTCGCTTCCGTACGACGGAAGTTTTCAGTGGACAGGAGAAGCGGACGATGTCATCGATGGCCGCGCCCCCGGGAAAGCAGAGCATGACCCCCTACCAGCGGACGGCCCTGTCGGCGGCCTCCCTGGGACTGGGACTGCAGAGCATGAGCACGATGCTGCTCAGCTTCGTGATGCTGCAGATGATCGCCGATTTCGGCATCTCCCGGGCGGCCGGCGGCATGGTCTCGACCGTCACGAACCTGGGCATGCTCGCCGGCGGCCTCGTCTTCGGTGTGATCGCCGATCGGTACGGTCGGGCGAAGACACTCGCCGTCACCGTGGCGATCTTCTCGGTGGCCACGTTCCTGACCGGGCTCGTGGACGACATCGCCCTCGTCTACGTGTTCCGCTTCCTGACCGGGGTGGGTGGCGGCGGCGAGTACGGCGTGGTGATGAGCCTGGTGGCCGACGCCTTCAACCGTCGGCGCCGGGGCCGGATCACCTCGATCGTGACCATCTCCGGTCAGCTCGGTGCGATCGTCGCCGCAGTCGCCGCCGCCGTCTTGGTGCCGACCTTCGGCTGGCGTGGACTGTTCATCTTCGGTGGCATCCCGATCCTGCTGGCGGTCTGGGCGTGGTTCCGGCTGCCGGAGTCCGAGGCCTGGCAGCGTACGCGGACCGAGTCCGCCGCGAGCGGCGAGACGACGGAGAAGGTCGGTCTGTCGGACCTGTTCCGGGAGGGCAGAGCACTCACCACGCTGCGGTTGACCTTGATGGCCACCGTCCAGGTGGCGGGCTACTTCGGACTGATGAACTGGCTGCCGTCGATCCTGCAGGACCAGGCTGGTGTCGAGGTCTCCGGTTCCTCCACCTGGATGATCGCCACGATCGCCGGCATGATCGCCGGCATGGTCCTGTTCGGCCAGTTCATGGATCGCTTCGGACCGCGATTCGCCTACGGAACCTTCCTGCTCGCCTCGGCGGCTGCGGTCTTCGCCTACTCGTACGCCAGTTCGCCGCTGGCCCTGCTCGTCGGTGGTGCGGTCGTGGGCTTCTTCGCCAACGGCATGAATGCCGGCTACGGGGCGATCGTCGGCAACATGTACCCGACCCGCATCCGGGCCACGGCGAACAACATCATCTTCAATGTGGGCCGGGCGGTCGGCGGATTCTCCGCGGTCGTCATCGGCTTCCTGCTGGACAATTACTCGTTGCTCATCGCCATGTCCTTCCTGTCCGCCCTCTACCTCATCTCCTTCCTCACGGTGCTCACCCTGAGGCCGACTGTCCGCACTGAGGAGGACCCCGCATGAGCATCCATCTCTCCGGCCTCGAGCCCGGCATGCTCGGGCAGGCGACACTGGTGGTCGGCGATCCCGGCCGGGTCGACCTGTTGTCCGCACTGCTCGACGACACCCGCATCGTCACCGACAGCAGGGAGTTCCGGCTGGTGATCGGGACCTACGCCGGGACACCGGTCTCGGTGTGCTCGACCGGGATGGGCGTCGGGTCCACCGAGATCTGCGTCACCGAGTTGATCGAGAACGGCGCCGCCCAGATCATCCGGTGTGGCGGCTGCGGCGCCTGGCAGGAGGGGTTCGAGGTCGGTGACATCATCTTGAACAACGCCATGGCCCGCACCGCCGGACTGATGTCCTCCTACGTACCCGACACGTACCCGGCTGCCGCCGACCCCGAACTGCTGGTGCGCATCGACACGGCAGCCCGGCGCCACGGCCTCACCACGCACCGAGGGATCGGGCTCACCAGCGAGAGCTACTACATCGGCCAGGGTCGAGCACCCCAGATTCCGGGACACCTCGACGTCACCGAGGTGATGCCCTACTATACCGCCCGGAACGTGTTGAACTGCGAGATGGAGACCGCGGTCCTCTACATCCTGGGGGCGCTGTACGGGGTGCCGGTCGCGAATGCCCTCGTGGTGCACGTGACCAGGTCGAACGATGCCTGGGCCGACGAGCCACGCTATCGGGAGCGCCACCTGGCCAGTGCCCGCGCCGTGCTCGATGCCGCGGTCGGCACGGACTGACGGACGAGTCAGCCGAACAGGGACTCGGGACCGCCCGAGGCCCCCGCCGGCGGGGTGAGGCCGAGGTGCTGCCAGGCCGCCCGGGTCGCGACCCGTCCCCGCGGCGTGCGCATCAAGAAACCCTGTCGGACCAGGAAGGGCTCGGCGACTTCCTCGACCGTCTCGGTCTCCTCACTGACCGCGATCGCGAGGGTGGACAGTCCGACCGGACCGCCGCCGAAGCGCTGGCACAGCGCCTCCAGAACACCCCGGTCCAGCCGGTCGAGACCGAGTTCGTCCACCTCGTACATGTCCAGGGCAGCGCTCGCCACGGTGGCGGTGAGGCGCCCGTCCGCGCGTACTTGGGCGTAGTCGCGCACTCGACGGAGCAACCGGTTCGCGATCCGCGGGGTGCCACGGGAGCGGCTGGCGATCTCGCGAGCCCCCTCGGGGTCGAGGGTGACGTCGAGCAGCGTGGCCGAGCGCTGGACGATGTGCTCCAGGGATGCGGCGGTGTAGAAGTCCAGCTGGGCGGTGAACCCGAACCGGTCCCGCAGCGGGCCCGGCAGCAAGCCGGCGCGAGTGGTCGCCCCGACCAGGGTGAATCGCGGGATGTCCAGCGGGATGGCGGTCGCCCCGGCCCCCTTGCCGACCACGACGTCGACACGGAAGTCCTCCATCGCCAGGTAGAGCATCTCCTCGGCCGGGCGGGACATGCGGTGGATCTCGTCCAGGAAGAAGACCTCCCCCTCGGCCAACCCGGACAGGATCGCGGCCAAGTCACCGGCGTGCTGGATCGCCGGGCCGCTGGAGATCCGGATCGGGGCACCCATCTCCGTGGCGATGATCATCGCCAGGGTGGTCTTGCCCAGTCCGGGTGGCCCGGACAGCAGGATGTGGTCGGCCACAGCCTCCCGATGTCGGGCGGCCTCCAGGACCAGCCCGAGTTGTTCACTCACCCGGGGCTGGCCCTCGAACTCGGCCAGACTGGTCGGACGAAGGGCGGACTCAGCCGCACTCTCCTCCGGGTCCGCCGCCGGATCGACGGCCCACCGGCCGGGGTCCTCCACGCTGGCGTACCTCGTCTCCTCGTCGGTCATCCCAGCACCCCCGCACGTGTGCGCGGCCTCACTTCTTGGCCAGCGACTGCAGGGCCGACCGCATCAGTTCCGAGATGTTGGTCGCCGGGTCGTCGGCCACCAAGTGTTCCACGGTGCCACAGGCCGCCTCGGCGTCCTTGGCCGACCAGCCCAACCCCTGCAGGCCGGCCGAGACCTGCTCCCGCCACGCCTCGGACCGGGTCGCCGGTTCGACGGTCGAGGCGGGCGCGGTGGCGGCGACCTTGTCCTTGAGCTCGAGCACGATCCGCATGGCACCCTTGCGGCCCACTCCGGGGATCTTCGTCAGTGCGGCCAGGTCCTCGGTCGCGATGGCCTGGCGCAGGGCGTCCGGCCGGAGCACCGCCAGCGCGGCCTGGGCGAGCTTGGGCCCGACACCGCTGGCGGTCATCAGCAGTTCGAAGAAGTCCCGCTCGTCCTCGGTGGCGAACCCGTAGAGGGTCAACGACTCCTCCCGGACCACCAGTGCGGTGGACAGGGTGGCCGGCTGCCCCTCGCGGAGCTCCACCGAGGTACTGGGGCTGCACAGGGCCTGCACTCCGAAGCCGCCGATGTCGATCACCACCGAGGTGGGGCCGAGTCGGGCGACCGTGCCGGACAGGTGGGCGATCACACGGTTCCTCTCGTCATGGTTTCCACTCGCTGGTCATCGGACCCCCCGGGATGCCGCGGCGCGGCGGGTGGCCCGGACCAACGCCTCCCGCTGGCGCGCCTGCTGGGCGGCGATCCGTTCGGAGTGCGGTTCGGTGGCGTCGACCAGCCGGCGGGTCCCGCCGCCGCGCCAGATGTGACAGATGGCCAGCGCCAACGCATCGGCGGCATCCGCCGGGCGCGGGGTTTCGGTGAGCCGCAGGATCCTGGTCACCATGGCGCCGATCTGCGCCTTGTCGGCCCGGCCGGACCCGGTGACGGCAGCCTTCACCTCGCTCGGGGTGTGCAGTGCCACCGGCAGCCCCCGGCGGGCCGCCACCAGCATGGCGATGCCGGCCGCCTGGGCGGTACCCATCACGGTCTGCACATTGTGCTGGGCGAACACGCGTTCCACCGCGACGGAGTCCGGCCGGTGCCGGACGATCCAGGCCTCGATCCCCTCCTCCAACTGGACCAGTCGGAGCGCGGGATCGGTCCCGGCATCGGTACGGACCACCCCGACGTCGACCAGGGTCGGCGGTCGGCCGGGTACGCCTTCGACCACCCCGAGGCCGCACCGGGTGAGGCCGGGATCGACGCCGAGCACGCGTACGGCCACGCGGCGACTCCCTCCCGCCTCCCGGCGCATGAAACGAACAGGTGTTCGCACCCAAGCCTACGACGGGTGGTCGCGCAGCGGCCGGGCGACACGCGAGGTGTCCGCGCTCGACCCCGGTCCTCCCGGACCCGCCTCCGGTCCTTCCAGGCCGCGCGCTGCTCGCCAGCCCGGCGCTGAGCAGGTCGTCCGTGGCGTGGACGACCACGAAGACGTCGGCGGATGACGAGCAGTGGGCATGCCCTAGGGTCACGGAGGTGAGCCACCGCACCGTTTCGTCCCCTGCCGCCCTCACCAGCGCTGCCGCCCTCACTAGATCCCTGCCCCGGGAAGCCGGTTGGTCCATCGTCCTGCTCGACGTCGACACCGACACCGTCGTGTGGGAGCTCGACGGAGTCCGGGTCCTGGACACCGCCAGCATCGCGAAGGTCTTCCTCCTCATCGAGGCCGCCCGGATGATCGAGGCAGGCGAGCTGGATCCGGCCGAGCAGTTGGACCGCAGCGCCGGCCCGCCGGTGGCCGACTCGGGCCTGTGGTACCTCCTCGATGCCGACACCTTCAGCGTGCAGGACACCTGCATCCTGGTCGGCGCCTTCAGCGACAACCTGGCGACCAACGTGCTGTTGGCGCGGATCGGGCTGGACCGGGTACAGGCCGCGACACGGGAGTACGGGTGGACCGACTCGGTGCTGCTCGACTACGTCCGGGATTCCCGGACTCCCGACCAACCCCGCACCCTGTCCCGCGGATCGGCTGCCGAGTTGGCCGACGTGATGGCACGGCTGCACCGCGGCGAGGTGGTCAGCGCAGCAGTCTCGGCGCAGGTGCTGGAATGGCTCGCCGTCGATGCGGACCTGTCCATGGTGGCGGCCGCGTTCGGGCTCGACCCGTTGGCGCACCGGGAGCAGGATCGGGGCCTCACCCTGCGGAACAAGACCGGCACGATCGAGACCGCCCGCGGCGACATCGGCGTGGTCAGCGGCAGCGGCGGGCGGAGTCTGGCGTACGCCGTACTGGCGAACTGGGACTCGGACGGACCCGACCCGCGGGACGAGGTGCTCGCCGGCATGCAAGCGGTCGGTACTTGGATCCGGGGGTGGGTGGCATGAGCCCCAACCCGCTGCGCGCCGTCGGCCCGATCTCCCCCGGGGACCGGATCGGGCTGGTGGCCCCCTCCGGGCCACCGACCGCGGCCTCGGTTGATCGGGCTGAGTCGCTGCTCCGGTCCTGGCAACTGGAACCCGTCCGCGCGCCGGGCCTGCTGGCCGGCCATCCGCGCGCCTCCTACCTCGCCGCCACCGACGTACAGCGGGCCGCCGACCTGCAGGCGATGTGGTGTGACGACTCCATCGACGCGGTGCTCTGCGCCCGGGGCGGGTACGGGGCCGTCCGGATCCTCGACCTGCTCGACCTGTCGGCCATGCGGGCTGCCCGGGCCAAGCCCTTCCTCGGATCCTCCGACATCACCTGCCTGCACGAGTGGTTCCGGGAGAACCTCGACGTCGCCAGCTGGTTCACGCCGATGCCGACCACGAAGTCACTGCTGGAC
The DNA here is from genome assembly GCA_052094425.1 of Propionibacteriaceae bacterium. Taxonomy (GTDB): domain Bacteria; phylum Actinomycetota; class Actinomycetes; order Propionibacteriales; family Propionibacteriaceae; genus Microlunatus. Next base: position 149,588 of record JBQDIN010000003.1, read on the forward strand.
GACGCCCGCGCCACCGAGGGCCTGCACCGGGCGCTGTTCGACGCACCGAGCGGTCAGGTCACCACCTCACCGGTAGCGGAGTCCCTCGTCGAGGGGACGGCCCACGGCACCCTGATCGGCGGCAACCTGAGCCTGCTCGCCATGACCCTCGGTGCCCGCGATCGTCGCCCGCTGGACCACAGCGGCTGCATCGCGGTCCTGGAGGACGTCACCGAGCAGCCGTATCGGATCGACTCCTACCTGCAGGCCCTGCTGCGGGCCGGCTGGTTCGCCGGCGTGACCGGAATCGCGCTCGGTAGTTGGGACGCCTGCGGTGCCCCCGGGCCGGTCCGCGCCCTGGTCCAGGAGCTCCTCGCGCCGCTCGGCGTCCCGCTGGTCTCCGAGCTCGGCTTCGGACACTGCCCGTCCGCCCAGTCCGTCCCGCTCGGCGTACCGGCCACCCTGTACGCGGACGACCGGCCCCGCCTGGTGATCGACTAGGCGCACCGCGCCGGAGCTACCACTCGTGCCCGTTTCGGGCCTGAAACGGGTCGTGGCACGGATCGAGTGCTAGTTCCCGCGCGGTCAACAGTGGGTCACTCGGCGGCGGCGAAGGCCTCGTCCGGGGCGTCGAAGTTGGCGTACACGTTCTGCACGTCGTCGGACTCCTCGAGGGCATCGATCAGCCGCAGCATCTTGGCGACGGTGTCGCTGTCCACCTCGACGGTGACGCTCGGCACGAACTGGACCTCGGCGGAGTCGTAGTCCAGCCCGGCGGCCTGGACCGCGGTGCGGACGTCGACCATGTCGTTCGGGTCCGAGATCAGCTCGAAGGTCTCGCCGTGGTCGTTGATCTCCTCCGGTCCCGCTTCCAGGGTGGCCTCCAGCAGGTCGTCCTCGGTGACGGTGCGTTCGTCCTGCTCCTTGGGGACCAGCACCACCCCCTTGCGGGCGAAGAGGTACGAGCAACTGCCGGCGTCGGCCATCGTGCCGCCGGTGCGGGTCATCGCGGTCCGCACGTCGGAGGCGGAGCGGTTCCGGTTGTCGGTGAGGCACTCGATCAACATCGCGACCCCGGCGGGACCGTAGCCCTCGTACATCAGCGTCTCGTAGTCGGCGCCGCCGCCCTCGGCCCCGGAGCCGCGCTTCACGGCGCGGTCGATGTTGTCGTTCGGCACCGAGGTCTTCTTCGCCTTCTGGATGGCGTCGTAGAGCGTCGGGTTGCCCGCCGGGTCGCCGCCACCCATCCGGGCCGCCACCTCGACGTTCTTGACCAACTTCGCGAACAGCTTGCCCCGACGGGCGTCGATGACGGCCTTCTTGTGCTTGGTCGTCGCCCACTTGGAGTGTCCGGCCATGGGAGTTCCTCTCTGCTAGTGGTGTGTCGAGGGGGCGGGGACGATCAGTCCGTACATGATCATGGTGTCGGTCGCCTGATACCCGAGGCTCTGGTAGAGCTGCTGCGCCCCGGTCGGGGAATCGGCGTCCACCCCGAGCCCCGCGCCGTCCAGGCCCGCAGCTCGGAACGCTTGCATGGACCGGGTCAGCAGCGTACGCGCCAGACCGTGTCCGCGCCACGACCGGACCACGCCGATCCGGTCCGTCCAGCCCTCGGAGAACCCCTGGGCCTCCCAGTCCTGCTCGTAGGCGGAGTTCATCGCATAACCGACCACGTCCCCGCCGGCCTCCTCGATCGCGACCCAGGACCACTCCGGCCGGGAGGCGACCCGGGCGAGCCCCTCGTTCCACGACACCTCGTCCACCGGCTGCGAACCCCAGTGGTCGGCGAAGGCTTCGTTGTGCGCAAGTCGGGTGCGTTCCGACACGTCGGTGGTGAAGGGCACCACAGTCACCCCGTCCGGCGGATCCGGGTCCGGAATGTCGCCCTCGAAGCGCAGGGTCATGTCGGAGAACCAGCGCATCGGCCGGAGCCCCATGTGCCCGTACAACCCGACCTGCCCGCTGAGCTGCTCGTCGGAGTAGCAGGTCATCTGCAACGGGCCGTGCCCGGCGGCCAAGTGGTCGGCGTACCACCGCTGGGCATTGTCCATCTGCCACCCGAACAGCGCTCGGCCGATCCCCTGGTGGCGCCAACCGGGGTGCACGCCACCGGTGAGGAACACCCGGCGCGGATCCACGTCACTCACCTGGACGTAGTTCCAGCCGTAGGCCAACAGGGTGCCGCCACCGTCGCGTCCGACCACCGCGTGCCGACCGGGATCGGAGTAGGCCTCATCGAAGGTCTCGGCCAACGACTCCGGGCTGTGCCGCTCCGACGGTTCATCCATGTGCTCGATGGCGGTCAGCAATCCCCCGAGGTCGCCCAGGTCGTCCCGGGTCAGTGGAGCCCAGGACAGTCGGGTCTGGTCATCCAATGGATGAGCCACGCAAGTGCACCTCTATCTACAACGCGGAAGTCCTGAAGCTCCCTTGATCCTAGTCCGCAACCGACCCGGAGTTTAACGCCAGATCCGCCGAGCGCGCGATCGGCCGCCCCGCGCGGCTGCTCCGCTCTGGGCCCAGACCCGTCGCCAGGTGGACGTCGGCTCGGCGTGGGTCCACTGTTCCACCCGGTCCCGTCGAGCACTCCACCAGGTGCCCTCGTCCTCGTCGATCAGCAGTTGGACGCCGGCCTGGATCCGGGCCAGCAGGTCACTCACCGACTCGTCTCGGACGGCCGTGATGGGGGCTCCGTAGCGCACACTCACGCGCGGCCGGCCGGCCTGCGGCCACGCACTCCCCCGGGGATGGGCGGCGAAGGTCCCGCGCAGGCCGATCGGGACCACGGGCACACCCTGGTCGAGGGCGATCTCGGCGACCGCCGGGGCGAACTCGCCGAAGTAGCCGTCCGGGGACCTGGTGCCCTCGGGGAACATCAACACGCTCCAGCCGTCGGCGAGCAGTCCGATGCACGCGGTGACCGGGTCGGCGTGGCGGGAACTGGCCGGACCGCGGCTGATCGGGAAGGCGTTGAAGGCGATGCCGGTGGCGCCGGCGCGGAAGCCGGAGTCGAAGAAGTAGTCCGCGGCCGCCGCGACGGCGGTCCGGCGCCGACGGGTCGCCGGCAGCGTGTTCAACACCAACGGGGTGTCCAGGTGGCTGGAGTGGTTGGCGACCAGCAGCACCGGGCGCGCGGGGCGCGGGAGGTGCTCGAGTCCGTGCACCTCGACCGTGAGCTCGGCCGCGACCAGCGGCTTCAACCCGACGATCTGGACCGCCTCCCGCACCCCGCGCACCGGCCACGACCGGGCCCACCGGGCGCTGGGTCGGCGCACCTCGACGGACCGGCCCGGACGGCCACTCACGAGACTCCCGCCACGGTCCGCGGCCCGTCGTGGGCGAGCGTGATCTGCGGCGATCGGCCGACCGAGCCGACCACGATCTCCAGTGCGTCGGCCAAGGTGGAGGCGGCCCGGAAGCCGAGGCGCTCGATGGTGTCGCGTCGACCACCCACCCAGACGATGTCGCTGCAGTGCTGCACGGCCGCGTCCACTTGGTACCAGAGCCCGAACGGGTGCACGCCGTGGTGGGCGTTGCTGGTCCGGTAGAGGTGCCGATACCACGCGTCCTCGGCGAACCGTGCCTCGTACTTGTCCTGCAGTTCGGCGGCATCGGTGGTCTCGCTGAGCACGTCGGAGAAGAAGTCGACGTGCGAGGGGTGGTGCCGCGGGTTGAACTCCTGCCGGGCCGGATCGAAGATGATCATGGCGCCGCCCTCCCGTACCGCCGGCCGACCGCGGTGCGCGGCGAAGGTCGCACCGACGCCCTGGGCCGCAGCCAGCACCGGGTTCAGGATGGAGTCGACGCTGTAGGGGGAGTACGCTCCCACGCCGGTGACGAGTACGTCCGCCTGGCCACCGACCTCGACCACGTTCTGCTGGTCCAGGTGCGCGGCGGTGCGCCGACCGACCTCGGCGAGCGAGCCGGCGCTGATCTTGGTCACACCGTAATCGGCGACCGCTCGGTCGAAGAGCCGGCGGCGGGCTCGGGTGAGGGTCAGCGGCAGACCGCGACGGACCGCGTCGAAGGTGGTGCGCTCACGCAACGACCACTCCCACTCCCGCCGTTGGGCGAAGTCGAGGGTGGTCGGGTACGCGTGGTTGTCGAGGGCGGCCTCGACCTGGAAGATCTCCAGACCGGCCACCACGCCGGCGGCCTCGTCACCGAGTTCGGCCGGCGCGTTCAAAGAGGTCAGGGCACGGACCGTGCCGGTGGCGGCCAGCCCGTCCAGCACGGACCGGGCACCACAGTGCTTCGACTCGGTCGCGAGGACGACATTGACCACCAGGTCCGACTCCACCACTCGACGATTCAGGCTGACCTCGACGCCTCTGGAGGTGGTGCCCACACTGGTCAGCTGATCGGCGTCCTCGGCGTCGTGGTTGACCAAGGCCCCTTGTGCGTGGAAGGAGCGGAACACCCGCTCGCCGACGATCCGCTGCAATTCGTCCGGGGTGAGTCGACGGTTGATGCCGGTGGCGGCGATCAACACGACGTCGTCCACCCCGGCCGCCGCGGCGAGCGTGAGTACCTGCTCGATGATCCGGCCACGCACGTCGGGCTCCCGCATGGCCGGCTGCGGCCGGGTGATGTCGGAGAAGGTGATCGTCAGGCTCATCCCGGGCCGCAGCCGCTCCGCCAGCGGGGTGGACTCGACCGGCGCGGCCAGGGCTTGGTCGATCGCGGCACCGACGTGCGGCACCGCGTCCAGTGGATCGTTGGAGTAGATGACCTTGCTCCCCAGGGGAAGCTTCTCGGTCCGGAAGCCGTAGCCGTCCGGGATCATCAACGGCGGGGTGCGGTCGTCCACATCGAGTACGAAGCCGGGGCGGGACATCAACGGTCTCCTGTCAGGTCGTGCGAGAAGGTGCTGCGCTGCCGGGGGTGCTGGACCCTGATGATCATGAGGGCATCTTCCAACGGGGGGTCTGCGAACGGGTCCGCCACTCGACGATGGACCACTGATTGCTGTTCGCGGCCCGCATCAGCGGCACGTCGGGGCTCACCGCCACCGGATTGCCGACCGTGGACAGCATCGGCAGGTCAGAGTGCGAGTCGGCATAGGCGAAACTCCGCGACAGGTCCACGTCGTGTTGGCGGGCGTAGTGCCGGATCCAGGCCGAGCGTGACTCCCCCACCAGCGGCGGGCCGGTGAGGAAGCCGGTGCAGCGACCATCCGCGTCCACGGCCGGCTCGGCGGCGACGATCACGTCGAAGAGCGGCTCCAGTGGTCGGGTCAGCGGCCGGAGCACACCGGTGATCAGGATCGTGGTGTGCCCGGCGGCACGATGCTCACGCAGTCGGCGGACCGCGTCGGGCGAGGTCCGCTCCAGGATGTGCGGGGCCATCGAGGTGTCGATGAACTCCTCCAGGGCAGCCAGGTCGGCACCCCGGTAGCGGCGGTAGACGGCGCGCAGGAAGGTGCCGCGATCGATCCGTTCGGCCTTGAGGTACTGCGGGAGCTTGCGCAACATCACGCCGACCTCACGGGCCTGCTGCACCCGGTTCAGCTGGGGCAACTTGGCCCACAGGTAGGTCTCGATCACGTTCGTGGTGGTCACGGTCCCGTCGAGGTCGAAGATCGCCACCACGTCGGACTCGTCCTTGCCGGCGGCGCCGGTCAACTCCTTCATCGTGTTCGGCCGGGTGCCCCGCTTGCGCCGGATCGCGTCCAGTCGACGGACCGGGGCGGTGATGCTCGGACAGTGCACGTCCTCGATGTAGGTCTTCCAGTCGTAGACCGCGGAGTCGAAGGCGAAGGCGTCCACATCTCCCGCGTGCAGCTCGTTGTGCAGTCGCAGGGTGTTGTCGTCGACGAAGTGCAGTTCCGACTGGGCGTACTCGTTGTAGAGACCGAGGTACTTGCGCAGGAACTCGAGTTTGCGGTCCATCCGGTCCAGGTTCTTGGCGATCCGCCGGGTCCGGTCCGAGCGCGGCATCCGCGACAGTACTCGTTCTGCCGCGGTGTGGGCCCGCTCGGAGGTGGACAGCAGCCGCTCGACCGAGGCGGCACCCGGGAACTGCCACAGCGGCAGGGCGGCCGCGCCACGCGGACCGCCGTCGAACGGGTGCTCGGCGAAGTACGCGCGGACGTGCTCGTACAACTCCTGGAAGGTCAACGGGTTCCGGGCGCCGGAGTTGACGTGGTAGTACTCCGGGCGACCGACCTCCGGGAGGGTGGCGCAGACCGCGAGGGTGGCGTTCACGACGTGATCGACCGGGACGATGTCGACCACCGAGTCAGGCGAGGCCGGGAACTCGGGGAGGTCGCCACGGCCGTACGCGAGGATCAGCGGCTCGGCCATCTTGAAGCCCTCGATCCACCCCGGGTACGGGTGCTGCCAGGCCGACTCGACGATCGCCGGACGTACCACGGACACGTGGACGTCGGCCCCCACCTCGGCCACCGCCCGCTCGCCGAGGGCCTTGGTGAAGGTGTAGGCGTCGGTCCAGCCGAGGGAACGCGCGCGCTCGGTGCCCGCCGTGACCAGCTCGGTGGCGACCCACTCCTTGCGGCGTCGTTCGGTGTCGGCGGCCGTGGTCAGGTAGCCGGCCAGTCGGTGCTCCCGCTCGGCCTCCTTGCGCAGCGCGGTGAGTCGATCACTGGTCCGCGACTCGGCCTCGATCAGGTCCTGCATGGCCAGGCCGGCGCGGGTCTCCTCCTCGTAGTCGATGTCGTGGGCGTGCGGACCCTCCTGGATGTGCCCGCGGCGCCGTCCAGCGGTGTAGGCGGTGGAGATGTGTACGTAGTGCGGAATCTTGCGGTACGCACCGTCTTCGCCCCGGACCGCCTCCAACATCTTGTGCATCAGCGCCTTGGTGCCGATCACGTTGGTACGGAAGGCCTGGTCGATGGGCGGGTCGAAGGACACGTCGCCGGCGCAGTGCACCACGATGTCCAGGTCGGCGGGGAGGTCCGGGACGTTCGGGAGGTCCCCCTCGATCACGTCGATCCGGGCGTCCACCAACTCCTCGGCACCTCCGGCCGCCTCGCGCAGGTCGGCGAACACCTTCTTCTTCACCAGCGAGACGACCCGGTCCCGCGCTGTGGCGGACCCCTTGCGACGGACCAGCACCGCGGCGGTGGTGTCCGGCAGTTCGGTGAGGATCTTCCACAGCAGGGACTCCCCGATGAAGCCGGTCGCTCCGGTCATCAGGATCTTCTTGCCGGCGAGCAGGTCCTTGAGTCGACCGTCCAGTCCGGGCGGTACGGACTTCGTCGTGGTGTCGGTGGTGGCCACGCTCATGCATTCCCCCCGACGGTCGCCAGCGCCTCGGCCAGGGTGAAGTTCCCGACGTACAGGGCGGTCCCGATGATGGCCCCTTCGACCCCGTCCGACACCAGACTGGACAGCTTCTCCAGATCGGCCAGACTGGAGATCCCACCGCTCGCCACGACCGGCCGGTCGGTACGGCGGCAGATCTCGGCGAGCAGGTCGTAGTTGGGTCCGGACAGCATCCCGTCGGAGGCGACATCGGTGACCACGAACCGGGCACAACCGGCGGCGTCGAGGCGCGCCAGCGTCTCG
>JBQDIN010000004.1:0-13326 GCA_052094425.1 Propionibacteriaceae bacterium
ATGGCTCGATGTCGGCTCCTATGTCGGCTTTGCCGCGGGCGCCTCGGTGGTCGCCCTGACCACCCTGATCGTGCAGAACACCGCCGGCCCGGGCGCCATGGTCGAGTTCGGCTGGCGCATCCCCTTCCTGATTGCCATCCCGCTGGGTGCGGTCGCCATCTGGTTCCGGCTCCGCATCCCGGAAACCCCCTCGTACGAGGCCGCCGAGGAATCCGGCGAGATCGAGCAGGACCCTTCCGATCCGATGGCACGCCAGGGCGTGCTGGGCATCATCCGGCACCACTGGCGGGCCGTCCTGGTCGGCATCGCGCTGGTGGCGGCCACCAACTCGGCCGGCTACGCGCTCACCAGTTACATGCCCACCTACCTGGAGCACGAGGTCGGCGTCTCGAACCTGATGGCTGCCGTGGCGACCGTACCCGTGCTGTTGGTGATGTCGGCCTGTCTACCCCTCGTCGGGCGGCTCTCCGATCGGCTCGGCCGCAAGCGCGTCTATGCGATGGCGATCGGATCGACGATCGTGTTGATGGTGCCTGCCTTCGCCGTGATGCAGATCGGCGAGATCTGGGCCGTCATGTTGGCGTTGTTCATGGTGGCGATCCCGGTGGGCTTCTATGTCGCGATCTCGGCGTCGGCGTTGCCCGCCCTGTTCCCGACCGCCTCCCGCTTCGGCGCGATGGCGATCGCCTACAACCTGGCGGTGTCGCTGTTCGGTGGCACCACGCCGCTGTTCAGCCAGTTGTTGATCACCGCGACGGGCAACACCTACATGCCGGCCTTCTACATCATGTTCTTCGCCGCCCTCGCAGGGGTTGCGCTGCTCACGATGAAGGAGTCGGCCAACCGGCCGCTGATCGGCTCGGTGCCCACGGTCGAGACGATCGAGGAGGCCGAAGCCCTGGTGGCGCGGCAGGCCGAGGACGACTTGATCGACACCTCGACCATGCCGATGTTGGCCATCAAGGAGCCGGTCGGCAGCTGACCACCACACGGTGCGGGTGCGTAGGGTGACACCCATGACCGAGCCCAGCGGGCCGAACGCCCTCCCCGACGCGATCAGTGACTACGCTGCCCGGCTGCACGCGTCCCGCGGCGACCACCACGTCGCGTCCCCGCTGGGGGCGTGGCTGCTGCTGGCCCTGGCCGCGCAGGCCGCCCCGGCGGACCATCCCTCCCGCGCGGAACTGACCGCTGCGCTCGGGATGGACATCGGCGACGCCGGGGACGCGGCCCGGAGCCTGCTCGCCCACCCGCACCCCGACCTGCTGACCGCCACTGGCGCCTGGCTGCACGAGTCGGCCCGGACCCAGCGGATCACCGCGTGGGCCGCCGCGCTGCCGGCGGACACCAGTCGGGGGCGGATTCCGACCCAGGCGGAGTTGGACGAGTGGGCTCGCCGCAACACCGACGGGCTGATCAAGGAGTTCCCGCTGGACGTGGACCCGCGGACGGTGTTCCTGCTGGCCACCGCGATCGCTGCCAGGATCAGTTGGGCGGTCCCGTTCGAGGACTGTGCGGCTGAGCGGCTCGGCGGGACGTGGGCCGGGCAACTCGAGTCCGCCCTGCGGTCCCCCACCCAGCACCCGTCGGTGATCGTCGACACCCCCGCCGGTCGGGCGCTGGTGCACGAGGCCCGGAGCACGGAGGGACTGCGGGTCCTGAGTGTGTTTTTGCCCGGCGCCGATCCGGCGGACCAGCGGGCGTTGGCGCACCGGTTGGCCACCACACCCCGAACGGAGTGGGCCTGCAGTTCCCTGTTCGACCTCGACCTCGGTGACCACCCCTCCGGTTCGGGGGACGACAGCCCGTGGACCATCACGGAGTCCGAGATCTCCGGCCGCACCGACACCGAGTCCGTCCACTCGGTCCTGCCGGCCTGGCGCACCCGGGTGGAGATCGACCTGATGGCCGAGCCGTCCTTGGGCCTGGCAGCCGCCGGCGCTGCGATCGCCGACCTGCTGCCGCCGGAGAACCGGCCGTACGAGGCGGAGGCGGTGCAGACCTGTGTGGCCGAGTACACCCGCACCGGGTTCGCCGCAGCCGCGGTGAGTGCGCTGGGCGTACGGATGACCGCGTTGCCGACGGGCCGGGCCCGACTGCGCGCGGCTGAACTGCGCTTCAACCAGCCGTACGCGGTGGTCGCGGTCACCGAGGAGGCCGAGGGTACCGGCCCGTGGCACCTGCTGCCGGTCTTCTCCGGCTGGATCAGTGACCCAGCGGCCGGCTGAGCAGGCTGCTTCTCAGCGCAGCGCGGCGAGGGCGTCCAGGGCGAGCAGGTAGCCCCGCACCCCGAAGCCGGCGATGGTGCCGGTGGCGACCCGACTGATCACCGAGTGGTGTCGGAACTCCTCCCGGGCGGCGATGTTGGACAGGTGCACCTCGACCAGGTCCGCGGTCCGTTGGGCCACCGCATCGGCGATCGCCAGCGAGTAGTGCGACCAGGCGGCCGGGTTCAGCACCACCGGGATGGACGCGTCGGCGGCCTCATGCAGCCAGCTGATCATCTCCGCCTCGGCGTCGGTCTGCCGCACCTCGACCTCGAGGCCCAACTCCACCCCGTGCCGGACGCAGGACTCCGCCAATTCGGCGTGCGTGGTCGCGCCGTACACCTCCGGCTCCCGGGTGCCGAGGCGTCCGAGGTTGGGGCCGTTCAGGACCCAGACGACAGTCATCGAAGACTCCTCCGTGTTCAGTGTCCGACCGGGGCGGATGGCTCCGGATGCTCATCGGGTACGTGCGCCGGATCATAGATGTCCGGTTCCAGATAGATCACCATCGCGATCGGTACGGCGGTCCGAATGGCCCGCTCGCCGCGGTTGATCGTCGCCGCGACGAACTGGGCCGAATCGGTCGGGGTGACGGCGATCTTGGCCGTGACGAGGACCTCTTCGGGGCCGAGGTGCAGGGTCTTCAGGTGGATGACCTCATCCACCCCCTCGGTGGCAGCCAGGCACTCCCGGATGGCCCGGACGCTCTCCGGAGTCGCCGCCTCACCGAGCAGCAGGGACTTGGTCTCGATCGCCAGGGCCACCGCGACCGCGACCAGCAACAACCCGATCATCGCGGTACCGATCACGTCGAAGATGCCGTTGCCGGTGATCAAGGTCAGGCCGACACCGGAGAGGGCGAACACCAGCCCCATCAGCGCGGCGAAGTCCTCCAGCAGGATGACGGGTAGCTCGGGGGCCTTGGCGGTCTTGATGAACCGTCCCCAGCTCCGCTTGCCGCGCGCGGTGTTCGACTCCTTGATCGCGGTCCGGAAGGAGAACGACTCGGCGATGATCGCGGCCACCAGGACGGCGATCGGGACCCACCACCACGTGCTCGCCAGCAGCTGGTTCGGATGGCCCTCGAGCACCTCGTGCAACTTGTGGTAGGCCTCGTACAGGGCGAAGAGTCCACCCACGCTGAACAACACGATCGCGACGATGAACGCGAAGATGTAGCGCTCCCGCCCGTACCCGAACGGGTGCTCTTCGGTGGCCTCCTTCTTCGACCGCTTCCCACCGACCAGCAACAGGGCCTGGTTGCCCGCGTCGGCGACCGAGTGGATCGCCTCCGCCAACAATGAGGAGGCGCCGGTCAGCATCCAGGCGCCGAACTTGGTCACCGCGATGAACGAGTTGGCCACCAACGCAGCGACGACGGCCTTGGTCCCACCTTCAGCACTCACACGCACATCCTGCCAGAACGGCTGGCCACTGCCCTCCTTCTGACTCGGGCATGCCGGCGCTATTCGACGTGCCCCGGCGGGAGGAAACGGCCGAGGCCGATCGCCAGGTAGACCGACGCGTACAGTCCGGTCTGCAGCAGCCCGGCATAGCGCTCCACCTCGATGCCTTGGGTGCGGCGGATCGGACAGACGCGGATGTCGTTGCGTTCCGCGGCCTCCCGGAGCCGGTTCTGCTCCGCCCGGACCAGGTCGAGGTCGGTGCCGTCGTCGAGGAGCAGCAGGCACGGTCGCCGGTCGGTGCCGCCGCCGTCCTCGAACGGGTCCGCGAACGGGTCCCGCGCGACCACCCCATCGATGACCGGCAGCAGTTCGTCGGCGTCCGCCGCCAGGGCCGTCCGTCCGCTCGCGGCACGCAGTGCCTCGGCCACCCGGCGGGCCACCCGCGCGGCCAGCACCGAGCCGCCCCAGACCAGCGGCTGGGCCTCGGCCAGGCCGAGGGCCAGGTCCTTGGCGGGATTGACAGCCAGGTCCTCGTACGGAGAGCACTCCTCGGCCACCCGGTCCATCGACGCGGCCACGGCGGCGGCGTCCACCGCCGGTCCCAACTGCAGTTGGTGCAGGGCGGTGCACGCGACGATCGCGGCGGCGAGCGTGTCTCCGGTCCGGGTGGGCAGCACCGTGGTGGCGCTCGAGGCAGCGTGGTCGGCGGCCACCGAGGTCGGCGGACAGGTGATCACCAAGCGGGCACCGCGACGGGTCGCCTCGTGCACGGTGGCGAGCAGTGCGGGCGAGGCGTGGTCGGAGGCCATCACCACGACCAGGTCGAGGGCGCCCACCCAGCCGGGCAGGCCGTGGTACGGCCACGCCACGAACGGCACCGGACAGACCGGCTCCAGCAGGGCACGGATCAGGCGCGCCTCGCTCCCGGCCGCCACGATCGCCCGCGGGCGGTCCACGTCCTCGAGGTCCGCCAGTGACTCGGTCGCCTCGGCGACCTCCTCCCGCAACCGCGGACCGGCACCCGCCAGCCGCCGCAGTACCTCGTCGGCACGCGCCAGGGCGGTCCGATCCTCGAGCGCGGAATCGTCGAAGGCCGACATCGTCTAGCCCGCAGCGGGCTTGCGCGCCTCATCGATCAAAAGCACCGGAATCTGGTCGCGCACCGGATAGGCCAGCCCGCAGTCGTTCGAGGTGCACACCAGTTCGTCCCGGTCGTGGTCCACGGCCAGCGAGGACTGGCAGTTCGGACAGGCCAGGATCTCCAGCAGTTCGGGGGCCAGTTCGACGGCCATGGCGGTTCCTCTCCTCAGTCGTTCTCCGGGTGGCATCGGTCCCGATGCCACCAGCTGCGGGGTGCGGTCCGGACCGCTGGTCAGGACCTGACCAGACCGAGGACCTCGTCCCGCACGTGCTGCATCGTCGATTCTGCCTCAGCCTCGACATTCAGGCGAAGCAGCGGTTCGGTGTTGCTCGGTCGCAGGTTGAACCACCAGTCCTCGCCGGACACGGTCAGTCCGTCCGTCCGGTCCGGACTTCCCCGGTCGGCGTAGGCGGTCGCGACCCGGGCCAGGACGGCTGGTGCGTCCGCGACGGTGCTGTTCAACTCTCCGGACGCGTGGTAGCGGGAGAACTCCGCGGTGAGTTCGGACAGTGGCTGCTCCGACCGGCCGACCATGGCCAGTACGTGCAGGGCGGCGAGCATGCCGGTGTCGGCCCGCCAGAACTCGCGGAAGTAGTAGTGGGCCGAGTGCTCACCGCCGAAGATCGCCTCGTGGTCGGCCATCGCCTGTTTCACGAAGGTGTGTCCCACCTTGGTGACCACCGTGGTGCCACCGTGCGCAGCGACCACCTCGACCACCGCCCGGGAGGTGATCGAGTTGATCACGATGGTGCTGCCCGGTTCGCGGGCCAGTTCCTGGACGGCGATCATGGCGGTGATCACGGACGGGTCCACCACGGCACCGGTCTCGTCGATGATGAAGCACCGATCAGCGTCCCCGTCGAAGACCAGGGCCAGGTCGGCTCCGTGTTCGGCGACGGCCCGTTGCGCGTCGACCAGGTTCTCCGGTTCCAGCGGATTCGGTGCGTGGTTCGGGAAGGTGCCGTCCGGGTCGGTGTAGAGGCCGACCAGGTCCAGGTCGAGCACCCCGAGCACGGACGGCAGGGTGTGGCCGGCCATTCCGTTGCCGGCGTCGGCGACCACGCGCAGTCGGCGGACACCGGACAGGTCCACCAGGGAGTGCAGGTGCTCGGCGTAGGCGCCGAGCAGGTCCTGCTCGCTGCGTCGACCACGGGTCGGCGCGGCTTCGGGGGCGACACCGGACATCGTCCGCTCGGCGAGGTCGGGGAGGAGCGCGGACGGGATCGGTCGGGCTCCGGCGAGGCAGAATTTGATGCCGTTGTCACGACCTGGATTGTGGCTGGCGGTGAACATCACCCCGGGCAGGTCCAGCCGTCCGGAGGCGAACCACAGTCCGTCAGTACTGGCCAGGCCGATGTCGACCACGTCGACCCCGCGGAGCAGCAGGCCCTCGATGAAGGCGGCGCTCAACGCCGGGCTGGTCACCCGCATGTCCCGGCCCAACACCACGCCGTCGCCACCGGGGCCGAGGTCGAGCGCATCGGCGAAGGCCGCGCCGAGGGCGTACGCCCCCTCGGCGTCCCATTCCGCGTCGGCTCCGCCGACGTGGCCACGGATGTCATTGGCCTTGAAGATTCCTGCGGTGATCATCACTGGCAGCCTACCGGCACCGCGGGGCCCCGGACGGTTCAGGCGTCCGGATCGGCGAGCACGGTGAGGTGACCTCGCCGGCCCAACTCGACCACTCCGGACTTGCGCTGCACCGTACGCGAGGTGTGGTCAACCGATTCGTCGAAGCCGAAGCCGACCTCGCGGATCGCGTCGGCCAGGGCCAGCAGGTCATCGCCGCTCGGTTCCGGGTCCTCCTCGATCGCGAGTCGGATCATCTCCCAACCGCGGGGTGCGGACAAGGAATGGGAGTGGGTGTGGCACAGGTCGTACCCGTGGGGCTCGGCCCGGATGGCGAGTGGTCCGAGGACGGCAGTGGAGTCGTCGTAGACGTAGGTCATCGTCGACACGGCGGATCGCGAACACCCTGACCGCGAACAGCGGCGGGTCATCACCGGGTCCTCCTCATTGACCCGACGCTACCGGTTGGGGACGACCCGCAGTCGGATTGAGGCACCCGTGTCGGCACTCGCTCACTCGTCGTCGCACTCAGTCGTCATCGCACTCAGTCGTCATCGCACTCAGTCGTCATCGCACTCGGGGTCGATCTCCTCGACGCTCAATCCGGTCAGGGCCGACAACTGCTCGACGATGGTGCGATGGCACAGGATCTGCAGGCCCTCCCGGGTGGCGGCCCGATGTTCCAACGGACGGCGGTAGACGACCACCTGGCTCCACTCGCCCCCGGGCGCCTCCACGGCGGCGGCCAGTGGGACCTCCTCGGCCCAGTCCCCGGCCAGGTAGGGCACGTCCTCGACCCCGAAGCGGATCTGCGCCACCGCCTCCGGGCAGCGGGCGGCGATCCGGGTGATGGAGCGTTCGACGGCCTCGGCGAAGAAGTCGGCTCGTCCGGGCGGCCGCGGTGGTTGGACCGCGCCACCGGTCAACGGGTTGGCCAAGGCCAACGGCCCGCGCAGGCCGCGCTGGTGTCGATCACGTTGCCGGCTGGACATGGCGCCACTGTAGTGGCTGCACCGAACTGGGTGGCGCCACCTCGACCCTCGGAATCGGCGTGTGGTGGCGGAATCAGCGTGTGGTGTCGGGATCCCGGGTGGCGTCGGGGGCCCGAGCCGCCACATCCGGCGAGGTGAGGGCGAGCCCGGTCAGTCCGGCCACGTCGCCGCTGCGCTGGGTGATCACCACACCGCCGTGGACCTCGCTACCCTCCGGGGTGCGCGCCACCAGGAAGGCGGCGTTCTTGCCGGGCAGGTCCTTGCCCACGGACCCGCCGGCCGGCACGGAGAGGGTCTCCGACAGCAGGCTGTTGCCGTCCAGGCTGAAGAGTTCGATCGGCACGTCGACCGGTTCGCTGCCGGGGTTGCTGAGCAGCAGCGAACTGGCGGTGCCGGAGGTGACCGCGACCGGGGCCAGGCCGGCGGAGACCAGTCCCGGACCGGCCACCGAGACCGACACGTCCGACGCGGCCCCCCGCCGCTCGGAGCTGGCCCGGACGACACCGGTGACCGGCTGCGCCGAGGTCAGCCGAAGCGCCACCGACTCGCCGGCCAGTGCCTCGTCCAACCGAATGGCGGCCGAACTCTCGGCCCCCACCTCGATCTCGTCCGCGTCGGCCGGGGCGAAGGTACCGTCGGCGCCGAGCGCCTCGATGGCGACGGTCGTACGGCGGTCCGACGGGTTCGCCACGACGAGCTCCCGAGCCCCGGCACCGCCGGGAACACCGGGGATCACCACACTCTTGGCCGGGGCACGGGTCGCGCCGACCCAGTCCGATCCCGCGGGCGCGGACTCGTCGTCGGTGACGCGGTCCCGGGCGGCCACGGCGACCCGGCCGGCGGTGGTGCGCACCCGGGCGGACAGCAGGTCCTCGGTGTCGACCAACGACTCGAGCGCCACGGTACGGGTGCTGTTGCCGGGCAGAATCATCCCGAGGCCACCGGAGGCCTGCAGGATCCCGTCCGCGCCATAGAGGCGCAGGTCGACCTCGGCCTGGCTCTCGTCCGGGTTCGTCAACACCAGTTCGCTGCGGTGGTCGTCGGCGGCCCCCAGACCGCTGAACCAGTGCTCGGTGGCCGGTGCCGCACAGCCGGCCAGGGACAGACCCCGGTCCGGTCCGCCGGTGGAGTTGGTGAAGGTCGCCCCGCCGCTGAGCGAGGCCATCGCCCCCTCGGCCTGCAGTACGAGGGGCTCGTCCGGTTGGGCCAACAGCGCCCCCCGACCCTTCTCCCGTACCGTCACCGCAGCCTCGGCACCCGACACCAGCCGACCGGTCAACTGCCCCGCGCCGCTGTCGGTCTCCTCGGGCATCACCACCGCAGACGCCCAGGTCTTGGTCGCTGAGTCACCCTTCTCGGTGGTGCACACACTGGTGGTACGGCCGATCACCGGCGTCGTGTCCCGGTCGGCTCCGGCCCCCTCGGCCACCGGCAGTGCCGATCCGCCGACGCCGACCAGCACCAGCCCGGCCAGGGCTGCACCGACGGTGATCAACTTCCCGCGGGCGTTCATCGCTCCACCTCGGTGTTCTCGTTCTCCTGCTCGATGTTCTGGGTTTCCTGCTCGGGACTGCCACTGTCCTGCTCGGGGCCTTCGGGGCGTTGTTCGGGGCCTTCGGGGCGTTGTTCGGACTCGGGGACGTCGGCCGACTTCGGGCCGCCGCTCGACAGTCCCGCCGCGCGGCGGGCGGTCGTCACCGGGGCCGAGGTCTCCCGGCGTCGGGCCGAGGGGGCGGCGAGGACGGCGAGCACGAGCACCGCCGCCAACTGTGCCAGCGCGATCCAACCCCGACCCGAGGCATCCAGGGCGTACCGCAGCGTTCCGGCGGACGGGGGCACGCTGAACACCTGCAGACCGGACGGATCGTCCACCGGCTCCAGCTCGGTGTCGTCCAGCCAGGCCCGCCAACGGGGGTCAGCGGCCTCAGCCAGGCGGAACACCCGCTCGGAGTCCGCGGCCGGCAGGGTCACCGTTCCCTCGGTGCGACCGGGCACCGCGATGGCCTCGGCCTGCGTGTCGTCGAGCACCGCCACCTGGTGCCGCGACGGGGTCGGCAGACTCCACACCTGTCCCGTCTCGTCACCGCTGCCGGTCCCGAGCCCGGGGGTGTTGTCGATCCGGCTGTACTGCTCGGTCGAGGCGCCCCGCACCCAGATGTGAGCGACCCCGAGGGCGGACAGGTCGGGGGCGATCTGCTCGTCCGCGGTGCCGGCCACGAGACGCAGCACCAGGTCGTGCACCTCGTCCTCGGCTCCGGCGGCCATGCCGAGGGCGTACCCCCGTTCGGCGTCGCCCAGCCGTGGCTGGTCGTCCTCGAGCAGGAAGTAGCGCGCCGCGCCACCGTCGGCCGACTCATCCGGGGCGTCGGTGAGGTCGACCGCCAGCGTGCGCACGCCCGTGTCGGCGGCCATCGCGTTCCGGACGTACGGCGGCAGCGCCTCCATCCGGTCCCGCTCAAGGGGGCCGGCGAGCCCACCGACGACCCACCAACCGCAGCCGAGCAGGACGGCCGCGACCGCGACCAGTGCGGTGACCACGGTGATCGGCTGCCACAGGCCGAAGCTGCGGCCGGCCAAGAGGGTGCCGACCCGATCCACACCGATGGACCCCGCGGCCAGCAGGCCGGCGAAGCCGACGAGGAGCAGGGCGGCCACGGCGGGCCGCACCTCGGTGCCCGCCGGCGGCAGGGAGACCACGGTCCGAGACACCAGGACGGCCGCGGCGAATCCCACCAGGGCGACGCAGAAGCCGGCGCGGACGGCCCGGGAGTCGGTGCGCAGCAGCAGGCCGACCAGGGCGATCAGCCAGATGCTGCCGAGTACGACGGCGGTGATCCACAGCGGCGGCAGGCCGGGACCGACATCGCGACCGAGCAGGAGGTGCCAGACGGCGGGTGCCGGCGGAGTCGATCCGAGGGCAGCGTCCGGCCCGACCAGGATCCGGCCCCAGTGGTGGACCACGCTGGGCCACCACGGGCTGAGTACGACGAGGGGCACGGCGAGCGCGATACCGATCCGGCCGATCTTGCGTCGCTGGCGGGCCACCGTGCAGGCGAGCACGATCCCGCCGAGCACCGCCAGCGGCAGCAGCACCGGCTCGAAGGAGACGAGGACGGTCAAGGCGAGCCCGGCGCCCCAGGCGCCTCGCCAGGCCCCTTCGCCACCCGGCCGGCGCAGCACCAGGGAGCGGACCGCCCCCACCAACAGGGGCAGCACCACGGCCACCACCGACAAGGAGAGCCGCCCTTGGTTCGTGCCACCCAACAGCACCGGCAGCAGGGCGTACCCGACCGCGGCCCAGATCCGGATCCGGGTGTCGTCGACCAGGTGCCCCAACAGCCCGTACGCGGGCAGCAGGGCGAGGGGCACGCAGCCACAGATCAACACGGTGACGAGCCAGTCCGGTTGGCCCGCCAACACCCCGGAGCCGAGGAACAACCAGCCCAGCCACGGCCCACCGGACAGGTCCGGGGCGCCGGTCACGGGGGCGAGGTAGCCGTCCAGCAGGGCGAGCCACCGGTCGGGGGCCGGTAGCAGCGCCGGCCCGGTGAGGTGCCCGGACCCGAAGACGGACCGCGCCGCCACCAGACTGGCCAGGACGGCCAGGACCACGGTGACCAGCAGGGGCGAGATCCGCGGCCCGCGGGCCTGGGCGCCGGCGAAGTCGTCCCCGGTCAACTCGTCCAGGGAGGTGTCGGCGTCGTCGCGGGCCAGCCGTCGTTCGGTGAGGGCGGTCGAGGTGGCGTCGAGGCCGACCTGCCAGCTGTGCCACCACGGCGGCCGCAGCGAGGCGGCGTGGGCCCGGGACTCCGGCGTGCTCGCCACCTCGGCGATGCGCCGTCGCAGTGCGGCCGTACGCCGGCCTCCGCCGACGAACCCGCCGAGTGCCCGCAGTTCATCGCCGGCGCGTCCGGGGGCCTTACCGAGCAGCAGTCCGAGGGCACGGAGCAGGCAGCCCCAGACGAGGCGCAGCCAGCGGCCGAGGCGTCCCGCGCCGGTGCTGTGTGCAGCCACGATCGTCAGGCCCAGTTGGCGATCCACGCTGTCCGGGTGCGTCCCGGCGGCGCTGTCCGGACGCAGCCCGGCGCGTCCCGCCTGCAGGTGGGCGGCCTCGGCGCCGGGGGCCGTGGCGACCCGGTGTCCGGCGAGGGCGGCCCGCCAGCCGAACTCGACGCCGTCACGGAAGATCGGCATCTCGGGAGCCAATCCACCGAGGGAGTCCCACACGTCGCGGCGGACCAACATGGCGCAGGTGGACACCCCGAGGGTGTCGGCGCCCCGATCGTGCTGGCCCTGGTCCAGCTCACCCGGCTCGAGGCCCAGCTCCCGTCGGCCGGTACCGGAGATCGTGCTGCCGACCTCACTGATCAGGCGCGTTCCCTCCTCGGTGACCAGCACCAACTTGGGCCCGGTGATCTCGATGGACGGTTCGCGGGTGACCGCGACCAGCAACTTCTCCAAGGTGTCGGGACGCACTTCGACGTCATCGTGCAGCAACCAGACCCAGTCGGTCGACCCGGCGGCGGGCTGCCCCGTCGACACCAGGGCGTGCGCCACCGCGGCGCCGAAGCCGAAGTCACGCTGCCCGGTGATCAGGGTGTCGATGGTTCCTTCGTCGACCGCGGACCGGAGCAGGTCTGCACTCGCGTCCCGGCTCTCGTTGTCCACCGCGATGATCTCGTCGGGGCGGCGGGTCAGGGTGGCGAGGGCGTCCAGAGTGCGCGGCAACCACGCGGCCGCATCGTGGCTCACCAGGACCGCGGTGACCCGGTGGCCACTCAGGTCGAGGAGGTCCTCCTCGGCATCGATCCCGGCCCAGGCCCAGGGATCCTCGACCTGCCACTCGTCCTCAGGGGCGCCGGAACCGTCGGGACCACTGACGGGCGCGCCGTCAGGGGTGGTCGCCGGGCGGCCGGGTGCGTCATCCATCGGAATGTCTGAACCTCTTGCAGTGGTAGTCAGCGGCGCCCGTGAGCGCGAAGAACCGTGGGCCACCTCGCCCGTGGGCGGCCACCACTGTATGCGACAGGGCCGGCATCCACCATTTCTGCGAGCGAGGCCCTCCGACGGGTGATGATCCCGTCAGTGGACGTCCCGCGCTCAGATCAGACGGCGCGCTTCTTCAACTTGCGCCGTTCGCGCTCACTCAGACCGCCCCAGATTCCAAAGCGTTCGTCGTTGGAGAGTGCGTACTCCAAGCACTCACCACGCACGTCGCACGACAGGCACACCTTCTTGGCCTCCCGCGTCGATCCGCCCTTCTCAGGGAAAAATGCCTCCGGGTCCGTCTGGGCACACAAGGCCCTCTCCTGCCAGCCCAATGCACCTTCGTCGTCGGCCGCGTCGAACTCGAGAACCTCGAATTCGCCTTGGTTCCTCAGTAACTCATGCATTGCCCTTGCCTTCCTCGACCCGTGCTGCCGTGGCGTCGTCCGATGAGGATCTTCGCCCCAGCACTTGCGTTGCCGGCGGTCTGCTAAACCGCTGAAAACGAACTACTTAGGTGAAATTACATGCCTGTAGGTCCATATAGTCAAGTGCACGCGGTCACCGACTGTGCCTGCGGGACCTTGTGTGCCAACGAATCGGCCCGCCCGAGACGTTCCTCGGACGGGCCGCAAACGTGGGCTCTCAGCCCTCGATCATCGGTTTCGGGTCACTGATTCGGCGGGGCCGGACGCCATTGGCCCTCCCCCTCGTCGGGCTGCTGGCCCTGACCGTAGGGCTGCTGTCCTTGGTCGCCATAGGGCTGCTGGGACTGATCGCCGTACGGCTGCTGGGCCTGACCATAGGGCTGCTGTCCGTACTGCTGTTCACCGTAGGGCTGCTGCTGTCCCTGGTCGGGGTAACCGTACTGCTGGCCCTGGTCGAACTGCTGGCCCTGGCCCTGGTCGAACTGCTGGCCCTGGCCCTGGTCGAACTGCTGGCCCTGGCCCTGGTCGAACTGCTGG
>JBQDIN010000004.1:13426-123039 GCA_052094425.1 Propionibacteriaceae bacterium
GACTGCTGGTGACCGGCGGAATCCTGGTAACCGGCGGACTGCTGGTGACCGGCGGAATCCTGGTAACCGGCGGACTGCTGGTGACCGGCGGACTGCGGGTAGCCGGCGGACTGCGGGTAGCCGGCGGACTGCTGGTGGCCGGCGGATTGCTGGCCCGCGTCCCAGCCACCGGCCTCGCCGGGCTGGCCCCAGTCGGCGGCCGAAGCCCCCGAGGCGGCCTGGCCGGCCGTGTTCCAGGAGGCCCCGGAGGCCTGGTCCGGCTGCCAGGTGGGCTGCTGGCCGAACTGGGTCGGCTGCCCGTACTGGTTCTGGTCGTACTGGCCACCCGCGCCGACCTGGGGCTGCTGACCGAACTGCTGCTGGCCGTACTGGCCCTGCCCCTGGACGGGGGCGGGGGTGGGCGCGGGGAGCGCCTGGAAGAGCTGCCACAGCACGAAGACACACACGGCGGGGATCACCCAGCCGGCCACGGTGTGGAAGAAGCCGGACACCTTGTCCCACGGTTCGACCTCCGCAACCAGGCCGATCAGTTCGAAGATCAACTCCAGGACCACGGTGGCGCCGATCACGATCATCGAGAGCAAGGCCAGGAGCCGCGCGTTCGGGGTTCGCTGCCACAGCACACAGAAGACCACCAGCACGGTGAGCACGAGCGCACTCACGAGGTCGAGCAACGATCCACCGTAGTAGGCGGACATCGGGAAACTTCCGAAGGAGTCCCGTCCGGCGCGCATCGGGATCTCGATGAGGCTCAGCAACAGCGAGAGCACAGTGGCCCCCAGCACGAGCCACACGGCCAGTTCGCGATACTTCTTCAGGCCCTCAAACACAGCGTTCCCATCGTTGGATTCGGTCGCGCATCCTCAGGACGGTCGACACGCGCGGCCCCCACCCTACCGACTGTCGGGAGCGCGATCCCGGCCTGACACACTTGCCCCGTGCACATTGTGATCCTGGCTGGCGGCGTGGGCGGGAGCCGCTTCGTCCGAGGCGTCCACGCTGCGCACCCCGACGCTGACCTGTCAGTGATCGTGAACACCGCCGACGACATCACCCTGCACGGGCTGCGGATCTCGCCCGACCTGGACACGATGATGTACGCCTTGGGGGACGGAATCGATCCCGACCGGGGCTGGGGTCGGATGGACGAGACCTGGCACGTCAAGGAGGAGCTCGCCGCCTACGGGGTGGAGCCGTCCTGGTTCGGCCTCGGCGACCGGGACGTGGCCACCCACCTGGTCCGCACCCAGATGATGGACGCCGGCTATCCCCTGAGTGAGGTGACCCGGGCCCTGTGCACCCGCTGGCTCGGCGATCGGGAACCGATCACCCTGCTGCCGATGACCGATGACCGGGTGGAGTCCCATGTGGTCGTCGAGGACGCGGCTGCGCCGTCGGGACGACGCGCGATGCACTTCCAGGAGTATTGGGTCCGATGGCACGCCGAGCCCACCGCCCTCGACGTACTGACCGTCGGCGTCGAGCAGGCCACACCGGCTCCCGGAGTGTTGGAGGCGATCGCCGGGGCGGACCTGGTGTTGATCGCTCCGAGCAACCCGGTGGTCTCGATCGGCCCCATCGTGCAGGTGACCGGGATCCGCGCGGCGCTGCGGACCGGGTCGGCACCGGTGGCCGGCTTCTCGGGCATCCTCTCCGGTGCCCCGGTGCTCGGGATGGCGCACCGGCTGCTGCCGGCCATCGGGGTCGACGTGGACGCCGCCGCAGTCGGTCGGCACTACGGGTCCCGGGTCACGGGTGGCTTGCTGGACGCGTGGCTGGTGCACACCGGCGACGAGGAGGCGGCCGACGCACTGACGGCCGAGGGTCTACCGACCCTGGCCACCCCGTTGCTGATGGACACCCCCGAGCACACAGCCCGATTCGTCGCCGAGGGTGCGGCACTGGCCAGGCGCAGTCGCGAGTCTGCATGATCACGATCTTCGCGCCGGCGGGCATCGGCGAGATCACCCCGGAGACCGACCTAGTCGACACCATCCTGGCCGCGGTCGAGGCCGATCCCACCGGGCCGCTGGCCGACGGAGACGTGCTGGTCGTCACCTCCAAGATCATCAGCAAGCACGAGGGACGGGTGCTGCCGGCCGCCGAGGTGGAGGCGGCCAAGGCCGCGGAGAGCGTACGTACCGTCGCCCGGCGGGGGCCGGTCGGGATCGTGCAGAGTCGACTCGGAATCGTGCAGGCCGCGGCGGGCGTGGACAACTCCAATGTGGACCCGGCCTGGGTGCTGCTGCTCCCGCTCGACCCCGATGCCAGCGCCGAGCGGTTGCGGGCCGGACTGGTGGAGCGAACCGGACTCCGGCTGGGGGTGCTCGTCTCCGACACCGCGGGCCGGGCCTGGCGGCTGGGCCAGACCGACCACGCGATCGGGGCCGCCGGTATCCGGGTGTTGGACTCCTACGAGGGGCGGACCGACGGCTACGGCAACGACCTGCAGGTCACCGCCGTGGCCCTGGCCGACGAACTCACCGCAGCGGCCGACCTGGTGAAGTCGAAGCTGTCCGGTCGACCGGTGGCGGTGGTCCGAGGGTTGCCGACGGCGCTCCTCGACCCGTCCGAGGAGTCCGGTGGCCACCGGGACGGAGCGGCCGCCCTGCTGCGAGACCCCGCCCAGGACATGTTCGCCCTCGGCGCCCGCGAGGCAGTCCTGGCGGCCGTCCTGGCTGCGCTGGGCCGATCGGAGGAGTTCGAGGAGCTGGTCGGGATCGAGGACCCGGACGTGTCGGCCGCGGCAGTGCTCGCCGGACTCGACCCCACCGACCCGGTGGCGCAGACCCTGCGCCGGATACTGCAGGCCGCCGGGGCCATCCCGGCTCGCTGAATTCGAAAGCGGCGGGAGACATGCCCTAGACTCCCCGTCGTTGCGCGGTGATCATCGCCGGGGCGAACCCCCCGAAATCCCGAGGAGTGCAGGTGGCGAAGAGCAAGCCGAAGAAGACGGCCGCGAGTGGCGGAAGCCGCCGCGACCGGCTGGCCTCCTTCGAGGCGACGCAGAAGAAGGAGCAGCGCAAGCGTACGGCGATCCTGATCACCGTGTGCGTCGTTCTGGCTGGTCTGCTGCTCGCGTACCCCGTCTACATGTTCGTCGGGGACGTGCGACTGAAGAACACCCCGCGTGCCGAACTGGGCGTCCCGATGGCGGAGGCCGGCTGCGCACCGGTCGAGGAGAACCCGGCCAAGGGCAACCAGGAACACGTCCCGGACGGCACCTTCGTCGACTACGACCGACTCCCGCCCGATTCGGGCCCGCACTACAACCACTGGGCACCGTTCACCACCCGCTTCTACGCCGAGGAGGACCGGCCGGACATCCAGGAACTGGTGCACAACCTCGAGCACGGTTACACGATCGTCTGGTACAACCCGGAGATGGACTCCGACCAGGTGAAGGAGTTGCGGCAGATCTCGAAGACCTTCGGGGACGAGGTGGTGGACAAGTTCATCGCCGCCCCCTGGACCGAGTCCGACGGCGCAGCCTTCCCCGACGGCGCCAACTTGACCATGGTCCGCTGGTATGCCGATCCCGATGACGTGACCAACCCGGCGCTGCAGAAGGGCGTGCGGCAGAACTGCGGCCAGGTCAGTGGCGAGGCACTGGTGGACTTCATGGAGAAGTACCCGCAGGCATCCTCCCCCGAGCCCAACGGCGGCTGACCAACCCTCCGGAGGCCCGCCGAGCGGGAATCAGGCGTAGGTGCCGCCGAGACGCTCGGTCACCTCGGCCACGAGCTCCTTGATCCGTTCGGCCTCGCCCATCGGGCAGACCAAGGTGATCTGCGGGGTCTGCACGATCACCGTGTCGCTCAGTCCGACCACGGCGACCACCCGGCCGTCCTCGGCCTGGTTGATCACCAGGTTGTCGTGGCTGTCCACCAGCACGCTGACCCCGGTGATCGCGTTTCCGTCGGAGTCCTGGGGCAATTGTTCACCGAGGGCGGCGAACCCACCGACGTCGTGCCAGGTGATCGGCAGCCGGACCGCCACCACGTGGGCACTCCCCCGCCCGGCCGAGACGGGTTCCATGATCGCGTAGTCGACCGAGTTGCGGGCCAGCTGAGGGTACAACTCGTCGAGCCGGTCCGGGTACGCGGCGAGCTCGGTGACGATCGCAGCGGTCTCGGGCAGCAGTGCGGTCAACTGGCCCAACAAGGTCGAGGCCTGCCAGACGAACATGCCCGAGTTCCACCAGTAGTCCCCCGAGGCGAGGTAGCGCTCGGCGGTCTCGCGGTCCGGCTTCTCCCGGAAGGACTGCACCTCCACCACGTCCTCGAAGCCCGGCATCGGTGCACCACGGTGCAGGTAGCCGTACCCGGTGTGCGGCGAGGTGGGAACCACCCCGAAGGTCACCAGTGCGGTGTCGTCGGCCTCGGCGACCTCGAAGGCACGGTCGAGGGCGACGCGGAAACTGGAGGCCGGGTGGATCAACTGGTCCGCGGTCACCATCGCGACCACGGCCTCCTCGTCCCGGGCGGCCAGTACGGCCGCGGGCCAGGCCACCGCGTTCAGCGAGTCCCGTCCCTCCGGTTCGCCGAGGATGTTCGCGGCCGGCAACTCGGGGATCTCCTGGCCGACGACATCGGCGTAGTCGGCGCCGGTGCAGACCAGGATCCGTTCCGGCGGCACCGCCGGGGCCACTCGCTCGTACGCCAGCCGCAGCAGGGACTTACCGCCCACCAGGGGCAACAACTGCTTCGGCATGTCCTGGCGGGACAACGGCCACAAGCGCTTCCCGGACCCGCCGGCCATGATCACCACATAACGCATGCCGGACAGCGTAGCCCTCCAGCGGGGGTCACGATGGTCGACGACACCCGCCTAGGATCGATGGGGTGACGACCATCTCCGCCCTGCTCCGTCGGGCCGTACGCGACCGCGGCCCGCAGCCCCTGATCACCTACTACGACCTGGCCAGTGGGGAGCGCACCGAACTCTCCTGCACCAGCTTCACGAACTGGGTGGACAAGACGGTGAACCTGCTGGACGACCAGGGCATCGAGCCCGGCGAGTCAGTGGCGTTGTCGGTGGCCGCCGAACACCCGGGCCACTGGATCAGCCTGGTCTGGGCCACCGCGGTCCTGGCCCACGGCGGCGTCGTGTCGGCGAGTGCCGGTGCCGACCGCCCAGCCGGGGCGGACGTGGCCGCGGAGGTGATCGGTCCGGACCTGCAGGCACGGACGGGAGCCGGCCAGGTGTGGGCGTGTTCCCTGCACCCCTTGGGCATGGGCTTCACCGGCGACCTGCCGGCCGGGATCGACGACTACTCGATCGAGGTGCGTGCCCAGCCGGACGACTCGATGCCGTCGGCCGCGACCCCGGCGGACGAGGCGTGGCAGGACGGGACCCGGAACTGGACCCAGGCCGACCTGGTCGCCCGGTCGGCCGCGGAGCAGGCCGGGCGCCGACTGCTGACTCTCGCCGACGGTGCGGCCCCCCTCGACGTGTTCGCGGCCGCGATCCTCGGTCCACTCGCCCACGGCGGGTCGAGTGTCCTGGTGGTCGGCGCCGATGACGCCGACCGGGTGGCCGCAATCGGTCAGTCGGAACGGGTCGACTGATCGGAACGAGTCACTGATCGGACCGGGTCGAGGTGGTCGTCCGGTGCGGCAGGCCGACCAGGAAGCCGGCTCCCCAGGCCAAGTGCGTGGTCGCGAACACCAGCGGTAGCCGGAGTCGGGTGTCGGCCGACACCGCCGGCGCGGTGAGCGAGCCCGCCATGATGATGCCCAGGTAGCCGAGTGGTGCCGCGAACCCAGCCCGTAGCCACGCAGGTCCTCCGACGAGGCCGACCAGGCCGAGCACGCTGCCGGCGCCGATCCCGAGCACCGCCACGGGCGGCGCCAGGTAGCGCACGTTGGCCGTGTCCGGGTGCCTGCGGATGACCTCACGCCGCCACTTGCCGGTCTCGTAGAACTGCCGCAGCAAGGCCCCGAAGGTGGAGCGCGGCCGGTAGGTGACGCGGAGGTCCGGCGAGAACCAGATCGTCTCCCCGGCCGTACGCAGCCGGTAGTTCAGTTCCCAGTCCTGGGCCCGGAACATGGACTCGTCGAAGCCGCCGACCGTCCGCAGCGCGGACTTGCGGAAGACGCCGAGGAAGACCGTGTCGGCGGGGCCCTCGCGGCTGTCGGCGAGGTGGAACTTGGAGCCGCCGAGCCCGAGCCGACTGGTGTATGCGTGGGCGATGGCCTGCTCGAACGGGGTCTCCCCCTGAGCGTCCATCACCCCGCCCACGTTGGCCGCCCCGGTCTGCTCCAGCAGTTCCACCGCCCGGGCGATGTAGCCGTCGGTGAGTTCCCCGTGCCCGTCGACCCGGACGATCACCTCGTACGTGGCTGCGCCGACGGCCAGATTCAGCGCGCTCGGGGTCCGCCCGGCGGGGTTGTCGATCACCCGGACTGCGAGATGGGTGGCGGCCAGTGCGGCGGCCACCTCGGCCGTCCGGTCCTTGCTCGGTCCGACAGCCATGATCACTTCCATCGGGCCGGCGTACTCCTGGGCCAGCACCCGACCGACGGCGGCGGCCAGGTGGCGCTCCTCGTTGCGGACCGGCATCACCACGCTGACCCCCGGCAACGTTCCGGGTTCGGGAGTGGCGGCGTCCTCACCCGACACTGCAGACCTCCGCCAGGTCGTCGGTCTGCGGCTTCGGGGTCTGGCCGCCCTCCGGGGTGGCCGAGTCCTCCGACTTCGGCTGCTCGGACTCCTCCGGTTCCGCGGGAGCGTCGGACTCCTTGTCTCCTGAGTCGTCCGTGGAGTCGTCCTTGGGCTTCTTCGTGTCCTCGCCCCCGGGGTCGGCCGACTTCTCGTCCTTGGCCTCGGCCGCGGCGATCTTGTCGCGTACGGTGTCGCGGATCACGTCGTACTTCGGGTTGCCGGGGTAGACCAGGGGCGGGACGAAGGAGACGCTGGAGACCGGGGTCTCGCGCGCCAACAGGGCGAGTTCCATCAGGGAGTTGATCTCCGAGCCGGGTACGTCCGTGGCGACGATCTCCTTGCCCGCACCGGCGATCTCGTTGAACTTGGTCAGCACCGTGACCGGGTCGAGTTGGTTCAGCATGGCGCTCATCACGCACTTCTGCCGATCCATCCGCTCGTAGTCGCTGGACCCGTGCCGCGACCGGGCGAACCACAGGGCGTGGTAGCCGTCCAGGTGGACGTCCTCGCCCGGCTCGATGTATCCCTTGACCGGGCTGCTACCGCCGCCGATCGGGATCCGCTTGTTGATGTCGAGGGTGATGCCACCGACGGCGTCGACCAGAGCCTCGAAGCCGCCCAGTTCGACCAGCGCGTAGTAGTTGATCTCCAGCCCGGTGATCGCCTCAACCGCCTCCTTGGTGGCCTGGGCGCCGGGATCCTTCACCCCCGGGTAGAGGTCGGCGTGCTCGTTGGCGAGGGTGTACACGCTGTTCAGCAGGCAGGAATGGTCTTCGCAACTGTACCCGTCCGGGTAGAGCGCGTGCAGCGGGGAGTCCTCCGGGAAGGGAATGTCCTCCAGATTGCGGGGCAGGCTGAACAGCACGGTCCGGCCGGTCTCGACGTCCACGCTGGCCACGTTGATGCTGTCCGGACGGACGCCGACCCGGTTGGCCCCGGCGTCGCCACCGAGCAGCAGGACGTTGATCCGTCCGTCCTTCTCCTCCTTGTCACCACCCCCGGCGAACACCGAGGTGACGAAGTCGCGTTGGGCGTTCACGATCGAGGAGGTGGCGATCAGACCGCCGGCGACGAGGGCGACCAGGACCAGGTTCAGCAGGGCGAACCCGAGCCGGTGCTGGCGAGCGAGCTCGGGCGGGCGGCTGATCCGCCAGGCGTCGACGAAGAGGCCGGCCCAGCCGACCGCCAGCAGGATCAGGACCACCTGCAGGACGCGCAGGGTGGGTGGCCAGGCGATCAGGGAGATCGCGCCGTCGCGCCAGACCAGGGCCAGCAGGAGGAGTACGAGGGCGGTGATCCAGAGGCCGACCCAGGTCCGCAGGGCCACCCGGCCGACCCGCTTGTTCCCCGCGGCCAGCTGGGCCGAGCCGGGGAGCACCAGGGTCATGCCGAGGAAGCCCAGGCCGCGTCGCAACTTGACCCGATCGCTGTCGCGTTGGGCGTCGGAGACGGGTGGGGTGCGCGATTCCATGGCGCTACCGGACTCGTGGTGCGTCACCACTGGGGCCTTTCGGACTGACTTCGGGGAAGGTCGTCCCGGTGCCCGACGAAGGGACCGGAACGGTTTCAGTATGGGGTCTCGCCGGCGCCGGATGACCGTGCCACGCCGGGCGGTCGCCCAGTCGACGGGGCCGTCGGCGGGCGCCTCGACCGGGTTCTGGGACGTACCGGGTAATTTGGTCGCCATGGCAGACGGCCGCAACGACGACGACCTGGACTGGCTCTACCGGCGCGACCCGGAACCCAAGTCCGAACCGGAGCACACCCGGATCATGTCGGAGACCGAGCAGGCCGAGCTGGCCCGGGCGGTCGAACGACGGCAGCACCCCCAGGGAGCGCCTCCGCCGCCGACACGGCAACCGGGCCAGGCCCCGCCGTCCGCACGCCAGCAGTCGCGGAAGCGGGGTTCGAGTGGATCCCAGCCGCCGGGTGGCCCACCACCGGGGAAGCCCGTAAAGGAGCCCAAGCCGCCCCGCAAGCGCAAGCGCCGTCCGGTCCGGACGTTCTTCCGAACAGTCGGCGTACTGATCCTGATCGCCCTGGTCTACCTGGTCGGCGTTCCGGTGTACGCCTGGTCGTCGGTGGCGAGGGTCGACGACGACCCGGGCGGCGACCGCCCCGGCAACCAACCCGGGAACACGTACCTGCTGGTCGGCTCCGACTCCCGGGAAGGGCTGACCGAGGAGGAGAAGAAGCGGCTCGGCACCGGCTCCGCAGAGGGCCAGCGCACCGACACCATCATGATGCTGCACGTGCCGACCACGGGTGATCCGGTGCTCGTCTCCATCCCGCGTGACTCCTACCTCCCGATCCCGGACAACGGGGAGAACAAGATCAACGCCGCGTACGCCTTCGGTGGCCCGGAATTGTTGGTGCAGACGGTGGAGACCAACACCGGGGTGCGCATCGACGGGTACCTGGAGGTCGGCTTCGGCGGCTTCGTGAACGTGATCGACGCTCTCGGCGGGATCGAGATGTGCCTCGACGAGCCGGCCCAGGACGACAAGGCGCACATCGACCTGCCCGCCGGGTGCCAGAACCTCAACGGGGTGAACGCCCTGGGCTACGTCCGGATGCGGTCGAACGACCCCACCGGCGACCTGGCCCGGGTGAAGCGGCAGCGCGAGATGCTGTCGGCGATGGCCGACAAGGCCGCCTCCCCCGCCTCGGTGCTCAACCCGATCCGCTACTGGAAACTGAACAAGGCCGCCGCCACCTCGGTCGGCGTCGGGCAGGAGACGGGGATCACCGACGTCGGCCGCCTCGCCCTCGCCATGCGCTCGGTGGCCGGCGGCTCGGGACTGACTCTGACAGTCCCGATCGGCAACCCGAACGCCTCCACCGGCGCCGGTTCCGCGGTGCTCTGGGACGACGAGAAGGCGGGCGCGATGTTCGCCGAGATCGCTGCCGGAGACACCTCCGAGCTGGACCGATTCGCGGAGTGATCAGGTCCGCTCAGCGGATCACCAGGGCGCGTGCCGTTCCTGGTGACGGTCCTCGTGGGCCATCTGCACGTCGGCCAGTTCGGAGTAGAGCTCGGCGCGGACGGCAGCGTGCTCCGGGTCGTCCCACAGGTTGACCAACTCGTCCGGGTCCGCAGCGAGGTCGTAGAGCTCGCCGGTCGCACGGCGCCCCGTGTCCGGGTCGCCGTGCCACACGATCAATTTGAAGTCCTTGCGCCGGTACATCGTGGTGTTCGCGGGCGGGTCGTACGGGTACCCGGAGTTGCGGTACTCGCTCCACGCGTACGGGCGTCCCGGTCGCTCCCCCGCCGCCACCGGGGCCAGATCGATCCCCTGGTCGCGCACGTAGTCGTCCAGTCCCCCCGCCCGGCGGAAGGTGGTGGCGAGGTCCAGCACCGAGACGAATCCGTCGACCCGCTCCCCGGCCGGGATCCGGTTCGGCCAGCTCATGATCAGCGGCACCCGGACCGCCACGTCGTACAGCATCGGGCCCTTGAGCAGCAGGGCGTGGTCACCGAGCATCTCGCCATGGTCACTGACGAAGATGATCAAGGTGTCCCGCGCGTCCTCACGCTGGTCGACTGCCTCCAGCAGTCGGCCGACGCCGTCGTCCACGAGCGTGATCATCGCATGGTACGTGCGCCGGATCTCGTCCAGCTCCGCCGGAGTGAAGTCGACGAAGGACGGGCCGTGGCCCACGTAACTGGCATCGGAGGCGTCGGTCTGGCGCCCCGGCTTGCTCGCCAGTTCGTCCCGGCCGCCCACCGGCGGCGGGACGGACCCCGGCGGGTACTGGGCCAGGTACTCCTCCGGTGCCGCGAACGGGTGGTGCGGGTCGAAGTAGTTCGCGATCGCCATCCAGGGACGGTCGTCCTCGGCGGCGATGAAGTCGGCCACCTCCTCGGTCACCCAGGTCGAGTAGTGCGCCTCGGTGGGCATCTCGTCGAAACGGGTGCTGGCGTGCTTGAAGCCCTCGTCATCGGGGGTCACCACGTCGGCCTGGGCGGCGGCCCAGTGCTCCGGGTGCTTCTCTTGCAGCCACTGGTGGTACGCGTTGTCCGGGGACCCGTGGAACGGGTCGTGGGCCCACTTGAAGACCTCGAACCCGTCGTCGAGCCGGGCCTCGGTGGTGCCCTGGAACGCGGCCGCCAGGTGCAACTTCCCGACCAGCCCGCAGCGGTAGCCGGCATCGGCCAGTTCCCGCGTGACCAGGCTGCGGTCGTCCGGCAACTGCGCCCCGTTCGCCCAGAGTCCGTGCGAACTCGGGTACTCCCCGGTGAGCATCGATGCCCGGGACGGCGCGCACATCGGACTCGGCGCATAACAGTGGTCGAAGACCGTGCCCCGTTCGGCCAACCGCTCCAGGTTCGGGGTGATCGTCGGGCTGCCCGGATGGGTCCCGATGGAGTCGTAGCGCTGCTGGTCGGTACAGATCAGCAGGATGTTGGGACGAGCGTCGGTCACAGTCACTTCTCTCTCTCACTTCACGCTGCCGGCGGCCAGTCCGCCGACCATGTACTTGCCGAACACCGCACCGAGCACGATGAGCGGGAGGGACAGCAGCACCACGCCGGCCATCACCTGGTTCCACTGCAGGGTGTAGCTCCCGATGAACTGCTGCAGGGCCATCGGAATCGTCCCCGCGGCGCTGCCGGTCAGGACCAGCGGGAACAGGAAGTTGTTCCACGCGAACAGGAAGGTCATGATCGTCACCGAGGCGAGGCCCGGTCGGGCGATCGGAAGGACCACCTGCAGCATCGTCCGCAGTGGGCCGGCGCCGTCGATCGCGGCGGCCTCATCCAGTTCCCGGGGAATGCCGTCGATGAACACCTTGAGCATGATCGTCGCCAAGGCTACGTTGAACGGAAGATAGACCACCAACAACGCGACCAGGGTGTCGCTGAGGCCCACCTGGTTGAAGATCGCGTACGCCGGAATGGCCAGACCGATGGCCGGCAGCGCCCGAGCCGCGAGCAACCAGAAGCCCACCACTCCGGCCGATGACACCTTCGCCCGACTCAGCGCGTACGCCGCCGGGGCTGAGATCACCAGGGCGATCAGGGCGGATCCGAGACTGGTCTGCAGGCTGTTCAACAGCGGCCCCAGGAACGAGGACTCCTCGAACAGGGCGACGAAGTTGTCAAGGGTGGGCACGAAGATCCACTGTGGGACCGGGTTCAGACTCACCTTGGCGGGCTGCAGCGCGGTCAGCACCGCGTACAACGTCGGGATGGTGAACAGCACCAACATGATCACGATGAATCCGATGCCGAGGACCCGGCGCAGCAGGGCGAGCGGCCCCCTGGTCCGGACGGTACGAGCGCTCACAGGTCCTCCGCCCGTCGCTGGAGCTGCATGAACACCGCGACACAGGCCAGGGTGAAGATCACCACGAACACGGCGATCGCAGCTCCCTCACCGAAGCGGAGTTGGCCGAAGAACACCTGGAAGTTGTAGTAGGTCAGCAGCTGGGTGCTGGATCCGGGCCCGCCCCGCGTCAGCACGTAGATGGTCGGGAACACTTGGATCGCGTCGATGAATCGCAGCAGCGCAACGGAGATGACGGCCGGCTTGATGATCGGCAGGACGATGCTCCACACGGTCCGCAGCCCGCTGGCACCATCCACCTGGGCCGCCTCGTTGACCTCGTCCGGGACCGTGTTGAGCGCGGCCAGGGTGAGCAGGATGACGAAGGGGGTGTACTGCCAGACGTCGATCAGGATGATCACCGCCATCGCACCCACCGGGTCGGTCAGCCACTGCTGCTCGTACCCCAACAGGCCCAGGTAGTGGGAGACCAGCCCGATGTCTCCCTGCAGGATGTACTTGAACACCAAGGCGACGGCGATGGGCGGGAGCACAGCCGGCCAGAGCAGGACGACCCGGATCGCGTTCCGGCCCGGCAGGTAGCGATCCAGCAGCACGGCGGTGAGGATCCCCAGCACCAACTCACCGAGCAGGGCACCGACCAGGAAGAGGACCGCCAGGCCGAGCGCCGACCAGAGGGTGCCGCTCCGCAGTACCGAGGCGAAGCTGTCGAAGCTCCACGGCCCCGCCGGCGTCAAGGTGCCGCCCTGACCCGACAGCGCCAGTGCCCCGGAGTAGACGAACGGGACGATGGTGGTCGCCACCAGGACCAGGAACAGCGGCAGGGTGAACCGGAACTGCCAGCCGGACAGACGTGCGCGGGTCGTGGCCGTCACTCGAGGTGCTCCGCGGCTGCCTCCAGGGCGGCCTCGGGGGTCACCTGTCCGGTGACGGCACGGCTCAACTCCTCAGAGATCTGCTGGCCGATGGTGGCCCAGTCCGATGTACCCGGCGTGTAGTTGGGGTCCCCCTCGAACGGAGCGACGCCGCCCTCATTGGCCACCTTGATCGTTTCGGTCACGGTCGGCACGAAGTCGCCGAACCCGTACTTCTCCGCGTATTCCGGCGACTCGTACACCTCGGCCAGCGGCGGGGAGCCGAAGTTGGCATCGGTCTGGGTCGCTGCGGTCAGCGTGGAGGCCAGGGTGGCCCACTGCAGGAACAACCAGGCGGCATCCGCCTTCTTGCTGTTCCCGGCGATGGTCCAGCCGTGGGTGTTGTACGGGACGAAGGTTCCGGCGTCGCCGGCCGGCAGCGTGAACGTGTCGATCTTGTCAGCCACCTGGGACGACTCCGGGTCGTTGAAGGTCCCACCGAACACGGCGCCCTCCTGCACCATGCCGACCCGACCGGTCAGGAAGGCTCGGGTCACGTCGTCGACACTCCAGTTGGTGGCCCCGGAGGGGGCGTGGTTCTGCACCAGGTCAGAGAAGAGCGTCAATGCTTCGATGGCCTCGGGCGAGTCGAGAGCGGCGCCGGAATACGTGCCGTCGGAGAAATCGGAGTAGTAGCTCCCGCCGTGGGCGTAGAGCCAGGCACTCCACACGAAGAGCAACTGGGACACGCTCGGCGCGGTCCGCAGCGCGATCCCGGAGACCTCCTCGGAATCGATCTTCGCGGCCACCTCCGCCAACTCGGCGTACGTGGTGGGCGGGCTCTCGATGCCGGCCTCAGCGAACACGTCGGTGCGGTAGTAGAAGACCTGGGTCCCGATGAACATCGGCACCCCGTACTGCTCCCCGTCCCGGCTCAGCAGGGCGTTGGTCCCTTCACCGAAGGCTTCGGTGTTCCAACCGGGCACGATGCTGTCGGGGTCGGCAGCCAGCTCGTCGATCGACGCGAGCCAGTCGCGGTCGAGGTAGCTCGGGACCAGCCCGGACGGGGTCTGCAGGACGTCGAACCCGCCGTCGGAACCGAGGGCGACCGCAGCCTTGTTCTCGGTCGACTGCTCGTCCAGGATGGTCCACTTCACGTCGATCCCGGTGGCCTCGGTGAACTGGCCGCTCATCGCCTCGATGGCGTCTGCCTGGGGAGATGCCTGGGCCAGCACGCTGATGGAGTCGACATCCAGTTCGGCACCGCGATCGGTGAGGAACTGCACCGCGTCGTCCTCCAGGTCGGCCCCCTCCTCGGACCCGCCGGCGCCCACGTTCCCGGCCGCACAACCGCTCAGCGCCAGCACGCCAGCCGCCAGGCAGGCCACCCCTCGGGACACCCAACCGGCTCGAATCGTTCGCATGGGACCTCCTGATCGATGGCGCTCGGTTGAGCACAATTCTGAAACGGGACTCTATCCTGCAGGCGGCGATGGTCAATACCATTGCCAAAATCTGCTCGTATGAGCATCATGGGTGCCATGGCCAGCACCGACCGCAAGGACATCGAACTCACCCTGATGGCACTGGTCGCCCGCAAGCACTACCTGGGCAACCTGAGCAAGAGCGAGATCGCCGATCAGCTGTACCTCTCCCGCTTCAAGGTCGCCCGGCTGCTCGAGGCGGCCAAGGAGCAGGGGATCGTCACCTTCACCGTCGGATTGCCCGGCAATGTGAACCTGAACCTGTCCCGCGAGTTGCGGGATGCCTTCGGCCTCGAGCACGCGGTGGTCATCGACGACCTCGAGGACGAGTCCACCGCGTTGATGCTCCGCCTCGGCGATGCCACCGCGATGCTGCTGTCCGACCTGGTCAACGAGGGCGATCTGGTCGGCATCGCGTCCACCCGCACCCTGATGGGACTTCGCGAAGCGACCTCCCCGATCGCCCGCTGCTCCTTCGTCCAGCTGACCGGTGGACTGCCGCGCAGTGACGCCTCGGACGTGATCGGCGGCATCCGCAGCCTGACCGAGTTGGCCAACGGCACCGCCCACGTGTTCTATGCGCCCATGGTCGCGGCCAGCGAGGAGGCCGCCCGCAGCCATCGGACCCAACCGGAGGTGATCGCCGCCTTCGACCTGATGCCACACCTGGACGTGATCGTCACGGGCATCGGCGCCTGGCAACCGGGCCGCTCCCTCATCCACGACGCCCTGCCCGAGGACATCAGCGAAGAAGCTGCCGCCGCGGGCGCGGTGTGCGAGGCGGTCGGCGTTCCGATCGATGCGGCGGGCCACACCGTGGACTGTGTGGCCCGACGCCGGATCATCGCCCCTGATGTCGAGGTCCTGCAGAGCGCGCGGCACCGGATCGGCGTCGTCTTCGACCCGGACCGGGCGGCAGGGGTACGGATCGCGTTGGCCGCCAAGCTGGTCAACTGCCTGGTCACCCACCGCGCGGACGCGGAGGCCCTGCTCCAACTGTGAAACCACTGTTGCCGAGCATCAGCTACAAGGGATACAAGAACCGGTCGTGGCTGAAGACCGACGACGACTCTGGCAACGCGGACGTCTGGGTGAACGCCCTCTTCATCAGCTGTTCGAGGTCATGACGTTGTAGACGCAACAAGTACAGGGAACGCCTTGGGCCGACATAACAGCCGGCGGACGGATGTGACCCGACGGATGACTGGCTCAGCCAAGGGAATGGGGATGATCACACGTGGCTCGGGAGCTATGGACACCTGCGGGATTGCCTAGGCCAAGTTGCGATGTGAAGGTGCGCCGTGAGCGTGTTGGCCCTTGGCACGGTAGGCGCGTGCGCCAATACTTGCGGCATGCCCGGGTGTGCAATTGCACATGGTTGCCTACAATTCGTCTATGAACACGAAGATGCGATCTCCGGTTGACGCATGGTCGTTGGCCGGGCCGCTGCTCGTCTCAACTGGGATCCTGACAGTGGCGTGGCTCGTGCTTGTGCGGGCGACGTATGGGAAGGGCCCTTATTGGGACCTGCTTCTCGGGTTTGGGTTGTACTTCACGCTCCCTGGCTTGCTGGGGACGATGGTGGCAGGTCTGACGTGGAAGTTTGGTCGCGTCGTGCACTGGTGCGCCACCAGCTTGGTCGTGGTGGCGTCGATCATCGCTGCCGGGTCCATCTATCCGCCGTTGGATCCGACTCCGGGCCTGTCGAGCGGTTTGTTGGTGCTGTTGTACGCCGCGCCCGGATATGTGCTGGTGATGGCAGTTGTTCTCGCTGGCAGAGCACTCATCCGGTCCCGGCGGCTCGCAAAGATCTAGGTGACTATGGGGCAGTCGGGGTGGGCTCCGGTGGCGGCGTTCCAAGTGACATCAACAACTGCATTGGGGAAAGTCGGGAAAAGGTGTTTGCAGGAGTTCACTTGTCGGCGGTAGGCGCAGCCATGACCGCTCCGCCCGTCGCCGTCATAGCGGTGGTTCATGTAGCCGGTGGCATCGACGGTGACATCTATGTCGCCATTGATGGCGGGTGCGGGTACACCGGCGATGAAGCACAGAGGATTTGAAGTGTCTACCAGGAATGCCATTCTGGCAGTGCCGTTGAGTGGATTATCAATGACGGCAGCTTGGGCGCCGCTCGCATCAGCCGTAGTCCGAGCGAGCTCGGTGCCGTGCCATGTGCGACCGTCACCGCCGTAGTGCGCGACTTCCCTGTTGTCGTCTGGCAGGTTGCACACGAAGGGTGAAGCGAGATACCGGTCAGGGATGAAAGTGGAATAGCCGACCATCAGCTCGGTGAGGCCATTTGGTACGGAACCGGCCAGATCCTTGTTCTGATCGGGGCCCCGGAGCGCCGAGTCCTGGATGTTCTGACCCAGGCTGGTGTTGTCCGCTGCAGGAATCGCCACACCGTAGAAGTACGGTTGGTCAGCTTCTTGACCATCTGTGGTCGTTACCCGGTGACGGCCCTCGACTGTGTAGTAGCTGGCGGAGCTTCTGGCGGCATCGGTCACGTGGAGAGTCGTGCCCGTTGTGGTTGTGATGAATTCTCCGTCGCGGCTGACAGTCCACTCGACGTTATCGTCCGGGGACCACCAGCCCAGACTGACGGTGGTTGATCCGGCCGACCACTGTAAAGGCATTCTTCCCGTATCCTCGTTGGCCACCTGAGCGACGTTCGAGTGCAGGATCCGATCCTGCAAGGCACGACGTTCTAGGCTGCAGCCATGGTCACGGAACCGCGACACGCCGATCTGGTGATGGAGGGCGGCGGGTCAAGGGGATGGCCTTCGTCGGCGCCATCGAGGTGTTGACCGAGGCCGGGTACGACTTCCCGCGGATCGCCGGTACGTCAGCGGGAGCGATCACCGGCGCCTTGCTCGCCGCGTTGCAACAGGCTGGCGAGCCGCTGTCCCGCCTCCCGGATTTGGCCGGGACACTCGACCTGTCGAAGGTCACCGACTCGGGCCGGATGGGCCGGATCCTCGGTCCGCTGCACGGCCTCGCCGACGCCGCCTCCCTGCTCTTCGAGGGCGGGCTCTACGAAGGCAAGTACCTGCGCAACTGGCTGACCGGCGTGCTCGCCGACCTCGGGGTGCACACCTTCGGTGACCTGCGCCGGGTCGATCCGGGGTCCGGGTTGGAGCCGGACCGGGAGTACGCCCTGGTGGTCGTGGCCAGCGACCTCTCCAGCCACCGGATGTCGTTGTTGCCGTGGGACTTCAGACACTACGGCCTGGACCCGGACGAACAGTCGGTCGCAACAGCGGTCTGTGCGTCGGCGGCGATGCCGTTCGTCTTCGAGCCGGTCCGACTGCGTACGCCGGGTGGCACTGTCAGCCTCGTCGACGGCGGGTTGTTGTCGAACTACCCGATCACGATCTTCGACCAACCCGAGCCGACCGAAGCGCGGTGGCCCACGATCGGGATCCGACTGTCGGCCCGCGAGGAGGACCGAGGCATCGCGGGCCCAGTCGACAACGCCTTCGAACTCGCCCGGGCGCTGGTCCAGACCGCCCTGCACGGCGTGGACCGACGCCACGTCGACGACCCCGCGACCATCGCCCGCACGATGTTCATCGACACCTCGGAGGTGCCGTCGCTGGACTTCGACCTGACCGCTGGACAACAGGGGGAACTGGTCCGGTCCGGGCGTGCGGCGGCCACGAAGTTCTTTGCCGAGAAGGGTCCTGACGCCGCGCGACGCGACCAGTGACCGATCCGGTGTGGTCGACCGGGCGCCGGCAGAGGCGGGTTCAGTCCGCGGCCGTCTCGAGGAAGGTCAGCCGATTGCCGAACGGGTCGTACACCGTGATCGTGCGGCCCCACGGCTCCTCGTCCAGACCCGGGCGGGCGTAGGGGTAGTCCTTGGCCACCAGTGCCGCATGCAAGGCGGGCGCGTCGCGCACCTCGATGATCATCGCGCTCCCCGGGGTACCGTCGCCGTGGTGCTCGGACAGGTGAATCCGGAGGCCCTCGGGCGAGGAGACCTGGACGTAGCGCGGCAGGGACTCTTCGTACCGGTGTTGCCAGTCGACGGTCCAACCGAGGTAGCCCAGGTAGAACTCCTGGGCCTTGTCCCAGTCGAACATCCGCAGGATCGGGACGACGCGCCCCGTCAGATCCTTCGTCCCGGCAACCCCGGAGCCTGAGGTGGTTCCGGTCGTCTCGCCGGGATCGGGTGTGTTGATCATGACTGTCCTCTCCACCGGGGTGCGGTCGTCGACGCGGCCGGGCGCACTTCGGGTCAGCGCGACGCCGGCAGGCCGGCCAGCAACTGCCGACCCATCACGAGCCGCTGCACCTGGTTGGTCCCCTCGTAGATCTGGGTGATCTTGGCGTCACGCATCATCCGCTCGACCGGGTAGTCGCGGGTGTAGCCGTACCCGCCGAGCAACTGGACGGCGTCGGTGGTGATCTCCATCGCCACGTCGGAGGCGAAACACTTGGCCGCGGCGCCGAAGTAGGTGAGGTCGGCGTCCACCCGCTCCGACCGGGCCGCCGCAGCATAGGTCAACTGACGGGCTGCCTCGAGCTTCATGCCCATGTCGGCCAGCATGAACTGGATGCCCTGGAATTCCGCGATGGCCTTGCCGAACTGCTGCCGCTCCTTGACGTAGCCGAGGGCGTAGTCGAGCGCGCCCTGGGCGATGCCGAGAGCCTGGGCGGCGATGGTGATCCGGGTGTGGTCGAGGGTCTTCATCGCCGTCACCCAGCCGGATCCCTCCGCGCCGATCATCCGGTCGGCCGGGATGGTCACGTTGTCGAGGTAGACCTCGCAGGTGGGCGACCCCTTGATGCCGAGTTTCTTCTCCGGCGCGCCGAAGGAGACGCCGTCGTCGGCCTTCTCCACCACGAAGGCACTGATGCCCCGCGACTTCGCGTCCGGATCGGTGACGGCGAAGACGGTGTAGAAGTCGGAGACTCCCGCGTTGGTGATCCAGCGCTTCACCCCGTTCAAGGTGAAGGTGTCGCCGTCCCGGACAGCCCGGGTCGTCATCGAGGCAGCGTCCGAACCGGCCTCCGGTTCGGACAGGCAGTAGGAGAACATCGACTCCCCCGCGGCCAACGGCGTCAGGTAGCGCTGCTGCAGTTCCTTCGACCCGGAGAGCAGCAACGGCAACGAACCCAACTTGTTCACCGCGGGGATCAGCGACGAGGAGGCGCAGGCACGCGCCACCTCCTCGATCACGATCACGGTGGCCAGCGCGTCCGCGCCGACCCCGCCGAATTCCTCGGGTACGTGCGGGGCGTGCACGTCGGCAGCCCGCAGGGCCTCGTACGACGCCTGCGGGAACTCGGCCAGTTCGTCGGCCTGGGCGGCGTTCGGAGCCACCTTCGCGTCGCACACCTCGCGGACGGCGGCGCGGAAGGCCTCGTGGACCTCGGTGGGGCGGTAGAAATCGTCGTAGTCGCTCACGACTGCAGCCTAACCCAGGCCACTACTCACCGGTAACTTAACGCGGGTTCGCGTCCGCCGGAGCGGTCGTTCCGGTGAGTTCACGGGCCAGCAGGGTGCCGCCGGCGGTGGCGGCCGGGAACACGACCACCGAGAGGAAGGGCACCGACAGGAGAAGGAAGGTCGGGATGCCGAACCCGAGGACGCGCCACCGCTGCTGCTGCATCGCCCGGCGACGCTCGGAGAGGCGCAACAGACCGCGGCGATCGAAGGCGGACCCGATCAACTCAATCGCGATCATCCAGCCGCCGAAGCAGGCCGACAGGATCGGGGCGGCCACCTGGCCGACCACCGGGATGAACCCGATGGCGAAGAAGAGCACCGTGCAGAGCAGGGAGATGAGGATCAACACCAGGGACTGGCGGATCGACCGCAGCATGGCGACCGCGACCTTCTCCTCCCGCGGGTTGGGCACGTCGCCGAGTTCGGACTCCACCGACTCGGCGATCAGGTCGTAGATCGGACCGCCCAGGGTCAGCGTGATCGTGCTGAAGGCGACCACCATCACCAACACCGCCCCGGCGATCAGCGCCAACCCGATCAGCACGCGTACGGCCTCGGCGAGCCCGGTGGACCAGCCGTCGGCGAACGGACTCAGCCAGGCCGCGAGATCCAGCCCGTTGCCGACCAGGGCGACCAGCGCGATCACGAACAGCGTCGAGGTGATCAACGGCGGAATGGCCGCCAGCAGGAACAACTTCGGTCGACGCGTGATCAGCCCGAGCCCGCGGAGGAGCAGGCCGATGCCGGAGAAGGCCGATCCGATTCCTTGTGCCACGCAGCAAGGTTAGCGGCGGATGGGGCTTCGACGGGCCCAACCCGACGGAAGCCTCTCGTTGCTCAGTGCTCGACGCCGTCGTCGCTTCCCTCGCGGACCACGTCCCGGGCCGGAATCATCAACAGCGACAAGCCCTGGTGGGGATCGAGGATGACGGGTAAGCTGTGCAGGTTGTCGACGTGACCGAGGGACTCACGGGCGAGCATGTCGATCACCTCGCTACCGGGCTCGAGGTGGACCGAGATCACACTGCCGGAGATCTCCTCGTCGGCGAAGTTCAGCACCGTCACCTGGATCTGCTCCTCCGCGCCGAGCCGATGCACCATCACCAACATGCCCGGGTGCGACACCTCGGGCACGTCAACCTGCTCCGCAACGGCGATCCCGTAATCGGAGCGGACCGTGAGGATGTCGCGCAGTCGCGCCGCGAACGAGTCCGGTTCGGCCAACTGGTCGACCAGGGACCCGTACAGGCTCCGGCCCACCGGCATCTTCGACAACGACTCCGTCGCCCCGGGCCGCAGGTCCAACAGGTCGTAGGCGGCCCGGTGGAGCCAGCGGGTGTCCCCCGTACGGAGCAACCACTCCACCTGCCGGCGCTCCAGCGGCAACATCCCGAGCAGGTCCCAACCGGACAGTGCGAACACCCCGGGCTGCCACGCGTTGAACATCGCCAGCAACAGGTGCGCCTGCCGGACCCGTGCCACATCCTCGTCGACCAGCGCGTCCAGGTCGGTGTAGCCCAGGGAGGCGGTGATCACACTGGCCGTGGTGGAGGCGATCCCGTTCGTGGTGAACGTGGCGTTGTAGGGCGCGTTCTCCCCGGTGAGTTGCTCGATCAGGTCCGTGCGCACCGCCACTGCCAAGTGCTCTCCGGTCAGTTCCTCACCCCGGAAGGTGAAGACGTCATCGGCGTGCAGGGTGGCGAAGTGCACCAGCTCGTAGGTCATCTCGTCGTGGTTCTGCAGGGCGTGCACCAGCGAGACCGGCTCCACCCCCAACTCACGCGAGACGCCCAGCGTGAGGCGCAGGAACTCGGTGTCCCCGGTGGCCATCGCATGGTGGTAGGCCGGCCGGTTCACGAAGTCGTACGACAGGTCGGCGCCCCGCTCCGAGGTGGCCAGGATGTCATCGACGGTCAGGTTCAACTCCTGGAAGGTGAACCCGCCCACCTTGCGTACCATCGACGCGATCAACTGGTTCGCTGCTTCCGACAGCGGATGACCTTCCGACCAGGCCGGGGCGCCCTCCGAGGTCTTCTCCACCCCGAGGAAGCCGTTGGCGTCGAGCCGCAGCGCCCCGGTACCGAGATCACCCAAGGAGTGCAGGGCATCACCGATCACCAGTCGCATCCCGGCGAAGGTGGGATCCAGCCAGTTGATCGACGGCTGCCCCTCCTTGAAGTAGTGCAGGTAGACCCAGCGGCGCTCCACCCCGTCCGGGCCGACCACCGGTGCGGTCACGCTCCAGTTGGTGTCCTTGATGCCCGGGTCGGCGAAGATCACCCGTTGCAGCCGCCCGATGATGTAACCGGCCTTCTCCAGCCGACTCTCCGCCTCAATATCGAGGTTGACCGAGTCCTTCCCGCGCGGCACCTGCGGCACCAGGTGCCAGTCCCGGGACGCGATCTCCACCATGTGGTAGATCCCGGGGTAGTCGCCCACCTTCATCTCGGCCAGCCGGAAGTCCGCCCCCTTGCCGGTGTGGCCGGGGACGATGTCGTCGATGATCGTGCCGCCGTGCTCACCGGCGACCTCACACAGGGCGCGGAACTCGTCCTCGGTGCCGAATGCCTCGTCGATCTGGGTGGAGATCCGGTCGAAGTGGCCGTCCACACTCGGCGTCGGCTCCCATCCGTCCAAGCCGCCGGCCTTCTTCACCGGACCGGTGTGCAGTGCATCGATGCCGATCGTCTCGAAGACCTGCCAGAGTGCCGGGTCACCGAGCGTGGCCAGGAAGGACTGCCCCGGCTTGGTGATCATGGAGATCGGGTACGCGGTGAACCACACCGAGGCCTTCTCGATCGCCGCCCGGGGATCGGGATTCGCGAACGGGTTCTGCCACATGCTGCCGACTCCGGAGAACTGGCCGGCGATCTTCCCGGCGTCGGCGAGCATCGACTCCTCCACCAGCCAGTCCACGTAGTCGGGGTTGCCGGCCACCGGCCTGCCGGGGTGCGCGGTCCGCTGGCGCAGCGGGAACAGGCCGCGCAGTCGAGCCCGGGGACGCAGCCGGATCGGTCGGGCCGGGTAGCGGTGCTCGTCATACGAGATCTCGACCACCTCGTCGTCGACCTCCCGGTCGGCGTCCGTCACGTCGTCGGCCGGTGCCCCCTGCGCATCGTCCATGGTTCCTCCCAATTCGCGTCGGAGCGGATCAGTCGCTCTCGGTGCTCGCGCCGCGGATCCGCTCCCCCTTCGCCTCGGCGGCGACGCGGAGATCCTCCTGGAAGTTGATCATGGCATCAGTGAGGAACGGGTCCCCGGCGGCCAGGATCCGTACCGCCAGCAGTCCGGCGTTCCGGGCGTTGCCGACGGCGACTGTGGCCACCGGGACACCGGCCGGCATCTGCACGATGGAGAGCAGCGAGTCCATCCCGTCCAGGTACTTCAGCGGGACCGGCACCCCGACCACCGGCAACGGGGTGAGGGCGGCCAGCATGCCCGGCAGGTGGGCCGCCCCACCGGCACCGGCGATGATCACCTCCAGGCCGCGGGCGTGCGCCTCGCGTCCGTAGGCCACCATCT
This sequence comes from Propionibacteriaceae bacterium, assembly GCA_052094425.1. Lineage (GTDB taxonomy): Bacteria > Actinomycetota > Actinomycetes > Propionibacteriales > Propionibacteriaceae > Microlunatus. The sequence continues at coordinate 36,699 of JBQDIN010000004.1, forward strand.
GCTCGGGCATCCGATGGGCGGACACCACGTCCGCCTCGTACGGCACCCCGAACTCCTCGCAGACCTCGGCGGCCGCGCGCATCACCGGCCAGTCCGAGTCGGAGCCCATCACGATCCCGACCCGGGCCACCGGCTGCTCGTGCTGATCCTCGAGCGGAGCGGATTCGACCTCAGGCATTCGGGTCTCCCATCAGGTAGCCGGCGGCATGGCGCGCCCGACGGCGCACCTCCTCCACATCATGGCCGAAAGTCGTCACGTGCCCCACCTTGCGTCCCGGCCGGACCTCCTTGCCGTACAGGTGCACCCGCAGTTTCCGGTCCCGGGCGAAACAGTGCAGCAGCGCCGAGGGCAGGTCCTCCTCGGTGCCGCCCAGCACATTCCCCATCACCGTGGCCGACTCGCGCGCCGTCGGATCGCCGAGCGGCAGGTCCAACACGGCGCGCAGGTGGTTCTCGAACTGGGAGGTGTGCGCCCCGTCGATGCTCCAGTGGCCGGTGTTGTGCGGCCGCATCGCGAGTTCGTTCACCACCACCTGCCCGTCGACGCGCTCCATCAGCTCCACCGCCAGCAGGCCGACGACCTCCAGCTCGTGCGCCACCCGGAGGGCGAGCTGCTGGGCGGTGACCGCCTGGGCCGAGGTGAGGCCCGGCGCCGGCGTGGTGGTCTCGACGCAGATGCCGCCACGCTGGACCGATTCCGAGATCGGGTAGGCGACGGCCTGACCGGATGGCGACCGCACCACCAGGGCACTCAGTTCGCGCCGGAAGTCGACGAACTCCTCGGCCACGATCTGGATCCCGCCGGCGCCGTCACGGTCCACCAGCCCCTCGAAGGGCTCCCGCACCTGCTCCGGGCCGTCGAGCTTCCAGACCCCCTTGCCGTCGTACCCGCCGCGGGAGGTCTTGGCGATGATCGGCCATCCGTGCTCGCTGCCGAAGGCGGCCAACTCGTCCGGTCCGGCCACCACCCGCCAGGTCGGGCACGGAACCCCGAGGGCGGTGAGCCGCTCCCGCATCACCGCCTTGTCCTGGGCGTGGACCAGGGCCGCGGGTCCGGGGCGCACCGCGATGCCGTCGGCCTCCAGCTGACGCAGGATTCCCGAGGGAACGTGCTCGTGGTCGAAGGTGATCGCGTCGCAACCGCGGGCGAACTCCCGTACGGTCGCCGGATCGGTGTAGTCACCGACAGTGACGTCGGCGGCCACCTGGGCGGCCGAGACCGTCGGCCCCTCGGCCAGCAGCCGGATCCGGATCCCCAGACCGACCGCGGACTGGATCATCATCCGGGCCAGCTGGCCGCCGCCGATGATGCCGATCACGAATGGTCGGGCGGGGGCGGACGGGGCGGACTCTGTCACTGGGCTCACGACCAGTAAGCCTAGGGCGCAGCCGCGCACAATCCACCCCGACTCGTCCGAATCGCGGTCGGAGCCCCCTTCCACAGGATCTTGGGGCGGTTGATGCGCTGTCCACAGGTTCCTGCGACCACTGTCCGGTTCGGCTGGTGCGGCACAGGATCCGGGCATGCGAAGAGAAGTCGAGTCGGTCCTGCGGTCCCACGGCATCATCGACCTGAAGCAACATCCACAGCTGCGTCACAGCGCACGACTGATGCACCGGGCTGGGACACTGACGCGGCTGCTTCCCGGGATCCTCGCGGCAACCAGCGACGCAGCCGAGCCGGGCACCCGGATCCTTGCAGCCGCCCACTGGTCGCCCGACGTGGTACTACTCGGTCGGGCAGCAGCTTGGCTGACGTTCTGGCCCTCCATCAGAGTGGACCGCGTCATGGTCGCGTCACCGACCAGATTGGCGCCGCAGCGGGGGTTCGAGTCGGTGCGTCAACGCATCCCCGCCGAACTGGTGGAGCAACGCGGGGGTGTGTCCTGCACGGTTCCCGCGCTCTCCGCCCTCGACCTGGTGCCCGAGTTGGGTGGCGCCGGAATCGACGAAGTCCTCCGAACGGGTACGGCCCGACTATCCGACCTCTGGCAGGCGCTGGAGGGTACGTCCGGACGACATGGCAACGCGGTACGGCGCCAACTCCTGATCGATTCCCGGGACGCACCGTGGTCGGAGGCTGAACGACTACTGCACCGATTGCTGCGCGAGGCGGGATTGACTGGGTGGGCAACCAACCTGTCCGTCGCTCGGGGCACGTTCCAGTGCTTCGTGGACGTGGCCTTCCCGACCCTCAAGGTCGGCATCGAGGTGGATGGCTTCGCCTTCCACTCGGCGCAGCTGGTCGGGCGGAATCAGTTCGACTGGGACCGTTACCGCGATGCCACTCTGGTTGCCCACGGCTGGCGGATGCTGCACTTCACCTGGACCCACCTGACCAACCAACCGGAGTGGGTGATCGACACCGTCCGCGCCACCCTGACCAGGGCGAGGCGCCCGTGCTCAGGACAGGGTGCGGCGCGGGAAGAGCCAGGCGGCCCAGACGACTGCCGCCCCGCCGATCAACAGGCACCAGCCCACGGCCCACCAGCCACTGCTGCCGAGGTCGGTCTCGAACAGCAGCGCCCGGATGGTCTCGATGATCGGCGTGACCGGCTGGTTCTCGGCGATCCAGGCCAGCCCGGCGGGCATCGTGTCGACGGGGACGAAGGCGCTGGACAGGTACGGCAGGAACAGCAGCACGAAGCCGTACCCGGTGGCGGCCTCAGCACTCCCGGCAACCAGCCCGATGGCGGCGAACAACCACGTGATGGCCAGGATCCAGAGCGCCACCATGCCGATCGCACCCACCCAGGCCAGCGGTCCGGCCTCGGGACGGAAGCCGAGCAGCATCGCCACCACGATCACCAGACCGGTGGCGAACAGGTTGCGCACCAGGCTGGCCACCACGTGGCCGGTCAGGAAGGCCGTCGGCGGCAGTGGCATGGTCCGGAAGCGGTTGATCACCCCGGTGCTCAGGTCATCGGCCACCCGGATCGCCACCGAGGAGGCACCGAAGCCGGCACAGAGGAGGATGATCCCGGGCACCACGTAGTTCACGTAGTTGCCACCCGGGTCGATCGCGCCACCGAACACGTAGGTGAACAACAGCATCAGCAACACGGGCAGGGCGAGGGCCATCAGCAGTGACTCCCCGTCGCGGAGGGCGTGCACCAGGCTGCGGCGCACGAAGATCCGGTGGGCGGCGAATCCGCCGACGAACGGCTCCCGGGACTGGGCGGCCGAATGGCCGGTGGACGTGATCATGGTCGATGTCATCGGTTCGTCTCCTCTGCGGTACGGCTTCGGGGTGGTGCTGCTCCTGCGGACGTGAGACTGAGGAACACCTCGTCCAGTGACGGACTGCGCAGGGCGAGCCTGCTGCCGGCCGGATCCGCGACGGTTCGTTGTTCCAATCGTTCGGCGGCCGCCCGGAGGTCGGCGAAGGCACCCTGCGCCGATTCCGCCACCGGCTCGGTGTCGATCACCCGGTCCTCGGCATCGTGCAGTTCGAGCACCTCCGTACCGACCCGACGCTTCAGTTCGGTGGCGGTCCCCTCGGCTACCACGGATCCCCCGTGCAGGACGGCGATCCGGTCGGCCAGCACGTCGGCCTCCTCGAGGTACTGGGTGGTGAGCAGGATGGTGATCCCACGGGCGGCCAGGGCCAGGATCAGTCGCCACAAGGCCTGCCGACTGCGGGTGTCCAGACCGGTGGTCGGCTCGTCCAGGAAGATCACCTCGGGCTCCCGGATCAGCCCGGCGGCCAGGTCGAGCCGACGGCGCATGCCGCCCGAGTAGGACTTCGCCCGCCTGTCCGCGGCGTCGGTGAGGTCGAAGTCGGCCAGCAGTTCCCGGGCCCGCGCGCGGGCGGCCGCGGGACGCAGCCCGTACAGCCGGCCGATCATGACGAGGTTCTCCGTACCCGTCAGCACCTCGTCCACGGCGGCGTACTGGCCGGTCAGGCTGATCGCACGGCGCACCTGGTCCGGGTCGGCCACCACGTCGTGACCGAGCACCCGGGCGCTCCCGCCGTCCGGGCGGACCAGGGTGGACAGGATGTTGATCAACGTCGTCTTCCCCGCCCCGTTCGGGCCGAGCAGGGCGAAGACGGCACCCTTCGGCACCGCCAGGTCGAGTCCGGCCAGCACGGTGTTCGTCCCGTACGACTTCCGCAGGCCAGTCACCTGCACCGCAGTTTCGTCCATGATCCCTCCTTCTGTGTATGAGATACACAGCGTAACACGTACACTGTTTATGGCGCACACTGTTTATCATCGACACAGTTCCGGCCCTAGGATGGCGGGTGCACCCGCCGAGAGGACCCGATGAGCGATCCAGCCGACCCCGCCCTGCCCCGTGCCGTCGCCCTGACCTGGGGCATCGCCGCCAACCCGCAACGCGGGCCGAAGCGCGAGTTGAGCCACGAGCGGATTGTCGAGGAGGCGATGGCGATCGCCGACGCCGAAGGGCTTGCAGCGGTGACCATGAGCCGGGTGGCCAAGGCGCTCGGCTTCACCACCATGTCGCTGTACCGCTACGTCACCAGCAAGGACGAACTGCTGATGCTGATGCAGGAGGGCGCCGCCGCGATCGTGGTGCCACCCGACACCGAGGACGGCGATTGGCGCAGCGGGTTGCGGACCGTCGCTCGGCTGCTGCGCGGGGTCTACCGGGACCACCCCTGGTTCACCGAGATCCCCGTCTCCATCGACATGTTGATGACCCCGAACAACCTCACGGTGGCCGACCTCGCGCTGCGCGCCCTGCGCGGCACCAACCTGTCGGTGGACCACAAGATGGCCATCCTGGTCAGCCTCTCCGGCTACGTCCGCAGCGTCGGACTCCTGACCGAGGACCTCACCGAGCAGGGCCAGGTCGTCGATCCGGCGCCCGAGCACCTGGCGGCCCTGCAGGAGTTGGTCACCCCGGAGCGGTTCCCCGACCTCGCCCCGGTGGTCAGTGCGGGCGACTACCTGGCCGCGGACGAGCCGGGCGAGGACCCCGATGCCGTGCCGGACGCGGATGTCGGCGCCGACTTCGACTTCGGCCTGGAGCGTTTCCTGGACGGGATCGGGGTGTTCATGGAGCAGCGCGCGGAGGCCGGCACCGACGCCGCGGACGATCCGCCGCCAGCCCCGGCCACCGAGCTCGAGGTCGATGCCGTCCGCCGGGACCGCAAGGTGAAGGATGCCGTCCGCGCCCGCCGAGAGGCGGAGTCACGCCTGCGGGAGGCGAAGGCCAAGGAGCGGGAGGCAATCAAGCGCGCCGTCGAGCGGGCCGGGCGCTGAGGATCACGTGCGCCACTTCTTGGGCTTGCGCCACGGACGCAACCAGCCGATGATCATGCCGCCCACCAACAGCAGTGCGATCCCGCCAGATCGATGCCACGTCCGTCCCACGCGAGTGTGCCAGCATGGACCCCATGGGACTCCCCCGGAAGTTGCTCGGCGACGGTGAGCACGAGGTGGTGCACGTCCGCACCCACGCCAAGGTGCTGATCTGGCCCGCGGTGCTGCTGATCGTGGTGGCGGCACTGACCGGCGCAGGCATCGCGCTGCTGCCGACCTCCTGGGACCCGATCGGCACGATCGTGTTGGTGGCAGTCGCAGTCCTGGTGGTGATCATCTGGGTGGTCGTCCCGTTCCTGCGCTGGCGGACCACCACCTACACCCTGACCAATCGCCGGATCATCACCCGGCGCGGGATCTTGAACAAGCGCGGCCACGACCTGCCGCTGATCCGGATCAACGACGTCTCCTACGACCACAGCCTGATCGACCGGATGCTGGGCTGCGGAACGCTGCGGATCAAGACCGCCTCGGACACGATGCCGGTGGTGTTGCCCGACGTACCCGACGTCGAGCGGATGCACGTGCAGATCACCGAGATCTTGTTCGGTGAAGGCGATCCCGACGCAGACCTGTGGCAGGACGACGAGGAGGAAGAGCGAGCATGACGGTACGGATCGAACGACACGGCGAGTACGTGGCCGAACTGGTGATGGACCGACCGCAGGCGATGAACGCGATCTCGACCGAGCAGGCCGAACGCATCGCCGAGGCGTGTACGGACCTGGCCGCAGATCCGACCGTTCGTGCGGTCGTGCTGTCCAGCGCAGTCGCGAAGGCGTTCTGCGTCGGCGCCGACCTGAAGGAGCGCAATTCCTTCACCGACGAGGACCTGGCCACCCAGCGGCCGATCACCCAGCGCGCGTACGGCGGGGTGCTGGACCTGCCGATGCCGAGCATCGCCGCGGTCGAGGGGTACGCGATGGGCGGCGGCTGCGAGTTGGCCCTGTCCTGCGACCTGATCGTCGCCTCCGACTCCGCCGTCTTCGCCCTGCCCGAGACCGGAGTGGGCCTGGTCCCCGGCGGCGGCGGCACTCAGTTGCTGGTCCGCCGGGTCGGTCCGGCCCGGGCGGCGGACCTGATCTTCACCGGCCGTCGGGTGCTGCCCGAGGAGGCCGAGCGGATCGGCTTGGTGGATCGTTGGGTGTCGGGCGGGGAGGCCCTGGACCAGGCGGTCGCCCTGGCAGCCGACATCGCCAGCCGCTCCCCGCTGGGCAATCGGAATGCCAAGCGCGCACTGCGGCGGGGCGCCGATCTACCGATGGCCGAGGGGTTGGCCCTGGAGGACGAGGCGTGGCGCGCCACCGCCTTCTCCGATCACCGGCGGGAGGGGATCGCCGCCTTCAACGAGAAGCGTCCCCCACGTTGGCCGGACCTTCCTCGTCCGTGACCCCCGGGCCCGCCTCCTGGGTGGACGTGAGTTCGACGTGGTCCCCGGTGAAGACGAAGGTGCGGTAGGCCCAGAACCGGAACAGGGTGCCCAGGCCAAGCCCGATCACATTGCCGGAGATGTTGTCGGCCAGCGGGGAGGTGAGCCCGAGCAGGTAGTGGCTGACCGCTAGGCAGGCGGCCCCGATGGCGACCGCGATCCCGTTGACCAGCAGGAAGATCGGCAGTTCCTTGGCCACACTCCCCTTCTCCCGATGGGAGTAGGTCCAGTACCGGTTCCCCAGGTAGGTGACCACCGTCGCCAGCCCGATCGCCAGCACCTGCGCGGTGATCGGCTTGTGCTCCAGCACGCCGGTCCGGTCCGGTCCGGCGAAGCGGAGCAGGTTGAACGCCACGACCTGGACTCCGACCCCGGTCAGTCCGACGATCAGGAACTTGGTCGCCTCGGGTCCGAGGTGGCGGACCCGGTCCACCAAGCTGGCGCGTGACATCGGGCCAAGGCTACCGGACTGCTCCCGCGCAGAGTTCTGGTCCTTTCCGGTCGTCACAGGCAGGTCGTCACAGGCAGGTCGTCACAGGCAGCGACGGGACCAGAACCTTCCGCGTACGGGGGTCAGCGGAGGTGGACGATGTCTCCCGCGGCGAAGGACTCGCTGCCCCGATCAGTGCGGATCCTCAGCCGCCCTTCGGCGTCGACGGCCTCCGCGGTGCCCTCCACGTCAGCGCGGCCGGACAGGTGCAGCCGCACCCGGCGGCCGATGGTGGAACAACGACTGAGGTAGGAGTCGGCGAACGAGAGGTCCTCGTCGGTGGCCTGCCAGTGCACGTACAACAACTCGAAGGCACGCAGGATCGTCGCGATCACCGTTGACTTGTTGGCCGTGGTCGCGCCCTGCAGGGTGAGCGAGGTGGCGGTCTCGGTCGGCAGTTCGTCGGCGGACTGGCTGACGTTGATCCCGCACCCGATCACGCAGGCGGGCCCCTCCGGGGTCTCCACCCGTTCGGCGAGGATGCCGCACACCTTCCGGCCGGCCACCAGCACGTCGTTCGGCCACTTCAGCCAGGCATCCACCCCGCAGGCCCGGCGCAATCCCTCGGCCACCGACAACCCGGTGAGCAGGGGCAACCACCCCCAGCGACCCGGGTCGGCGACCGTCGGATGCAGCAGCCACGACATCGCAATGGAGGTGCCGGGCGGCGCGGTCCAGGTGCGAGCCAGCCGCCCGCGACCGGTGGCCTGGTGCTCGCTGACCAGCACCGTGCCGGACGGCGCACCGGCCCGGGCCCGCGCACTCAGGTCCGCGTTGGTGGATCCGGTCTCGGCCACGACATCCAGACCGGTCCAGAGGGAGCCCGGTTCCAGCAGCAGGTGACGCAGCCGATCGGCGTCGGCAGCGGGCGAGGCAGGCACGCGTCCGACAGTACGGCACCACCCCGGGACGTGGCACGATGGCGTCGTGGTGATCAACCCAGCCCAGACCATTCCCACCCAGACCAGCCCCGCCACCCCGGGCCGCTCGACGAGCGAGATCGGCGCCGGTGTCCGCGTGGTGACCGGCGACCCGACCCCGACCGAGGTGGCGGCCGTGGTGGCCGCGCTCGGGGCAGTCGCAGGTCCCGGCGCGGCGACTCCGCACCGGACCAAGGACGGCTGGAGCGGCTACTGGCGGTCCGTACGCACCCTCCCGCAGTCCGCCGCCCGCCGTTAGGCTGGCCGGGTGAGCGAAGACGGCCGATCAGCAGACCAGTCCGCAGGAGCTGACCCCGTACGAGCGGTGGACGAACTCGCCGACACGTACGTGACCGAGTGCACCCGGCGCTATCCCGAACTGGCCACCTACCTCGGTGTCGAGGGCCACGACCACCGGTGGAGTGACTACAGCCCGGACGGCCACGCGGACCGGGTCTCCCACACCCGCCGGGTGATCGCAGACCTGCACGGCACCAACCCCGTCGACGCACGCGAGTCCGTCGCCAAGGAGGCGATGCTCGAGCGCCTGATGATCGAGGCGGAGACCTACGACGCCCACATCGTCACCAGCAGAGTCAGTGTGATCGCCGGGGCCGCCCAGGAGATCCGTTCGATCTTCGACCTGATGCCGACCGAGACCGAGGAGGCCTGGCGCAACATCGCTGCCCGCCTCGACACGGTGGCCACCCCGCTGCAGCAGACCCGGCAGACCCTCGCCGGGGAGGCGGCCGACGGGAACGTGTCCGCGGTCCGCCAGGTCGTCGGCACCGTGGAACAGATCCGGTCCTGGACCGGCGAGGTCGGCAATGACGACTTCTTCTTCCAACTGGCGCACCGGGTTCCGGGCCGCCTCGGCGACCGACTGCGGGCCGACGTCGCCGCCTCGGCCGCCACGGCCCGGACCGCCTTCAGTGAGTTCGCGGACTGGATGGAGATCGACCTGCTCCCGCTCGCGCCGAACCTGGACGCGGTCGGCGAGGAGCGGTACAGCCTCGGCTCGCGGGACTTCCTCGGCGCGACCATCGACCTGCACGAGACGTACGCGTGGGGCTGGGAGGAACTGCACCGGATCCAGGAGCAGCAGCGAGCAATCGCCACCGAACTCATCGGCAGCCCGGACATCCTGGCCGCCTGCGAAGCGCTGGACGCCGATCCGGCCCGTCGCATCACCGGCGCCCACGAGTTCCGGCGTTGGATGCAGCAACTGGCCGACAAGGCGGTGGACGACCTGGCCGGCACCCACTTCGACATCCCGGACGCGATCCGCACCATCGAATGCTGCCTGGCTCCCACCCACGACGGGGCGATCTACTACACCGGGCCGACCGAGGACTTCTCCCGACCGGGACGGATGTGGTGGGCGGTCCCGGACGGGATCACAGAATTCTCCACCTGGAAGGAAGTCACCACGGTCTACCACGAGGGGGTTCCGGGGCATCACCTCCAGGTGGCGCAGAACGCCCACCGGGCCGACCTGCTGAACCGGTGGCAGCGCCAGCTGTGCTTCGTCTCCGGGCACGGCGAGGGCTGGGCGTTGTACGCCGAACGGCTGATGGACGACCTCGGCTACCTCGAGGACCCGGGTGATCGGATGGGCATGCTGGACGCCCAGGCCTTCCGGGCGGCACGGGTGATCATCGACATCGGGATGCACCTGCAACTGGAGATCCCGGCGGACAACCCGCTCGGTTTCCACCCCGGAGAGCGGTGGACCCCGAGCCTGGGATTCCAGTTCCTGACCCAAGTCTGCTCCTCCGACGAGGCAACCCTGCGGTTCGAGCTGGACCGCTACCTCGGCTGGGCCGGCCAGGCCCCGGCGTACAAGGTCGGAGAGAAGATCTGGCTGGAGGCGCGCGACGAGGCCAAGGCCCGCCAAGGGGCAGCCTTCGACCTGCGCCAGTTCCACGCCGACGCCCTCAACCTGGGCAGCATCGGGCTGGACCCGCTGCGCCAGGCACTGGCGCGGATCTGAGCCCGGACATGACGTACTCCTTCGTCCTGGCCTCCGCGTCCCCGGCCCGGCTCGCGACCCTGCGCAGTGCCGGGATCGAGCCCCGTGTGCAAGTGTCCGGCGTGGACGAGTCCGGGGTGGACGCTGACTCTCCCGCTGACTTGGCCGGCACCCTGGCCGAGCTCAAGGCGGCCGCGGTGGCCGATGATCTCACCGCCGATCGGACGACCATCGTCCTCGGCTGCGACTCGGTGCTGGAGTTCGACGGTCACGCGTACGGCAAGCCCGGTACGGCGGAGGTTGCGACCGAGCGATGGACGGCGATGCGGGGCCGCTCCGGAGTGCTGCACTCCGGCCACCACCTGGTGCTGCTGGAACCGGATGGTACGAGCCGGCGGAGCACCCGGGTCGCGTCCACGATTGTGCACTTCGCCGACCTGACCGATGCGGAGGTGGCCGCCTATGTGGCGACCGGGGAGCCGTTGGTGGTCGCCGGGGCGTTCACCCTGGACGGACTGGGCGGTGCGTTCGTCTCCGGCATCGAGGGGGATCCGCACAACGTGGTCGGCGTCAGCCTGCCCCTGTTGCGTGTCATGCTGGCCGAAGCCGGGATCCGCTGGACAGATCTCTGGCAACACTGACCAACGGACCCGCCCGGCGGCCCGGATCCAGGAGAGGCAAGCCCACCCCATGCCGAACCCCGCACCACCGAATCCCGAACAGCCGAATCCCGAACAGCCCACCCCCGAACAGGCCGACCCCGCGGTGGCCCAGCACTCGGTCGAGCTCGCCCTCGCGCCGTCCGGCGTGTGGCAACTGCTGACCGACTCCGCGGCCTTCGCCAGCTGGTACGCCTACGGCGGGGCCGAGATCGATCCGGAGCCAGGCGGCGCGTTGGCCCTCTCCTGGGAGGCCGATGAGATGTTCCACGGCCGGGTCGAGCAGGCCGACCGGCCGACCCGGTTCAGCTACCGACTCGCCCACGAGACCGGCCTGGACCCGACGCCCACCAACAGCACCCTGGTCCAGTTCCTCGTCACCGAGTCCCCCACCGGTGCCGGCTGCACCCTCACCGTCCGGGAGAGCGGCTTCGCCGACCTCGACCCGAAGTATCACCGGGAGTTCCCCGGGCGCACCGCGACGATGGCGTGGACGATGTGCCTCGGCATGTTGGCCAACCTGGTCAACACCCCCACCCCACCCGCGGACTGACGCACCCGGTGGCGAACCAGTCATTCAGATTGGGTTCCGCCTGCCCGGCCCGATAACCTCGACTCGACATGACAGTTGACCACAACGCCGCGGACCCGCTGCCCGAGCGGACCGGTTCGGCGTCCCGGCTCCCGGCGGCGTTGCGGGCGATGCGTCCCCGGCAGTGGATCAAGAACGTCCTGGTCCTGACCGCCCCACTGGCTGCCGGGGAACTGTTCCGCAGCACCGTGCTGCTGCCCGCATTGGCGGCGCTGGTGGCTTTCTGCCTGGTCAGCGCCGCCGTCTACCTGATCAACGACGTACGCGACATCGAGGAGGACCAGCTGCACCCGCGCAAGCGGCTGCGGCCGATCCCGGCGGGTGAATTGAGCATCCGGACCGCACTGGTGCTGGCCGCCGTGACCGGAGTGCTCGGGCTCGGGATCGGCTTCGTCACTGCGCCGATGTTGGGCGTCACGCTGGGGATCTACCTCGTCCTGCAACTGCTCTACTCGGTCCTGCTCAAGCACCGCCCGGTGGTCGACCTGGCGGTGGTCGCGGCCGGCTTCCTGCTCCGCGCGATCGCCGGTGGCGTGGCGGCCGACATCCCGTTGAGCCAGTGGTTCCTGCTGGTCGCCTCCTTCGGTTCGCTGTTCATGGTGGCCGGCAAGCGCTTCTCCGAGATCGTCGACCTCGGGGCCGCGGCCGGGACCCGGCGCTCCCTGGAGCGTTACTCGGCCTCGTACCTGCGCTTCGTGTGGACCCTGGCGGCCGCGACGGTGTTGATCTCGTACGGGCTGTGGGCCTTCGAGAACTCCGCCGGTGGACCCTTCGGCCTGCCGTGGGCGGCGATCTCGATCGTCCCCTTCGCGCTCGGCCTCCTCGAGTACGCGTACAAGGTGGACAGTGGCGAAGCCGGTGAACCCGAGGACGTCGTCCTCAACGACCGGACGCTGCAGGTGATCGGCGTCGTCTGGTTGATCATCATCTCGTTGGCGGTGTTCGGATGACCACCCCTGACCAGATCCCGGCCGTCATTCCGACCCTCGCCCCGGAGGGGCCCACCCGCCGCACCCGGGTGCACGGGTGGGGCCGCGCGGCCGGCACCACCACTCGGATCGCCCGCGCCGAGGGACCCGACGACGTCACCGCCGCACTGCGCAGTGCGGCCGCCTCCGGTCGCGGCATCACCGCCCGGGGCCTCGGTCGCAGCTACGGCGACGCGGCCCAGAACACCGGCGGGCTGACCCTCGACCTGACTGGCCTGGACAAGATCATCTCCATCGACGCCGAACCGCCGACCGCCACGGTGCAGGGCGGGGTCAGCCTCGACACCCTGATGAAGGCCGCCCTCCCCTTCGGGCTGTGGATCCCGGTGCTGCCCGGCACCCGACAGGTCACGATCGGCGGGGCGATCGCCGCCGACGTACACGGCAAGAACCACCACACCGAGGGGAGCTTCGGCAACCACGTGAGGTCGATCGACCTGCTCTGCGCCGACGGGCAGGTCCGCACCGTCGGCCCCGACGGACCCGACACCGACCTGTTCTGGGCCACCGTCGGCGGGATGGGGCTCACCGGGATCGTCCTCGAGGCGACCATCGTGCTGCAGCGCACGGAGTCGGCCTACTTCTCGGTCGACACCGATCGCACCTCTGACCTCGACGACCTGCTCGAGCGGATGTCGACCGGTGACGACGACTACACCTACTCGGTGGCCTGGTTCGATGCCGTCACCACCGGCCGCCACCTCGGCCGTGCCGTCCTGACCCGGGGCCGCAAGGCCGGCCTGGACGAACTGCCGACCACGCTGCGACGTCGCCCGCTCACCTTCAAGGCGCCCTCCTTCGGTACCTTCCCCGAGGTCTTCCCGAACCACCTGGTGAATGCCGCGACCGCCAAGGCGTTCAGCGAGGTCTGGTACCGCAAGGCCCCGCGGCACCGGGTCGGCGAGATCCAGAACATCACCCAGTTCTTCCACCCGCTGGACGGATTCGCCGAGTGGAATCGGGTCTACGGGCCGGCCGGTTTCCTGCAGTACCAGTTCGTCGTACCGTTCGGCGCCGAGGACACCTTCCGGACCTGCGTCGAACTGATCGTGCACTCCGGCCACAAGTCCTGCCTGAACGTGTTGAAGCGGTTCGGCCCCGCCAACCCGGCTCCACTGTCGTTCCCGACCGCGGGCTGGACGCTGACGGTGGACCTACCGATCGCCCGGGGCCTCGAGGTGCTCTGCGACACTCTGGACGAGCTTGTACTCGCTGCCGGCGGGCGGGTCTACCTGGCCAAGGACTCCCGGGTCCCGGCCGCCACCCTGCGGCAGATGTACCCGCGCCTCGACGACTTCCTGGCCGTCCGCCGCCGACTCGACCCGGACGGCTTGTTCACCTCCGACCTGGCCCGACGCCTCGAACTCTGAGAACCCGAGCTCTGCTGATCGAGCTCGTCGAAGACACCCCGCCCCCTCTGACAGGAGCACCACCCATGATGGACGCCCTCGGCACCCCCCAGTCCGTACTGCTGCTGGGCGGCACCTCCGACATCGCGCTCGCGGTCGTGCGCCGCTACGCCGTCTCCCGCCCACCCCGGGTCGTCCTGGCGGCGCGGCCGGGCGAGCGCCGTGCGGCCGCCGCGGCCGAGTTGACCGGATTGGGCTGCACGGTCGAGGAGGTCGACCTCGAGGCCCGCGACACCGGCAGCCACGCGGCCACCATCGAGCAGTCCTTCGCCGGCGGTGACATCGACGTGGCCGTGGTCGCCTTCGGCATCCTCGGCGACGCCGAGCAGGCTTGGACCGACCCGGACGCGGCACTGGAGATGGCCGAGATCAACTACGTCGCGCCGGTGCACCTCGGGGTGCTGCTGTCGGCCGCCCTGCGCCGCCAGGGGCACGGCACCATCGTGGCCCTGTCCAGCGTGGCCGGGGAACGGGTGCGTCGGTCCAACTTTGTGTACGGCTCCACCAAGGCTGGGATGGACGGCTTCTACCTCGGGCTCGGCGAGGCGCTGCGAGACGAGGACATCCGGGTGCTCGTCGTCCGGCCCGGTTTCGTGAAGTCGAAGATGACCGCGGGCGCTGAGGAGGCCCCGCTCGCCGTGACTCCGGAGCAGGTCGCCGAGGCGGTGGTGGCCGGAGTTCGGGAGAAGCGGGAGTTGATCTGGGTCCCCCCGCTGTTCCGCGCGGTGATGTCCGGGCTGCGCCACGTCCCCCGGCCGATCTTCCGCAAACTCCCGATCTGACCAACCCGCTTCGACCGACCGGCCGGCTCCTCGATCAGTCCGGCTCCTCGATGTGGACGGTTCCGGCGGCGCCGTCGACGGTGATCAACTGACCGGTGCGGATGATCGTGGTGGCCTCGGGGAGGCAGATGACGGCCGGGATGCCGTACTCCCTGGCCACGGTCGGCCCGTGCGCCATCGGGGAACCGGTCTCGGTGACGAGTCCTCCCGCAGTCATGAACAGTGGCGTCCACCCGGGGTCGGTGGTCGGAGCCACCAGGATTTCGCCCGGCTCGATCCGTGCACCCCGGGGGTCGCGGACCACCCGGGCTCGGCCGGTGGTTGTCCCTGCCGAGGCGGCCATCCCGACGAGGGCACCGTCCGCGTTCGGGGTGGTCGGTGCCAGGGCGGTCGGAATGGTCCCGTCGGACAGCATCATCGCCGGCACGCTGGGGCGGCGCTGCTCCCGCTCGTGCTGGGCTCGGCGTCGGCTGACCCGATCGAAGACCTCACCGCCGTCGCGGGCCAGGTTCTCCGCTTCGGTCAGGTCGAGGAACATGATGTCCTCGGGTCGGTCGAGCAGCCCGTGCTGCACCAGTTCGGCACCGGCAGCGAGCAGTGACTTGCGCCCCTCGTCGAGGGCATGCAACCAGAGGAACTTCGGCAACTCCCGGAACCCGGCGAGCAGACGGGACCGACGCAACAGGTGACCGGCCAGTGCGGCTCGTAGCGGGCGGGTGCGCCGCGCTCGCGCCTGCAAGGTCGCAATGGTCATCTGTGCCTGTGCGGCCGCGCGGGCGAAGCGTCGGTCGGGGGCCTGGTCGGGCTCGTGCACGTCGAGATAGCCAGCCAGTGCAGCGAACAGCGAGGTCGGGTCCTCGCGCCAACGCGGCACCCCGATGTCGATCTCGGCGCCACCTCGGCGTCCGTAGGTGGCCAGGAACTCATCGAGGCCGATGTCGGGGAGTTCACCGGCGAGGTACAGGTCGGCCAACACGGCCGGATCGGTCTGCTGCAACAACTCTCGGTGCGGCCGTGCCCGTACGGCCACCTGCCACAGAGCAAGATCCATCTCGGTCGTGTTGTTGTGGGGCATACCGCCCTGGGTCGCGTCGATCTCGCCCGGTTCGGCCACCCCGTCCAGCAGCGCGACGGCGAGTTGTCGCACGCCGAGTCCGGCGATCAACGGCCCCATCAGTTGTTGCATCGGCCCCCTCATGAAGTCCTCCTGCAGTTCCACGGCACGGCGGACCCGCTCCGCTGCGCTCGCGCCATCGTCCAGCGAGGCGCCGGTTGCAGAGACCTCCTCGCCCAGCCGATCCAGTTGCCGGGGGACCGACGCGGGACGGACGAGGGACCGAACCACCCGGCCGACCAGCCGCGGTCCGTGCCGCAGGGCCACGCGGGCGATGGCGCCGGGACGGATGATGGTGCCTTGCACGGGAGCAAACCGGGGATCCTCCAGCACCCGCTCCAGGGCCGCCTGGGCCGACGGCCCGTAGATCTCGAAGCTCTCCGGCAGCCGCTTGCGGATGGACTTGTCCCGCACCGACGGAGTCAGATCCAGGAACAGCCGACCGGCAATGTCCACCGTGCCGAACATTCCGCCTCGGATCTGGGCCTCGTTCGAGCCCATGAAGACAGCGACCGTGGCCATCAGCAGTGACATCCCCATCGGTGTCAGCGGACGCAGCATCCCCTGCATGTGGCCGACCTCGAAATACACCCGAGGTGGCGGAGCATCGGTCTCCGGCAACGGGAAGAGGGTGGTGATCGGGCGCGCCTGCAGCAACCACAGGGTGTCGTCGGCGTCGATCGCCCACTCAAGGTCCTCGGGTTGCCCGGACCGCTCCTGGACGCGACGACCGGCCCGACAGAGCTCCTCCAGTTGATCTCGAGTGAGGCACCCGTCCGGGTTCGACGGCACCTCGTCATCGACCACGTACTGGTCCGCTGCCACCGATCCGTCCACCACGGCCGCGCCCGATCCCCACGCCGCATTCACCACGGTCTGGTCCCGGGTCCCGGTGATCGGATTCGCGGTGAACAGCACGCCGGCCACCACGGCCGGAACCATTCGTTGCACGACGACTGCCATCTCGGCGACCTGGTCGGGCGGCAGGTGCGCCTCCCGATAGGCCACCGCACGCTCGGTGTGCAGGGAGTCCCAGCAGGTCCGGACGGCCGCGAGCAACTCCTCTTCGCCGGACACGTCCAGGACGGTCTCCTGCTGGCCGGCAAAGCTCGCGTCGGGCAGGTCCTCGGCGGTGGCACTGGACCGTACGGCCACCGCACCCCCACCCAGTTCTCGGTAGGCCGCCAGTACGGCTTCGGTCGGGATCTCCCCGGACCGGTACGCGGCGGTGGTGAGGCAGAATCCCGGCGGTACGTGTTCGCCGCTCCTGATCAGCTCGCCGAGGCCGGCGGCCTTGCCGCCCACGTCGTCGATCATGGCCTGGTCCAGTGCGGCCAAGTCCAGCACGGGGGTCGTGGTCGTCGTCATCTGGCAGCCTCCAAGTCAGGGGGGAACGTCCGCCGACCAGACTTCCCGGCACACCAGTTGAGGGATGGCCCTCACATGCGACGTTAGACCTGTACTCCTCGCTCGGCAAGGGAATACCGACTCAGGAACCGCCCTCGCCCCGGGCGCCCTCCGACAGCGCCGCCACGTAGTCGTCGAGGCCCCAGGACAGGGACAGGACGCTCGGCGGTGACACCGCGGCCACCAACTCGGTGCCGATCACGGCGGCGTAGCGGCCCTCCTTGATCTGGTCCATGCTCTGGGCGTACGGCTTGGCCAGGAAGGCGTCCGCCTCGGCCTGATCGGCGGCATAGAAGACCAGGATGTCGCTGGTGAGCTTGTCGGTCTCCTCGCGGCTGAGTCCGTACAGGAAGGAGGAGTTGCCGGTGGCCAACTCCTCGACGCTCGGCGCGTCCTCCAGCCCGAATCCGGACAGGAACTCGACCCGCGAGTCGGCTGGGCGGTAGACCCAGAACTCGTCGGTGTCCCAGACCGCGGCGACCGTCTTGCCCTTGAGTTCGGGATGTTCCTCCGCTGCAGCGGCGATCTGGCCGTCCAGGTCGGAGAGCAGGGTCTCGGCCTCGGCAGTCTTCCCGGTTACCTCGGCGGTGGTGGTCAGCACGTCCCGCCACGGGGTGGCCCACGGCTGCTCGGGATAGGCCACGGTCGGGGCGAGTTCGGAGAGAGTGGCGTACTCCTCCTCGGTGATACCGGAGTAGTTGGCCAGGATGAGGTCCGGGGCCGCCCCGGCGATCTTCTCCACCTCGAGTTCGGTGGCATCCAGCATCACCGGCGTCTCGGCGCCGAGTGCGTTCAACGCGTCCCGGTTCCAGGGCAACACCCCCTCCTGATCGCCGCCCCAGGCCTCGGTCATCGCCACCGGGGCAATCCCGAGGGAGAGCAGGGCGTCGTTGGACGCGTACCCGACGGAGATGATCTTGGTCGGTTCCTGCTCGACCACGGTCTCACCGAAGGCGTGCTGCACAGTGACGGGGAAGGTGCCGGCTCCGTCCTGGGGCGCGGCGGACTCCTCCGGCCCGGGGTCGTCGGCGGCGCAGGAGCTCAGCGCCACGACTCCGGCCAGGACCACGGCGAGGGCCGCCCGGGCAACGATGCTTCTGGGCACGAGGGCCTCCTTCAGAGGGCAAAGTAGTTCGGTAAGGCAAACCTCACTCATCGTAGGGCTGTGGGCAGTCTTCGGCAATTCGACCGAGGGTGTCCTCGATCACGCCGGCGCGGCTCCCTAAGATGCGGGCATGGTCCTCGAAGTTGCCCTCATCGACGTCACCGACTCGGACGGTTTCACCGCCGCCTACCGGAGCGCGCGCGACGTCCTCAGCTCCTGCCCCGGCTGCCGTTCGGTACGGATGACCGCCGGGATCGAGTCCCCGAACCGGTTCGTCCTCCTGGTCGAGTGGGACTCGGTCGAGGCGCACGAGGAGAACTTCCGCGGGTCGGACCGCTTCACCCAATGGCGTGCGGCCATCGGACCTTTCTTCGCCGAGCCGCCACGAGTGGAGCACTTCACCGACGTCGACTGAGCCGTGATCTGATTTCTTGTCGATTTGAGCTTAATGCCGGACCTCCCTATTCTGGTTATATCGACCAGAACTAATGAGGAGAGTCATGGCCACCATCACCCGACTACCGGGCCTGTGCCACCTGCGATCCACCGAGTACGTCCAACACCTCCGTGGCGGCCAGGTCCGGCGTCGCGGGCGCGGATTGAGCTTCTGGTACTCCCCGCTCAGCGCGGTCCTGTCCGAGGTTCCCGTCTCCGACACCGAGATCACCTCCGCCTTCCACGCCCGCACCGCCGACTTCCAGGACGTCGTGGTGCAGGGCACGATCACCTACCGGGTCGCCGACCCCGACACCGCCGCGGACCGGATCGACTTCTCCATCGATCCCCGGACCGGCGCCTGGGTGGACGACCCACGACAACAGGTCCAGGACCTGCTCGGCCAGACCGCCCAGCAGTTCGCCGTCGAGGAGGTGGCCTCCCTGGACCTCGCGACCGCCCTGCACACCGGCATGGCACGACTGCGCGCCATGCTCACCGACCGGCTGCGTTCGGCACCCAGGGTGCTGGAGACCGGGCTCACCGTGGTGGACGTACGGATCATCAGCCTGCGCTGCGAGACCGACGTGGAGCGTGCCCTGCAGATGCCGGTCCGCGAACGCATCCAGACCGAGTCCGATCGCTCCACCTACGAGCGACGCGCCCTCGCGGTGGAACGGGAACGGGCGATCAGCGAGAACGAGCTCGAGAACAAGATCATCCTGGCTCGCCGGGAGGAGGAACTGGTCGCCCAGCGCGGAGCCAACGCCCGCAAACAGGCCCAGGAGTCATCGGAGGCGGATTCGATCACTGTGGCCTCCGAGGCCCACCGGATGGGCGCACTGGCCACGGCGACGGCCGATCAGACCCGAGTGGTCGGCGAGGCCGACGCGGCCGCCCGACGCGTCTGGTTGGCCAGCTACGAGCAACTCCCCGAGCCCGTGCTGCAGTTCCTGGCGATGGACCGGCTCGCCGGGAACCTGCCGAAGATCCAGAGCCTGGTGATCACGCCGGAGATGATCACTCCGTTGCTGGCCTCGCTGGGTGATCACCTGGGCACCGAGGCGAGCGAGTCCGACAGCGGGGCACGGGCGTGAGCATCCCTCCCCGGGTGGTGTTCGTGCACCGCCGCAGTGAGTACGAGGAGTTGATCACGACACACGGCACACCGGGCCAAGCCGCCTTCTTCCTCTCCACTCGGGATCAGTCCTTGGGGCCCATCCAGGAGCGACACCAGCGCCTCGCGGCAGCCCAGCTCCTCGCCCGACGCGTCGTCCCGGACGGGTGGCGGCGGGCGGAGGTGGAGCGGGCGGAGTTGGCCCGCTTCCTCCTCGCCCCGGACGACGTGGTCGTGGTGGTGGGCCAGGACGGGCTGGTGGCCAACGTGGCGAAGTACACCGACGGCCAGCCGGTGATCGGGATCAACCCGGACCCTGATGTCATTCCCGGCACCCTGGTGCGGCACTCGGTGGCCGAACTGGGCCCCCTGCTGCGCAAGGCCGCCCGAGGTGATCGTTCCGCCGGCCGGGAGTTGACCATGGTCACCGCACGCACCGACGACGGACGCGAGCTCACCGCACTGAACGAGGTCTTCATCGGCCACCGGAGCCACCAGTCCGCCCGCTACCTGATCGACACCGGGTCCGACACTGAACACCAGTCCTCCTCCGGAGTGATCATCTCCACCGGGACCGGGGCCACCGGGTGGTGCGCCTCGTTGCGACTGCAGACGCAGAGCACCTCGACCCAACCCGCGCCGGACGAAGTCCGGTTGGCGTGGTTCGTCCGGGAGGCGTGGCCCTCGGCGGTCACCGGCAGTTCGCTGACCGAGGGCGAGTTGACCGATGACCGGTTGAGCCTGCGCTCCGAGGGGTCGCTGGTCTGCTTCGGCGACGGCATCGAGTCCGACGCCTTGGAGATCGGGTGGGGTGCGCAGGTCAGGGTGGGGATCGCCGACCGTACCCTGCGGCTGCTGTGAACCGACGTCCGGGCGAACCCGGCTGGCGGTCCCGGGAGTGCGTCGGCAAGGATGGGGAGACGTCCACCGCGACCCAGGAGTGATCCATGCGCCTCGGAGTGATCGGCCTGGGCGGCATTGCTGCCGCCCACGTGGCCGCTTGGCAGGTACTTGCCGGAGAATTCGACCTGGAGTTGCACGGGTACGACACCCGGCCGGACCACCAGGTGCCCGGGATGATCATGCACGACTCCCTGGACAGCCTGCTGGAAGCCGCCGAGGTGGTGGACATCTGCACCCCGAGTTTCACCCACCCGGAGATCATTCGAGCCGCGGCCGACCGGGGGCGCCCGATCATCTGCGAGAAGCCGCTCGCCCTGGACGTGGACACCGCCGCCGACGCCCTGCGCTACTGCCAGGAGCGCGGCGTCCCGATCCAGGTCGGTCAGGTGGTGCGCTACTTCGCCGAATACGCCGCGGCCCGGCGAGACTTCGCCCGCGGCACGTACGGCGACCCGGCCGTCCTGCGATTCCGGCGGGCCAGCCCGCAGCCGACCTCGAACCGCTGGATGGAGGACGAGTCCCTGTCCGGCGGGATCGCCGTCGACCTGATGATCCACGACATCGACCAGGCCCTCTGGTTCGCCGGGGACATCGAGCGGGTGTTCTGCCGGACCACCCTGCCGGGCGCAGGCGGGATCGACACCCACGCACTCGCGATCCTCACCCACACAGGAGGTGCCATCACCCACGTGACCGGCTCCTGGGGCCTCGCCCGTGGGTTCGAGACCTCCTTCGAAATTGCCGGCACCCAGGGGATGTTGCAGCACGACTCCACCGACCACCCGCCCCTGCGGGCCGATCGGGACGGGCTGCTGGACGGGGCGGGGCTGCTGCCCGCGCTGGCCGGCACGAGCCCGTTCGTCGCGGAGTTGCGGGAGTTGCTCGGCGCGGTCGCGTACGGGCTCCCGACCCGGGTGGACCCGACCGACGCGATCCGGGCCCTGTCAGTGGCGATCGCGCTGCGCACCTCTGCCCGGTCCGGGCACCCCGAGGTGCCCCAACCCCTACCGCCCGACCTCCCGCACCGACCGAGCGACTGGAGCCAGGAGGCGGCAGCGACATGGTGACCTTCGACCGGCCCGCCGCGGTGGGCCACGGCCTGCGCATCGGCGTCCTCTCCTTCGCCCACGTGCACGCCCCCGGCATCGCCGCCCTCCTGGTCAGTCTGGGTGTCGAGGTGCTCGTCTCCGACCCGGACGTCGACCGGGGACGCGCCGGCGCCGAGGCCGCCGGCGCGACCTTCGTCGGCAGCCACACCGATCTCCTCGGCGCCGGCGTCGACGGGGTGGTGATCTGCAGTGAGAACGTGCACCACCGCGAGCTGACCGAACAGGCTGCGGCCGCCGGAGCCTGGGTGCTGACCGAGAAGCCGCTGGCCCTCAGCCTCGCCGACGGTACGGCCATGATCAACGCCTGCGAGCGCGCCGAGGTGGGGCTGATGACCGCCTTCCCGATGCGGTTCGTGCCGCAACTCGGGCAGGTCGCCGCCCTGGCCCACGGCGGCTCACTGGGCCGGGTCGTCTCGCTCGCCGGCACCAACCCGGGCACCTGCCCCGGAAGCTGGTTCGTCGATCCCGCATTGTCTGGCGGCGGCAGCGTGATCGACCACACCGTGCACGTGGCGGACCTGATGTGCTGGCTCACCGAGGCCACCCCGACCTCGGTGTACGCGCAGGTGAACGACCTGATCACGCCCGAGTACGGGGTGGAGACCGGCGGGTTGGTGGCCGTCACCTTCTCCGACGGGACCATCGGCACCATCGACGCCTCGTGGAGTCGGCTGCCGCACTACCCCGTCTGGGGTGGACTCACCCTCGAGGTGGTGGGCACCGAAGGCGTGCTGTCCGCGGACCCATTCGGGGAACAGCTGCTGACCAGCACCGACCAGACCCGTTGGCTCCGTTTCGGTGCTGACCCGGTCCGGGCGATGTTGGTGGAGTTCCTGACCTCGATCCGGGAACGCCGCGACCCGACCCCGTCCGGCCGCGACGGCCTGCTCGCCACCGCGATCGCCCTCGCCGCCTACCGCTCCGCGGCGGAGCACACTGTGGTCGACGTCGAACTGTCCTGACCGGAACCCGGTCCCGCACTCCGGAGTACGGTGAGGTGCATGAGCAACCAGTCACCGGCCACTGCCACCACGCTGTTGATCTTGGGGGCTTCCGGTGACCTGACCAGTCGCCTACTGCTCCCAGGCCTGGGCAGCCTGCTGGCCTGCGAACCGGATCGTCGCGTCGAGGTGATCGGGGCCGACCGCGCCGACCTGAGTGCGGCGGACTGGTCGGAGAAGCTCCGTACGGCACTGCAGGGCGCGGACGCACCCGCCGAGGTGGTGGAGCGCATCCTGGACTCGAGCCGGTACGTCCGGGCCGACCTCCTCCAGGGCGACGAAGTCGATCGACTGCTCGACTCGGTGTCCGGGCCCTTGGTGCTCTACTTCGCCCTCCCGCCCCAGGTCACCGTCCAGGTCTGTGCCCTGCTGGAGCAACGCCCCCTCCCCGACCAGACCCGGTTGGCCCTGGAGAAGCCGTTCGGCCATGATCTCGCCAGCGCCAGGGAACTGAATGCCCAACTCCTGAAGGTGGTTCCGGAGGAACGGATCCACCGGGTGGACCACTTCCTCGGGGTGAACACCGTGCTCAACCTGCTCGGCCTGCGGTTCGCCAATCGGCTGCTGCAGCCGATCTGGTCCGCCGACCACATCGAGCGCGTCGACATCACCTACGACGAGACCCTCGCGCTCGAGGGACGGGCCGGCTACTACGACAGGGCCGGCGCGCTGGTGGACATGATCCAGTCGCACCTGTTGCAAGTGCTCTCCCTGTTCGCGATGGAGCCTCCCTCAGCCCTCACGGCCACGGAAGTCCGTCCGCTCAAGGAACAACTGCTCCGCGCGACGCGAGTCCGAGACAGCGATCCGGTCACCTCGACACGACGTGGTCGCTACACCGCAGGCACCCTGGGCGATCGCGCGGTCCCCGACTATGTGGCAGAGGAGGGAGTGGATCCGGCCCTGGACACCGAAACCCTGGCCGAGGTGACCTTGGAGATCAACAACCGCCGCTGGACAGGGGTTCCCTTCGTACTCCGCAGCGGCAAGGCGCTCGGTCGGGCCGCCAAGGAGATCGTCGTCACTTTCCGGCCACCCAAGCACCTCCCCACCGGCATGGTCGACACCGACCAGCCCGACCGGCTGGTGCTGGAACTGAAACCCGGTGCGATCAGCCTGGAACTCTCCATGAACGCCGAGGGTGACGCCTTCGCCCTGGAACAGAAGGCGATGCGAGCCGAGCTGGGCCACCCGCGGATGACTCCGTACGGGGAGGTGCTGGCCGGCATCCTCGATGATGATCAACTCCTGTCGATCAGCGCCGACGTCGCCGAGGAGTGCTGGCGCATCGTCGAACCCGTCCTCACCGCCTGGCGCGCCGACAAGGTACCCCTGAAGGACTACCCCGCAGGCTCCCACGGTTTCGACTGACAAGGCTTTGCACCTGTGGCAGCGTGCCGGGATCATGAGGGAATCCTTGCGCACCAACGACACCTTCCTGCCGATGAGCCCTGCACCGAGGCAGGCCCGCGCTACGTCAAGAATTTCTTTGATCCTCTTGTGGATAGGGATCTCTGAGGGCATTTGTGTCAGTGGGCGTCTCTAGAGTTGTTGGTATGTCGACGACGACGGACACCCCTCCGGATGAGGATTTCGCTGCCTTGATGGCGATCCTCGACCGGATCGCGTCCACCGAGTCCTGGCGGCTGTCCGAGGACGAACAGTTGGGTCGGATGGATGGTTACGGGGTCGCGATCGACCGCCTCCACGGGATCCGTCTCGCGACCGTCCGCGCGGTCGACGAGGGTCGGGTGTGTGAGGACACCGCGACCTGGTCCGCGTCGGATCGGATCACGCTCACTGATCGGACCACCCCGCGGGCCGCGAAGAAATACGTCCGGACCGCCAAACAACTGGGACGCTTCCCCTTGTTGCAACAGGCCGCCGAGGCGGGCGAGTTGACGCTTGACCAGATGGACGCGTGTCTGCACGGGTTGAAGTACCTGCCCGCCGAAGCAACCGATGAGCAACTTGTCCATGTTCAGATCGAGTTGCTCGCGAGTGCGGCCGGGCAGCCGCCGCAGGGGATGCGGAAGATCGCCAACACGCTGGTCGCGGCCCTGTTCCCCGACACCGAAGACGACCACCTCGGCCAACAACTCGAGAACGAAGAACGCAAAGCCCGGCGGAACCGGTACCTCCGGTGTCGGGTCGACGGCGAGGGCTCGGTGTGTTTCGGCGGGAAGCTCCCGATCGGCGACGGGGAGAAGCTCATCAGCTTGTTGGGTGCGTTCCTGCCGGGCACGGCCGGGTTGGAGCGGCTCGATCCGTTCGCGGAGGCTCCGACGATGGAGCAGCGCCAAGCCGATGCATTCGTCGCGATGCTGGACGAGTTGCTGGCCCGGGGAACCGCGCCGACTTCGGGTGGTGACCGGCCCAGTGTCACCCTGATCCTCCCCTACGAGCATCTGGTCGACGGCATCCGCGGTGCCACGTTGACGAACTCAGGTGAAGAAGTGTCACCGATGACGGTGCGCCGGTTGGCCTGTGATGCGGACGTGATCCCGGTCGTTCTCGGAAAGGACTCCGAAGTCCTCGATGTGGGCCGGACTCAGCGGCTGGTCACGTCCGGCATCCGGAAGACCTTGGTGGTTCGCGATCGTGGCTGCGTGTTTCCGGGCTGCGATGCCCCACCGAGTCGGTGCGATGCCCACCATCTGGTCCCCTGGCATGCCGGCGGCGACACCAGCCTGGCGAACCTGGCCCTCCTGTGTCGCCATCACCACCAGATCATCGAACCCAACCCGAGAGCCGGTCCCGGGGAGCAATGGACCATCAGCCTGAACACCAAGGGACTTCCGCAAATCCGACCACCCACCCGAGTCGATCCGCAACGCGAACCGAGACGGAACTCCCGCTTCAACCGCTAGCTCCCACGTCGGTCGCGTCTGAATCCACGCCGGTCGAGTCCGCCGAGACCAGCTGCCCGTCCACCACTGGGGTTTCGACGTCCGCAACCCATGGCCAACGCGAGGCGCGCGACAGGGCGGAGCTCGGTGGTGGGTGAGGCAGGCTGGAATGCCCGAAACCCGGGCGGGACCTTGGCTCCACCCTGCAGCCCCACTCAGCCAGCACCCTGCCCGATCCCACCACCGAGCGCAGCCCTCTGGACCACAACCCCCTCAACCACAGAGCGGGCAAGGCAACCAGATCGTTCAGTCCGCGAGGGCCGCGACGACTCTAGAGGGGGACGGCCGACCGAGGTGACCTGCCATCCAGACAGACGTCTGCACCAGGGCGCCGAGGTCGATCCCGGTGTCGATGCCGAGTCCGTGCAGGAGCCAGACCAGGTCCTCGGTGGCGAGGTTCCCGGTCGCCGACTTCGCGTACGGGCAGCCGCCGAGTCCACCGGCCGAGGCGTCGAACTCCGTCACTCCCGCTTCCAACCCAGCCAGCACATTCGCCAACGCTTGGCCGTAGGTGTCGTGGAAGTGCAGGGCGATCCGATCCATTCCGACTCCCGCGGCCAGCACCGCGTCGAGGACCCTGCGGACCTGTCCGGCCGTGGCCACGCCGATGGTGTCGCCCAAGCTGATCATGGTGCAGCCGAACTCGACCAGACGGGCCGCAACCCGGGCAGTGGCCGCGGGATCGACCCGGCCCTCCCACGGGTCGCCGAAGCACATCGACACGTAGCCACGCACGGACAACCCTGCCGCCAGCGCACGACGCACCACCGGGGCAGCCATCTCGAGCGCACCGTCGACCGTACTGGCCAGGTTCTTCGCGGCGAAGGTCTCGGTCGCGGAGACGAACACCGCGACCTCGGTGGCGCCGGCGGCCAGGGCACGGTCCAGACCGCGCTCGTTCGGCACCAGGACCGGATAGCGTCGCCCGTCATCGAGGTCGAGGCCGGCCAGCACCTCGCCTGCGTCGGCCAACTGCGGAACCCACTTCGGCGACACGAAACTGGTCGCCTCGATCGACTGCAGACCGGCCGCGCCGAGGCGCTGGATGAACTCGATCTTCACCGCGGTGTCGATCACCGTCTTCTCGATCTGCAACCCGTCCCGGGCGCCGACCTCGTACACCGAGACCAAGCGCGGCAGGTCGTCGCGCGGATGGACGTCCGGGAAATCATTCATGATCAACTCCTGCTCGAGTGTCCTGGTCAGACCGGCGGCACGCCGTGGCGGCGCTCGGAGAAGGCGCGGGACTTCGTACTGGCGGATGCGAACCGGGCGACCAACTCCTCCCGCACCTCCCGCGGCTCGATGATGGCGTCGATCACCAGTTCACTGGCCAGCCGCAACACGTCGATGTCGATCTCGTACTCCGCCTGCAGCCCGGCCACGTACTCGGCCCGCTCGGCCTCGTCGGTGATCGCGGCGATCTTGTTGGCGTAGACGGCATTGATAGCCGCCTCCGGCCCCATCACGGCGATCTTGGCCGTCGGCAGGGCCAGACAGGCGTCCGGACCGAACCCCGGTCCACACATCGCATACAGTCCCGCCCCGTACGCCTTGCGGACGATCAGCGACACAGTCGGCACCGTCGCCTCGGCGACCGCAGTGATCATCTTTGCGCCGTGGCGGATGATGCCCTGCTGCTCCACCTCGGAGCCGATCATGAAGCCGGGCACATCGGCCAGGTAGAGCAGCGGGATGTTGAAGGCGTCGCACTGCCAGATGAAGCGCGCCGCCTTGTCGGCCGAGTCGACGAACAGGACGCCCCCCTTCACCGCCGGCTGGTTGGCCACGATGCCGACCGGGTTCCCGGCCAGCAGGCCGAAGCCGGTGACGAGCTCGGGGGCGAACAACGGCTTGGCCTCGAAGAAGGAGCCCTCGTCGATGATCGCCTCGATCACCGAGTTGATGTCGTAGCCGACCGACTCCGAGGCCGGCACCAGATCGTCAGCGAAGACGCTGGCCGCCTCCTCCGCCTCGTAGACCGGCGGTGCGCTGCGCCAGTTGGTGGGAAGGTAGGAGAAGTAGTGCTTCGCCTGCTCGATGGCGTCGGCGTCGTCGGTCGCCAGCTGGTCTCCACACCCCGACACCGAGGCATGCATCCGCGCCCCGCCCATCTCGGCCAGGCTGACCTTCTCGCCGATCACCATCTCGGCCATCCGGGGCGAGCCGAGGTACATCGAGGCATTCTCCTCGACCATGATCACCGTGTCACAGAAGGCCGGGATGTAGGCACCACCCGCGGCGCTCGGGCCGAACAGGCAACAGATCTGCGGCACCTTGCCCGAGAGCGCCACCTGATTGTGGAAGATCCGACCCGCGCCACGACGACCCGGGAAGAGGTCGATCTGGTCGGTGATCCGGGCGCCGGCGGAGTCGATGAACCAGAAGATCGGCAACTCGTCCCGGAGCGCGATCTCGGTCACCCGGATGATCTTCTCGACCGTCCGGGCCCCCCAGGAGCCGGCCTTGACGCTGGGATCGTTGGCCACCACCAGCGCGGCCCGTCCGTCGACCAGTCCGCGCCCGGTGACGACGCCGTCGGCTGGCAGACCGGTGGCCAACGCGTTGGCGAGCTGGCCGTCCTCGACGAAGGTCCCGTCGTCAAACAGCAGGTCGATCCGGTCCCGGACGAACAACTTGTCCTGCGAGGCCAGTTTGGCGGCCGCCTTCTCGCTCGGCGCCAGGGTGCGGTCCCGGGAGGCACGGATACTCGCGGCGTCACTGATTCCCGACATGTCCCCATCCTGCCCGATCGACGTAGTCACCCGACCAACTCTCCCGCCCGGCTTCTCCCGCCCGGCTCACTCGACCGGCAGACCGAGGCCGCGGGCGATCACCATCCGCTGCACCTCCGAGGTTCCCTCGCCGATCTCGAGGATCTTCGCGTCCCGATAGAACCGGGCCACCGGGTACTCCTCCATGAAGCCGTACCCGCCGAACACCTGGGTGGCGATCCGGGTCGCCTGCACGGCACCCTCGGTGGCCTGCAGCTTGGCGATCGCCGCGGCCTGCTTGTACGCGGCCTGGTCGGCACCGGCGTCCTTCATCGTGGCAGCGGAGTAGACCAGCAGGTGGGCGGTACGGGCCAGCACATCCAAGTCGGCGATCTGGAAGGCGACCCCCTGCTTGCGGCCGATCGGCCCACCGAAGGTGGTGCGCTCCTTCGCGTAGGCCACCGCCATGTCCCGACAGGCGCGGATGCATCCAAGCGCGAGCGCGGCGATCGCCACCCGCCCGTCGTCGAGGATGGCGAGGAACTGGCCGAACCCACGGCCGCGCTCACCCAGCAGGTTGGCCTCGGGCACGCGCACATCGGAGAAGGTGAGCGGATGGGTGTCGGAGGCGTGCCAGCCGAGCTTGTCGTAGGCGGGCTCGACGGTGAATCCGGGCGTCCCGTTGGGGACCAGGATGGCCGAGATCTCCGCCTTGCCGTTCTCCCGGGTACCGGTGCGCGCCGTCGCGGTCACCACCGAGGTGATGTCGGTGCCGGAGTTGGTGATGAACTGCTTCGACCCGTTGACCACCCATTCGCCGTCGACCAGTTCGGCGGTGGTCCGGGTGGCGCCGGCATCGGATCCCGCTTCCGGCTCGGTCAACCCGAACCCGGCCAGGGCGCGTCCGGCGATCAGGTCCGG
Organism: Propionibacteriaceae bacterium; assembly: GCA_052094425.1. Classification (GTDB taxonomy): domain Bacteria; phylum Actinomycetota; class Actinomycetes; order Propionibacteriales; family Propionibacteriaceae; genus Microlunatus. The sequence goes on from JBQDIN010000004.1 coordinate 65,967, forward strand.
CAGCCAGCGTTCCTTCTGCTCCGGCGTGCCGTAGCTGGCGATCGGGTTGATCCCGAGCCCGACCGCCGCCTCCAAGGTGATGCCGAGGGACTGGTCCACCTTGCCGATCTCCTCGATCGCGACGCACAGGCTGGTGAAGTCGCCCGCGCCGCCGTACTCCTCGGGAGCGTGCAGGCCGAACAGCCCGAATTCCCCCATCGCTTGGACCACGTCCAGCGGAAGCCGGTGCTCGCTGTCCCACTGGGCCGCGTGCGGGGCGATCCGGCTGGCCGCGAAGTCGGCCACCGCGGCCCGGAAGTCAGCGTGTTCGGCCGACAGTTCGAAGCTGCTCTGATCGCTCAACGGTAACTCCTGGGGGATCGGGCGGAGCCACCTCCAGCGACGCCGCTTACGTTGACGTCAGCGTAAGATAGATGCCGGTCGTTGTCACAATGCCCCTTCACCACGCCCTTCGAGAGAGGCCCCACCCGATGGACGAGCCGATCGCGACACAACGCACGTGGTCCATCTCCGAGCTCGCGAGCGAGTTCGACACCACGCTGCGCACCATCCGCTTCTACGAGGACCGCGGGTTGATCACTCCGCAACGACGTGGCCAGACCCGCGTGTTCCACCCCCGGGACCGGGTCCGGCTGACCTTGATCCTGCGCGGCAAGCGGCTCGGCTTCACCCTCGACGAGATCGCCACCATCGTCGACATGTACGACGCCGCGCCGGGCGAGCGGGGGCAGTTGGAGTACCTGATCGCCGACATCCGGCAACGCCGTGCCGCCCTCGAGGAGAAGCAACGCGACCTTGCCGAGTCCCTGACGGAACTGGACGAGCTCGAAGCCCGCTGCCGGGCCGACCTGGCTTCCCTGCCCGCAGACTGAGGTGGCTCACCGGTAGGGGCGCCTCACGGGTTGCGCGGCCAGCGTTCACTCCGAGGCGAGTGCGTCCTGCTGTCCGGTGACGTCCCAGAGGTGGTGGATCACGTCGTGCAGGAAGTAGCGGACGAAACCGGTGACGGTGAAGACCACCCCGTCACCACGCCGCCCGACGCGCTCCCACTGGGATTCCTCGAGTGCGCGGACGCGCGCGACGAAGGACTCGGCCGCTTGCGCCAACTCGTCGGCCACCCGGTCCGGGTCCTGGTCGGCGTAGTCGCCCGCGATCGCAGCCTCGTCCTGGTCCCAGCTGTCGAAGACCGGATCGTCCTCGACCAGCATCAGGGCCAGCCGGGCGTCGAAGAGCTGGTAGACGTCGCGGACGTGAGCGCCGTACTCCAGCGGCGACCACACCCGGGGACGGGGACGACTCACCACCGACGGGTTCGAGGTGAGCACCTGCACCCATTCCCCCGCGGCGTTCGCCGCCCGGTCTGCGAGTTCGTGAGCCGGCACCTCGCCGACCGCGAGTCCGCACTCGGGACAGGGCAGGTCCAGCACCCACGTCCAGTCCTTCGTGTCGGGCACCCAGTCCTTCCGGTCCGGTTCAGAGTTCTGGTCGGCCGCGGAGGTGTCCATCCCCCCAGCGTACGACGGTCCCGATCTGTCCGGCGTCATCCACAGGGTGTGGACCCGATCTGTGGAGAACCGGCCCGAATCGGTGGGTAACCGGCAGGTTGATGTGGACTGTCCGGTGGATGACGAGAAAGTCCGATTCTCCTTGCAGGAAAGGGTTGCGCGGGGCCACCCCGAGGCTGTAGAAATCATGTACTCCCTCCCGCAGGGGAAGGAGGAGGATGAGGAAGATGTTCGGCTCATCGGTGAGGCGACTCACCACACGATCCGGTGACGAGGATCGTGGAGCCATCGACCATTCCCCGTCTTGATCAGTGACGTCACACTTCACCGATCACCCGTAGGGTCTCTCCAACTCATACTTGGAGAGGCCCTACACCCATTTCTGGCCCCTTCTCCCCTCGGCCGTCCACCCCGCAAGATCATCGAGCCTTCCGGGCGTGGATATCAGTAGGGTCCAGACACAGGTCGCCTCCGGTCGAATGCGCCCCTCGAGAGAGCGCCCGGAGCGCCGGGGGATGGAGAAACCGTGAGTACGTCGGCCGAGACAACGCCAGAGGAGCTCGGGTACGAGCACGAGGAGTACATGCTCCAGCCCGTACCTCGATCAGCGCGACGGAAGACGCTCGGGATCGCGGCCATCTGGGTCGGCTTCGGCTTCGTGGTCACCGGTCTCATCGTGGGTGGCTCGCTCGCCGGTCAGGACGGCCAGCCCGGGATGACCCTGGGTACTGCCGTCGCGACGATCACCATCGGTGAGTTCGTCCTCTTCGCTCTCACCATCTTGCTGGGCATCCCCGCGATGCGTACCGGGTTCAACCTCGCCCTGCTCTCCAAGGTGTCGTACGGCGGGCGCGGATTCATCCTCCCGATGACCTTCATGGCCCTGCTCACCCTCGGCTGGTTCGCCTCGATCCTTGGCATGATCGGCGAGATCTGGGGCGTGTTGCTGGGGAACCCGACCGGGATCACGATCTTCGACCCGGCCAACTTCGGGCGCTCCGACGTGGCCCCGGTCTCGCTCGAGGTGATGCTCACCTGCCTCGCCTTCGGCGGGCTGTTCACCTGGACCGCCTACCGCGGCATCTCCGCGATCGAGAAGGTGGCCATACCGGTCGCTCCGCTGCTGCTGGTCGTCGCTGTGTACGCCGGCGTGGGCATGCTGAACGACAACGGCGGCTGGGGTGCCATGGTCCAGGAGGCCTCGACCCGCAGCGGACTCCCGGTGGGCACCGGGATCACCGTGGTCGTCGGCGCGTGGATCGCCGGCGCGGTCATGGGCGCCGACATCATGCGCTTCGCCAAGAACAACCGGGCGGTGGTGATCGGTGCGGCCGCGGCATTCATCCTGACCAATCCGCTGCTCAACGTGATCGGCTACATCGGCGCCGTCTCCACCGGTGACTCGAACTTCGTCAACTGGATGTACACCCAGGGGCTCTTCCTCACCATCGTCGGTGTTGTGGTCTGGACGACCTCGCTGTGGACCACGGAGAACTCCGAGCTCTACTCGAACTCGCTGTACACGGGGCCGGTACTGCACGGGTTCGGCATCAAGGTCAAGCGCTCCAGGCTCGTCCTCATCGTCGGTGTGGTCGGAACGATCCTCGGCTCCCTGGCCTTCTACCAGTTGTTCTTCACTGACTTCATCACCGTCCTCGGTGCCGCCTTCGTGCCCCTGGTGGCGCCGATCATCGCCGACTACTTCCTGCTCCGGCGGGGTGCCTTCACGCCGAACAGCCACAGCCAACAGCCCGCCATCCACTGGAATGCCATCGCCTCCTTCGTGGTCGGCGCGGTGTGCGGCCTGCTGTTCCAGTACGTGTGGCCGTTGCCCGGTGACTTCTCCGCGAGCCTGGCCGCACTGGCGATCGCCTTCGTGGTGCACATCGCTCTGCACGCCCTCCGCGGGAACAAGGCCGGCGCGACGCCCGAGCAGTCAGAACAGACCCAGTCGGCCAACGACTAGGTCCGCCTCGACCAGAGAACCAGTCAGGAGGAGACCCAGACACATGCCCAAGGAAATCAAGGTCTGCATCGGGATCCACGTGGACGCCGTCGCCGGATGGCTCGGCTCCTACGGGGGCCAGGACTCCCCCAACGACATCCAGCGCGGCATGTTCGCCGGCGAGGTCGGCGTACCGCGCATCAGGCAGTTGCTGGAACGACGCGGCCTGCCGGCGACCTGGTTCGTCCCCGGCCACTCGATCGAGACCTTCCCCCAGCAGATCGGCGAGGTGGCTGCGGCCGGCTTCGAGATCGGCTGCCACGGCTACAGCCACGAGAACCCGGTGGCGATGAGCGAACAGCAGGAGTCCGATGTCCTGGCCAGGAGCGTCGAACTCGTCACCGAGCTCACGGGATCCAGCCCCCGGGGGTTCGTCGCCCCGTGGTGGGAGATGGGCGAACGCACCGCGCAGCTCCTGATCAACCACGGCTTCACCTACGACAACTCGCAGTCCTACAACGACTTCACCCCGTTCTACGCCCGCGTCGGTGACACCTGGACCAACGTCGACTACTCCAAGGACGCTGCCGAGTGGATGAAACCGCTGCAACGCGGCCACGAGGTCGACCTGGTGGAGATCGCCGCCAACTGGTACGTCGACGACCTCCCGCCGATGATGTTCATCAAAGGAAGCCCCAATTCGCACGGTTTCGTGGCGCCCCAGGTGATCGAGCAGCTGTGGCGGGACCAGTTCGACTGGATCCACCGCGAGTTGGACTATGCCGTCTTCCCGTTCACCATCCACCCCGACGTCTCCGGCCGCCCCCAGGTACTGCTCATGTTGGAACGCCTCTTCGACTACATCGACCAGCACGACGGGGTGGAGTGGCTGACCTTCGAGGGGGCCGCCGACGACTTCCGGCGACGGGTTCCGTACACCCCCAGCTGACACCCCCGCGGCGTCGACGGGCGACGTGGCAGGATGCAGCGAGAGCGACGGAACCACCGATCAGGAGGCAGCATGGCGGAGCCCGGTTGGGAATTCTGGATCGACCGCGGCGGCACCTTCACCGACGTGGTGGCCCGGCGTCCCGACGGCCGGCTGCAGAGCGCCAAGTTCCTGTCGGTGAATCCCGATCAGTACCCTGATGCCGCCATTGCCGGGATCCGAGCCGCCCTCGGGGTCGGGGCCGATGAGCCGGTTCCCACCGAGTTGATCACGGCGGTCCGGATGGGCACCACGGTGGCCACCAATGCCCTGCTGGAGCGGACCGGGGACCGCACCGCACTGGTGATCACCCGCGGTTTCGGTGACGCCCTGCGGATCGGCTACCAGAACCGGCCGGAGATCTTCAGCCGGCGGATCGACCTGGCCGAACCGCTGTACGAGCGGGTGATCGAGACCGACGAGCGGATCCGGGCCGACGGCACCGTGCTGCGGCCTCCGGACCTTGATCAACTCCGAGCGGACCTGGTCGAGGCGCACGACGTCGGCATCACCTCGATCGCCATCGCCTGCCTGCACAGCCATCTGCACCCCGAGCACGAGCTGCTGATCGCCGAGGTGGCCCGCGAGCTCGACTTCACCCTGGTGGCGCACTCGGCTGAGGTGAGCGGCCTGGTGAAGCTGGTGGCCCGTGGGGAGACCACCGTGGTGGACGCGTACCTCTCCCCCGTCCTGTCCCGCTACGTCGCCGAGGTGGCCGCCGAGCTCGACGACACCCGACTGCTGTTCATGCAGTCCAACGGCGGGCTGACCGAGGCCCACCGCTTCCGCGGCAAGGACGCGATCATGTCCGGGCCGGCCGGCGGCATCGTCGGCATGGCCCGGACCGCGCAGACGGCTGGCTTCGACCAGGTGATCGGATTCGACATGGGCGGCACCTCGACCGACGTCTCCCACTACGCCGGCCACCTGGAGCGCACGTTCACCTCCCAGATCGCCGGGGTGCGACTGCAGACGCCGATGCTCGACATCCACACCGTCGCCGCGGGCGGCGGCTCGATCCTGCACTTCGACGGCAGCCGCTACCGGGTCGGCCCGGACTCGGCCGGTGCCGATCCCGGCCCCGCCTGCTACCGGCGCGGCGGACCCCTGACCGTCACCGACGCGAACGTGATGCTGGGCCGGCTCCAGCCCGACCACCTGCCGGCTGTGTTCGGGCCGGACGGGGACCAGCCGATCGACACCGAGGTGGTCGCCGAGGACTTCGCCGCCCTCGCCGCCGAGATCCGCGAGGCCACCGGGGACGACCGGTCCGCCGAGCAGGTGGCCCGCGGCTTCCTCGACATCGCCGTGCAGAACATGGCGAACGCGGTCAAGCACATCTCGGTGCACCAGGGCCACGACGTCACCGAGTACGCCCTCACCTCCTTCGGCGGGGCCGGCGGGCAGCACGCCTGCGCGGTCGCCGACGCCCTCGGGATGGACACCGTGATCGTCCCGCCGCTGGCCGGGGTGCTGTCCGCGCTCGGCATCGGGCTCGCCGACGTCACCCTGATCGACGAGCGGGCGATCGAGGCGCCACTCGCCGCAGACCTGGTGGACCGGCTACGGGAGGTGGCCGCGGACCTCACCCGGTCGGCCACCGCAGCACTCGCCGAACAGGGCGTCGAAGAGGCCGCCCAGCGCTGCGCCCTGTCCGTGCACCTGCGCTACGACGGCACCGACACCACCCTCACCGTGCCGCTGACCGACGAGGACGACATGGTTGCCGCCTTCGAGGACCAGCACCGCACGGTCTACTCCTTCCTGATGGAGCGCCCGCTCGTGGTGGAGGCGGTCTCGATCGAGGCCACCGGGCTGTCGGACCAACCGGCCGTGTCGGTGCCCGCGGGAGAGGAGGGGGCCCCGGCGGGCGACGAGGTGCGGATGCAGGGGCCCGACGGACCGCGGGCGGTGCCACAACTCTCCCGTACCTCTCTCACCCCGGCCACCCCTGTCGCCGGGCCGGTGATCATCACCGAGCCGGACACCGTCACTGTGGTCGACGAGGGCTGGACCGCCCGGGTGAACGAGAGCGGGCACCTGCTGCTGGAACGCACCACCCCGCGGCAGCGCACCCACCTCGACACCGAGGCGGACCCGGTGCTGCTGGAGGTGTTCAACAACCTGTTCATGTCCGTGGCCGAGCAGATGGGTGCCCGACTCGAGTCCACCTCCCAGTCGGTGAACATCAAGGAGCGACTCGACTTCTCCTGTGCCGTCTTCGACCCGACCGGCCACCTGGTCGCCAACGCCCCGCACATCCCGGTACACCTCGGCTCGATGGGCGCCAGCGTGATCGAGGTGGTCCACCGTCGCGGCGACTCGATGCAACCGGGTGAGGTGTACGCGGTGAACGATCCCTTCCACGGCGGCACCCACCTGCCGGACGTCACCGTGATCACCCCGATCTTCGACGCGGAGGGAGACGAGTTGATCTTCTTCGTCGCCTCCCGGGGCCACCACGCCGAGATCGGCGGACTCACCCCCGGGTCGATGCCGGCGGCCAGCCGGACCATCGAGGAGGAGGGGATCCTGTTCGACAACTGGCTGCTGGTCGCCGACGGCGAGTTCCGCCGCGACGCCACCCGGGAGTTGCTGACCAGCGGCCCGTACCCGTCGCGCGCGGCGGAGACGAACCTGGCCGACCTGCGGGCCCAGATCGCCGCCAACCACAAGGGCGTCGAGCAACTCGGCGCGATGATCGACCACTACGGTCTGGCTGTCGTGCAGGCCTACATGCAGCACGTCCAGGACAATGCCGAGGAGTCCGTCCGCCGGGTGCTCGCCGACCTCGACGGCGGCGCGTACGACTACGAGACCGACGCCGGGGCCCACATCCGGGTCCGGGTCACGGTGGACACCGCGCGACGCGAGGCCACCGTCGACTTCACCGGCACCTCGGCCCAGCGCGAGGACAACTTCAACGCCCCGTCGGCGGTGGCGACGGCGGCGGTGCTGTACGTCTTCCGTACCTTGATCGGGGACGACATCCCGCTCAACGACGGCTGCCTGCGTCCGCTGACGATCACGATCCCGCCGGCCACGATGCTCTCGCCGGAGTATCCGGCAGCCGTGGTGGCCGGCAACGTGGAGACATCCCAGGCGATCACCGGCGCCCTCTATGCGGCCCTGGGGGTGCAATCGGAGGGGGCCGGCACGATGAACAACCTCACCTTCGGCACCGCCCGGCACCAGTACTACGAGACGATTGCCTCCGGGTCCGGGGCCGGCGACGGCTTCGACGGGACGTCGGCGGTACAGACCCACATGACGAACTCCCGACTGACCGACCCGGAGGTGCTGGAGTGGCGCTTCCCGGTGTTGGTGGAGAACTTCGCCGTACGGATCGGCTCCGGGGGTGCCGGCCGGTGGCGTGGTGGGGACGGGGTGGTCCGACGGATCCGGTTCCTCGAACCGGCCACCGTGAGCCTGCTGACCCAGAACCGCCGGGTGCCGCCGTACGCGTTGGCCGGCGGTGAGCCCGGCACCCCGGGGCGCAACAGCGTCGAGCGCACCGACGGCACGGTCACCGCGCTCGACTCGTCCTGCTCGGTCGAGGTCGAAGCCGGTGACGTCGTGGTCGTGGAGACCCCGGGGGGCGGCGGGTACGACCGACGGTGAACTCGTCGGTGGGCCATCGGCGCGCTCTCATGACACTCTCATCCACGCTCCCTACGATCACTGCCATCAGGGGCCCGCCGACACGGTTCCTCGCGTGGACACGGACCAGGAGAATCGATGGCAGCAGCGCGGAAGGCTCCCCGGATGCAGCCTCGCCAGCGGTGGTCCGGGGTGGCCCGGTCCGTCGTGCTGATCACCCTCGTCCTGCTGCTCGTCGACGGCCTGATCATGCTCGCCGACATGGCCCACCGCCTGAACACCACGCGAGGTCTCTTCCCTGCCTTCGACAGTCTGCAGTGGAAGGCATCGCGGGACGGATCAGCCGCCGAACTCTTCGGCTACCTGCAGTTGAGCGTGGCCGCGGTCCTGTTGAGCTGGCTGCACCTGAAGCTCCGTCCGCCCACCAGCGCCTACCTCGCCCTGGCGGCCATCATGGCGCTGATCGTGATCGACGACGCCTTCCAACTGCACGAGCAGGGCGGCAAGCGCCTGCACCTCGCCCTGGAACTCGAACCGTGGCTGGGTCTGCGACCCCAGGACATCGGTGAGCTGCTGGTCTGGGCCGGCCTCGGCGTCGTCCTGGGCACGTGGCTGCTGATCAGTGTGGTGCGCAGCAGAGGTCGGGAACGCCGGGCGGTGCGCGCCGTCGCTCTGGCCAGCTCGCTGCTGGTCGTCTCCGCCGTCCTCGTCGACATGGTCTACATCATGGTGCGCGGCTCGATCGGGCGCCGTGGGGGCTACCTGATGCGGTGGACCGAGGCCGCCGGCGAGTTGGCCGGGATGACCATCATCCTCGCGGTGGTCTGCCATCTGGTTCTTCGGGAGCGGTCCCGGCCGTAGCGCCGAGCTGGAGGACTCTGGGTGACGTGTGGATGGTCTCAGCCGATGTGGTCATGGTGCGCCGGGGAAGGGGTACCAGCGGTTCGCCGCGCGTACCCGACGGTCAGCATGGCCAGGAGCGGGCCCCAGATGATCATCGGGGCGTAACCGGCCAACTGGATGACGGACGGTGTTCCCCATTGCATTCCGGGCTCGAACGGTGTCTGGGCGATCCAAGCCATCGGCACGCCGATGGTCCACACGAAGCACAGTCCGATCGCACCCGTCCCCGCCACGACGATGGCCACCCGTCTCGGAATCTTGCGCCCAGCAAACGGCCCGAGCCACGGCGGGGCCACCTCGCCCCAGCGCTGCACCAATCCGAAGGAGAGCAGGGCGAGAGCTTCGGTGATGACACACAACAAGATCATCCGGAACCCTCCGAAGGGCGTGTCCAGTCGGGAGTGTTCGATCCAGCCCTGGTCATAGATCCCATCGATCCCGATGATGATCCCGATCCGCCACAGTGCGGACGGCACGGTGCACCACGCGATCAGGTGCGCGGCGCGCACGGCCCAGCGAGGGCTTCGGGGCATCGTGTCGGTCCAGCGTGCGGTCTTGGCACGGGTTGTCTTGGGATGGATTCTTGTCAGCATGGGTCCAGCCTGTCCGCGCCGACCGCTCAGGACCATGGGCCATTCAGCCCATTTGTGGAACGCGTCAGTTGTTCCGCCAGGCCGCAAGGGCCACGTGCACCCGGTTCCGGACGCCGAGCTTGCGCTGGATGCTGGCCAGATGATTCTTCACCGTGGCCGGGGAGACGACCAGGGTGGCCGCGATCTCGGCGTTGCTGCCACCCGCACCGACCAGCCGGGCCACTTCGACCTCCCGGTCGGTCAGTTCCGCCCAGGGATCGGATCCGGTGTCCGGGGCCACGAGATGGCGCAGCAGGCGGACGGTCGTCTGTGGGTTGATCAACTGCTCTCCTGCCACCGCAGCCCGCACGCCCTCGACCAGCAGGGCCGGTGCAGAACGCTTCAGCAGGAAGCCGCTGGCCCCGTGCGCCAGGGCCTCGTGCACGTAGCGATCCAGGTCGAAGGTGGTGACCACGACGACGGGAATCGGATGCTCGACATCGTGGCCGCACAGCCGGCGCACCACCTCCAGACCGTCGCCACGCGGCATCCGCACATCGACCAGGCACACGTCCGGCCGCAGCCGTTCCGCCTGTGAGATCGCGGACTCACCACTGGCCGCCTCGGCCACCACGACGAGGTCACGTTCGTTCTCCAGCAGCAACCGGAAAGCCTCCCGGATCGCCGGCTGGTCATCGGCCAGGAGCACTCGGATCGTCATGGTGTCTCCAGCGGCAGCTCCAGGCAAACCCGCCACCCTGATCCGGCCGGGCCGGTCTCCAGCCGGCCGTCCAGCTCGCTGGCCTGGGTACGCAGGTTGGCCAACCCGTGCCGACCCGGACCACTCCTGGGAACAGGCTGCTCCGCTGCGCCGGTGCCCGTATCGGTCACGACCAACCGCACCCGGGTCGCCGTCACGGACAGTCGCACACAGCCCGTACTGCCTGGAGCATGTCGACGGATGTTGGTGAGGGCCTCGAGGACGGTCCGATAGACCAGTGCGGACTCGGCCGACGGCAACATCCGGTCTCCGGTCTCGTCCAGCCAACGGATCTGCTCTTCCCGTCCGGCGTTGAACCGAGCGACCACGGTGGGCACCAGACCCGCGCCGGGCCGCGGCGGATCGGGATCGTGCAGTGCGGAGACCGCCACGTCCAGGTTCTCCAGCGAGCGCTGACCAGCCCGTTCGATCGAGGCAAGTACGGACTCGAGACGATCAGGCTGGTTGCTCAGCAGCGGCGCAACCTGGGTGAATGCCACCAACTCACTGACATCGTGCCCGACGAAGTCGTGCAGGTCACGGGCCACCCGGACACGTTGCAGAGCCAACTCACGCTCCATCCGCGCCCGGTGTGCGTCAGCACGGACACGGGCCTCCCGCCGCAGTCCCCAGCCGAGTGCTGCGGTGATCGCGGCGATGAAGGTCCAGAGCGCTGCGCCCCACACCGGTACTTCCAGCTGGCCGTACCTGAGGACCGAAAGACCGAAGCAGAGGCTCAACAGGACTGGTCCGAGCACCACCCACCGAGCGGCCCATCGCGCCACGGCGAAGATCAGGGCGAGTACCAGGCCCGCCTCGGCCACCATCCATACCTGCGGCCCACCGGAAGGCGTCGGAATCCGACCGGTACTCGCCACGACCGTGAGGGTGAGGGACACGACGCACGCAGCGATCCAGGCAGGCGTGAGCCATCCCCGCAGGTCGAGCCGTCCTTCCCGCATGCCACGACAGTAGTGCGTCGCGAATCGACCCGTCCGGTGAAGTTCCGCTCGGCCTGTGCGGCCGATTCCGACCTCGAGCCCTAGACTCACCACCGACCGACGACGAACACGGGCACTGCCGCCTCCTCGCGGGGAGACGAGCTGTCCCCGTCTGCAGCAGGAGGACCTCAGTGGCCATCAGCAAGGTGCTTGTCGCGAACCGGGGCGAGATCGCGGTTCGGGTGGTCCGCGCCGCGGCCGATGCCGGGTTGGCCAGCGTGGCGGTGTACGCCGACGCGGATCGCGATGCCCTGTTCGTCCGACTCGCCGACGAAGCGTACGCGTTGGACGGTGACTCCCCGGCCGACACCTACCTGGACCGTGCCAAACTGCTGGCGGTCGCCGCCCGCAGCGGGGCCGATGCCATCCACCCCGGGTACGGGTTCCTGGCCGAGAACGCCGACTTCGCCCGCGCCGTCGTGGGCGCCGGGCTGACCTGGATCGGCCCGCCGGCCGAGGCGATCGAGGCCCTCGGCGACAAGGTGCGGGCGCGCCAGATCGCCCAACAGGTCGGCGCGCCCCTGGTGCCCGGTACGGCCGACCCGGTCGCCGGTGCCGACGAGGTGATCGCCTTCGCCGAGCAGTACGGACTGCCGATCGCGATCAAGGCAGCCTTCGGCGGCGGCGGTCGGGGCCTGCGGGTGGCCCGCAGGATGGACGAGGTGGCCGACCAGTTCGAGTCCGCGACCCGGGAGGCGGTGGCCGCGTTCGGCCGGGGTGAGTGCTTCGTCGAGCGCTACCTGGACCGGCCGCGCCACGTGGAGACCCAGTGCCTGGCCGACGCGCACGGGAACGTGGTCGTGGTGTCCACCCGCGACTGCTCCCTGCAGCGACGCCACCAGAAGCTGGTCGAGGAGGCGCCCGCCCCGTTCCTGTCCGTCGAACAGGTGGCGGAGTTGTCCGCCGCCTCGAAGGCCATCCTGGCTACGGCCGGCTACGTCGGTGCCGGCACCTGCGAGTTCTTGGTCGCCCGCGACGGCACCATCTCCTTCCTCGAGGTGAACACCCGACTGCAGGTCGAGCATCCGGTTTCGGAGGAGGTGACCGGGCTGGACCTGGTCGCCGAGATGTTCCGGATAGCCGCCGGCGAGGCCCTCGGCTACGACGATCCCGCGGTGCGTGGGCACTCGATCGAGTTCCGGATCAACGCCGAGGACCCGGGACGGAACTTCCTCCCCGCCCCCGGCACTCTGACACGCTGGCAGCCGCCGACCGGCCCCGGCGTACGGGTGGACGAGGGCTACCGGGAGGGCATGACCGTGCCCGCCGCCTTCGACTCCCTGGTCGCCAAGATCATCATCACCGGCTCCACCCGCGAACAGGCCCTCGCCCGAGCTCGACGGGCGCTGGCCGAGTTGTCGGTCGAGGGCATGCCGACCGTGGCCCCGTTCCACCGGGCCGTGTTGGACGATCCCGCCTTCACCGCCGCCGACGGCCACTTCACCGTGCACACCCGCTGGATCGAGACCGAGTTCGCCGGTGAGATACCGCCGTACGCTGATCCGGTGGCCGACGCGCCGGAACCCGCCGAACGGACCAGTGTCGTGGTCGAGGTGAACGGCAAGCGCTTCGACGTGGTCGTACCGGCAGGCCTCGGGGCAGGCAGCGCCCCCGACACCGGCCGCGCTCGTGCCCAACGGCCCCGCCGCAGCAGCGCCGGGAGCCAGAACGCGCCCACCGGAGATGCCCTCACCTCCCCGATGCAGGGCACCATCTCCCACGTGGCCGTCGCCGACGGGGACACGGTCGCGGCCGGGGACGTGGTCGTCGTCCTCGAGGCGATGAAGATGGAGCAACCGCTCACGGCCCACCGCGACGGGGTGATCACCGGGCTGTCCGCGACCGTCGGGGCCACCGTGTCCAGCGGAGAGCCACTCTGCACGATCACCGATCCCTCCTGACCTCCGCCCCTCCCACTTCGCGCGAGTACGACACACTTCGCGCGCGCACGGAGTAGCGCGAAGTGCGAGGAATCGGCGCGAAGTCCTCCGGGCTCGCACCAAGTGCTCCGGGTCCGTATCAGTCAACGGTGTGCAGGCTTAGAGGCGTTTAAGAAAGTCGGCGCCAGTTGGAGTTCGCTCACTCGGGCGCGGCACTATGGAAGTCATGGAACTTGTGGTCGTCCTCCTCGTGCTCGCCGTGATCGGCGGTGGCGCGATGCTGATGTCTCGGCACTCGGCCCGGCAGAAGGCGAATGCGAAGCAGGCGGAGCTGGAGAACCAGTTGTCGGTCTCCAAACGCGCCGCCGACGAGGACGTGACCAAGTTCGGCGAGGAGTTGCAGCGTCTGGACACCGAGGTGGCCGGGCACCCGCTGGACGAGATGATGCAGCAGGACTACCAGCGCGCCCTGGACGCCTACGACGACGCGAAGATGTCCTTGGATGCCGTCAAGAAGCCGGACGAGATCCGCCACGTCACCGAGATCCTCGAGGACGGCCGGTACGGGGTCGCCTGCGTCAAGGCCCGGATCGCCGACGAACCACTGCCCGCCAAGCGTCCGCCCTGCTTCTTCAACCCGGCCCACGGCCCCTCGTCGGAGGATGTCAGTTGGGCCCCCGCCGGCGGTGTCGCCCGCGAGGTCCCCGCCTGCCCGGCCGATGCCGAGCGGGTGCTGGCCGGTGCTGACCCGTACATCCGGACGGTGCAGAAGGGCGCCCAGCGGGTGCCGTACTGGGAGGGCGGCGAGGCGTATGCGCCGTGGGCGCAGGGCTACTACTCCTCCTGGCGCGGCAGCGACATGCTCTCCGGGATGCTGATCGGCGGCTTCCTGTTCGGCGGGATGGGCAACATGTTCGGCGAGCTCGGCGAGGGCATGGGTGACGTGCTCGGCGGGCTCGGTGAGGGCATCGGCGACGTCGGTGGCGGCCTCGGCGACCTCTTCGACTGACGGTCGAGCCAGCGGGCTCGCTGGTGTAGGGGCGGTCGCCCAACGGTCACTTCGCTGCGTACGAGGCGATGAACAGCAGCCCGAACATGCCGACAACCCCCGGAGCAGACCAGGCCAAGACGGCCAACCGTTCACCCGGGATGGCGACGAAGGCGATCAACAGCCAGGCGAGGCCGTCCACCAAGAGGAAATGGTTCCAGCGCCAGACCCGGTGCGGCGCCCGCAACCGATCCCGCAGCAGCCCCACCGCCAGCCAGGACCCGAGGCAGACCCCTCCCACGCTGGCCAGAAGTCCCGCCCTCAAGGCGTCGTCGCCCCCGTCGAGGGAAGCAAGGAACATTCCACCCCCGGCCCAGATCACCGTCCGGAGGGCCGCCCAGCCGACCGCATGCCGCTCCGAGGGACCGTCCCCGATCAGCGTGTCCCCGCGCGCCGCCGAACGGAGGCCGAAGGCTCCCGGCACATCTCCCCAGGCGTTCCGGAAGATCCTTTCCCGGAGGGGATCAACGGCCAAGGTGAGCACCACGAAGGCGAGGAACAAGAGTCCCCCCACTCGTTGATCACTCAGGAGCACTGCCAAGGTGACAACCAGGCCGACGGGGATGGCCAGGCCCAGGAGTTGCCCAGTCACGTACCAGGACGCACCGCGGACGCCGGTGCGCATCGGGTGGGTCGCGGTCCCGGGTGGGTGGCTCACCACTGACCTCCCAGAAGCAGGTGGCCGTACGCGTGCGGCCGAGTCGCGACCTCGCGATTGATCTTGTGGACCGCGGTCTTCCCGATCCCCAGGACACTGCCGACATCGGAGAGCGAACGGTCCCGGAGCAGTTCCGCCACTGCCACGGCCCGCAGTTCCGCCACGGCGCGGACCTGCCGTTCGAGCTGATCCCGGATCTCGGTGGCGAGCACCGCGACACCTTCCGGCCCTCCGTACGGCTCGGACCATGCCTGTCCGCCGGTTCGGGCGGCCTCGACCAGCCGCCAAGGTTCTTTCAGGGCCGCCAAGACCGCCGGGCGATCGGGAAGGGGTCGAGCGGACGTTGCGGGCGAGGTCATGGCCAGAGCATACGTTCACCACCGGTGAACGTCCACCCCTGGTGAACGGTCGGCGTCAGCAACCTCGCGAGCTCAGCCGAGGGCACCCGTACGCAACTGGTGCAGGGCGGTGAGCACCTCGGAGCAACCGTTGTCGATCTTCACCGTGGCCAGCCCGTCACCCCGGGTCTCGCCCCGGTTGATGATCACCACCGGCTTGCCCACCTTCGCGGCCTGCCGGACGAACCGCAGCCCGGACATCACTGTCAGCGAGGAACCCGCCACCAACAGCACCTCGGCCTGGTCCACCCAGGCGATGCACCGCAACGCGCGGGCCTTGGGCACCGACTCGCCGAAGAAGACCACGTCCGGCTTGAGCACTCCCCCACAGACTGCGCATTCGGTGAGGACGAAGTCCTGCCAGTCGTCGACCACCGCGTCCCCGTCCGGTCGCAATTCGGCGTGACCGAGGTCCTCGTCGGCACGGAGACCGGGGTTCAACCCCGCCAGGCGCTCCTGCACGACGGCTCGCGGGATGCCGCGTCCGCACCTCAGGCAGATGACCTCGGCGATCCGGCCGTGCAGGTCGACCACCTGCTGGCTCCCGGCGGCGGTGTGCAGTCCATCCACGTTCTGGGTGATCAGTCCGGACAGCCGACCGTCCTGTTCCCACTGGGCGATCACCCGGTGACCCGGATTGGGGTGCGCGGTGCCGATCCGCTGCCAGCCCAGGTAGGAGCGGGCCCAGTAGCGGCGCCGAGCACTCTCGGACCCGACGAACTCGTCGTAGAGCATCGGGGACGCCTTGGGCGAGTCCGGTCCGCGGTAATCCGGAATCCCGGAGTCGGTGCTGATCCCCGCTCCGGTCAGGACCACCAACCGCCGCCCCGTGATCAATTCCGCGACCTGGTCCAGCATGATCAACTCCACCAGGCGCCGAGGTCAGATCGTCAACTGCTCGATACTGTGCCCGTGCAGACGGCGGGCGCACTCGGCGATCGAGCCGGACACCGACGGGTACACGGTGAAGTCCTGGGCCAGTTGATCAACGGTGATCCGTTCGGCGACCGCGATCGCGATCGGGTGGATCAACTCACTGGCCCGCGGTGCCACCACGACGCCGCCGACGATGATGCCGGTGGCGGGCAGGCAGAACAACTTCACGAAACCGTCGGAGATGCCCTGCATCTTCGCCCGCGGATTGCCCTTCAACGGCAGCGTGGCCGAGACGGCCCGGACCTCGCCGGCATCGACCTGCTGCTGGGTGGCCCCCACGGTGGCGATCTCGGGGGCGGTGAACACGTTCGAGGACACCACCTTGCGGTCCAAGGGCTGCACCGCATCGCCCAGCGCGTGCCACAGCGCGATCCGCCCCTGCATGGCCGCGACCGAGGCAAGCATCAACACCCCGGTGCAGTCGCCGGCGGCATACACCCCGCGAGCGGAGGTGCGCGAGACGCGGTCCACGCTGATGAACCCGCGGTCGTCGAGCTCCACCCCGGCCTCGGGGAGGCCCAGGTCGGCCGTGTTCGGGATCGACCCGACCGCGAGCAGGCAGTGCGAGCCGGTGACCGTACGACCGTCCTGCAGTTGCACCGTGACCTCATTCCCGTCCCGGGTGACCGATTGGGCCCGGGTGCGACCCATCACGGTCATGCCGCGGCGGGTGAACACGTCCTCCAGCACCTGGGCGGCGTCGGCGTCCTCCCCGGGCAGCACTCGGTCCCGGGAGGAGACCAGCACGACGTCGACGCCGAGGGCGCCGTACGCGCTGGCGAACTCGGCGCCGGTGACACCGGAGCCCACCACGATCAGCCGTTCCGGCATCTCGGTCAGGTTGTAGACCTGGGTCCAGGTCAGGATCCGCTCCCCGTCCGGCTGGGCATCGGGGAGGATCCGCGGGTGGGCGCCGGTCGCCAGCAACACCACGTCCGCGCTGAGGGTCTCCTCCCCCGCCTCGGTCTGCACGATGACCCGCTCGGGGCCGTCGAGGCGGCCGCGACCACGGATGATCCGGACGCCATCGCGCTCCAGCCGGTCGGTGATGTCGTCCGACTGGGCCTGGGCCAACCTGAGCACCCGCTCGTTCACGGCCGCCAGGTCGACGTGCAGGGAGTCCCGTTGGGCGTCCTCGGTGCCGACCCGGATCCCGAGTTCGGCCGACTCCCGGAACCCGGTCATCACCTCGGCCGTGGCGATCAGCGTTTTCGACGGCACGCAGTCGGTCAGCACCGCCGAACCGCCGATGCCGTCGGAGTCGACCAGAGTGACGTTCCCGCCGAGCTGGCTCCCCACCAGGGCAGCCTCGTACCCGCCGGGTCCGCCGCCAATGATCACCACACTCGTCACACGGCGCATTGTGCCACGTCCACTGCCGCTCGGGCCGGACGGCGGTAACCTGCTCCCTGTGCTGTATGCCGCCTACGGAAGCAACCTCGACCCCGCCCGGATGGCTGAGCGCTGCCCCCACTCGCCGCTGCGCAGCACCGGCTGGCTGCAGGGCTGGCGGCTCACCTTCGGCGGTGACGGATGGGATGGTGCGCTGCCCACCGTGGTGGAGGAGGACGGGGCGCAGGTCTTCGTCGGCCTGTACGACGTCACCGGCCCGGACGCCAAGGCGCTGGACGCGTGGGAGTCGGCCGACACGGGCCTGTACCGCAAGCTGACCGTCCGGGTGTCCGCCCTGACCGGTGAGACGAGCGCCTGGGTGTACGTCCTGGACGACTTCGAGGGCGGTACGCCGAGCGCGATGACCGTCGGCATCCTGGCCGACGCCGCCGAGGCCGCCGGCGCCCCCGCCGACTATGTCCACGCCCTCCGGTCGCGCCCGTGCAACAGCGGCTGGTGAGGGCCTGCGTGGCTCGTCGGTCCATCAGGGGGATCCGGGTACGAGACACCAGCCCGTAGGGCTGTCTATAGTCGCGGATGTGACTGCAGACCCGAAGGCCCTCGCCGCGGAGGCCGCCGACGCACTCCGCACCCGCTTCGACATCGCCGGCATCGACCTGGCCCTCGTCCTCGGCTCCGGCTGGTCCGCCGGGTCGGACGCTCTGGGTGAGACGGTCGGCGAGTGCCCGTTGGCCGAACTGCCAGGCTTCTCTGCCCCCGTCGTTGCCGGCCACGGCGGTGCGCTGCGCATCGTCCGTACGGCCGCCGGCCGGACCGCAGGGGTGTTCACCGGGCGGACGCACTTCTACGAGGACAGGGACATCGATGCCGTCGTGCACGGAGTCCGAACCGCCGCTGCAGCCGGCGCCGGCACCTTGGTGCTGACCAACGGCTGCGGATCGATCCGGCCCGAGTGGGCTCCCGGCACTGTGGTGTTGATCAAGGACCACATCAACTTCACCGGCGCCACCCCGTTGCGTGGCGCCACCTTCATCGACCTGAGCGAGGCGTACGCCGGCCGGCTCCGCGACCTGGCCCGTACGGTCGACGCGGACCTGCCCGAGGGCGTCTACATCCAGTTCTCCGGCCCCCAGTACGAGACCCCTGCCGAGGTGGCGATGGCGCGAGCCCTCGGCGCGGACCTGGTCGGCATGTCCACCACGTTGGAGACCCTTGCCGCGCGCGAGGCCGGGATGGAGGTGCTCGGATTCTCGTTGGTCACCAACGCCGCCGCCGGGATCTCCACCGATCACCTCGACCACAGCGAGGTGATCGAGGCCGGCCGGGCCGCGGCCCCTCGACTGACCGCCCTCCTCGGGGGTCTCGGAGCGGCGTTGTGATGCCCGAGGTCGAGCCGCGGCTCTCGGTCCGCGAACTCGAACTGGTCGCCGCCTGGCGGGGGCAGGACCCCGACGCAGCCACCGTCACTGCCCTCGACGACCTGGTCACCCGGGCCCAGTCGGGCGACGACGAGGCACTGGCCGAAGTGGTCGATGCCTTCTCCGGTCCGCTCACCTTCGGCACCGCGGGATTGCGGGGCGCCCTGGGGCCCGGCCCGGCCCGGATGAACCGGGTGGTGGTCTCCCAGGCGGCCGCCGGACTGGCGGCCCACCTGGCTGATCATGGCCGGGTCGGCGGCCGGGTGATCATCGGCTACGACGCCCGCTACAACTCCGACATCTTTGCCCGCGACACCGCGGAGATCCTCGCCGCGGCCGGGTTCGACGCGATGATCTTGGACCGCCCGACCCCCACTCCCCTGATCGCCTTCGGCATCCGGCACCTCGACTGTGTGGCCGGAGTGGTGGTGACCGCATCCCACAATCCCCCACAGGACAACGGATACAAGGTCTACCTCGGCGACGGGTCCCAGATCATCCCGCCGGCCGACAGCGAGATCGCCACGCAGATCGCCCGGGTGGCCGAGCGCCCTGTCGCTGACCTGCCCCGCAGTGACGACTACCGCACCCTCGGCGACGCGTTGATCACCGCCTACCTGGACCGACTCACCAGCCTGGTTCCCGCCGCGGCACCCCGTGACCTGGCCTGGGTCTACACCCCGCTGCACGGCGTCGGCGGCGCACTCGTCGAGCAGGCTCTGGCCCGGACCGGATTCACCGGCGCCCAGGTGGTGCCCGAGCAGGCCGAGCCGGACCCGGCCTTCCCGACCGTCGCCTTCCCCAATCCCGAGGAGCCCGGCGCGATCGACCTCGCCCTGGCCCAGGCGGAGCGCACCGGCGCCGACCTGGTGATCGCGAACGACCCGGACGCCGACCGGTGCGCGGTCGCCGTCGCCGACACCGACGGGTGGTGGATGCTGCGCGGCGATGAGCTCGGCGCCCTGCTCGGCGACGACGCGCTGCGCCGCGGCGTCACCGGCACGTACGCCTGCTCGATTGTCTCCTCCTCCCTGCTCGGTCGGCTTGCGGCGGCCCACGGGCAACCGTTCGTGCACACCCTCACCGGGTTCAAGTGGATCGGCCGGGTGCCCGGACTCGCCTTCGGGTACGAGGAGGCGCTGGGCTACTGCTGCGACCCGGCGGTGGTGGCCGACAAGGACGGGATCTCCGCCCTGCTGCGGGTACTGGTGTTGGCCGCCGGGCTGAAGGCCGCGGGTCGCACCGTGCTCGACCGGCTGGACGAGATCGCCCGTACCCACGGAGTGCACGCCACTGATCAACTGTCGGTCCGGGTGGAGGACCCGGCGTTGATCACCGCCGCGATGGACCGGCTGCGCTCCGCTCCCCCGGCCACCTTGGTCGGCGAGCCGGTGACCGTGGGCGACCTGGCCACCGGGACCGCCGAACTTCCACCGACGGATGCCGTCCGGCTGGTCGGCGACACCGTGACCGTCGTGGTCCGCCCGTCGGGCACCGAGCCGAAGTTGAAGTGCTACCTCGAAGCCCGGATTCCGGTGGCGCAGAGCCAAGACCTGGCCGCTGCCCGCGGCCGGGCCGCCGGACTGCTCGGCCGACTGCGCGAGGAGATGGCCGCAGCACTCGGCATCTGACAGCCTCCCAGGGCGTCAGGCCGCTCTGTCAGGATGGGCCGAGTGAGCCGTTACTCGTTGTCCCGGGTACTCACCGACATCCGGCCGTTGCAGGCCTCCGCGCCGTACCGCCGACTCTGGTTCGGCCAGACCTTCTCCCAGTTCGGCCAGCAGATGAGCACGGTGGCGATCGCCTACCAGGCGTACGTCCTCACCCACTCCACTTTCGCCGTCGGCCTGGTCGGTCTCGTCGGCCTGCTCCCGTTGATCTTGGGCGGACTCTACGGCGGCGCCCTGGTGGACGCCTTCGACCGGCGTACGGTCGCCCTGGTCTCGGGTGTCGGGCTGTGGCTGTGCTCGCTCGCGCTGCTCGCCCAAGCCCACTTCGAGATCGGGACGGTCGGGGTGCTGTACGTGATCGTCGCGGTCCAGTCCGCCATGTACGCGGTGAACAACCCGGCCCGATCGGCGATGCTGCCCCGACTGCTCCCGACCGAGCTGCTGCCGGCTGCCAACGCCCTCGGAATGGCCTCGTTCAACCTCGGCTTCACCGTCGGGCCGCTGGTCGGCGGGCTGGTGATCGGCTGGCACAGCGTCGAGGCGGCCTACCTGATCGACGCGGTCACCTTCACCGCTGCGCTGTACGCCCTGTTCCGACTTCCGCCGGTGCCGCCGTTGGCCACTGACCGGGACCGGGCCGGCCGCGCCCCGGGAATCCGGTCGGTGATCGACGGACTGCGGTTCCTGCGCCGGGCCGGCAACCTTCGGATGACCTTCGTATTGGACCTGTGCGCGATGGTGCTCGCCCAACCGCGCGCACTCTTCCCCGCCCTGGCTCTGACCGTGTACGCCGGTGGCGCGTCCACTCTCGGCCTGCTGCAGGCCGCGCCGGCGATCGGTTCGCTGGTCGCGTTCGCACTGTCCGGCTGGATCAGCCACGTACACCGGCACGGGATCGCGATCGCGGTGGCCGTGGCCGCCTACGGGGTCGCCGTCGCCGCCGCCGGGTTCAGCGCCATCGGGCTGCCGGGCCTGCTCTGGCTGGGGGTCTCCTGCCTGGCTGCCTCCGGCGCCGCCGACATGGTCAGCGCCGCGTACCGCTCGACCATGCTCCAGACCGCAGCCCCGGACGAGTTGCGGGGTCGACTGCAGGGAGTGTTCACCGTGGTGGTCGCCGGCGGCCCGAGACTGGGTGACTTCATCGCGGGCTCCCTGGCGACGGTGACCTCCGAGCAGTGGGCGATGGTGATCGGCGGCGGCCTGTGCATCCTCGGCGTCACGGTCTCGATCGCGCTGCAGCGTCGCTTCCTTCGCTACGACGGCCTGAATCCGGAGCCCTGATCGGAGCGGACGAGGCTACGTCGCCGTACCCGCGGCCTCGGGCGGGCTCGGCTGCGACTGCCGATGGTGCAGCCCCATGCGGTCGATCCGCCAGAGCTGGGCCAGCACCAGGCCCGCGGCCCCGGTCACCGTCGGCCACACCTGCAGGACGACCAGCCCGTACGCCATCAGGGCGGCCGAGGCCAGACCGAGGACGATCAGGCACCGGAGCACCGTACGGTGCCGGCTGGGCACCCGGTGCCGCTGCTGCAGCCACCACTGCTCACCGTAGATCCCGTCGGCGGCCCAACTGCCCGGTCCGACCGGCCGGAAGACCTTGGTGTTGGCGAAGAGCCACCCGATCACGAGTGCGACGGGAATCACCGCCCACCAGCCGATCCACGCCCGACTCCACACCGCCGCCGCCGCTGCCGGTACGGCCGCCAGCCGAGTCCAGACACTCCACGGGTTGGCGTGGCGGCGCCAGGAGAGGTCGTCCATGGCGAAGGCTCGGGCGATTCCGTCGAAGACTGGCATGACGCCATGTTCTCAAATTTCAAAGATTATTGAAACTTCTGACTCGCTATGCTTCTTCCATGCAGACACCGGACGAGGGCGCAGCGACCGCGGCCATGGAGCGCATGGCGCTGACCCTGGCTGCCCGCGGCATGCAGCGGATGAGCGCGCGCACCCTGGCACTCTTCGTCTTCACCGAGCAGCCCAGCCTGACCATGAGCGACATCCGGGACCTGCTGGTCGCCAGCGCTGGTTCGGTGTCGATGGCGGTGCGATCCCTGGTCGGTGCCGGACTCGTCGAACGTGTCCCCGCCGCCGGCCGCCGCGACCACTACCGCCTCCGGACCGACGCCTGGGAGCGACTGTTCTCCAGCGAGAACACGATCCTCGCCGACCTGATCGAGTTGTCCGCGGCCGGATTGAGCCGCAGCGCCCCGGGGGGCGCCGCGGCCGACCGACTCGGCCGGATGCACGACTTCTACGCCTACCTGGCCGAGGAACTGCCCCGCCTGGTGGACCGGTTTCGGGCCGAGTCCCAGAACCGGGACGCACACCCGGACCATCACCCCAGACCCTGACCCACCGGTCCATCACCCAGCGCCGGCGACCGACTCGCTCGACGGCGGTTGCCCCACACCCACGACATGTGTCTACACTGGCCTCAAACCGCAAGAGAACGCGCGTTTTCACGCTTCCACAAGAGATTTTTTCGCAGCGACCCCCGACGAAGAGGAGATCAGTCATGGCCGAGCACACGAATGTCCAGCCCGCCGAGGTGCACGAGACCCTGGCCAAGCACATGCTCACCGACGGGTTCAAGCTCGTCCTCGACCTGCAGGCGAGCAAGGGGTCGTCGATGGTGGACGCCCGCACCGGGCAGCGTTACCTCGACATGTACACCTTCTTCGCCTCGGCCCCGCTCGGGCTGAACCCGGACGGCATCGTCGACGACCCGGCCTTCATGGAACTGCTCGGCCAGGTGGCGGCGAACAAGCCGGCCAACTCCGACGTCTACAGCGCCGAGTTCGCCTCCTTCGTCGAGACCTTCGCCCGGGTCGCCGGCGACCCGGAACTGCCGCACCTCTTCTTCGTCGAGGGTGGCGGTCTGGCCGTCGAGAACGCACTCAAGGTGGCCTTCGACTGGAAGAGCCGCAAGAACGAGGCCGGGGGCCGTGACCCCGAACTCGGCACCAAGGTGCTGCACCTCGAGCGCGCCTTCCACGGCCGCACCGGCTACACCATGTCGCTGACCAACACCGAGCCGAGCAAGGTCGCCCGGTTCCCGAAGTTCGACTGGCCGCGGATCAGTGTCCCCGCGATCATCCACCCGCTGGAGGACCACCTCGACGAGGTCATCGCGGCCGAGGAGAAGGCCCTCGAGCAGGCCCGCCAGGCCTTCGCCGACAACCCGCACGACATCGCCTGCTTCATCGCCGAGCCGATCCAGGGCGAGGGTGGCGACAACCACCTCCGACCCGAGTTCTTCGCCGCGCTGAAGGAACTCGCACACGAGAACGACGCCCTGTTCATCTTCGACGAGGTCCAGACGGGGATGGGCACCACCGGCTCGATGTGGGCCTACCAGCAGCTCGGCGTCACGCCCGACATCGTCGCCTTCTCCAAGAAGGCCCAGGTCGGCGGCATCATGGCCGGTGGCCGCGTCGACGAGGTGGCCGACAACGTGTTCGCCGTGTCGGGGCGGATCAACTCCACCTGGGGTGGCGGCCTGGTCGACATGGTCCGCTCCCGCCGGGTGCTGGAGATCATCGAACGCGAAGACCTGATCAGCTCGGCCAAGGCACGCGGCGAGCAGTTGCTGACCGGTCTGCAGGAGGTCGCCACGGAGCACGATGCGGTGATGACCCAGGTCCGCGGCCGCGGCCTCTTCGTCGCCTTCGACCTGCCCGACACCAAGACCCGGGACGCGGTCCTGGTCGACCTGCGCGACAGCGAGCACCTGATCGGACTGCCCAGCGGCACCAACGCGATCCGCTTCCGGCCGGCACTCTCTGTCTCCGATGCCGAGATCGACGAGGCGGTGACCGCCGTACGCAACGCGGTGTCTCGTATTGTCGGTCGGAGTGCCTGACGCACTACCCAACAGCAGCACGGACACGAAGGTGAGTGGACAAGCAGTGAATCAGAAGATCAACTCTGTCATCGACGGCAAGCAGGTCACCGGTGCAAGCACCGTGGCGACCATCAACCCGTCGAAGCTCGACGACGTCGTGGCCGACGTGTCCTCGGTGGGTGCGGAGCAGTTCGTCGAGGCGGCCCGGGCAGCGCACCGGGCGCAGCGTGAGTGGGCGAAGGTGCCGGCCCCGATCCGGGGTCGGGCCATCGCCCACATCGGCCGCCTGATCGAGCAGAACAAGGAAGCGCTCGCCCGGCTGGTCACCCGTGAGATCGGCAAGCCGTATGGCGAGGCCCTGGGTGAGGTGCAGGAAATCGTCGACACCTGCGACTTCTTCCTCGGTGAAGGACGGCGACTGTACGGCCAGACCGTGCCGAGCGAGATGCCGGACAAGCAGTTGTTCACCTTCCGGAAGCCGGTCGGTGCGGTCGCGGTGATCACCGCCGGCAACTTCCCGGTGGCGGTTCCGTCCTGGTACATCGTGCCGGCGCTGCTGGCCGGCAACTCGATCGTCTGGAAGCCGGCGGAGTACTCCGCGGCGGTCTCGGCGGCCTTCCACGAGTTGTTCGTGCGCGGCGGCGGGCTCCCCGACGGCGTGTTCAACATCGTGCACGCGGGCGGCGAGGCCACCTTTGCCGGCCTGGGACAGTCGCTGGAAGAGGGCGTGATCGACAAGGTCGGCTTCACCGGCTCCTCCGCGGTGGGCACCGAGATCGGCGCGTTGACCGGTCGTCACCTGCAGACCGCCTGCCTGGAACTCGGTGGCAAGAACCCGATGGTGGTCACCCCGGCGGCCGATCTCGACCTGGCCGTCGAGGGCGCCCTGTTCGCCGGCTTCGGCACGGCCGGACAGCGCTGCACCTCCCTCGGCACCGTGATCGTGCACGAGTCGGTGCACGACGAGTTCCTGGCCCGGTTCAAGGCCGCGACCGCCAAGGCCGTGGTCGGTGACCCAGCAGAGGACGTGCTGATGGGCCCGATGCTGGACCAGAAGTTCGCCGACCGGTACGACGAGTACCTGGACTGGGTGCAGCCGCACCACAGCGTCCTGGCCGAGTCCGGGCGGATCACCGAGGACAACCCCCGCGAAGGATTCGTCGGGGACCCTGCGGCTGGGCTGTTCTACCACCCGGTGATCGTGGACGGGGTCCGCACCGACGACGAACTCTTCCTGAACGAGACCTTCGGGCCGATCGTCGGGGTGATCACCTACACCGATCTGGACGAGGCGATCGACATCGCCAACGCCCCCGGGTACGGGTTGTCGTCCTCGATCTACACCAGCGACGCCTCGGAGGCCTTCGCCTTCCGGGAGGGCATCGGGGCGGGCATGGTGAGCATCAACAACTCCACCTCCGGAGCCGAGGCGCACCTGCCCTTCGGCGGCAACGGCAAGTCCGGCAACGGCTCCCGCCAGTCCGGCATCTGGGTGCTCGACCAGTTCACCCGTTGGCAGTCGGTCAACTGGGACTACTCGGGCAAGCTGCAGAAGGCCCAGATGGACACCGTCGAACTGACTCCGGACACAGAGTTCCGGCTGGACGCCTGAGCCCCAACATGTCGACCAAGCCCCAGGGGCCGTCCAGCGCCGACGCGCTGGACGGCGCCCTGCGCCATGCCCTCACCGAGCTGGTCCGAACCCCGGACCAGCCGGCCATCGATCCCGCCGTGCTGTGGCCGCTGTTCCGCGCCCAGGCCGCCAGCCGGCACCTCGACCTCGCCGCCCGCCGATTGCAACCGATCGGCGAGGCCTTCTACACCATCGGATCCTCCGGCCACGAGAGCAATGCGGCGGTCGCCGCGGCGCTCCGCCCGACCGACCCGGCCCTGCTGCACTACCGGTCGGGCGGCTTCTACAACGCCCGCGCCCAACAGGTGGCCGACTCCACTCCGATCCGCGACGTACTGCAGGGCCTGATGGGTCTGGCGGACGAGCCGATCGCCGGTGGCCGGCACAAGGTGTTCGGCAACCACGCCCTCGGTGTCATCCCGCAGACCTCGACGATCGCCTCCCACCTCCCCCGGGCGGTCGGGCTCGCGATCGCCCTGCACCGCGCCCGCAAGCTCGGGGTGGAGCGCCCGTGGCCGGACGACGCCGTGGTGGCGTGCAGCTTCGGCGACGCATCGGCCAACCACTCCACTGCCGTCGGGGCGATCAACACCGCCCTGAACACGGCCCACCGCGGCCTGCCGGTGCCGATCCTGTTCCTCTGCGAGGACAACGGGCTGGGCATCTCCGTCCCCACCCCGGACGGCTGGATCGAGACCGCGTACGGAAGCCGGAACGGGTTGAAGTACTTCAGCGCGGACGGCGACAACGTCGAGGAGGTGCTCCGGGTCTCGGCCGAGGCCGCGGAGTGGGCTCGGACCCGCCGCTGCCCGGTCTTCCTGCACCTGCGGACCGTACGCTTCCTCGCCCACGCCGGCAGCGACGCGGAGATCTCCTACCGTCGGCCCCGCCAGATCGAGGCCGACCTGGTCCACGACCCGGTGCTGGCCACCGCTCGGGCCCTGGTCGACAGCGGCGAGGCCACCGGGGCAGACGTACTGGCCGGCTACGACGCCCTCCGCGAGGAGGTGGACGCCGAGATCGACACACTCCGCGGCTCCGCCCGACTGGAGACCGCCGCGCAGGTGGTCGGCCCACTGTCACCACGCTCGCCGGAAGGCGTCAGCGCTCGTGCCGCCGAACTGCGCCGCGCAGCCGACCCGGTCGCGCGAACCCTGGCCGAGTCGATCAACGCCACCCTCAGCGACGTCCTGGCCACCGACCCCCGCACCCTCGTCTTCGGCGAGGACGTCGGAGTCAAGGGTGGCGTGTACGGCCTGACCCGCGGTCTGGCCAAGACCTACGGTCGCGCCCGGGTGTTCGACACCCTGCTGGACGAGCAGTCGATCCTCGGACTCGCGCTCGGCTCCGGGCTGAACGGGCTGGTGCCGATCCCGGAGATCCAGTACCTGGCCTACCTGCACAACGCCGAGGACCAGTTGCGCGGCGAGGCGGCCAGCCTGTCGTTCTTCTCCCAGGGGCAGTACCGCAACCCGATGGTGGTCCGGATCGCCGGACTCGCCTACCAGAAGGGATTCGGCGGCCACTTCCACAACGACAACGGCGCCGCGGTGCTGCGCGACGTACCCGGCCTGGTGGTGGCCTGCCCGGCCCACCCGGGGGATGCCCCGGCGCTGCTGCGCACCTGCGTCGCAGCCGCCGGCATCGACGGGACGGTGTCGGCCTTCCTGGAACCGATCGCGCTCTACCACAACCGCGACCTGCACTCCGCCGGCGACGGTGGCTGGCTGTCGGATGATCTTGGTGTGGACGCACCGATCGGCACCGGCCGAGTCCATCGGTCCGGCACGGACCTGTCGATCATCACCTTCGGCAACGGGCTCCCGATGAGCCTGCGGGTCGCGGAACGACTCGCAGCCGAGGACGTGAACTGCACCGTGCTGGACCTGCGCTGGATCTCCCCGATGCCGGTCGAAGACATCGTGACCGCTGCCTCCGCGACCGGACGGGTGCTGGTCGTCGACGAGACCCGGCACTCGGGCGGCATCGGCGAGGGGATCGTGACAGGTCTGGTCGAGTCCGGTTTCACCGGCCCGATCAGCCGGGTCTCGGGGACCGACACCTTCATCCCGTTGGGCGCCGCGGCGAACACGGTGCTGGTGGACGAACCGACCATCGAGCAGGCAGCACGTGCGTTGGTGGGCCGGCACCGGATCTGATCACCACGGCGCCTGAAATTCGGTTGCACGCTTGATCATTCGCACGTTGCATGGAGTCCTCGGGCGAACACGAACCGGCCACCTGCCGGAGAGGATGATCATGAGGATTCCACGGACCGTACGCGCATTCGCACTCGCGAGCACTGCCGCCCTGGCCATCACCGCGACGACCGCCGTCACAGCCCAGGCCGCCGAGGGTGAGGGCGGCAAACCACAGCGCATCTCGACCGCACGGGGGATGGCGCACTTCTACAACATCGGCGAGACGATCGAGGCACGCGACTTCAAGAAGGACGGGTACGGGGTCCGCGCGCACCTGTTCTGGTCGGGCGGCAACCACGCCTCGATCTGGGCCGGCGGCAAGGGCGAGGTCAAGACCAGGGACATCAGCGTCCCCGAAGGCACCACGGTGTACTTGCAGCTGTGCTACACCGACGGCGGCAAGGACTTCCAGTGCAGCAAGACCCAGAAGGGCGTCTCCTGAGCGCCTGACCTGCTGGGGACCCACCTGTCCCACCTTCCTCGGCTTGCTTCAAGGGCGGACGGAGAACAGCGCCGCGGTGTAGGCGTAGGTACGCGAGGTGGGCTCCTCCGCGGCGAGTCCGGCCAGGTCGGGGTCGGGGAGGCCGGGCCAGTTGGCGCGGGTGACCACCTCGCAGTCCGCGTCGACGCCGGTGACCTGCTGCTGGTGGTAGCCGTCGGCGACGACGAGGGGGATCCGTACCCCATCGTCGGCATGAATGCGCCACACCGTCGGCTCGTACGCCTCCAGCACCAGGACCAGTGGCCGTTCGACGGCGTGGACGTAGACGTCGGTGGCGCCGGTGGGGTGGTGGCCGTGGGAGTGGTTCGTCCCCGTCTCGTACACCTCGATCACGTGGAGGTCGACGTCGAGGGCCTCCGGGTCGGGCCGTCTGGTCTCCGACGCGTCGCCCTCGTCGACGTCGTGAACGACCACGGGGTGCTGACCGGCGGGCAACTCCGGTTCGGGCCGCACCGGCGGGATTCCGCTCGGACTCGGCTCCGGCGGTGGGTGCGGCGGTGGTACCGGCTCCGGCCACACCGTCACCACGGCGGCCACCGAAGCCATGGTCAGGACACCGGCTCCGGCGACGGTCCAGGTCAGGGCCTCTCGTCGGGTGGGCATGGGGCTCCGACCCGTCGGGGGCGGCCCCGGTTCCAGTTGGCGGCGGATGATCCTCCAACCGTCAATCGGGTCGAAGGGTCGCGGCCGCAGTGCACTAGCGTTTGATCATGGCCGGACGGCAACGAACCAAGCGACAGCGGCGCATCCCACCCGCCGTGATCGCGGGTGGCGCACTCGTCGGGCTCGTCGGTGCGCTGGTCGGCACGTACGTCCACAAGAACGTCACGGGTCTGGACCGAGCGATGGACGACGTCACGCGGGCGGGGTTCGTGGCGAAGCGCGGCACGGTCGACGGACACGCACTCGGCTACCTCGAAGGGCCGGACAACGGGACCCCGCTGGTACTGATCCACGGGCAGGCCAGCCAGTCGCAGGACCACATGCTCGTGCTGGCCGACCTGTCCAGGGAGCACCACGTCTTCGCCGTCGACGTCCCGGGGCACGGCGCCTCCGACCGTCTCGACCCGGAGCAGTACACGAACGCCGTCGTCGGCGACCTGCTCGCCCGGTTCGTGGAGCAGGTGGTCGACGGCCCAGCCATCCTGTCCGGCCACTCCTCCGGTGGGCTGCTGGCCCTGCGCATCGCCGCCACGCGTCCCGACCTGGTCGCCGGGCTGCTGCTGGAGGACCCGCCGCTGTTCTCGTCTGAGTTGCCACGGCTGGCGCAGACCATGGGCGGGATTCTGCCCACGGTGGCCGACGCGTACCTCGCCGAGGGCGAGCCCGGCGGAGACTTCCAGCGACACTTCCTCCAGCATGGCGATTACTTCGCCCTGTTCGGCCCCCTCGCCGGACCGATCGAACGCAACGCGCTCAGTCGGATCGACCGGCATCCCGGCGCACCCCTCGAACTGTTCTACCTGCCGCCCTTCGTGACCGTCTTCTTCCTGGGCCTGGTCAACTACGACCCGTCCTTCGGCGCGGCCTGGGTCCGCGACGGCGGCCGGTGGTACGACGGCTTCGACACCGAAGCCGCACTGCGCGCCGTCGACGTGCCGACCACCCTCGTCCACACCAACTACTTCGAGAACCGGAACGGGACCGCCTACACCGACGGGGTCCTGATGGCGGCGATGGACGGCGAGGACGTTGCGCGCGCGATGGATCTGCTGCCGGACGGCACCCGGCTCGTCCAGATCCAGTCCGGACACCTGGTGCACTTCGAGCAGCCCAAGGCCTACCTGGCTGCCGCCCGAGAGCTCGCGCACCGCATCGGTTGACGACACGGCCTGGGCGGGAGGCGCCGTTGCGGGCAGGAGTCGCTGTGCGGCTCAGCATGCGGGCGTCCGATCGCGTGATCGCACCTGGCGAATTGCCCAATAGGATAGCGGCGAATTGCACAACAGCCAGGTGGCCACCTGCTAGATCCGCGCCATGTCCTACCAGCGGCGCATCGTCGATGACGTTCTCGACGAACTGTTCCCACACTGACCGGGTCATCATCACCACGGGCGAGCATGCCTACCGCCGCCCCGACGGGGTTGCCGTCGTCCCACTCGCCCTACTCGGACCGTAGCCAAAAGTCGGCAGGTTCCGGCCACCACTTCGAGGGGTCCGGCCTCGCTGAGCGCCATCCGGGACTCGCGCGTCAGCCGAAGGCCTCCCGCCCCCGGTCAAAACGGTTGCCCGGCCCCGCCCGTCCGGGCAGGCTTAGGTCATCGAGGGCGCGCACGTCCACGACGGGCCGGACAGCGGCAGCGAGGAGACCATGATGGAGACCGTTGACCTGGCGGCCGGACCGATCGACTACCTGGACAGCGGCGGGAACGGACCGGTGGTGGTGTTGTGCCACGGGGTTCCGATGGACCATCGCCAGTGGCGCAAGGTGATCCCGCTGCTGGACGGATTCCGCGTGGTGGCGCCGGTCCTGCCGATGGGTGGGCACCGCTGGCCGATGCGGCCCGATGCGGACCTGAGCCAGCGCGGGATGGCCCTGCTGCTGGCCGATTTCCTGGATGCCCTGGACCTGACCGACGTCACCCTGGTGCTGAACGACTGGGGTGGTGGGCAGTTCATGATCAGCGAGGGTCGAGCGGACCGGCTGGCCCGGACGGTGCTGGTCGCTTGCGAGGCCTTCGACAACTTCCCGCCCGGACCGGCCCAGGCGATGGCGCGGGTGGCTCCGCTGCCCGGCGGGATGCGCCTGCTGATCACCCTGATGCGGATCCCGGCGTTTCGTCGGATGCGCGGGGGATACGGTGGGATGAGCCTGATCGGGCTTCCCGACGAGCTCGTGCTGGACTGGTTCACCCCGGCCCGCCGGGACGCCCGCATCCGCCGCGACTTCGCCAAGTTCGCCGCGGGGGCACCGGACCGCGACACCCTGCTGGCCTGGGCCGACCGGCTGCGTTCCTTCGACCGGCCGGTCCTCGTCGTCTGGGCGGAGGAGGATCGGCTGATGCCCGCCGAGCACGGCCCGCGGCTGGCCGCACTCTTCCCGCACGGCAAGCTGGTGACGCTCGCGAATTCGGCCACCCTGGTCCCGGAGGACCAACCCGAACAGTTGGCAGAGTTGATCAAGGAATTCGTCCGGGAGTCCCCGACGGCGGATCCCGAGGACACGAGGAAGGGACCATCATGAAGTTGGAGAACATCGTCTGGGACGCCCGCGACCCGCAGCGGCTGGGCCGCTTCTGGGCGGCGGCCCTGGGCGCCGAGGTGATCACCGACGTGGATGAAGGAGTCGAGGCCCGCCTCACCTTCGGCGACGAGTTCTTCCTCGACCTCTGCTTTCCCCGCGTCGAAGTGGGGGATGACGTCCCAGCCGCCGCCGTCCCGCAGCGCCTGCACCTCGACCTCACCGGTGGCGCGGAGCAGGAGCCCGTCGTGGACCGGCTGCTCGGGCTCGGGGCCGCCCGGGCCGACGTCGGCCAGGGGGACGTGCCCTGGGTGGTCCTCGCCGATCCCGAGGGCAACGCCTTCTGCGTGATGGAGGACCGGCCTGCCTACCGCACCGGGTCCGGCCCGATTGCGGCCCTCCCGCTCGACTCGGCAGACCCGGAACGTGACGCCCGGTTCTGGGCGGCCGTGACGGGGTGGGTGCCGGCCGAGGGGGTTGCACCCCAGTCGTTGCGGCACCCCTCCGGGCGCGGACCGCTGCTCGAGCTCTGTCCCGAACCCGAGCCCCGGCGCGGCAAGAGCACCCTGCACCTGGACGTACGGGTGGCCGATGATGATCATGATCCACT
Organism: Propionibacteriaceae bacterium; assembly: GCA_052094425.1. Classification (GTDB taxonomy): domain Bacteria; phylum Actinomycetota; class Actinomycetes; order Propionibacteriales; family Propionibacteriaceae; genus Microlunatus. Next base: position 98,576 of record JBQDIN010000004.1, read on the forward strand.
GGGCTTCGTCCGCGACCTGGGCGGCAGCGTCCTCGAGCAGCCGGCGCCCGGGCTCCCCTGGACCGTCTGCGCCGATCCCTCCGGCAACGAGGTCTGCCTGCTGGGAGTCCACCCACCGCTCGGGTGAAGTCCGTGGCGTGCTGGCGCCGATGAGTTTTCGTCGCACGGCGGGTCTCCCCCATCAGTAGGCGTCGGAGCGCGGCGCCTCCGCCGAACAGAAGGGAACCAGCGATGGCAGACATCAGCAACGCAAAGATCACCCCGTTCCTGTGGTACGACACCGAGGCCGAGGAGGCGGCGAAGTTCTACGCCTCCATCTTTCCGGACTCGGTGATCGGCGACGTCACGCGGTATCCGGAGGAATCCCCGGAGGGTCTGGCGGGAAGGGCGATGACCGTTACGTTCAGCCTCGCCGGCCAGCAGGTCATCGCGCTCAACGCCGGTCCGCACTTCACGTTCAACGAGGCGGTGTCGTTCTTCGTGACCTGTGAGGACCAGGCCGAAGTCGACACCTATTGGGACGCATTGACGGCCGACGGCGGCCAGGAGTCGGAGTGTGGCTGGCTCAAGGACCGCTTCGGCCTGTCGTGGCAGATCGTGCCGAAGCGGCTGCTGGAACTCCAGACCGACCCGGACCCAGAGCGCGCCGGCCGGACGATGCGCGCGATGCTCTCGATGCGCAAGCTCGACATCGCGACCCTCGAGGCGGCCGCCGCCGGCTGACCGGCTGACCGGCACCGGATCGATCAGGCGGGCACGTGCTCCAGGACGTGCAGCTGCACCTGCAGGGCCAGCCGGGTGGTCGGATCGGACAGGTCGGCGGGAAACACCTCGGCGAGCCGGCCCATCCGGTAGCGCAACGTGTTCGGGTGGATCGCCAGGTCGCCCGCCGTCGCCCGGACGTCCCCCTGTCGGGCCAGCAAGGCACGGAGCGTCGCCACGTGCGGGGTCCGGTGTTGTTGATCATGCTGGCGCAGCGCCACCAGCGGGCCGACCAACAGCCGGTCCGGTTCGCTGAGGGAGCTCATCATCCGGGCCAGGGTGACGTCCGGCCACCGGCTCCCCAATCGGGCCGGCACGGCGCCCTCCCCCGTGGCCAGGGCCACCAGCTCCGCCGCCTCGCTCCACGACCGGGGCAGGTGCCGCGCAGCGCTGACCGGGTCACCGCCGGCCAGCCGAATGGGCAGGTGGTGTTCCGCCGCGATCGCCGCCACCCGATCGCCCACCACCTCCTCCCACCAGTGCCAGCTGCCCGGCTCGCGGCCCTTCGCGCGCAGCAACACGGCGGCCGTGGCATCGATGTCGGTGACCACGGGCTGCTGCCAGCCGGCTCGACGGAGTACGGATTCCCACAGGGCCACGTTGTGCAGGCCGTCGCGGGCCCCCGGGTGGCCGCTGAGCGCCCCGACCTGCCACGGCCCGGAGCCGATCGCCATCGTGTTCGGGAGCACCCCCGTCTGCAGCAGGGAACGGAGTTGGTCGGCTCCGCCCCGGCGTCCGGCGTCGGCCTGGATCCGCAACCGGAGCAGGGCCACCGCAGCCGAGGAGGCGGTCGTCCGCAGATAGTCCCGCTCCGCCGGTCCGGGCGGATCGTCGAGGATCACCCAGATCGACCCGAGCAACTCGGTGCCGGTGTGTACGGGCTGGACGTAGCGGGCCCGGATCCCGCCGGTGCGCGCCGGGATGAACACCGCCTTGTCCCGGGTCAGTTTCCCGAACACCCCCAGGGAGCGGAAGTGCGCGATGGTCTCCGGGGCCACCCGCCGGTTGATGATGGTGCGCAGCCGTACCGGGTCCGTCCCCTCCTGGGCAGTGGAGTGGGCCAGCACCCGGGAGTCGGTGTCCTCGATCGTGACCGGCGCGGTAAGGGTGGCCGCGGCCGCGTCGGCCAGGGCGAACAGTTCGTCGGTGATCCGCTCCGACACCGAGGCGACGGAGCGATCCAGCACCGTCCGGAGCAGCCAGACCAGTTCGGTCCACGAAGCCGCCGGATCCACCTCGACCAGACCGATCCCGAGCCCTTCCGCGTGCCGGGCCACCTCCGGCACCACCAAGGGGGCCTTGAGCAGCAACGCCGAGGCGGCGCACCCGTCCGCCCAGTCGAGCGCGGCCATTGCCTGCTCGACATCCTCCAGCGCGGCCCCGAGCACCAGTGCCCCCTCGGCCACCGGCGTCCGGTCCGCCTCGATCAACGCCACATCGGCGACCTCCCGGGTCGGCTGGACCACGACGGACCGGATCCGGGCCGCCCCGATCGCACGAGCCACCTCACCGAAGGAGATCACCGGACCATCCTCGCCCACGTTGTGCTCAGAGCACAATGATTCCGACATTCTTCGGCACGATCGTACGATGCACAATCAGCCCGTACGGAGGAGAATCGATATTATGGTGAACACTTCTGCGTCCTCATCCGCGCCTCGGAGCGTGACCGTCGTCGGGGCGGGCATGGTCGGACTGGCCACCGGCTGGTTCCTCCAGGAGCACGGCATCGACGTGACCGTCGTCGACCGGGTCGGCCCCGCCGCCGGCTCGTCCTGGGGCAACGCGGGCTGGCTCACTCCGGGGATCACCACCCCGCTGCCGGAGCCGGCGATCCTGAAGTCCGGGATCAAGGCGCTCGTCAGCCCGGCCTCCCCGGTGTACGTGCCGGTCACCACCAACCGCCGCCTGATCCAGTTCCTGCTCGGCTTCGTCCGGCACAGCACCCAGAAGCGCTGGGAGCGGGCGATGCAGCACTACATCCCGATGAACCGCCGCGCCTTCGAGGCCTTCGACGACCTCACCCAGGGCGGGGTGGCCGCGCCGACCAAGGACACCAATCGGTTCCTGGCCGCCTACCGCACCGAGGAGGAGCGGGCCACCCTGCTGGACGAGATCGGCCACATCAACGCAGCCGGCCAGGAGATCGGCTACGAGGTGCTGACCGGCCGAGAGGCCCGCGACATCGAGCCCTCCCTGTCGAGCGAGATCGGGGCCGGATTGCTGCTGAAGGAGCAGCGCTTCATCAATCCGGGCCAGTTCGTGCACGCCCTGGCCGACTCGTTCATCGAGCGCGGCGGCACCCTGCGTACCGGCGGTGAGGTGACCTCGATCCAGGACAACGGCCCGGAGGTGCGGGTGCAGACCGGTGACGGGGAGGGGGTCCGCTCCGATGCCGTCGTGATCGCCACCGGCACCTGGCTGAACCAGCTCGCCGACAAGTTCGGTGTCCGCAAGATCGTCCAGGCCGGCCGCGGCTACAGCTTCAGCGTCGAGATGGAGCACATGCCGGAGGGACCGGTCTACTTCCCGTCCCAGCGGGTGGCCTGCACCCCGCTCGATGACAAGAAGTTCCGGGTCGCCGGGATGATGGAGTTCCGCCCCGCGGACGCGCCGTTGGACCAGCGACGGATCTCCGCGATCGCGGCCGCCGCCCAGCCGCTGCTGCAGGGCACCGACTTGGACCAGCGCACCGACGAGTGGGTCGGCTCGCGTCCGTGCACCGCCGACGGCCTCCCCCTGATCGGCGGCACGGTGTCCCCGCGGGTGTTCGTGGCCGGCGGCCACGGCATGTGGGGCGTCACCCTGGGACCGATCACCGGCAAGTTGTTGGCCGCCCAGATGGTCAAGGGCGAGACGCCACGCGAACTGACCCCCTTCGCACCGACTCGCTGACCGCCGACCCACTGATCGAGGCGGCTACCGCGCCTGATCTGCGGGTGCGCCGAGGCCACGTGCGCCGGCGGTGGCCAGGCCGACCGTGACACGGAGCCCGCCCTCCGGCCGTGGCGTGACCGTCAGTGGTCCCTGGTGGGCCCGGGTGATGCTCTGCACGATGGCCAGACCGAGACCGACCCCGGCCTGATCGGCACGGATCCGTTCGGTACCGCGCTGGAACCGCTCGGTGAGGGTGGCCACCCGGGCCGGCGGGAGCCGTTCGCCGGTGTTCTCGACCATCAGGGTGGCCGTCGTCGCGTCCTCGGCCGTACCGATCCACACCATGCCCCGATCGGGCCCGTTGTGGACGATCGCGTTGTGGACCAGGTTCGCGGCCAACTGCTGCAGCAGCGCGGGGGAACCGGCCGTACGGGCGAGGGTGCCGGAGACGCGCAGGGTGACCCCACGTCTTTCGGCCAGGGGAAGCAGTGTCTCGGCCGCCTCCTCCGCAATCAAGGACAGATCAACGGGCTCGCGGGCGAAGGCTCCCTGGTCGGCCCGACTCAGCAGCAGCAGCGCCTCGGTGAGGTCGATCGCCCGCGTGTTCACCGACTGCAAGCGAGCGAGGAGTCGATCGGTGTCGCGCGCCGGATCGTTGCGGGCCACCTCGAGGAGGGTCTGCAAGATCGCCAGCGGAGTCCGTAGTTCATGGGAGGCGTTCGCCGCGAACCGCTGCTGTTCGGCGACGTGAGCCTCCAGTCGGGCGAGCATGGTGTCGAACACGTCAGCGAGCCCGGTGAACTCGTCCTGGTGGCCCACCATCCGGATCCGGTGCGAGAGCGACCCCTGCGCGGCCCGGGTGGCGGCAGCACTGATCCGGGTCAGGGGCGCGAGCATGCGGCCGGCAAGGATCCAGCCGCCCACCAGACCGAACACCAACAGGAACACCAACACCGTGGCGGCGGCGGGGGTGAAGGCGCGGACCAGGTCCGAGCGATTGGGGACGAACCCGTCGCGGGCGTCCATCACCCGGTCGGGGACGTACCGCAGCAGGAAAACCCACACGACCGCGAGCAGGAGGACACCGGCGACGAGCAGGAACCCGGCATAGCTGAGGGTGAGCCGGAGACGGACGCTCGAGCCGGGGGTTCTATCCACCGGTGCCGTCCTCGCCGAGACCGTGACCCGCGTCGATGCGGTAGCCGACGCCGGGGACGGTGCTGATCAGCCAGGGGGTGCCGAGCCGCTTGCGCAGCGCCGAGACCGTGATCCGCACCGCGTTGGTGAAGGGGTCGGCGTTCTCGTCCCAGCCCCGCTCCAGCAGTTCCTCGGCACTGATCACCCCGCCCTCGGCCGCGACCAGCACCTCGAGGACGGCGAACTGCTTGCGGGTCAGCGCGACGTAACGACCGTCCCGGTAGACCTCGCGGCGGAACGGATCCAGGCGCAGTCCAGCGATCTCGTACACCGGTGGTCGGTGGTGTGCACGCCGGCGGTCGAGCGCCCGCAGGCGCAGCACCAACTCGCGGAGTTCGAACGGCTTCGTGAGGTAGTCGTCGGCACCGAGCTCGAAGCCGGACTCCTTGTCGTCGAGGCGGTCGGCGGCAGTGAGCAGCAGAATGGGTGTCCCCCGGCCGGAGCCGACGATCCGTTGCGCGACCTCGTCCCCGGAGGGCCCGGGGATGTCGCGGTCGAGTACGGCGATGTCGTAGGTGTGGGTGCTCAGCAGATCCAGGGCGGTGTTCCCGTCGCCAGCCGTGTCGGCAGCGATCGACTCCAGGCGCAGGCCGTCGCGGATGGCGTCCGCCAGGATGGGCTCGTCCTCGACGATCAAGACACGCATGTCCGCCATGCTACGGACCCGCGCATTTCGTCGGCGTATCGAAATCCGCATACGCGCTGACAACCCCGCGTTTCCTTGACTGGAGGGATGAGCCACAACCCGAGAGCACGAACAGCACCCCGCCGGACTCGCCGAGTCGTCCCCCTCGCCGTGACGATCATCCTCGTGGTGATCATCGGGGCCTTCGGGCACCAGGTGTTGTCCGTGATCACGCCCCCCGGTGAGGTCCCAGTGGATGACTCGTCCGGTCCCCCCGGGGAGGCGGACGGCGTCATTCCCGATGGCGCGGTGGTGACCGCGCTCGACGACCTCCCGGCCGTGACCGAGCTGGATTCGGATCTGCTCGATGCCCTGCGCCGAGCCACTGGTGACGCCCGGGCGGAGAACGTCGAGATCCGGATCAACAGCGGCTGGCGCTCACCGGCGTACCAAGAGGAACTGCTGCGCGAGGCCGTTGCCGAGTACGGATCGGAGGAGGAGGCGGAGCGCTGGGTGGCCACCGCTGAGACCTCCGCCCACGTGTCGGGCGAGGCGGTCGACCTCGGCCCCTCCGACGCCACGTCATGGCTGTCCCAGCGAGGCGTCGAGTACGGCCTCTGCCAGATCTATGCGAATGAGTCCTGGCACTACGAGTTGCGCCCCGCGGCGGTCGACCGGGGTTGCCCGCCGCTGTACCCCGATCCGACCGCCGACCCGAGGATGCAGCAGTGAGTGCTCCACCCCGGTAGCGGGCCATCGCCTTGCCGACCCGGGTCCGTCTAGGATCGCCCCATGACTCCAGCCACCCAGCGCACGCGGCGACGGAAGTCGGCCACCGAACCGGCCCCGTTGCCCCCGCACCTGGCGGATGCCGCGGCGGACGAACGATCCCTGAAGCGATTCCTGCTCGGCCTGCCCGGGGTCGACCCGGTCGGTGTCGAGCAGCGCTCCGCCGGGCTCGCCACCCGCTCGATCAAGAGGCAGTCGAAGCTGACCGCGATCGACCTGGCCATCTCGATGGTCGACCTGACCACGCTGGAGGGGGCGGACACTCCGGGGAAGGTGCGCAACCTGGCCCGCAAGGCCAAGCTCCCCGACCCCGACAATCCCGACACCCCGCAGACCGCGGCGGTGTGCGTCTACCCCGACCGGGTGGAGACGGCGGTCGAGGAACTGCGGGGGTCCGGAGTCAAAGTGGCCTCGGTCGCCACCGCCTTCCCGGCCGGGCGTTCGAGCCTGGCGGTGAAACTGGCCGACACGCAGTTGGCGGTCGACGCCGGCGCGGACGAGATCGACATGGTGATCGACCGGGGTGCCTTCCTGAGCGGACGCTACGGCGAGGTCTTCGAACAGATCCGGGCCGTCAAGGAGGCCTGCGGCGCGGCGCGGCTGAAGGTGATCCTGGAGACCGGCGAACTGGCCACCTACGACAACGTGCGCCGCGCCTCCTGGCTCGCCCTGCTCGCCGGGGGTGACTTCATCAAGACCTCCACCGGCAAGATCAGCCCCGCCGCCACGCTCCCCATCACCCAGGTGATGCTGACCGCGGTGAAGGACTGGAAGACGCAGACCGGTGAGCAGCGCTCGGTGAAACCCGCCGGCGGCATCCGCAACACCAAGGACGCCATCCGCTACCTGGTCATGGTGAACGAGGTCGCCGGCCCCGAGTGGCTGGACCCCTTCTTCTTCCGCTTCGGTGCATCCTCGGTGGTCAACGACCTCGTCATGCAACGTCGCACCCAACTCGACGGCCACTACTCCGGCCCCGACTACGTCACCGTGGACTGAGGACAGCAGCATGGACTTCGAATACGCACCGGCGCCCGAATCGGCCGCCATCGGCAACGTCAAGGATCGCTACCTACCCTTCATCGACGGCGCCTTCGTCGAAGGCAGGGGCCCCGACCTCGACTCGATCAACCCGGGTACCGCGAAGAAGCTGACCACGGTGTCCACCGTCGACAGCGGCGACCTCGACACCGCAGTGGCCGCCGCCCGCCGGGCCCACTCCCGGGTGTGGTCGCGGATGAGCGGCACCGAACGGGGCAAGTACCTGTTCCGGATCGCGCGCGGCATTGCCGAGCGGGCCCGCGAAGTGGCGGTCGTCGAGACCCTGGACAACGGGAAGCCGATCAAGGAGACCCGCGACTTCGACGTACCGACCGCGGCGCAGCACTTCTTCTACCACGCCGGCTGGGCGGACAAGCTCGGCCATCTCGGCCTCGGCCCGAACCCGGCCTCGCTCGGGGTCGCCGGGCAGGTGATCCCGTGGAACTTCCCGCTGCTGATGGCGTCGTGGAAGATCGCTCCGGCCCTCGCCGCCGGCAACACCGTGGTGATCAAACCGGCCGAGACCACCTCGGTGTCACTGCTGGTGCTGGCCGAGATCATCGCCGACGCCGACCTGCCACCCGGGGTGGTCAACATCGTCCCGGGTGCGGGGGACGTCGGCGAGACGCTGGTCAGCCACCCCCGCGTCGACAAGGTGGCCTTCACCGGGTCCACCCGGGTCGGTCGGGCGATCCAGCGCCAGCTCGCCGGCACCGACACCAAGCTCACCCTGGAGTTGGGGGGGAAGGGCGCCAACATCGTGTTCGACGACGCCGCCCAGGACCAGGCCGTCGAGGGCATCGTCAACGGCATCTTCTTCAACCAGGGCCAGGTGTGCTGCGCGGGCTCCCGGCTGCTGGTCCAGGAGTCGATCGCGGACGAGTTCGTCGAGCGGTTGAAGAGCCGGGTGGAGACCCTCCGGGTCGGTGACCCGATGGACAAGAACACCGACGTGGGCGCGATCAACTCGAAGCTGCAGTTGGACCGGATCAACGCCCTGGTGGACGCCGGATCGGCCGAGGGGGCCGAGATCTGGTCCTCGGCCTGCCCGCTGCCGAAAGGAGGCTACTTCGTCTCCCCCACCATCTTCACCGGGGCCAGCCCTTCGATGCGGATCTCCCGGGAGGAGATCTTCGGACCGGTGCTGACCACGATGACCTTCCGTACGCCGGACGAGGCACTCACCAAGGCGAACAACTCGCCGTACGGGCTCTCGGCCGGAGTGTGGACCGAGAAGGGATCCCGGGCGATGGGGATGGCCGCCGGGTTGCGCGCCGGCGTGGTCTGGGACAACACCTTCAACCGGTTCGACCCGGCTGCCAGCTTCGGCGGCTACAAGGAGTCCGGCTTCGGCCGGGAGGGCGGACCCTCCGGGCTGACGGCCTACCTGGACACCGACGACGAGGGAGTGCAGTGATGGCCCACCTGTCCGTCTCCAAGACGTACAAGCTCTTTGTCGGCGGGGCCTTCCCCCGCTCCGAATCCGGCCGCACGTACACCGCCCGGGATGCGAAGGGGAACTTCATGGCCAACGCCGCACTGGGTTCACGCAAGGACACCCGCGACGCCGTCGCCGCGGCCCGCAAGGGGTTCACGGCCTGGTCGAAGGCCACCCCGTACAACCGCGGCCAGGTGATCTACCGCATCGCCGAGATGTTGGAGGGCCGCCGCGGCCAATTCGTCGAGTTGATCACCACCAGCACCGGATGCACCGCCCGGCAGGCCGGCAGCCAGGTGGACGCCGCGGTCAACCGGTTGGTCCACTTCGCCGGCTGGACCGACAAGCTCAGTGCGGTGTTCGGCCACGCGAACCCGGTCTCCGGGCCGTACTTCTCCTACTCCGCCCCCGAGCCGACCGGGGTGGTCGGCGTGATCGCCCCCACCGGCTCCCCACTGCTCGGGCTGGTGTCCGTGCTCGCCCCGGTGATCGCCAGCGGCAACGCCTGCCTGGTGATCGCGGCCGAGGACGACCCCTGCGTCGCCATCGCCCTGGCCGAGGTGATCGCCACCTCCGACGTCCCCGCCGGAGTGATCAACATCCTGACCGGGAAGGCCGCCGAGATGGGGCCGCACCTGGCCGCACACGCGGACGTGAACGGTCTCGACCTCACCGGCGCGGACCCCGAACTGCGCACGACCCTCGCCCAAGCCGCCTCCGACACGGTGAAGCGGGTGTACGTGCCCAAGGGCGTCCCCGACTTCACCGCCGCACCCGGCACTGCCCGGCTGCGTTCCTTCCTGGAGATCAAGACGGTCTGGCACCCGGTCGGCGCGGTGTCCCTGGCGGGCGGAGGCGGCTACTGACCGCGACCGGGCCCCGTACGGTCATCCTGCTCGCCGGTGCCTCCGGCAGCGGGAAGTCGCGGTTGGCCCAACTCTCCGGCTGTCCGCAGGTCGCTCTGGACGACTTCTACCACGACGGTGACCACCCGGATCTCCCGCAGACGTTGGGGATCGTCGACTGGGACGACGTCCGCAGCTGGGATGGTGCCGGCGCACTGGCGGCGCTGGTGCGGCTGGTCGAGGAGGGGCGGGCCGACCTGCCCGTCTACGCCATCGCCGGGAACGCACGGACCGGTACGCGACACCTCGACCTCGGCGACGCGACGGCCGTCATCGCCGAGGGGGTCTTCGCACCGGACATGATCGAGCCCTGCCGCCGAGCCGGCCTGCGCGTCGAAGCGCTCTACCTCGACCGCCCCCGCCACCTGTCGCTCGTACTCCGCCTGGTGCGGGACCTGCGCGAGCGCCGCAAGGCCCCGTGGGTGCTGATCCGGCGCGGGCTCGCGTTGTGGCGTGGCGAACCGGCCGTCCGCCGACGGGCCCTCACCCTCGGCTGTCGGCCGGTGCGGATGGCCGAGGCGCTGGACCTGTGCGCCGCCCGCGCGGAGTCCACCCCGGCCTGACCCGCCTCAGCCGGCCACCGACTCCTGCGGTACCCACCGGGAGAGTTCCCGGGCCGGCCGTTGCTCGCTGCCCACGGGACGCGACGGACGGCGCCCGAGCGCGCGGTACTCCCAGCCGGCCGCCTGCCAGCGGTCCGGGTCGAGCACGTTCCGGCCGTCGATGATCACCCGACCGGCCACCAGTCCGCGCAGCACCTCGGGATCGAGCGAACCGTACTCCTCCCACTCGGTCAACAGCACCACCACGTCAGCGGCACACACCGCCTCCGACACGGTCTGCACCAGGTCGAGCTCCGGATCAGCCCGGCGGGCGTTCGCCACCGCGTATGGGTCGGTCACCCGGACCCGGGCCCCGAGGTCCTGCAACGTCCGGGCCACCGCCAGGGCGGGCGAGTCCCGGACGTCGTCACTGTTCGGCTTGAACGCGGCGCCGAGGACGGCCACCCGCCGCCCGGTGACGTCTCCACCCACCGCCTCCCGCACGAGGTCGACCACGCGGCTGCGGCGCGCAGAGTTGATCTCCTCCACCTCACCCAACAGAGCCGGCACCGAGACCACCCCCAACTCCTCGGCCCGGGCCGCGAAGGCGCGCAGGTCCTTGGGTAGGCAGCCGCCACCGAAGCCCACCCCCGCGTTCAGGAATCGGCGCCCGATCCGGGCGTCGTGGCCCAGTGCCTCGGCCAACCGGGTGACGTCCGCGCCGGTCGCCTCACACACCTCGGCCATCGCATTGATGAACGAGATCTTCGTTGCCAGGAAGGAGTTTGCGGCCACCTTCACCAACTCAGCCGTGGCGAAGTCGGAAACCACCACCGGGGTGCCGGCCGACAACGCATCCTCGTACACCTCCTCGAACACCGCGCTGACTGCCGCGGCACCCTGGTCGGGCAGGCCGAGCACGAGCCGGTCCGGCCGCAAGGTGTCAGCCACCGCGTAACCCTCCCGCAGGAACTCCGGGTTCCAGCCGAGCAGTGCCCCCGGCGCCCGTTCGATGATCATCGCCGACAACCGGTCCGCGGTACCGACCGGCACGGTGGACTTGCCCACCACGACGTCGCCCACGCGAAGGTGCTCCAGGAGCGCCCGTACCGCCTGGTCCACCTGGCCCACGTCGGCGGCGCGGCCGTCCGCGCGCTGCGGAGTGCCCACACAGACGAAGTGCACTCGCGCCCCGGATGCGACGGCGAGATCGGTGCTGAAGCGCAGCCGGCCGGACTCCAGTGCGGGCATCAGCACCTCCTCGAGACCGGGTTCGTGGAAGGGCGGATGTCCGGCATTCAACGCCGCCACCTTGTCCTCGTCGACGTCCACACCGACCACGTCGTGGCCCAGCCAGGCCATGCACGCAGCGTGGACTGCACCGAGATAACCGCAACCGATCACCGACATCTGCATGGGAACTCCTGGGTCCTGGGGAATGTGATGGCCCCAGACTGCGCGCTCATCAAGATCAACTTCAAGTGGATGAGGACTTCCTCATCCCCGGCTCACGAATGTCTAACACCGGGCGGCCAGAGTGTGAACACATCGCATCATCCAGAACTGGCTGATCCGCGATCCGAACCAAGGAGGCCGCATGAACCCGTCGCCCGCGCCACGTCGCGTGGCCCTCTACTCCCATGACACCCAGGGGTTGGGGCACATCCGACGCAACATCGCGCTCGCGGCGACCCTGGTGGCCGAGGACGACACCGACGTGTTGTTGATCACGGGCAGCCCGGCGGCCAGCTCACTGCCGCTGCCGCCACGCACCGACCTGGTGGTCCTGCCGGCCGCGGCCAAGGACGCCGACGGCACGTACCACAGCCGCTCCCTCGCACTGCCGGTCTGCCACCTGCTCCAGATCCGCAGCGAGGTGATCAAGGCCACGGTGCACTCCTTCGCGCCGGACCTGCTGGTCGTCGACAAGGTACCGCTCGGCCTGAAGGGCGAACTGCGGGCCACCCTGACCGCCCTGCGGACCTCCCCGACCCAGGTCGTCCTCGGCCTGCGCGAGGTGCTCGACGATCCGGTGGTCACCCGGCAGGAGTGGCTCCGCGACGAGTCCACTGTGGCGATCGAGCGCTACTACGACGCGGTGTGGGTCTACGGCGACCCGCACGTCTTCGACCCGGCCGTCGCGTACGGCTGGCCCCGGCAGGTCACGGACAAGATCACCTACACCGGCTACCTGGCCAGCGGTCGCTTCCGGGTCGCCGAACCCGAGGTCGCTCCGGACAACGCCGCCGCCAACACCACCGACGCCGCTCCGCGGACACCAGCCCTCCCGGAGCCGGGCTACGTACTCGGCCAGGTCGGCGGCGGACAGGACGGACATGCACTGGCCGAGGCGTTCATCGAGGCGGTCCCCGCGTCTGCTCGCCCGGGCGTCCTGCTCACCGGTCCGTTCATGGCGGAGTCCCAGCGGCAACGGCTGGTGCACCGTGCGGCCGCCGCCGGGGTCACCATGATCGACTTCCACCCGGACCCGGCCGCCCTGATCGCCGACGCCGCCGGAGTGATCTCGATGGCGGGCTACAACAGCGTCTGCGAACTGCTCGCCGCCGGCACGCCCACCCTGCTGGTGCCACGGGTGCGACCCCGGGCCGAGCAACTCGTCCGGGCCGACAACCTGGCTGCCCGGCACCTGATGGATCGCCTGCACCCGGACGACCTCAGCCCCGCGGTACTCGCCGACTGGATCGCCACCCTCCCCGCCGCCGGAGGCATCTGGGTGCCCTCGGAAGGCCCCCACGAACGCGCCTCCATCGACCTCGACGGCCTCTCCCGGATCGCCGGGCTGGCCCGCGGCCTGACCGGAAGGATCACCCATGCTGCCTGAGCACCAGACGCCCCCCACGGGCCGGATCGGCTACGTGTGCAAGATGTACCCCCGGTTCTCCGAGACCTTCATCGTCACCGAACTACTCGCCCTGCAGGACCTGGGCGTCGACCTCGAGATCTTGTCCCTGCGCCCGCCGGTCGACGGCCGCTTCCACGCCCAACTCGCCGACGTGGACGCACCCGTGACCTACTTGCGCAGTTCCGGCATCCGGGCCGCCGACCTCTGGGAGACCCTGGGCCGTGGCCAGGCCGCGCTGGGCGACCTCGGACCGCACCTCGCCAAGTTGCTCCAGGTCGATGCCCGGGACGCAGTCCAAGCGGTCGAGGTGGCCCTGGCCGTCCGGGAGCGGGGTCTCACCCACCTGCACGCCCACTTCGGCTCGGTGGCAGCCACTGTGGCCCGGTTGGCCGCCGCGATCGCCGGCATCACCTGGGGGTTCACGGCCCACGCCAAGGACATCTTCCACGAGGAGGTGGTCCGCGAGGACCTGCGCCGCAAGCTCGCGAGCGCTGCCGACGTGGTGACCGTGAGTGACTTCAACCTGGAGTTCCTGCGCGCCGAGTTCGGCGCGGACGCGGACCGGGTCCGCCGGGTGTACAACGGGCTGGACCTGACCGACTTCGGTTTCTCCGAGCCCCGGGACCGCGCCGCGGTGATCGCCGCCGTCGGACGGTTGGTGCCGAAGAAGGGCTTCGAGGACCTGCTGTCCGCCGCGGCCCTACTCCGTGATCGTGGCGTCGACTTCCGGCTCGACCTGGTCGGCACCGGGCCGCTGGCCGACGACCTCGCGGCCCGCGTCGAGGCGCTGGACCTGGGCCAGGTCGTACGGATGACCGGGGCGCTGCCCCAGGACCGGGTCCGGCAGATCGTCGGCTCCGCAGCCGCCTTCGCCGCCCCCTGCGTGGTCGGCGAGGACGGCAATCGGGACGGGTTGCCGACGGTGCTGCTGGAGGCGATGGCCCTCGGCACCCCGTGCGTCGGTACGCCGGTCACCGGCATTCCCGAGGTGGTGCAGGACGGAGTCACCGGGCTGCTGGTGCCCGAGCACGATCCCGACACACTGGCGGACGCCCTGGCCAGGCTGCTGGCCGGCGCCGACCTGCGACTGTCCCTGGCCAAGGCCGCCCGCGACCTGATCGAGGTCGACTTCGACACCCGCCGTCAGGCCGCCCGAGTCGCCCTGGGCTTCGACTCCGGAAGGGAGGCCCTGCGATGAACGGCACTGCGATAAACGACACTGCGATGAACGGCACTGCGATGAGAATCGCCTTCGTCAGTACCGATCCCGGGATCGGGGTGTTCGGCACCAAGGGTGCCGCGGTGCACGCCCAGGCGGTGCTGCGGGTGCTGTGTGCCGACGGCCACGACGTGCACCTGGTGACCGTCCGGCCGGGCGGAACACCCGCACCCGAGATCGCCGGAGTCACGGTGCATCCGCTGACCCCGGTGGCCACCGACGGCGCGGCGGCACGCGAGCGATCCGCCCAACGCAGCGACGCCGAGGTGCTCGACGTCCTCGACCGGATCCAGCCGGACCTGGTCTACGAGCGGTACGCCCTGTGGGGCCGCAGCGCCACCGCATGGGCCCGCGACCACGCCGTGCCCAGCGTGCTCGAGGTGAACGCTCCCCTGGTGGACGAGCAGGCCCGTCACCGCGAACTGGTCGACCGGCAGGGCGCCGAGTCCGTGGCCCGGTCCGCCTTCGCCGCCGCCACCGCGACCGTGTGCGTCAGCGACGGGGTCAGCGCCTGGGTGCGCAGCCTGAGCACCCGCCCGGAATCCGTCCATGTCCTGCCCAACGGCGTCGACGTCGAGCGGATCCTCCCGCGCCGCGGCCCGCTCACCCGGGCGCAAGACCCGTTCACCGTCGGATTCGTCGGCACGCTGAAGCCGTGGCACGGCCTCGACGTACTCCTGGACGCCCTGGGCCTGCTCGGCTCCGGCGCCGACTGGCGACTGCTGGTCGTCGGGGACGGGCCACTGCGTGACCACCTGCGCGCACGCGCGGACGCCGAACTCGCCGGGATGGTCGAGTTCACCGGCGCGTTGCCGAACAGCGAGGTGGCGGCCCAGTTGCGGCGAATGGACCTCGGGTGCGCCCCGTACCCGGAGCAGGAGGACTTCTACTTCTCCCCACTCAAGCTCTACGAGTACCTCGCCGCCGGACTCCCGATCGTGGCCAGCGAGATCGGTCAGATCGGCGACATCCTGGACGGCGGCCGGCTGGGACGGTTGGTGCCGCCCGGTGACGCGGCGGCCCTGGCCGGCGCACTGGCCGACCTGCGCCACGACCTGACGTCGCGGGAACGGCTCAGCCGCGCGACCCGGATCGCTGCGGAACGAGGGCACACGTGGACCACCGTGGTCCGCTCGGCCCTGGACCTCGCGCTCAGGGCCGACCGGGGACTCGAGACAAGGGGGGTGGCCTCGTGAGTCGCCGCGACCGTTCCCTACGCGAGGCGATGCCTCGCCTGCTCGCCACCGCCCGGCGGTTCAAACCCCACCTGAGGGCCCAGCGCCGCCTCCTGGTCCTGGGCCTGCTGGCCCTGTTCGCCGAGGTCGCGTTGCGGCTGGTGGAGCCGTGGCCGTTGGCCTACGTGATCGACCTGATCGTGGCCGAGGCCGGGGCCGACCTGGCTGGTGAGCGCACCATCGTGGGCAGTGTCTGGACGATGTTGATCATCTGTGCGGTGGCCCTGGTGGGTGCTGTGACCTTGCGTGCCGCGGCCTCGTACGCCATGACGATCTGCTTCGCCCTGGCCGGAAACCGGGTCCTCACCCGGGTGCGATCGGAGTTGTACGCCCACCTGAACGTGCTGTCGATGCGCTTCCACGACCGACGGCGGACCGGAGACCTGGTCACCCGGGTCACCGGCGATGTCGGCCGGCTCCAGGAGGCCGCGGTCACCGCGCTGTTGCCGTTGACCGGCAACTTCGTCACCCTGTTCGGGATGCTGGTCGTGATCGCGATCCTGGACTGGCAACTGGCCCTGGTCGTGCTGATCGTCTTCCCGCTCTTCGGCCTGTTGGGCGTGCGGATGACGAAGAAGATCACCAAGGTCTCGCGCAAGCAGCGCGACGCCGAGGGTGCGATCGCCTCGCTCGCCACCGAGACCCTGTCCGCCATCACCGTGATCAAGAGCTACTCGCTGGCCGGGCGGATGCAGGAGCGGTTCGGCGGCAGCAACGAGAAGAGCCTCCGCGACGGGGTCCAGGCGAAGAAGCTGTCGGCCGGGCTGGAGCGCAAGACCGACGTCCTGGTCGGGGTCGCGACCGGCGTGGTGCTCTTCGTCGGCGCCACCCGGGTGCTCGTCGGCGAGCTCACCCCCGGCGAGCTGACCGTCTTCCTCACCTACCTCAAGACCGCCTTCAAGCCGCTGCGCGACATCGCCAAGTACACCGGGCGGATCTCCAAGGCGGCGGCCTCCGGGGAGCGCATCACCGCGGTGCTGGACGAACAGCCGGACCTGGTCGATGCGAGCTGGGCTCGTACCGCCCCGCGATTCCGCGGCTACGTCGACTTCGAGGACGTGAGCCTGTCGTACGAGACCGGCCGACCGGCTCTGCGCGGGCTCGACCTGCGCGTGCACGCCGGGCGGCGGGTCGCCGTCGTCGGTTCCTCCGGGGCCGGAAAGTCGACGCTGGCAGCGTTGCTGGTCCGACTCCGCGACCCCGACTCCGGACGGATCCTGATCGACGGACATGACCTGCGGGACATGACCTTGGACTCGGTCCGGGCGCAGGTCGCCGTGGTGCTGCAGGAGAGCCTGCTGTTCGCCACCTCCATCGGGGAGAACATCGCGATGGGCCTGGGCCGTCCGGCGACCGAGGAGGAGATCATCGAGGCGGCGACCCTGGCCGGTGCGCACGACTTCGTGATGGCCCTCCCGGACGGGTACGCCACCGAGGTGGGCGAACGCGGCTCCACCCTGTCCGGCGGACAGCGCCAACGCATCGCCATCGCGCGGGCCGCCATTCGGAGGGCACCGATCGTGATCTTGGACGAGGCCATGACCGGGCTGGACCCGCGGACCGAAGCCGAGGTGACGGGGGCCCTGGACCGGTTGACGCACGGGTGCACCACGTTCGTGATCACCCACGACCTGGCGGCTGCACGCACCGCGGACCAAGTGGTCTGGCTCGAGGACGGCCGGGTCACCGGGACCAGCATCCCCGACGCGATGGGCGGCACCGCCCAGCCGGAATCGCCGCGGCTGCCCCCACGTGAGCCGGTGGTCGCACCATGACGACCCACGTGACCCCGGCGGCCGCCCACCTCGATCTGGCCCATCGGGACCGGGCCGTGCCGGGCCTGACGACGATCCTGTCCGACGAGCTCCTCTCCGACTGGCTGGCCGAGCACTCCGAGCAGCTCCTCGAGCGTCGTTACCTGCGGTACAAGCCCGGGACCAGCTGCCTGGTCGGGCTGCGGCTCGCTTCAGGCGACGCCTTCGCCCTGGCCGTGGCCGCCGATGCGCTGCCCAAGTTGGACAAGACCGTGGCCCGGGCCCATCCCGGCAGCATCCTCGCAGTCGACCGCGGCCGGGGACTGGTGGTGGCCCGGAGCTCGGCCGATCGTGACCTGCCGGCACTGCAGGACACCGGCGCCGCCCTCGCCGAACTGGCCCGCAAGGGGGTGCACCTCGGCGGACGGCCGATCGTACGCACCCTGGTGCACAAGCCGCAGCGTCGCTGGGTTGCGCTGGTCACCTCCGAGGGCGCCCGACCGGTACTGATCCGGGCGTACCGGCGTCGCGACCTGCGCCGGGCAGTGGCAGCGCACCGAACGCCGCCTGACAATGGGATCCTCCGCACCCCACGCCTGCTCGCGGTGGGCCGCCGGTACGGGGTGCTCGCCCTCGAGTACGTGCCGGGGAGGACCGTCGACCCGGAGCACACCGACACCGACACGTTGGAAGAACTCGGGGCGGGGCTGGCCGACCTGCACGCCCACCCGGCCGACGGCCTGCCCGCGATGACCATCGCCGACCCCGCCGACACGGCGGACCTGATCAGCCGGTTGTTGCCCGACCTGGCGCCGGTGACTGCCGAGATCCTCGAGCGGTTGGCCGCCGACCGGACAATCGCCCAGCCACTGGTCCCGGGGCACGGAGACCTGTCCGCGGACCAGTTCCTGATCACCCCGGACGGGCGTCCCGGCCTGATCGACTGGGACCGCGCCGGTCAGGGCGAGGCCGGGTACGACCTGGCCAATCTGGTGGCCAGCAGCACCGATGACCACTTCGGTCGCGCCGTGCTCGCCGGCTACGCTCGGGTCCACCCACTCCCCACGCTGCAAGGACATCTGGCCGGTGCCACCCTCGCCCGGGCCGCCGACCCGTTCCGCCAGAACGAGCCGGACTGGCCCGCCCAGGTGACTCGCCGGGTCGACCGGGTGCTCCGGAGGCTGACGTGACCGCCCTCCAGCCGGAGTCCCGCACCCACCGCTGGTCCGAGGTGGTGGCCGACGTGATCGCCAGCGGGCGGACCGTACTGCGGGCGTGGCCCCGTGCCCTGGACCACGTGCTGCTGGAACTCGGACCACCCCACGCCCCGGTGCCGGCCCAGTGGTTCGGCTCGGTCGGCGTGGCGGCGGCCGAGGAAGAGCGCCTGACCGGTGCCGTACGCCGGGGCCGCTTGCTGCTGCAACTCGACGGGGTCGACCGGCGACTCACCGGCCTGGCCCGTATCCTCGCCGAACCCGGGATGGAGTTGATCAGCCACCGCGCCGGACGACGGGCGGTACTGCGCGGCCCGGCCGATCGGCTGGACGGGTACACCTACACCAAGGTGGTCCGCCCGCGCCGGGTGGCCTCCTTGGCGGAGCGGGCCCACCAGGCTGCCGCACTCGATCTCCGGACCCCGGCCGTGCTCGCCGTCGACGAATGGGCCGGTTCGCTCACCTCCAGCGCGGTCCCGGGCACCGGGTTGAACGCGGTGCTGACCACCCCGGACGCAGCCCACGCCTGCCACGCAACGGGGGCGGAGCTGGCCCGGCTGCACCGCCAACCGATCCCGGATGGTCTGCCGATCCACGACCTGCAGGCAGAGTTCGACGTGCTGGACCGGTGGCTCGCCTGGGCCGACCACTTCGACGCCCCCGCTCCGTTCGGCGGACGACTGGACGAGCCCTACGACACCCTCCGCATCCAGCGCTTCGACGGCCCGGCCGGCGACGTCCGGCCCGTGCTGCTGCACCGGGACTTCCACGACGGGCAGGTGCTCGTCGACGGGGACCGGGTCGGCTTGATCGACTTCGACCTGATGGCCGTCGGGGATCCTGCCCTCGATCTCGGCAACCTGATTGCGCACCTCGAGCTCCGCGAACTCCAGGGGATGCTCGAGGACGCCACACCGCTGGTCGAGGCGGTCCTCGAGGGCTACCGGCCACAGCCGGACGTCCGCCGCCGGCTCCCCTTGTATCGGGCGGTGGCCCGCCGACGCCTCGGCGCGCTCTATGCCTTCCGCGCCACCGACCTGATCACCTGACCACCCACCCGACAAAGTTGTGGCGGCCGACCCCGACAGGGGACGTCCTGCGGTCCGGGCAGTCAGCACGATGCTCGACACCCCACGTCCCGGCGTGCCGACGGCCGTCCCCTCCACCCTCGATGACAGCAGCACCCGGCCCGACCCAGCATGACCCGACCGATCCGAGAGGAGACCACAATGGCCCGCCACTTCACCGTCCGCACCGGACACCAGGTGCTCGCCTACACCGACGGCGTCCGCACCGGTGTCCGCGGCCCCGGTCGGTACCGCCCGACCCGACGCACCCAGTACCAGCTGGTCGACATCCGCGAGATGATCATGACCGTCACCGGCCAGGAGGTGCCGACCTCGGACGGGATCAACGTCAAGGTTTCGGTCACCGTTGCCGCGGCCCGGGTCGGCATCGCCGTGCACGACCTGGTGATCGAGGACATCGTGCTCCCGGCCGACCTGCGCCAGGGCCAGGCCGAACAGGTGACGGCGCGTCAGCGTGGGCTGGCCAAGCTGGAACCGACGGAGGTCTGAATCGGCGGACTCAGGCGTCGCCGAGGGTGAGTGCCTCCGCCTCGACGAGGGGCGGTTCCGTCTGGTGCCGATCGATGTGGGTCAGGTGCCTGCGGCCGGACACCAGGACGCCGACGGCGATCAGCAACGCTGCCACCGCCATCCAGTACGGCGCCGGCGCCCCGAGGTGGTCGGCGATCACGCCGGCCACCGCCGGGGCGATCGCCCCACCGACGAAGCGGACACCGCTGTAGGTGGAGGAGGCCACACTGCGCGGCAGATCGGTGGCCTCCATCACCGATTCCGTCAGGACGGTGTTCATCACGCCGAGGAAGAGCCCGCCGACGATGATCCCGCCGATCAGCACCGGCAGGCTGTGCACGCCGAGGGCCAGCACCGCCAGGTCGATCGCCAGCAGCACGAGCATCGCGTACAGGGTGCGGCGCCGTCCGAAACGCCGGGTCAGCACCGGGGCCGCGAACACCGAGGTGAGCGCCAGCGCCACGCCCCAGCCGCAGAAGATCAATCCGAGCTCGTGCGCGCCGAAGTCGTCGATCCCGCGGGCCAACGCGGCCGCCTCGATCGGGAACGGGCTGTAGGCCAGCAGGCAGAAGAAGCCGAAGTTGTAGAACAGCGCGCCGAGGGCGAGGGTGCGCAGCGGCGCATTGGACAGGGCCCGAAAAGTGGCCGTGACGGAGACTGGCGCGGCCGTCGACGCCGGCAATGACAGCAGCACCGCGATGGCGATGAAGCCGATCCCCATCAGCACCGCGGTGCCGAAGAAGGGGCCCCGCCAGGAGACGGCTCCCAAGGCACCACCGAGCAGGGGCCCGGTGGCGATGCCGAGGCCGAGGGCCGCCTCGTACAGGATGATCGCCCCGTTGACCCCACCGCTGGCCGCGCCGACGATGGTGGCCAATGCGGTCGAGATGAACAGGGCGTTGCCCAACCCCCAACCGGCCCGGAAGCCGATCACCCCTTCGACACTGCCGGCTGCCCCGGCGAGGGCGGCGAACGCGACGATCAGGGCGAGCCCGACGAGCAGGGTGCGCTTCACCCCCAACCGGCTCGAAACCCAGCTGGTGAAGAACATCGCGCAGCCGGTGATCAACAGGTAACTGGTGAACAGCAACATCGTCTGGGACTGCGTGGCACCCAAGTCCGCACTGATCGCCGGCAGGATCGGATCCACCAGGCCGATCCCCATGAAGGCGATCACGCAGGCGAAGGCCACCGCCCACACCGCCCTGGGTTGGTGCAGCAGGGATTCTTCGCGGACAGCACTCATTGCGGCTGGGCACTCCTCGGGGTCGACATCAGATACTTCTTTGCATAGTAAATCTATGCACTTCTTTCGACAACCCCCACCCGACCTGTGCTAGACCTGCTGCTGTGACTGCACAGACCGTCCTGCTGGATGTGGACACCGGGACCGACGACGCACTGGCGATCCTCTACGCCATCGGGCACCCCGACCTCGACGTGGCCGGGATCAGTGGTGTCGCCGGCAACGCCTCCCTGCCCCAGGTGCTGACCAACACCGCCCGGGTGCTGGACGCGGCGGGTGCCGCGGAGATTCCGATCGCCGGCGGGGCGGCCCGGCCCCTGCTCGGCCCGACCCGGGACGCGGCCCATGTGCACGGCGCGGACGGGCTCGGTGGCATCTGGTTACCCGACACCAACCGCTCGTACGCGGAGTTCGGCGCCACCACCCTGCTCCGCGACCGGATCCTGGCCGCCGACGGTCCGGTCACCCTGGTGGCCCTGGCACCACAGACCAACCTCGCCCTGCTGTTGACCCAGTTCCCCGAAGTGGCGCAGCGCCTCGACCGGATCGTGTTCATGGGCGGGTCGGCCGGGATCGGCAACGCCACCCCGGTGGCCGAGTTCAACGTGTGGCACGACCCGGAGGCCGCTGCGATGGTGATCAACTCCGGGATCGCCTGCACGATGTACGCCCTCGACGTCTTCATGCGGCTGGTCGTCGCCGAGGAGGTGGCCCGGGAACTCGCCGCCGCCAGCCATCCGGCACGTCGGTTGGCCGGCGAGTTGCTGCAACACCGCTTCCCCCGCGCCGATGGTCGCGACCTCTACCACGGCGGGATCGGCGACGCCGGGGCGCTGGTGCTGCTGACCAACCCCGAGTTGTTCACGATCGGTCGACTGCCCACCCAGGTGAACCTCGCCGGGCTCGGCCGCGGGCAGACCATCGTCGACCAGCGACATCTGGTCGGCGAGGATGCCGTCCACGGTGAGGACGAGAACTGGCCGTTGGTCGACGTGGCCCTCGATCTCGACGCGACGGCCGCCGCAGCCGTCTTCGTGGAGACGATCGAACGCTACGTGGCCGGGACCTGAGCCCGGCCGGGAGATTCAGTCCCGGACCAGGGCGTCCAGCACCTCCACCGCCGTCCGCACCTGCTCCCGTTGCCCGGGGGACAGGTTGCTCATCCGTTCCCGCAACCCGTCCGCGACATCGGTGCGGAGGGCGTGCAACCGGGCACTCCCCTGCTCCGACAGGCTCAGCAGGGTGGCCCGGCCGTCCCGCGGGTCCGGCACCCGCTGCACCGCCCCGGACTGCTCGAGCCGCTGCAGCATGGTGGTCGCCGTGGGCTGGGAGCACCGGTCGATCAGGGCGAAGTCGCTCACCCGCACCGGCCCGTGTTCGTCCAGGATCGACAGCGCGCGCCAGACCGCCTGCGCCTCGGTGGCCCCCGAACTGTGCGCCGCCGCCCGAGTGAAGCGCGCGGCCGCCACCACCAGGTCGACCGACAGGCGATCCAGTTCCGACGGGAGCTGCGGTTCGGGCACGGTGCTCCTTGGTTGGCTCGACAGTTGGTTGGCTCGACAGTTGGTTGGCTCGGCGGGTGGCCCACCGAATGACGGCCCGGTGACGAGCATAGCCAGCCGAGGAGTCGTACCGTGGTCTCGTGCTCACCACCACCGAGAAGCAGGCCCTGGACGCGATCGATCCGGAGCGGGTCGTGCTGTTGTTGATGGAACTGCTGCGGGTCCCCAGCGTCGGCGGGAGCCCGGCCGAGGTCGACATCCAGCACTTGCTGGCCGGCCGGTTCGCCGAGCTCGAGCTGGAGATCGACCTCTGGCCGTTCGACCTCGCCGAGCTCACCGCCCGCCCAGACTTCCCCGGCGTCGAGGTGGAACGCGCGCAGGCCTGGGGTCTGGTTGGCACGAACGTCTCCGGCCGGGAGCCCGCTCTGGTCCTGCAGGCCCACGCCGACGTCGTGCCGCCGGGGCACGAGGAACAGTGGACCGGTGATCCCTTCCAGCCGCGCCTCACCTGGCACGCCGACGACCGGGAGATCATGGGCCGGGGAGCCGCCGACATGAAGGGCGGGATGGTGGCCGCGATCGCTGCCCTGCAAGCGATCCGAACCGCGGGCATCGACCTCCCCGGCGGTGTGGCGATCCACTCCGTGATCGGCGAGGAGGACGGCGGACTCGGCGCCTTCGGCACCCTGGCCCGGGGCCACCGCGGCGGAGCGTGCATCATCACCGAGCCCACCGACGGCACCTTGATCACCGCGAATGCGGGTGCGCTCACCTTCCGGATCGAGGTGCCCGGAGTCGCCGCCCACGGCAGTTCCCCGCACGCCGGGCAGAGTGCCTTCGACGCCTACCTCCCCGTGCACGCCGCCCTGCTCGACCTGGAGCGGGAGCGGAACACGATCGTGGAGGAGCCGATGGCCCACTACCCGATCCCCTACCCGCTGAGCGTCGGCAAGATCAACGCCGGGGAATGGTCCAGCAGCCTGCCCGACCTGCTGGTCGCCGAGGGACGGTACGGGTTGCGGATCAGTGAGGACCCGGCCACCGCGGTTCGGGAGTTCGAGCAGGCCGTGGCTGCCGCGGCGGCGAAGCACCCGTGGCTGCGGGAACACCCACCGGTCGTCAGTTGGCCCGGTGGCCAGTTCCGTGGCGGCCGGCTGCCAGCCGGCCATCGGTTCGCCGACGTCGTCACCGCCGCCCATGTCGACTCCGGCGGCTCGACCGACCTGCCGCGCGTCGGCGCCCCCTACGGGAGTGACCTTCGGTTGTACGCAGCGGCTGGTGTCCCGACCCTGCACTACGGCCCCGGCACCATCGACCGTGCGCACGGACCGGACGAGTCCGTGTTGCTCTCCGAACTGCTCCAGGTCACCCGCACCCTGGTCCTCACGACGCTGCGGCTGGCGGGCCCGGACACCTGAGCCTAGGGACACGACCCCGTGGCCCCATCAGGGTGAGTGGCCGCGTGGTCGGAATCGGGTGTGTTGCCGCGGTCTTCGTTCCGCAGCCCTGGTCTCGGACCTCGAGGCCGTGTCGGATCCCCCGCGTGAACAACCGGCGGCTCCGGCCGACATCCAGCACCACACCCTGAGCGTCGAGGACGACCGGGATCAGATCCGCATCACACGCCAGATGACGGGCCGTCTCGGGAGAGATCGGT